>CAZVPF010000025.1:0-40894 GCA_964628195.1 uncultured Pirellulales bacterium | reverse complement strand
ACTGGCTGAGAAACACGGCAGGTATTAGGATTTTACGGCAGTGAAATTTCCTGAAGGGTATCGCAGATAATATACCCATTGGGAAAATCAGACCTCAGGTCACAAACTTTGTCGGTTAAGTCGATTTTTCCCTGGTAAACCATTAGCTTTCGAATGTGAAAGCCAATTAGGTGTTTGCTTTGAAAGTAGAGAGTAGAGAGGAGACCGCAGTAGAGTATACTTTTATTGGGAATAATGGTGGTTTTTCTTAGCGTTAACCGATTTTTTCTACTTTCTCCTTTCTACACTCTACTGCTCTGATTTTTGCCAATGGCAAAAATCGGGGCGACTGTCCTTCGTTTGAACCGCTGCTCAATGCTTTCCTAAAAATAAGTCTGGATAATAGTACAGAATTTCAGCTATTACAAGGACTTATGGGAAAGTACGCATAAACCGCTTATATTTTGCGATTTTCTAAACCGCTAATAAGGCCGGATAACATTTTTGCAATTTCTTCCAAATTGCCTTTCAAAAAGGCATATGTTCTGTGTTTAGAAAACCTCGCCTAAGAGCTAATTCCAGTAAGGGCACACATTCCTGCGCAGAACCGCGAGCAATACCGAAAAAGTGTTTTCGGTCATTTTTTGTGAATCGACCATTGCCCTCATCGATGTTAGCAGCGACTGATAAAGATGCTCGGTTTAGTTGGTCATGGGGATAATAATAGCCTTTGGAAAATTCTGAAGTTGCGACACAAACCTTGTCGGCAAAGTCGACGGCTTTGGGGTAAACAAAAAGTTTTTCAAAAGCGAAAGCCAATTAGGTGTTTGCTTTGAAAGTAGAGAGTAGAGAGGAGACCGCAGTAGAGTATACTTTTATTGGGAATAATGGTGGTTTTTCTTAGCGTTAACCGATTTTTTCTACTTTCTCCTTTCTACACTCTACTGCTCTGATTTTTGCCAATGGCAAAAATCGGGGCGACAGGACTTGAACCTGCGACCTCATGACCCCCAGTCATGCGCGCTAGCCAAACTGCGCCACGCCCCGGTAAAAAATATATTTTACCCTGCTTCAGTTCTATATACAAGCATATTTCATACTCTTTTTGGGGCTAAAATGCGTGTTTTCATTATGCGGGCGGATTTTTTTGCCGATATCAGCAATAAGCGTAATATTTCAACTTTCATGCTAAAAATAAGGCCGAACAATGGTTGATGAGAATTTGCTTGTCGAAAGCCTCTGGGAAAGCGCCGCGGAAGCATTTGAAACGACCGTCATGATGGACATCGAACGGTGCGGAACCGATAATACGGCAGAAAATGACACAGAAGCAGCCAATTGTTTCATATCCGGGTCGATACCGGACCTTTAGAGGGCGCGGTTGTACTGAACTGCATTGACCAGACCGCCCGGGCTCTTGCCAAAAGCATGATGATGATGGAAGAAGACGACGAAATTGACGAAGCGGAAGTGCAGGACGCTCTTGGCGAGATAACGAACCTGCTGACCGGAGGCCTTAAATCGCGGCTTCTGGACAGCGTGGGGGATATAGAAATATCGGTGCCGACCGTGGTTTGCGGTAAGAACGTCAAGCCTTCAGTTGGTATAAGCTGTCAGAAGACCTGTATCTACGCTAAAGCAGGAGACCACCCGATCTCTATCAATCTTGTCTACAAAGGCGGCAGCAACTAAGCACCTCCGCAAAAGAAACTTACATCACACCAAAATTACCCTGTCATCGCACCGCATCGTGATATAAGATATAATAATGATAAATCTGAACGGATGTTGTCGAAAGGGGAAAAATGAAAGGGTTAGCTTTGCTTACCGCGGGAGTGGTTATTGCCGGTGCGTTTAATTTCTGGCCGGGCAGGGAAAAAGTTTTTCAGGCACAGGCGGTTCTTACTGTCGCCGAGAGCAAGAGACTTATAGCTAAAGGGGTCGCTCAAAGCGAGCAGGTGAAAAAAGCCCTTGAAGACGGCATGGTGATAATCTGCAAGGGTACGACGAACACCTATGTCGCGGAGGAACTGACGGGGCAAAAGATCGATCATTCCGCTTACGTTCTGGGCAGGGTGTACCCGGAAAAGGGAGGCAAAAAGCTCGAAGCAGGGGCAGGTATCGGTGAGATAATCCTTGTCAATGGCAAATGGCAAAAGGACATGACCCTTGCTGAGGCAGTGGAAAAGCTTGAAGCGGGCGACGTTGTTGTCAAAGGGGCAAACGCCCTTGACTACGAGAATAAACTGGCGGGGGTTCTGATCGGCAGCAGGTCGGCGGGGACAACGGGGACGGTTTTTCCTTACAGCGTTGCGAGGAAGGCTCATTTTGTGATACCGGTGGGACTTGAAAAGCAAATTGCCGGGAACATGGTAGACATAGTTAATATGTCGCAGCAGCCGGTGGAGGAGCTTAACACGGTTTACTCGATGTTCCTTCTTAACGGAGACATATTCACGGAGATAGAGTCGCTTAAGGTTCTGGCGGATGTCGAGGCGGTTCAGCAGGCGGCGGGCGGCATAGGCGGGGCCCAGGGCTCGGTGAGGCTTGTTTTCCGTGGCGAAAAGGACAATGTGCAAAAGGCCCTTGAGATAATCGGGTCAATCCAGGGTGAACCGCCTTTCGTTAAGTAAGCTGTTGGGAGTGTCATTATTCCTCATTTAACGCTTCTGCGATTGTCCGGCCGAATTTTGCCGCTGCGTGCGGGCCGGAGCCGGTTATTATTCTGCCGTCCCGTACGACGTCAGTTTCGATGAACTCAGCTCCGAGATTTGCAATATTCTGTGCCTCTGACTCGTAACAGGTTGCCTTTTTGCCCTTTAACAGGCCGGCATTTGCGAGTATCCTCGGGGCTATGCATATTGCGGCCACTACTTTTTGCTGCCTGTCCATTTCCTTTGCAAGAGCATGGGCCTTGAGGTTCTCGTAATACTCCATCGCTCCTTCGCCTCCCACGAAGGCGACAGCGTCGAAATCATCGGCATTTAGCTCTTTCAGCAGCATCTCGGCGTGAGCGGTTCCTCCCATTTTGCCAGGTCTGTCGCCCATTTGGGAACTTACAACGGTGGTCCTTACGCCGGCTGCGTCAAGGGCCTTTTGTGTGTCGAACAGTTCCTCGTCACGAAATCTTTCCTTAGCGATTATCATTGCGACCTTTTTGAGTGCTTTTGCCATGTCAAACTCCTTTTTTTGCGGTTAAACTTGCATCGGCCAACAAAACTCTTACAATGCCATGATATTAAATTATGCCGAAAATAAAAGACTTTTCCGGAACGGTTCCGGCGGCAAGACAGTTTGTACCCCAAAAACCGGGTTTTATGCAAAAACGTCATAAATACGTGCTTATCGGTTTGGCTGTTTACTGGCCGGCCATTTTTATAGCGACTCATATCCCGGCGATAAATCTGCCCGGGTGGGTCGCAAGGAGCGGTCTGAGCGATAAGGCCCTTCATTTTACGGCTTATCTTTGTCTTGTTTTTTTCGTTTGGACGGCGATAAGCCCTTTTGATCGTGTCAACTGGAAGAGGGTTAAAGCGTGGCTGGTAGTTGGGCTGGTAGCAGGTTACGGGATATTTGACGAGCTTTTGCAGATGTTTGTCGGAAGACACGCCGATGTAATGGACTTCGGGGCGAATATGGCAGGGACGCTGGTTAGTTTGGCGATATTCACAGCGTGCTACTTCTGGGCGGGGCTGCTATGGGTGACGGGCATTGTGATCTTTATTATTACAAACCTTTCGAGGACATATATTGTTATGTCAAGCGAATTGATAAATATCGCGTTCCACTTTTGCGCATACGCATTTTTTGCACTGGTATGGGTGCATCAGTCGCAAAAGTATATCAGCATAGACCAAGGGTGGCGGTGGCTGGTTTTGGCTTTCGCGGTGCCGGTCCTATTCCTTGGGTTGGTTAAAGGTGTGAGCGTTTACAGCGGCGAGCATGTCTGGTTCTGGGATGTGTTTACAGCGCTAACAGGCATCAGCCTTTCAGTGATATGTTCGTGGGTAACTTTTCTGCCCGGCAGGGAATTGAAAAACATCGCATCCGAAAAAAGCATATAAGATTTAGTACGTGGTAAGGAGAATAAAATGAGTATGAGAGAAGAGGCACTTGCAATCCTGAATTATGAAGATTACAGTACCTTTCCTATTGTCCACTTCGGTTACTGGCATGAAACCCTGATAAAATGGGCCAACGAAGGGCATATCAGCATGGACCTTGCAAAAAGCTGGTCGGACAACACGCCGGTAGACCGGACAATATCCGACAAGCTCGGGTTCGACTTCAACTGGTTCAACACTTTTCCAACGAATTATAACCTGCTGAGTCCTCCTTTTGAACAGAAAGTTATGAAGGTGCATGAGGACGGGTCAAGAGAGTTTTTAGACAGTGACGGTGTTGTCGTTTTACAAAAAGACGAGGCGGGGTCCATCCCGTCGGAGATCGCGCACACTCTCACCGATCGGAAGAGCTGGGAGGAGCATTACAAACCGAGGCTTGCTTTCAGCGAGGATAGGATTACCAAAGGGACTGTCAATACCGGGGCTGAATTTATCACCTTTGATCAGGGCGGTTTGGATTTTCTTAAAGACACTGAAAACAGGCAGTACCCGCTGGGGCTTATGGTGGGCAGTCTGCTCGGGAAGATACGCAACTGGCTTGGGGTTGTGGGGATGAGTTACCTGAAAATCGACGACCCGGAGCTTATGGATGAGATAGTCGAGACTGTCGGTAACTTATGTTACGAGCAGGCAGAGTATACGCTTAAGAAGGGCGCGAAATTTGACTTCGGCCATTACTGGGAAGACATCTGCTTCAAGAACGGTCCGCTTGTCGAGCCGGGCTGGTTTGCCGAGAAGGTGGGCCCACATTATAAGAGGATAAGCGATCTTCTTAACAGTTACGGGGTTAATATTATTTCGCTGGACTGTGACGGCCTGATCGACTCGCTGGTTCCGATATGGCTTGAAAACGGGGTTAACACGATGTTCCCGATGGAGGTGGGGACCTGGAACGCGAGCATTGCGCCCTGGCGGGAAAAATACGGCAAAGAGGTTCGCGGGGTAGGCGGAATGAACAAGGTTGTCTTTTCGCGCGACCGAAAAGCAGTCGACGAGGAGATCGAAAGGCTCAAGCCGCTTGTTGAGCTTGGGGGTTATATTCCATGTCCCGACCACCGGATAGCTCCGGACGCGGAATGGGACAATGTACGTTATTATTGCGAGAAGCTCAGGGCGGAGCTAAGTTAGAGTAAACCGGAACAAACGTTTCCTGTGAGCGAATAAAGGTATAATAAACCACTTTACGGATGCGATGTTAAATGAGTCTCATCGAAAAGGTACGTTACGCACCGCCTGGCGAATATATTAAAGACCATTGTTTTTTCTATCATGAAACCAGATGGCATCTTTTTAGTATTTCAGGAGGGATCGGCTATTCCTGGCTGGATGCCGGTCACGAAGAACGCATCTCACACAGCAGCAGCAGTGATTTAATAAACTGGCAAATGCACGGGCATCCCTTAAAAGCAAGCGGCAAAAAGGGCTCTTATGATGAACATATGGCCGTTGCACCATTTATCGTAAAAGGCGATCACGATCTGTTCTATATGTTTTATTCCGGATGGAGACATCCCAACAAGCAGCCTGATTTCAACTATGACGGTCACAGGGAAAGTATATATATGGCGGTAAGCAAAGATCTATTTAACTGGGATATTCCAGAAGAAATTGCGGACCGTGGAATAATCGTAACCGACGGTGAGCCTATCAGAGGCAGAGATCCGCATGTTATCTATGATGAAATTCATGAACGATGGCTGCTGTATTATACAATTGAAGAAACTATGATTGGGGATGGGCAATATGCTGTAGGAACTGCAGAAAGCAAAGATCTAAAGAGTTGGACTAATTCAGGAAACGCAGCAGTTATACCCGGAAGCAAGCATGTTTTTAATCCGTGTGAAAGCCCTTTTGTAATCAAGCATCCAATAAGTGGTAATTTTATTTTAATTCTTAACTGGCATTATGGAATAAGTGAAGACCCCCTGAATTATCATTCGATAAAGCCTCTTCCTTTTTTATCCGGTATTGCCTTGAAGGGTGAAACCTATGAGGGAATTGGTACAGGTTTCGCTCATGAGGTTATTGAACATAATGGCAAGAATTATATGTCAGGTGTCACAGGGCTGGACGGTCAATTTAAGCTTCGCTTAACATCTTTCTCATGGACAAAGGATTTTTTAAATTTAAACGAAATAACTACTCTGTAACCAGGATGGTTCGTGTTATTCAATAGAATAGTTACCGTATGAAGCTATATGCACACGTTGTTGGCAGTTAATCAAGCTTAAGGTCCGGGTTCAAGGTTCCTGAAAATACTTCCACGGCAGGGCCTGTCATATAAACGCAGTTGTCTTCCCTGCACCAGTAGAGGTCAAGTGAGCCGCCGGGCAGGTGAGCCATTACCTTGTTGGCACATTTTCCCGTAAGAACACCTGCGACTGCGGAAGCGCATGCGCCGGTCCCGCAGGCCATAGTTATCCCGGAACCTCTTTCCCATGTACGCATGGTAAATTCATCAGGCGTGTTTACCTGGACAAAATGCACGTTGGTCCTCTGGGGGAAAAGTTCGTGATTTTCGACCAGCGGGCCTATCCGCTCAAGGTCTACATCCCAAACATGGTCACAGAAAAATACGGTATGGGGGTTGCCCATAGACACACATGTCATAGAAAAATGCGTACCCATCACTTCGAGGTCCTGATCGATAACGTTGTCGACGGAGAGGCCGACGGGTATGTCGGCAGCGTTGAGAATCGGTTGACCCATGTTGACACAGACAGCTTGAACCTTTTCGCTGTCGCCGATTTCGAGCCCGACCTTTAAGACGCCGCGCAATGTCTCTATCTGCAGGGACGCGTCGAAGGAACCGTGGCCTGGCACGGAAAACTCGTCGCCGGCGACTGCAATTTTATGGTCATAGACGTACTTCGCAACGCAGCGGATGCCGTTTCCGCACATCTCGGCCTGGGTGCCGTCACTGTTAAACATAACCATTCCCGCGTCCGCGACATCCGAGGGGCATATCAGGATCAGTCCATCTGCGCCGATACCTTTGTGCCGGTCGCTAAGTGCCACTGCCAGCTTAGCGGGGTCCCTGACCTGCTGACTGAAACAGTCAACATAGACATAATCGTTACCGAGGCCGTGCATTTTTGTAAAATTCATTTTTATACCCTATGTCAAATTCAATTAACGCAAGATAACCGGGTATTGTATACAAAAAAATACAGAAATCAAGCAAAATAGCCTTTCCAGTATTAAAAAGGCACTGTGGAGCTGCAAAGATATGCGTGCATGAATTATAGGTATAATTACCTATGTGATGGAAAACTCTTTTTTTCGTGAGTTAAGCTGGGCCTTGAGTCTTGCCATGATCGACGAGTGCATCTGCGAGACACGAGACTCGGAAAGGTCGAGGGTAGCGCCGATCTCCTTCATCGTCATCTCTTCGTAATAATAAAGTATTACGATAAGCCTTTCGGCACGGGTCAGGCCTTTTGTCAGCAGGCCTTTCAGGTCGCGTTTCTGGGCCTCGAGCAACGGGTTGGAACTTTTGCGGTCCTCAATTACATCTATTTCTCGGATGTCCTTTTCGCCGTCGGAATCTGAGAACTTATTGCTCAGCGAAACAAGGCCGACAGCGTTGGCGTCGCGCTGGAGCCTGCGGAACTCGTCCATTTCCATATCAAGCTCGCCTGCTATCTCATTTTCGGTGGGTATCCTTCCGAGGTGTGCTTCGAGCGTCTGGAGGGCGTTTTCCAGCTGGTGGGCCCTTGCCCTTACCAGCCTTGGCACCCAGTCCATGCTTCTGAGCTCGTCGAGGATCGCACCGCGTATCCTCGGGGCGCAATATGTTTCAAATTTAACGCCTCTTTCGGGATCGAACGCGTCGATAGCATCCATGAGGCCGAAAATGCCGGCGCTTACAAGGTCGTCGAGTTCGACTTTATCGGGAAGTTTTGCGTATATTCTGTCTGCGGCGTATTTGACGATCGAAAGGTAATGCTCCATGAGCATGTTTCTGCATCGCTTGTCCTGTTTGCCGCTGTCAAAGTAATCCTGCCAGACTTGGCCGATATTTTCCAGTTGGACAGATTTCATATTCTATTTACCTCCCTGTAAATATTTTTTTGCCTGCGACAAATGACAAAGTCCTATAAGCCCGAGCAAAGTTTTAATTTTCAATTCATAACACGCCAAAACACCCCATCGTGGGGCCTGTCCTTATCGGATAAAACGGTCCGGCGGTTTAGAAAAACAAGTTCACTACCTTTCTGAAAAAACCTTCATTTCGTGCGGTCTCCCCCGCCCTGCAGCCGCGAGAAAGCCTTGCTGCCATGGCGGTGAAGGCACTTGTAATATTGCTTTGCGGATAATTGAGCACAAAAGGCTTTCTTGCCTTTACGCTTTTGGGCAGTCTATCATCCATGCAGAGAATGCCCGCTTCGTAAACGGTCCTCGAAAGGAATTTATGGGCGACATCAGCCATCTGCCTGTATACCCTTTTGCCCTCTGAAAGTGAGGCGGCCATATTGACCACGAGGCATATCTTTCCGGGGTAGTCCTGCAATGACAGTATTTTGATCATAGCATAAGCGTCGCTCATCGCCGAGGGCTCGGGGGTCGTTACGACCAGCACCTGGTCACTTGCACTGCAAAAGGCAAGCACGGACTGATTAATTCCCGCAGAGGTGTCTATTAGTATTATGTCGCTGTTGCAATGGAACTTGTCCATCTCCTCTATGAGCCTGCTGCGCTGGAACTGGTTGAGGTTGGCCATGTCTTCCAGGCCGTTTGGCCCGCAAACAACCTCCACGCCGTTTGGCCCGACCTGTATTATTTCTTCAATGGAATGCGTGCCCCTGGCGACATGCCAAAGGTTATACATGCTGTTGATGTTCATTATTATATCGAGATTGCCCAGGCCCAAATCCGCGTCTATCAGGACGGTCTTTTTATTTGACGCAGCGAAAGCCAGCCCGAGATTTGCCACGACGTTGGTTTTACCAACGCCTCCCTTTCCGCTTGTAACTGCAATAACTGTAGCAGGCTTTGCCGCTGTATTCATTTTTTAAGCTTCCGCACATTTCAATGTTGATAAATTATAATAACTTAAACCGTTCAGCACAGGTCTTCATCGTCCGCCAGGGAACGATAAAAAAGATTCCTTGCTGTTGAGTAATTATTAGTATTTTCCGCCATTTTTTCAAGCTCATATTTCAAATACTCTTTGGTGTTGTCTTTGAGCAGTTTTTTTGCCCTGTGGTCGATTACAGAGCGACAGCGTATTTCATCCTGCAAGCCGAACTGGAAATTCTCATTGTCGGAAAAAACCGCCCTGTTATGGTTCACATGTTCGCTGACAGCACAGGCCATAATCTCGGCGAACTGTTCGGTATCAAGGTCCATCGGGACATAATCGTCCCTGTCGACGCTGATTATGTTCTCCTTGAGTATCTCCATTCTCTTTTCCGTGAAAGAGATTATCTTCAACAGTATATCAGAAACATTATTTAGGTTGTTGGCAATTTTCATCAGTTGACCTTTATCAGGAAGCAAGAGGACTGGAATAGAAATCTCCGCTACCTTTGGATGTGAGAATATCCTTTATCTGTGAGAGTGTTTTTGTCTTCCTCAGTTCGAGTATCTCCGAGAGCCTTGAAAATACAGACTCATCGTATAGCCTGTGCCCGCCCTCGGTCCATTGCGACTCCTGTATCAGGCCCATGGTGGTGTAGTTGTGTATTGTTTGCCTAGAAAAAGGGCTGTGTCTTACAATTTCACCGATTCGATAAAGCTTTCTGGGCACCTGGACGTTATTCATGACTTCAACTCCGAAACCGCGTCAATCTGACGGGTAGTTTAAGAATCAATTCTCTCAGCTTCAATTAATAAATGTATTTTACGTTTTATAAAACGTAAAACATGTTTGGTCAATTACTATTTTCGTAAAAAAACTGCCATTTTCTACAAGAAAAAACTTAACTCTTTATGGATTCTGGACTTAAATTTTTGAAATATTTTTTGTTCTTTTACCCGGGCAAAAGAGACAAAATATAACAAAACCTTATGTTTTGGCACTAAACTCGAAGGTGTTATATCCCGATATTGTATTGTTAAGAGCCTTTTAATCTTGTCTATGATAACCGTAAGCCGCTGTTGATAAGAGACTTGTATTGATCATGGAAAATAAGGATACATCTGCCAAACCGACAAAGCCGCTTCACTGCACGGGGGGTATCTGCCGTCTTTCGATTATCACCCCCATAGTAAAAAGGCTGAACTGCCTGGATATACAGAATGTCGCAGAAACATGCGTGACGGATATTTCCGAACTTATAGGTGCCAAAAGGGCATCGCTTTACATACTTGACGACTCAAGCGATATCCTGCACCTTGAGAAAAATAACCATCCGTTCCTAATTAACAATATCGTTTCGCTAAACCAGAACCCCCCTTCTCCGATGGTTGCCGCTGTTCGCAGCAAGGAGCTTATGGTCGTAAACGACATAGATAATTACTCAAAGCCGCGTATAACGAACACCAACAGGGCCTTTTCCAAGAACTATAAGAGCCAAAGCTGCATTATCGCACCTCTGATATGTCAGAACCGTGTTGTGGGTGTGCTTAACCTCACCGACAAGCTGGGTGACGGAACTTTCACCGATGAGGACATAGCGGTTATCGAGCTTTTCAGGCAGCTTATCGGGGCGTCGATAGGGAATATTAAACTTTTCGAGAAGACGCAGCGGCAGGCCAAGACAGACGGCATTACGGGCATGCTTAATCATCGCAGCTTTTACGAGAGGCTTGAGACAGAGCTTCGCAGGGCTCAAAGATACGGCGGGCAGATATCGATTATCATGGCGGACATCGACAACTTAAAACCGATCAACGACAATTTCGGGCATCGTGCGGGAGATATGGTTATCAGGCAGATAAGCAAAAGGCTCAACGCGTGCATAAGACAGATAGATGTGGGGGCGAGGTACGGCGGGGATGAGTTCTCTATAATACTGCCGAACACGTCCTTATCGGACGCTATTGTTGTGGCCAAGAGAATGGTTGCGATGGTATCGGAGACGCCGGTTATGTGGGACGAGAACAAGATCGAACTTTCAATCAGTGTCGGTGTCGGACAGTACGACTCGACAACCATGAGCCCGGATGAGGTTACGAAGGCGACCGACCAGGCGATGTATGCGGCCAAGCAGGCCGGTAAGAACACTGTCAGGGTTGTTGAGGAAGCCGCTGAACCGGCGTAGTATAAGTAAGCATTTCTATAGGGAACCCCGATTTTAAAGCATGCCGGCGAGGGATATTTGAGGGAAAAACCCTAAATTCACGCTATCTTCATCTCACAGCTTAAAAATCTGCAAAAAATGCTTTACAGGCTCGGATTTAGTGCTAAAATGCGAGGCTATTATTAATTTTCTATCGGGAGATAAAGATGTACGCTGTAATTGAGCAAGGCGGTAAACAGTATAAGGTTAGCGAGGGCGATGTGATCCAGATCGACCTGCTGGAAATCGATCCACAAGCCAAAAACGTTGATTTTGACAAGGTTTTAATGGTAAGCGACGGTGAGAATATATCGGTCGGCGCCCCGTACATCGATGGTGCAAAGGTCTCAGGGGTTTTTGAAAATACCGCCGAAGATGCCACGGTTAAGGGCCCTAAACTTTATCCCACGCATTTCCGCAGGCGAAAAGACAGCCGTAAACGCATCGGCCACCGTCAGAAATATCTCAAGGTAAAGGTTGATAAAATAAGCGCTTAAGTGCTTTGATCTGCCTGGTTTGGGGATTTTTTTACACCCCGGCTGGGATTTAGCATATGACCGAATAAACAAAATGCCCGCTGGCGCCATGCCTCCGGGCCTTTTTTTTGAAAATACTCGAAGGACTCTTCCCTTACAAGCTGGCCGATAAGCTCCTCCCGCCTTTTGCTGTCCGGCAGCGACTCGATAAGCCTTCTTTCGGTGGTGCTTATCTCCTCGGCGAAAAGTCCGTGTGTTTCATCGAACAACTTTTCGAGTTTGCTGCGAATCCTTCTTTGAAGCGGCCTGCAATTGGACGGAGCAGCAACGGCAAAACGTAGACCAAACCTGTCGAGAACCTCCGGGATGCAGAAATCTGAGCTGTTCGGAAAGTCCGGCAGGCAGCACATAATATCCATTTTATGACAATGGTCACGAATTTTGCTGTTAAGCTCAGGACTTGCCGCTGCGGCGACAACGAGCATTGCGCCGCTAAGATATTGCTTTGAATAGCTGCTGATAATTATATTAACGCCGGGTGGAACCGCTGCTTCCCTGATTTGCGGTGTCAACTGTTCGGCGAGGCAAATCACACGGCATCCTGCAAGCTGCAATGATTTGATGCCATGAGCTGCGTGCTTACCTGAACCGATAACTACCGCCCTTTTCCCCTGCAGATCAAGATAAAGCGGAAATTTGGTCATAAATATATTTTAGCACCCAGCAGTTCCCATGCAAGGATATTTTTAAATAATTTGGATTAATAATGTTTTGAAAAAACAGTATTTTTTCGTCGTTTATTTTTGAACTTTCGCTGAAAAGGGAATATTTGAGCTTTTTTAAGATATTCCCAAAACGTCAGCCATCGAGTACTTGCCGGGCTTTTTGCCTGCCAGCCATGCGGCGGCTCTTACGGCCCCTGCCGCGAAGTTATCCCTGTTGTGCGCCTCGTGGGAGATGGTTACCGTCTCGCCGATGGTGGAATATATCACGGCGTGTTTGCCGGTAATGTCCCCTGCTCTTACGGCGTGCATGCCTATTTTTCCTTTTTCACGCAGAGCTTCTCTGCCCTGCCTGCCGTGGGTAAGGCAGTTGGGGAAATCGCTTGCGGTCTTTTCTGCAATCCGCTCAGCGAGGGTCAGGGCCGTTCCCGAAGGAGAGTCTTTCTTGAAACGGTGGTGCTGCTCGACAATTTCAATATCGTATTGGTCGCCCAAAAGCTCGGCCACGTGCCCTACAATACTGAAAAGAACATTCATGCCTACACTCATATTAGTAGCTTCAAGCACAGCGACAGATTGAGAAGCCTTGTTAAGTTTTTCCTTCTGCTGATCTGAAAGTCCCGTAGTACACATCACAAGGGCTGCTTTTGAGGCCGTGCAGTAATCTATGACAGTATCCGCTGCATCGGGGAGAGAAAAATCAATAACCGCATCCGCTTTGTCGGGAAAAACACCTGAAAGCGGGACACCGCATTTTTTGACTGCTGCCAGCTGTCCGGCATCTTTGCCGATATCGGGATGATCCTGTCGGTCCACCGCCCCGGCAATTTCAATACTGTCATTTTCAAGACAAAGAGCGATGACCCGTCTGCCCATTCTGCCGCCCGCACCGTGTATAACGACCTGAGTTTTCATAAAAAGCCCTTAATTTCAATAAATTGAACATAAAAAACACCGATAAGTATAACAACATGTCAAGTTTTTACAAGAAAACAACGTATTGACACGCTTGACTATACCGAAATTATTAGTTAAAATATCTGTATACCTCAAAATTACGGACCTGGGAAAAACAGATTTTTAGAATGCTTGAACAGGAGATTCAAAATGACTAAAAATATTTTCGCAATTCTGATCACCATTTTTGCAGCATTTGCTCTTACGTTAACCTCAGGCTGTGAGGACGATGCGCAAGGCGGGGCTCTTTTGGGTTCTGCAATAGGGGCGGGGATAGGTGCTCTTGCAGACGGGGATTCGCAGTCGATAATGACCGGAGCAGCGATTGGCGGTGCTGTTGGATACGGTGTGGGCAATGAGTCCGACAAGAAGCGTATGCGGCAGGACATCGAAAGCGTAAGGGCTCAACAGTCAACCGAGACAATATGGATCACGAACTCGAACGGTTCCCAGATACCTGTTAAGCTGACTAAAAGCGGACCCGGATACGTAGGCCCCCGGGGTGAATATTATCCCACCAGACCCACAGAGGACCAGCTTCGCCAGGCGTACGGATTTTAGGGTTAAGTGCAATACGAAGTTATTTCAATTTGGATGAAATTTTAACAGGAAGGTTTTGTAAATTCATCAGGTAACCGGCTGGCTGATTTCTGGTGGATGCCGGCTTGTGATAATTGACCGCCGGTAAGGTCAACTGACAGCTTCTTCGACTTGCCGGTCCTGGTTTTCGCTGCCTATAGCTGTTACCGATTCGGTTGAGATAAGGGCCTCGGTGTCTGTTACTTCGCCGGGCCTGAAAGGCAAGGGGTCGGCAAACTGCACCGCAACGCGTCTTACAAAGGCACTTATTTCATCGACCCTGCAGATACGAGCTTGTCGGATATAATTTTCCAGATCGAAGGCGTCCATGCTTTCGAGGCTGTATCTCGGAACACTAAAGCGTGTGGTAATGCTCTGGCCGGGGTCCGGACATTTGTCCGCGTAACAGGTAAACGCCGCGCCGTTTGAACTGATGTCCACCATTTGTCCCTGTGTGAGAAGGTCGTTCACTTCCTCGGCAAACCAGACCGGCCAATTGTATTTGAGTCTTTTCTCCCTGCGGCGATCTTTCTGGTAATCCATTTTTTCTCCTGTTACCTTGCAATCAACAATCCTGCATGTTTTTTTTATCGGTAAAGGAGGTTTGAAACTTAAAGGGGTATGGCTGATTTTCCGTGCATTTTTGGTCAATGTTTTGAGTGTCAGAGCCTTGGGCGGCAATACAGTTACAGTCCGGTAACAGTCTGATTTTCAGGCCAGAAATGATAAAGCCATTGAGGCGGGTTATTATCGGACTCGCTGTTCAGGCCTTGTTATCTATTTGCCGAGATGCACTACACAGGCAGTGAATTGTTCTTTGAGCGTGCAGGTAAATTTGCGGTCATGCACGGAAGCATCAGTATCGGAGCTTGAAAGTATGGATTTTATTTTCAAGTCATCTGCAGGCAGATCGACGTTTACCCGGTCAGATGCTTTTGCGAACCTGTGAGCGACTATAATCGCTTCGGTGTTATCCGGGGAAACCATCATTACTGCCTGGACTCCGGCCGGGTGCCGCCAGCTTTGCTGAATGTCCCCGCATCTTTTTGAAACACCGTCCCTGATAATGTGCTTAACCTTTTCATAAAGTTCAAGGGCCTGGCAAATCTTTTGCCAGTTGGCCTGGTCGATATCATAAATGTCGCCGGAAAGACAGGCCCTGCCGAGGAACAGCGAGCTTAGCGAGTAGACCAGCCGATTCATGTCATCTGTTTTGCGGACGACGCACCATATCTGGAGCTGCTGCCGTATTACCAGATTATGCAGGCTTGCTGCAATTATCGGTATTTCGACTGTTTCGTGCGCATCGGAGAAGGAGACCATGCTGCACAATTCCATCATTGAAGGCTCGAGACGGTGGCCGCCGGAAGAACATATTTCGATAACGATTTCCGGAATTTCACGTCTTATGCTCCGGATGAATTCCTGTACGCATTCAAGGTGGCGGCGCATTGCCTGGCCCGGGGATTCGGCACCGTCGGCGCCGATGCCAATGGTCTCATTGTAGTCGATTTTCAGGTACCCAAAGCCGCAGTCGCGCAGAGTTTTAATAACTTTATCGTTAAGATAGTCAATCACGAACGGGTCGCGGAAGTCCCAGAACATACGGTCGCCTGAGACGATTACGTTTCCATTTCTTTTTAGAAAATGATCGGTCATATTCCGTGCTTCGGATTGTCTGCCCACAACTTCAAACTCGAACCATAGGCCGGGAACAAGTCCTCTTTCTCTTATGGCATCGGCGGCTGCTTTTAAGCCGCCGGGAAAGAATTCGTCACATACCTTCCAGTCGCCCTGGGCTTTGTCCCAGGGGGCAGAGCCCTGTCGATACCAGCCTGCATCTATAACGAAATACTTCATTCCCGTGTCTTTTATGCGGTCTGCCGCTTTGACGAGGGCCTGCTGAGAGGGGTTGCCCCAGCTTGTGCACCATTCGTTGAATACTACGGGCATGTCTTTTTCAATAGCCGGCATATTGGCGAGAGGACTTTGCAGAACGGAATTGAGGCGTGTGCAAAGCTGTTCGACAGTGCCGGTACAGACGGATATGTGAGCTTCTCTTGTTTTAAGACTTTCTCCGGGCTTGACCTCCTTTAACCAGTGGCCGAGTTCCATGTCGGCAGCTCCGCCGGAGAGGCATGCCTTGTCGTATGTTTTGTGGACCTCGAGCTGCCATGAGCCGGGCTCGGCGAGCCTTGCGCCCCAGCAGACGCTGTTTTTTACGTCTTCAATCGCCGCGAAAGGAAAGAAGTCTCTTACCGGCAGGGAACCTGCCTGGCCGAATCTTTCGCAGATAACTCCGTGCCCGACCCACGTCCTTTCAAGGTGAAGGTCCTCGAACATTGCCTGGTCGGGTTTTGCTTCCGCGCTCCAGTTGCTGCGAAAGCGATGAAGTTTCAGCCTTGCGGAGCAGTCGGCTTCGTCGAAAGGTGATATGCCCCAGAGAGAGAACGAGGAGAGCATTTCAAGCTTTTCGACTTGCCTGGATATGTTATGAAATACCACGCTGACCCGCAGCGCCTGCTGTCCTTTTCGCCATTTTAGAATGTGCTCGCAATTGAAACGGCCTTGCACTTCAAGGGTGGTAGTAATTACCGTTTCATCTTTTTCGCATCGAACCTGCTGATCCGTGTATTTTAATTCCGCGACGGTTTGACTGCTGCACATCGTGCGGCCCTGTGAAAAACCGCCGGGGTAGTCATCGCCCTCGCATTTAAGCTGGACCAGGTTCTGAACATAATCTGCCCGGACATCTTTCATGAACAGGTTGAGCATTTCAACGGAAGTTTCGGGCAGGTATTTCCGTGAGGGGGGGATCGTTTCCTCGAGACCGGCAGGCAAAATGCACATGCCGACCGAACCGGTTTGCTCATCTTTTACATATAAAACCGCGATGTCGCCAAGAACATGACGAGAAACAAGGCTTACAAATTCGTTAAACACAATAGTCTCCGAAAAACACTAAAAAGCTGACAAATTGTTACATTTTACAGATTTCGGATTATAAACATATTCTCAATGGATTGGAAGTGTCAAGCGGAAGATTAAGTGCGTTATTTGACAGATTTTGCCTTCAGGCGGCAGAAAAAATGGGTTCCGGTATTAAATGGAAAGAGTACCTTTTAATGCTTCATTGAGCCATTTGATGATAAAAAGCATTTTATACTTGACATGTCATACCAAATCGTGCTATGAGTTACTTTATCAGTGCCTTTCTTTTTTGAATTTTTTATCAGACTTAAAAAGGATTCGGCAGTAAGGAGCAGGACAAAATGCGGGACATATAGAGTGGGCGCTTAATTGTCTGTTATTTCCATTTTGTTTTTCTGCAAAGAGTTTGAGTTTTTAAGCATTCAGGGAACTAAATATTGGAGGCGGTTGGTGTGATAAAGGCATATCTCAATTGGCGTTTATTCAGCATTATTTCATTGCTTATTATACTGTCTTTACCCGCGGTTTCAATTCATGCCGACAACTGGGTCCGGGATGTTTCAAGCTCAGGCGAGATCGAGTGGAACCGTGAAGTTATGGCGGCGGATCAAGGTGTTGCGACTTTTTCAAACAGAACGGCCGAGGGTATGGAGGTCGATGTTTCGGTAAGTACTCTGTCTGCCAAGCCGCTTTACGACCCGGATGGTAAGATATATTATCAGCTCGACTGTTACGGTCTTGGAAGAACAGCAGAGAAAGTCGGCGTTGCTGAGATGCCATTTAAGGGGCTGTTCGTTGAAATACCTTTTGGGGTGAAAGTTACGCTCGACGCAGAAACAGGGGATTTTTCCACACTTGCCGAAGACTTGAAGGTTTTTCCCCTTCAGCCTCCTTTGCCCGACGGCGGGGATAATGATATAGATATGCTCAATTTTGAGATTGATAAGGAAGCTTACAACGCCGATAAGTTTTTTCCGTCAGTTAATGTCAAACTGGGAGAGATCGGAATTATCAGGGGCAGAAGAGTGGTTTTCGTAAAAGTTTTTCCTTTTCAATATAACCCCGGGACAAACGAACTAAGGGCGGCGGGAACCGTAAAAGTAAAGCTCATGTTCGAGGGCGTTGAAGAGCCGGTAAGCATGGAGGAAAAACTGCGGCTTGGCTCGGAAGAATTCGATTCACTTACTGAGTCGATAATTATCAATCAAGCCCCGCCCGGTTTTGAACAGCAGCAGGAAATGCCTTTAAGTTCGAGCCTTTCAGGCGCAGATTATCTTATCATCACTGCCGATCATCTTTACCAGGAAACTTTGCCATTGGCGCAGTGGAAACATAAAAAAGGTTATGTTACGAAAATTGTCAATATGTCGACAGTGGGGCAGAGCGCTTTTGAAGTGGGGAGATATATTCAAAGCGCTTATGATAACTGGACGCCGGCGCCGTCGTTTGTACTGCTTGTCGGGGATATTGAAGAGATTCCCTCAAACTATTACGAAGGCGAGCTTTCGTGCATCACCGACCAGTTGTACGCTTGTGTTGACGGCGGTGATTTTTTCGCGGACCTTATTATCGCAAGGCTGCCGGTCAAGACAAGAGCGGAATGTTCAGAGGTTATCGACAAAATTCTCGCATACGAAAAGACACCTTCAGAGGGTCAGTGGTATCGAAACTTCCTCGCAGCAGGTTATTTTCAGGACCTTGACGGTGACAGCCAGGCGGATCGTTGGTTTATGGAAACCTTGATGACAATTTATGATTTTCTTATCAACGTTAAGGGTTGGGGGGGGCAAACCGCTTTGTGCGCGTCGTATTGGCCGCTGCCTTTTGATACCTTCCATTTCCAGTACGGCTCGTATCCACATCGTGAGAGTGTGAATTTTCAGAGATGGGGCGCCTGGCCCTATCCCGACCCGGTTCCGCAATGGATCGTGGATATGTGGAGCAGCCCGGAGGAGGCGGCCCTGGGTATAAATGACGCGATCAATTCAGGGGTGGGGCTCGTGCAGCACCGTGACCACGGAAACGAAATTACCTGGGGGGACCCGCCTTATTCGACAGATAATATAATGTCACTGGCAAACGGTGATAAAACCCCGGTGGTTTTCAGCACCAACTGTGAAACAGGCTCTTTCCAGAGAAGCGGCGGGGACTGTTTCTGCGAGGCTTTTTTGAAAAAATCACCCGGCGGATGCGTTGGAATTGCGGGCGCAACACGGACAAGCTATTCCGGTTACAATGACCTGCTGACGCACGGTATTTATGACTGCTTCGCGGCTGATTATGACACTTTATATTCAAACACCTCCTCATGGCGACCAGGGGTCGCATTGAACTACGGGAAGATGTATATGGGTACGTACCTGGGCATGGGCAATGTCACGGAAGGACAGTTCCACATGTTCCATTGGTTCGGTGACCCTGAGATGCAGCTTCGGACACAGGGGCCGCGGACGATGGAGGTGTTCTACCCCCATACCGTCATCAACGGTGTTCCGGTGGATTTAACCGTAAAAGTAATGCAGGACCAGGCTGCTTTGAGTAATGCGCTGGTTTGCATTTCTCACCGGCAGGGTGACGAACATTGGACCGGAATTACCGACGGGCGGGGCGAAATTACTTTTAAGGGGATAACTTTCGAGCAGGCGTCGAGCAGCTATGACCTTGTTGTAAGCGAGCGCAATTCCGTTCCTTTTGAAGGCTCGATCTTAACGGAAGTTTCAGATTGTGCCTTTGTCAATTTTGACAGGGAAACTTATAATTGTTCAGACACGATAAAGATCACCATCGGCGACACAAGCGCGGACATAAGCGGATTGCCGCCTTCTTTTAAGTACTTAATACCGGGATATTCAAGGCTTTTCGGTCCTGGTCATGTGCCTGCTGTGAACGCACTGTTAACCACCGAAAGCGGAGATTTCGAGAGCATTTCAGTTCCGGAAGTGCAGGGCTTTTCGGATTTATTTGAAACAAGTATTTCCACGGAATCCGGAGCTGCGGTTCCGAACGACGGAATGGTCCAGGTGGGCAGCGCCGAGAGAATCAGTGTTTTCTACAAGGACTGGAACTATTGCGGCACATACAGTATTGAGGTAGTAAGCGACACGGCGGTGACGGACTGCGAGGGGCCGGTTATTTCAAATGTCCAGGTTGTCGAAGTCGGAAGCGGCCATGCTTTGCTGACATTTGAAACCGACGAATTGAGCACAGTAAAAGTTTGCTGCGGCACAGAGTGCGGAAGCTGCGATATCGTAAAAAGCAATTCGAGTTATGACAGTTTCCACGAGGTTTACCTTGCCGGTCTTTCGGATAACACCGAGTATTTCTTTACGGTGACAGCAGAGGACGCTTTCGGGAATTTTTCAACCAATGACAACGGCGGGAATTGTTACAGCTTTGAGACGACTAATATTCCGGATTATTTCACGGAGTTTTTCAGCTCGGAAGATAATGACCTTGACGGTCTGTCATTATTACTAACCCCTTTGCCCGGTTCCAACGGTTACAACGCCTGTGTTGAGCCGATAGTCTCATTGCCCGTCGAACCTTCGAACGGGTCGCCTATGACATTAAGTGATGACGACTTTGAAATGGTGACTCTCAGCGGGGGAAACGAGGTGTTCATTTACGGTCAGCCCTATACCGAGGTGTATGCAGGCAGTAACGGTTATATTACTTTCGGGGAAGGGGATTTTGATTTTGACGTATCATTAAGGGACCATTTTGAGCTTCCGCGCATATCGGGCCTTTTCAACGATTTCAATCCTTCGGCAGGCGGGCAGGTCACTTTTGAGCAGCTTGTCGACAGGCTTGTGGTAAGCTGGGTAAATGTGCCGGAATTTCATATAAATAACTCAAACACTTTCCAGGTGGAAATGTTCTTTGACGGACGGATAAGGATTTCCTGGCTGGGTCTTGATACTCCCGGCGGAATTGCGGGAATATCACAGGGCAAAGGCACCCCTTATGACTTTTATGAAAGCGACTTAAGTTCATACGGTCCGTGCAGCGGGCTGGTGGTTCAACCAATAGACGGACTTGTTTCGGCTGGTCAGCAAGGCGGACCTTTCGAGCCGGTGTGCCGGGAATATACGATAACTAATAACAATAACGCAACGATCCAATGGCAAGCATTCGGGAATGAAAACTGGGTGGAAACAAATCCTTCAAGCGGTTCACTCGGGCCGGGGAGTTCTGCAGTTGTTGATGTTTGTTTATCGAACGAGGCAAACCATTTGCCGCCGGGAAACTATTACGACACCGTTTCTTTTTACAACATGACAAGCGGCGGGTCCGTTCTGCGAACGGTGGATGTAACTGTTTGTGAGATTCCGCTTGACCCTTTCAGTCCGGTGCCTGCGGAGGGAGAGGGAGGTGTTCCGATTGATGCCGTTCTGGAATGGGAAGGCGAGCGGCAATTGCCTGCAGAAGATGCCGGTTCTCTTACCACGGTTTTTGCCGGGGGCAACGCGCATCACGGTAACATGTTCGACCTGACAGCTTTGCAGACGATAACTATAACGGGATGGGCGGGGAATATTGAGCACGATGCACCCACTTCAAACGGGGACGACACCGGCCCGGTTACAGTTGAAGTATATTATGTTACGGACCGAACAAGTTATTTGGGCAAAGAAAACCAGCCGGGGCAATGGACTCTTCTGGGAAGGGTTCATGTGCCTTTGACCAGTCCCGGCGGAAGCGCCACTTATGTGGATATCGGCGGTTTGACGATAGATGCCGGCGAGACGGTCGGTATTTACTGGACAGTAAGCGAGGGTGGTTATTTGCATTATACCAACGGGCCGACTGGGGCCTTTGAAAACGAACAGCTTCGATTTGAGGACCGCGGTACGGGCAATGCTTATCCTTTCGGTTCGGTTTTCTCGCCGCGGATATGGAACGGTACTATATTTTATGAATACGGCGGAACATCCGTAACATGGGATGTTTATTTTGGCAGGGAGTATCCGCCCTCGAATTTGATCTGTTCAGGCTTAACAAAGCCGAGCTGCGATCCTTCACCGCTGCAGTTCTGCGAAGATTACTTCTGGCAGGTTGCAGCGAAAAGCCCATGCGGCGGGCCGGAAGTTTTTGGGCCGGTTTGGAATTTCAGGACAACACATTGCACAAGCGAAAACATTATCGAGCTTGCTTTACACTGGATGGATACCGATTGCGACAGTAACGGAGACTGGTGCGGAGGTATGGACCTCGATCGCAGTTCGACCGTTGATTATTTTGATTTTGCGAACACCGTAAAGAACTGGAACTCGTGTCCACAGTAACGGTCCGAACGTAAAGATCGGAGCGATTGAGAATAAACAAGGAAGGGTCAGGGTCAAACCGGCCCCTTCTTTTTTTACATCTTTCGAACTGTCTTAATGGATATCCGGTATGTCATACTCGCCGAGGTCCAGCGGGTAAACGCCTTTTTCATGTACGAGTTTGACAACGTAGTCGTAGTTTTCCGGCGGAATATTGCCCGGTATCGAATGGTCTGACTGGAAAATAAATCCGCCGCCCTTGGCTGCGTTGAGTTTTTTCATCACGGTATCTTTAAGTTCCTTTTCATCGGCGCGGGCCCAAAGCTGTACGTCCATGTTGCCGCAGAAACCGAGACTGTGACCAAGCTCCCTGCGCAGGTCGATAACGTCAAGGCCGGCTTTGGCCTCGAGCGGGTTATAGGCGTTAAGGCCCATGTCGGCAAAATCGCCCAGTATCGACTTCACATTTCCGCAGCCGTGATATATCACGGGCAGGCCGTTGTCGTGGAAAAGATCGATAAGCTCCTTAACGCAGGGTTTGAAATACTGCCGCCACATCTCCGGTGAGAACATCATGGTCCTGGTATAAGCAACGTCGCCCCAGATTACCATGCCAGCGAGAAGTCCGTCAGCGGCTTTTATCTGCGCCTTCGCTGTCTCTACCATGAACCTCTGTATCTTCTCGGTAAGCTTTTTCATCTTGTCCGGGTAAAGGCCCAGCCACATCAACACGTTTTCCGAGCCGACGATACGCCACAAAAACTCCTGAACTTCGCAAACACTGCCATAGACGGGGATGTCCGGGTATAAGCCTTTTATCATGTCCGTCCAGGGGGGAAGGTTTCTTGTGAAAACATCTCCCACGCCGGCAAGCTGGTTGTCGCCGCCTTTGTAATACCGTCTTTCGTCCCATGCGTCGTCAAACTCCATCGCCAGAGCCTGGTCGATGTCGTCGATGTCAAACTTCAGAAAAGCCGGCATGGGGTCGTCGAATTTTTTACGTATTGTGCACTCGAAGCCTGTCTTGACGATGACTTCTTCGTCGTCGTCCTTAATTATTTCGAACTGCTTTATGTGCGGGTCGATGTTGGGTATCGTAACGATCCAGTCAAGGTCGTAATACTTATAAATATCCGTGTCATCGGGAAGTCCGAAATGCCGTCTCCAGTTCTTAAGAAATGACGACCAGAAAATGTCCGATATCGGGACCCGGTCGGCCTCTTTATGGGCAAGTGTTTTATTCATTCGTTCGAGCTTTTTCTCGCAATTTGCAGTTCTTTGCAGCATATTTCTGCCTCCGAAAAAGTTAATATCCGCCAACTATGATACCAAACTATCCGGGCTTTTCAATTAATTATCGTGCTGTAATTTTTTAGAATTTTACTTTTGCGCGATTTCAGGGCCGCTGCTGCGCGTTTTGCATAATTGGGAGCTAAAGGCTTGAATGTTTTTGCCGGCTGTGTATAATTCCACCGTATCAACTTAAATGAAGTAATAATATGAAGGAGCACTAATGCCGAAGATAACCATAGTCGGAGCCGGGAACGTTGGCGCGACAGCCGCACATATCGCGGCGACACGCGATTTCGCACATATTGTTCTTATCGACATCGTAGAGGGTCTCGCAGAAGGCAAGGCCCTGGACATCGCCCAGTCGGGGGGCGTTTACGGATTCGGTTCCCGCATAACCGGAACCTGCGACTGGAGCGAGGCCAAGGACAGCGAGATCGTTATTATCACCAGCGGCATGCCGCGAAAACCCGGTATGAGCCGCGACGATCTTCTCGCCAAAAACGTCGAGATAGTCACAAGCGTCAGCGAGCAGGTCAAAACCCACTGCCCCGACGCCTTTGTCATAGTGGTATGCAACCCCCTGGACGCTATGGTCTACACGGCTTCGCTGGTGACGGGGTTCGAGAACAGCCGGGTTATGGGAATGGCCGGCGCGCTGGACAGCGCAAGGTTCACGTGCTTTTTGAGCCAGGAACTTGGTATCTGCATCGAGGATATTCGCGGGGTCCTGCTCGGCGGTCACGGAGACATAATGGTTCCGCTGCCCCGGTTCACGACGGCAGGGGGAATACCGGTTACCGAACTTCTGCCCGGCGAGAAAGTGGAACAGCTTGTCGAGCGAACAAGGAAAGGCGGCATCGAGATAGTCAACCTGCTCGGATACAGCGCCTATTATGCACCGGCCGCTGGGGCGGTAAAAATGGCCGAGGCGATAGTCAATGACAAAAAGCAGTTGTTCAGTCTCTGCGCATATTGCAGCAATGAGTACGGAATTAACGGGGCATTTGTCGGAGTGCCGGCGATACTCGGAGCACAGGGCGTGGAAAAAATACTTACCCTGGACCTTAACGCCGAGGAGAAAGCACAGCTTGAAAGCTCGGTTAGCCATGTCCGGGGTCTTATGGAAAAAGTGGATTCTATTATGGGCAAAGGTTAGGAAATCGGGGAAAGGGGCAAGAATCTTTATGAGCCGCTTATGCGTCTGCCGTGTTCAACCTGCTTGTTGAACAGCCTGAGCTGAACGTCAACGGCTGCCATAGCCCATTCGATATAATGCAGTTTGTGCGCTGGTTTGCCGTGTCTTTCTTTCATCAGTCCTGCTTTGATCGTATTTAAGAACTTGGAGATGGTGCCTCTGCTGAGAGGAGTCGGATTCATCGCCCAGTCTTTTAGAAGGCGGAAGTTGTAGCCCAGCCGTTTGTCTTTTGCAAGCTGTTCAACGGTAAGGTAGTCGGCTGGGTTGAAGTCTATCTGCAAGCCTTTCAGTGCCATGATAAGTGCCTCATAATTGGCCCTTGCGTCGAGCCGGATGAACTTATACTGCTGGGTGAAGGCCCTGTTGGTCCTCCTGATAAAGTTGCCCACTTCTTCGTCATGCTCCAGGCGGGCTCGACGTTTACTGGTACGGGTAAAACTAAACTCCTCGCCGCGAACATTCTGCTCAAGCTCGGAATGATGCATTCGCGAAATCCACAGCTTGCCGCTGGAGCCTACCTGTGTGCCGCCGCCCAGTGCAAGAAGGCACTTAATGAAACCAAGCGGAAGTATCTGCTGGTTTTTAACCTGACTTTTGCGAAGCTGGAAAGTGAGATGCAGGCTATGCGGCGGTATTGGATAAAATTCTATAATATTTCTTATCAGCTGGTTAAGTATCCACGGGTCACTTGTTGCAGGCTTTGACAACTCACCTTTTACATTAAGCCTGCCCGGCGCCAGTTCAAGGAAACCGCACTTTCTTTCGAGCTTATCGGTCCCCCTGTGGTCGTCAATGTATCCGCCGATCTTCCAGGTTAGAACATCCAGCGCGAAATCGTTAAAATACCTGAAATTATCGAAAGCGTCGTCATGGTGCCCCCCTACCGCCATATATCCAATGTTGCTCATCTCCAGTTCGGCGCCCATCGGCACAATCCCGGGCTGGCGGTTCGCACGTATCCAGTCCAGCCCTGCCTGTGCAAGCCGCGCATCAAATATGCTTTCTGCTGCGCTTATAGCGTATTTTACATAATCGATAAGGTCATACTGACCATTGAGCGGCAGAGACCTCGTTGACCTGTTAAGTATAACGTCAACGGCAGTGTTGTTGTTGTTGATCATGCGAAGAGCCACAAGCAGGCTTATAGCGCGCGAGAAGTACCTCCAGGAAGTGAGCAGATGGTCAAGCTGGTAACGATAGCGCTGCTGGATCATCTCCTCGAAGTGATTAAGCAGGACCTGCTTGATGACAAATTTGATGTAGTTGTCAAGATAGGGTTTGGCCTGCTGCTCGCCGAATAAATGCTTTATGCTCGGGATGGGCCTGTCAAGCTCATGTTCGAGGTAGAAGTCGCTTACAACCGCACTTCCGAGGTGACTTATAACAAGGTCGCGCTCGGTGGTCGCGAGCAGTTCCCTTCGTGCCTTTCTTTCATAATATGCGTCCTGTGTCTTTTCGCCCGGTCGGGTATGCTCCTGGAAAAACCTTGCTATACGCTTGCGAAGCCAAAGCTCGTGAATAAGGTTTACGTGGAACCGGTCGCCGAACTGCTGCTTCATTCTCGAATGGCTCGCAAGATAGGCTTCGGCATATATCTGACCGCCGGCGGTAGTTACGCTGACAGTATCCCGCTGATAGAACTTACCCTCGTAGCGGTCGATATCCCTCATTGCCTCGGGGGGTACGTCATAGATCAGTATACCCTCTATCTTGGCATTTTCGTCCTCGACAGCATAGAAATAAACGTTATCCGGGCTTACCCTGCGGTAATTCGGCAAAAGCGCGAGTTCGCCCAGCAGCACGCTGCCCTCGGAAAGCGAAGGCTTCAACGTAAAACTAAGGCCGCAAACCGACTCGAAAATACTCGGATCACGAAGGGAGCCGTAAATAAAAAGATTGCACTTATTTTCTATATTTGTTACCGGCATAAATGATCACCACAGATTAATTTTAAAAAATGTAAAAGTATTCCATAACATCAATCCACAATCCTGCTGACATGTGAATGCACGCAGGTAAGTATTTCGTAGCATATGGTGTCGGCAAGGGCACAAAGGGCGTAAACGCCGCATTTGGAGTTGTGCTTATCGTCTATAATCGTCACCATCCTGCCGGTCTTGACGCCCGGAACATCTGTCACGTCGATAAGTATCTGGTCCATACAGACTCTTCCCAGCACCGGTACATAATGCTCGTCAATACGCATGACCGAAGTGTTTGAAAAACACCTGAAGTAGCCGTCCGCGTAGCCGAGCGGTATCATCGCGGCGAGCGTATCCCTTTGTGTTTTGTATGAACAGCCATAGCTAACGAAACTTCCGGCTGGTATCTGCTTAATGTTCACTATCGGTGCCTGAAGTTTCATAACCGGCCTAAGGCTGACAGGCGGATTTTCCATAGGACGGGAGTAGTAACCGTACATCGCGATACCGCAGCGAACCATGTCATAATGCGTCTCGGGCATCTTTATCGCGGCGGCACTGTTCGCGGCGTGGACGAGCACACCGTCGTCATCCCGGACATCGGTCATTTTTAGAAACTTTTCGAACCGTTCGTGCTGGAAGCTGACGTAACTGAGGTCTGTCTCGTCTGCGGTTGCGAAATGCGTAAAGACGCCGGCAAGTTCGAGCACCTCACTTGACCTGATTCGGTTTATCGCCTCCACTGCCGAGTCGGTGTCAAGGCCGCCCCTGTTCATGCCGGTCTCGACGTTGACATGCAGTCTCAGTTCGTGGCGGGTGCCTGAAAGTATTCGCTCGGCGTGTCCTATGGCGTCGAGCGAAGAAATAACGCAATGAAAATCGTTCTCAGCGCAGGATATCAACTGCTCGGCGGGCTGATTCGTATTCAAGGGCTCGAGTATAAGTATCGGGCTGTCATTGATGAGATAGGCGATGTAAAGAGCCTCGTACAGGCTGGCGACAGCGAAATAATCGGCATCGTATTTGAGCAGGTTGACAATCTCGACCATACCGTGGCCGTAGGCGTTGGCCTTGACGACAGCACAGTATTTGGTGTTCGGTGCGCAGCGACTTTTCAGGGCAGCGACATTATCCAGAAGGGCTCTTGAATTAATATGTGCCTTGAGGTCAGGTCTTATCAGTTGTCCGCTACGGTAGAGTCTCATATTATTAACCGCTTTTCCTTATACGGCTGTAGAGCTTGAACAGTTCGACAAAGGCCCGGAGAATAACGGCGGGGTTTGCACCGGTTTGGGTGCCTGCCATCCGGGGATAATGCATCACTCCGACCTGTCTTATCGTGTAACCCTTTTTCTTCGCGCGGGCAAGTATCTCGGTGTCGATAAGAGCACCGGTGCTGTGCATTTCGATCTCGTCGAATATTCTGCGTTTATAGAGCTTGAAAGCGCAGTCCACGTCTTTGATGCCCAGCCCGAAAAGGATACTGCCGAGCGTTGACCAGCAAAAGCCGTTGATCTTCCTTATGAGATTATCCCTTCGGTTTATTCGGTAGCAGCTTACAATATCGCATTCTTCTATAACCGGCATGAGTTTGGGGAGTTCGCCGATATCGAACTGGCCGTCACCGTCGGTATAGAAGACAAGCTCCTTTTTTGCGTTTCTAAAACCGGACTGAAGCGCGGCTCCGTAGCCTTTGTTCCTCTCGTGATGGACAGCACGGACATTGGCGAATTTCTCGCAGAGCTCGTCTACGACTTCTTTTGTTCCGTCGGAGCTGCCGTCATTTACAATAATCACCTCGTAGTCGGTGTCCATATCCTCCAGCACACCGATCGCCTTTGCGGTAAGAGCCTCGATATTTTCCCTCTCGTTGTAACAGGGGAAAAAGACGCTTATCGAGTGGTTTACCGGCACGCCCGTATCACTATTTTGCGACTGCTGCATAGGTGTACTCCCGTTACCACATTGCCGCTGTGGTGAGCCTTTTGTGAGCCTGGCTGTATTTTTTCGCCAGCGCGGCATAGTACTGTGCTTTTTGCTTATCGTTTCTGCTGATACCGGCAAGATGGTTTGCCCCTATTACGGCAGCGACTGCCTTTTGGGAAAAACCGCCCTGCTTTTTCAACTGCTCATAATCTCGTTCGAACTGTTCAAGGTATTTCTGTATGGCCTGGTTTGCCCTGACGCCAAATTTAGGATGCCTGGATGCGTAGACCATCTGTATCATGCTTATCCTACAGGGCAGAATATCCAAAGCCTTTATCGCGCTTTCAACGCCGGTGCTTGCGATATCTTCGTTAGGAATCCTTATAAGATTATTAGCAAGAACAAGATTTTTCGAAAATTCACCGGGATACTCCGCGGTTTTGTCAATAACCGCTTTGGTGTAAAGTTCTTTTCCCTTTTCCGTGTCTATATCGACGAGCATTTCCTGGTAATCGTCGAGGAAGACTGTCCGCCAGTTATCCTGTGTCTTTATAGAACGCATGAAAGTTTCCTGGGCCTGGTTGTAAGGCATGACCACTACCCAGACGTCAAAATTTTTCATCTGTTCGTCAATCCACCGGCCTATGCTCTGATAATCTTTGGATGTAAGGCCCCTGCCGAGCATCATCGCCCGCTGCCAGACGGGCCCGCCTGCGTGAATATAGGCCCAGAGTTGAAACTTATCATGGTTATACGCGGCCTGTGCCCTGCCGTCCATGAAAAGTTTCAGAGGGATCATTCCGGTTTCAGGGTCAGGCTTCTGGCCGAAAGCAAGTGCGCCACCTTCGGTCCAGTAATTGAACATTTTGCCGCTGATATTGTTCAAACGCATGAATTCGGTTATCTCGAAGGGCTTTACGTTGGAGGCTGTCATTCGCATGAACACCGAGTCCCGCTTTGTTTCGTTGGGCCACGGGTCGAGATAAACATTTTTGAACCTCGCGCCCCACAAGATGCCTAAAAATGCAACTATGACCAGTGTTTTGAGCGTTATCAGCTTTCGCCATTTTTCGGGAAAACCGGGCAGAAGCGATTTGCCTGTCGAGCAGTAGTTCATCGTTGCGGCTATCATGCAAAGGCTCTGCCTTAACAACAGCGCAACCACCGGCGCAGCGGCGGCGGCGGCGATAGGTATAAAGCGTCTTGAAACGATCGCCATATAAACAGTAAGAACTGCGACAGCGATAATTGCCAGGTCAACCCGGGGCCACTGATACCTGCCGCTGCTGTCAACGTCCCGGTCATGAATTTGGGCGATGTCGACTTTTTCTTGCTGCCGATCCTTTTGAACGGGCACAGGGTCAGGGTCAGAGCCGGGCTTAACGGAGTTTCTCAGCCCATCAATCAGCCGCCAGTAAGCGGGCAGGAAAAGCTCAACGAACATGACAATATTTATAAGGTACAGGATGGGAAAAAGGAATTTGTAATTGAAAGGGTTGCTGCCTTCATAAACAGGGACCCATTGGCGCTTCAGGAAAAACAGCTTCTTGAAACCGACTAAAATCCCACCCTCATAGCTCCAGAGGGCTTTAAGCTCAAATGGGTTGAAAAGGATCATCATAAGTAAAAAAGCACCGGCTGAAACGCCCGCGGCGATAAGAATATTTCTGCCGGCAACTTTCACCCTGCTGTTGAATATTCTGCCCCATGAGAGTATTCCGGCATAAAGAAGGAAAAGCACGAATGGGTAAATATACCTGCCGGCAAAACCTTCCATTTCTTTCGAGAAGAACATGACCGCAATGTGCAAAGGAAGCACAAGATAGATAAAATGAATGCTCTTAAAGACGCTGAACAGCAGGATAATTGCGAAAAGCGAGCATATAAAAAAGCCGATGAAATTAAGCTCAACCAATGAGAACGCGAGCATAAGGGCGTAAATAAAAAGGACGGTGACGACTAAGCCGGTTATCCTGTAGATCGCGGTTTTTTTTCTGCACTGCGTTTCAAGCTGCTGGGCCTTTACGCCCTCGCTGCCGGGGCGGACAAAATAGCTGACCAGCCAGACAGCGATTATCAGCAGCCCGAAAATGAACATTATCAGAAACGGGAACCCATGCCCTACCGGGTTCTGCCAACTGAAGGCCGGGTGCCATTCGTTGACGTTCCGCCAGGATGCGGCGTGTTCGCTGAGGCTAATCTCGAAGGTATGCGTAATATTCGTCAAATGGAAAGGGTTGAAAATTATTATTGCGAGGAACGCGACCACCGCCGCAATCGCTATATGGACCACATCTTTAAGTTTAACCGGACGCAGCCGGTCCTTCATAAAGATCAGTACAAGATCGTAAAGCACTATCGCGCAAAAAAGCACAAGGCCCTTTACGGCGCCGGCGCCGCTTTGGGCTGCCTGGGCGGAGTTGCCGGCCTGGTCCGCGGAACTGTTCAAATGATAAACGGCGAAAAAGAAGAAAGGCCACGCGAGCAGGTTGTATACGAGAATCGCGGTTTTTTTATTCAGCGCAGCAAAAAAATTGAGTCCTACAAACGGTATGAACATGATGAAGATGTAAATATACCCGCCGTGGACGTTTCCCCAGAAAACCGCTGTCGGAACGATTAGCCATATATACTTAACGTTCTTATACGTTGAAAGCGCGAATATAAGTATAGTCAGCGGAACCAGCACATTCGAGTAAACCGCGGGTCGAATATCGATGAACGGTCTTGCAACAAATACCGCTGCCATTGCCGCGGCTGCCGAAAGCGCGGGGCCTGCTCCTATCACCTTTCCGAGTTTATATATGCACAGCGCGCCGAGGATGGTAACAATGAACTTCCACACCACGAGCATGTTGTAATTATACTCGCCGCCTGAACCGAACATCTTTGCCATAAGGTAAAAAGTTACATGCGTGCCCCAGTTCTGGTTAATCCATCCGGTCGGGTGTATTTTGCGTATTATTCCGTGCGTCCATTCGGGGAATTTCTCGAGCTGCTGCTGTGTGGGACCGGCCTGGTGCGAGTTAGCACTGAAGGGCTCGACGGTATCGACCCCGTGGTTTACATGGTGCCTGCCGCAGGCCATGGCGACCCACGTATCACCGGCGGCGACCATGTGTGTACATGCGTGAAAAGTGAACACGACGATGCCCAGCCATAAGACGAGCATCGCCGGTCCGTTAAATATTTCTTTTCGCTGCTTTACTGCTTCAGCCATTTCTCGATTCTGTCAAGTCCTTTATCTATCTGCTCCATCGAGCACGCGAAGCTGAGCCTTACGTTCCTGTCACAGCCGAAGGGGGCTCCGGGAACCAGCGCGACCAGTTCCTGCTCCAGCAGGGCCTTTGCGAAATCCATGCTGCTGCTTATCTCCGCGCCGCCTATTTTCCTGCCGTAGAGTTTTGAAACATCGGGGAAGCAGTAGAACGCGCCGGTAGGCTGGGGACAGCTAATGCCCTCGATGGCGTTTAGCCTCTTTGCCATGTGTATGCCCCGCTGCTCGAACTCTTTACGCATCTGTTCGACGACACCGGTTTCATCCTTGAGGGCGGCGATTCCGGCGGCCTGGGCAAAGCTTACGGGGTTCTGGGTCATGTGGGACTGCAGCCTGCCCATCGCCTTGATGACATCAAGGGGTCCTGCGGTATAACCGAGCCTCCAGCCTGTCATAGCAAAGGCCTTGCTGAAACCGTTAATCGTAAGCGTTCTTGAATATGCGTCGTCGCTTATGCTCGCGAAGCTGACAAATTTCGTATCACCATAAATAAGTTTCTCATAAATCTCGTCGGACATCACCATGACATTTGTGCCCTCAAGAGCCTTTGCAAGTGCAGCAAGCTCTTCGGGGGTATAAGTGAAACCGCCGGGGTTGTTCGGTGAATTTAATATTATGGCCGCAGTTTTAGCGTTAACAGCGGCTTTGAGTTCATCGGGTGTTATCTTGTATGAATTGGCCTCGCTGGTCTCGACGACCTTCGGTGTACCGCCTGCGAGTTTAACAGCCTCAGGATATGTAACCCAGTATGGAGTTACGAGTATAACCTCGTCACCGGGGTCGACTATCGCCTGGAGGGATTCATAAACCGAATGCTTGGCGCCGATATTGACAATTACCTGGTCGGGTGTGTAGTCCAGCCCGTTTTCTTTTTTCAGCTTTTCGCTTATGGCCTTGCGAAGCGCGGGTATGCCCGGTGTGGCTGTGTACTTGGTCTGGCCCATTTTCATGGCCTCGATCGCCGCTTCCTTGATGAAATTCGGCGTGTCAAAATCCGGCTCACCGGCACCGTAACTTACGACATCCATGCCCTGAGCTTTCATTTCTTTTGCCCTGCCCGTAACTGCCATTGTGGCGGAAGGGGGAACTGACTGCGCTCTTTGACTGACTTTCATAAACCCGAACCCTTTCATTTTTTTACCAGAATATACTCGTTATTTTCCGACAAAAGCACACTATAAGGGCAAAACAAGATAAATCAACCCAAAAGAACCAGTATGTGGATAGAAAAACGTATTGTATTGACTATAAGCTACATAAGTAGTCAACAATTATACGTATAGCTTGCCGTGTCACTTCTATCTCGGGTCCGTGATTTCCATTTCAAGGCCTTTATTGCCGAAGATATCAACCTTTGGGCCGCTTAGCGGGTCGTAACTGCCTGTTAGCATACTGCCGCCGGGGCCGTGAAGCTTGAAAACGACCTGCCATTCACCCGGCCAGGCACCGAACATCAGCACCTTATCATCATCGTACTGCATGAGCATTTTCTGCAAAGCTATCATCGAAACTCCCGCGTGGTCCATATCGGGCACCCAGTCATAATTCGGTCCCCAGAAGCCGGGGAACTTCGAACCCTTGTGAGTGTTTTTGAAATTCGTGACCAGTTTATCCTTTGCCTCGTCGGTTTTTGCGACCATTGCGGCCTGGACAGCGTCCTGGAACCAGCCGCCAGTGCCCTTTTGAATACGACACTCAAAGGTTTCCCCGGCAAGCTCAAGATCGCCTCGGACGGCGGTGTGCAGGCGGTAAGGGAAGATGGCGTAAACTTCCGGGTTCTCCATATTCTTTCGCTGGCCGTATTCACCTGCCGGGGCGAGAACCTTTTTGCCATTACAGTCGCGCATCGGAAGATCCGGCAAGAGGCTTCGGAGCTCTTTGAGTTCCGCCCGTTCAGCTTTGCCGACAATATCACTCGACATTTCCAGAAGCTCGCCGCTGACTTTCCAGAGCCCGGCAATATCCGGTGCGGGGTTTACCGCCTCCTGGTAGGTCTCAAGGGCCTGGGCAGGGTCAAGTCTCAATTTGCCGTTTTCGTCAATTTTATAATGCTGTCTGTAATACCGCAAGACCTCCATGCACCAGGGCAGCATCTTTTCTTTTGCGAACCGCGTGTCGGCTGTAAAATCAAAATAATCGATCATCAGCAGGGCGAGCTCGAGACCACCCTGTATGTATCTGCCTATATAAGCGTTACTTACATGCCCTACAGCCAACCCCTCCCTGTTCCATCCGTAATCGCCGTTTGCATAAGTGCCCCAGAAAGACATAGTCTCGGGGACGAAGACCCCGCCATGGCCGAACCAGACTTCGCTGCGAATTTTCGCAAGCTGCATTGTGTCCATATACATGTCGAAAAGCGGCATCATCATGTCAAAGTCGCCGGCGAGAGGCATTGTCCAGTAAGGCAGGCGGGTGTTCTGGAACCAGTAATCACCGCCCCACCGCCTGTAATCGGGGTCGAGCTCATAATCTTCCTCTTTCCACGCATTGCCCACTTGCTTGACATTATCGTAATTGAAAAGTGAGCCGTTGAATTTCATCGCGTAATTACCCCTGCCGGCGCAGGCGTTGACGAACCGGGCCAGTACGTAGCCCCGAGTCACCAGCTCGGCCTCTTCGGTGCCTGAAACGAATATGTAGCTCCGTGCCCAGAAGTCCCGCCACCAGCTTTTATGGGCCTGTTGGGCCTTATTATATGAAACCTTATCAATCTCGAGGGCCAAATTTTTGATCTGTGCCAGCCACATGCCGGGGGTGGGGGTCTGGGCGGTATGAAGATAAACGTTCATTTCGTGTTTGGCGCCCGGTGAAGCAGATTTCAACTGTTTTTCGCCGCTTTTGACAAGACCCTGTCCGGTTATCATCCCGCCGAAAGTTCGGTTTTTCAAGGGGTCTTCAAGCCTGTTCATGTAGTCACCGAGACCCTGAAGCTGCATCGAAATCGGCCAGATGGAATACTCATTTCTGTGGTACCATACAACCGCGTCGGGGGTGTCAATAACGGTGTCAGGCATTATTTTTTGCGGCTGACCCCACTTGGCGGGGGAATATCCGCTCATCGTCCAGCAACTGAACCACTCGGGCCCCTCGAAGCTTCTTTGCTCTGTCCTCCATATCTCAAGCGATGCGGATATCTCAACATCTTTATCGAAATCGCCCCTTATCCTGACCACCTGGGCGTTTGCGTCGGGCCATATACAAAGCTCATTGCCGCCGGTTTGACCGACTGTACGAATAACCACCATGCCGGAGATTAGATCGAGCCTCTGCTCAATTTCAGCACCGGTGAAAGGATTTGGGGTCATTTTCAGCCTTACGCGTCCGAGTTTCAGCAGCCGGTTGTTTTCACTCCAGGCGTCCGATTTGCCGACCAGAAAAACAACATCACCATTTTGCTCGGTCCAGACATTGAGGCCTATATCCCCGTTGCCGACGGGCATAGAATCAGCAGAGCTTTTGCCTAACTGGTCCCAAACGACATCGTATTGACTGACCCGCTGGTAAGTACGATCCCGGGCGGTGTCTCTGGCGGTTTTTTCCCCGCAACCTATGATGAATAATACCATGCAGAATGTGATAATAGCTGATGTTTTTCTGAGCATTTCATATTCCTTAAATAAATTCACAGAAACACGACGACGGTATTATAGACCAAAATAGATAATAATCAACTAACCTTTGACTATCCCGGTGTTTATTCCTATAATGCCCAAATCATTAAAAAAGTTGTATTGCCTTATGTACGGAGACACGAATTGGCGCAGAAAACCAAAAAGAGCAAAAAGAAAAAAACGCCCTCATCCAAATGCAGCAAATGCACGGGTCTTTGCTGCAGGTACTTCGCTTTGCCTATAGAAACACCCGAGGACTGGGATGATTTTGACGATATCCGCTGGTATCTCACTCACGAGGATGTACAGGTCTTCGTAGAGGAAGGTGACTGGTACATTAATATTAAAAACAAGTGCCGTCATTTGAATAACGAAAACTACCTCTGCGAGATATATGAAAAACGTCCGGGCATCTGCCGCAAATATGACGATGACTCCTGCGATTTCACCGGTAACGACTACGACTATGAGCTGTTTTTCAAAGACGACCACCAGATGGAAGAGTACATGAAGATCAAGTTCGGCCCGAATGTTCTGGATAAGCTCAATAAAAAACCGAAGAAAAAGAAGAAGAAAAAAGGCAAGTAATAAATGAAGATTCAGCCGGTAAAAGGCACACGCGACTTTTTTCCGCCACTGATGGCGGTTCATAATTACATACTCGACGGCTGGAAAGCAGCTTCCCTGCGGAACGGTTTTGAGGAATACGAGGGCCCTATTTTCGAGCATCTCAAGATGTACGAGGTCAAGAGCGGGGAGGAGATCGTCGAGCAACTTTTCAGCTTCAGCGACCGAGGCGGAAGAGATCTGGCCATCCGCCCCGAAATAACCCCAACCCTTGCACGCATGGTTAACCAGCAGATAAACACGCTGGCGCGGCCGATTAAGTGGTTTTCGATGCCGCGACTGTGCCGTGCCGAACGCCCGCAAAAAGGTCGTCTGCGGGAGTTCTGGCAGTGGAACATCGATATAATCGGTGTCGACTCGGTTCTGGCCGACGCGGAAGTGATATTCACGTCGCTCGATTATCTGCGCGCCCAGGGTTTGACAAGCAATGACATCAAGGCGAAAATATCCAGCCGTAAACTCCTTTCTGCAATTCTCACATCGCTGGGCATCGCTGACGATAAACTTATCGAGATGTATGCCCTGCTCGACAAAAAGGCCAAGCTGCCGGCGGATGTTTTTGAAAAATCGCTGACCGAAAAACTCGGCGACGAAAAAACAGAAAAGACGGTCGCGGCGCTTATGGAACTCGACGACACTGCTGGTATTACTTCGCTGGTCGAGCTTAACTCCGAGGCGCATGCTGCCCTGGATGAAATAAACCTGCTATTCGATACCCTGAAGAACATGCAGGTCTGTGAATACTGCGAATTTGACATGGGAATAGTCCGGGGTCTTGCTTATTACACCGGGCCGGTTTTCGAGGTGCACGATGTCGCCGGGGAGCTGCGAGCCGTTTGCGGGGGCGGCAGGTTCGACAACCTGCTTAAAGACTTCGGCGGACCGAGCGTGCCGGCAACTGGCATGGGGATGGGCGATTGCGTACTGCAAATACTGCTCGAAGAAAAGGGGCTGCTAAAGCCTGATACGCTTGCGACAAGAAACCTCGATTACTACGTTGCCGTAACCGACGAGAAATACATTCCCAGTGCCCTTGAAATAACCTCGAGGCTCCGAACAGCAGGGCTGGCGGTGGAGCTGAGCTACAAGACCACGGCCCTTGGCAAGCAGCTTAAACAAGCGGCCGCTTCCGGGGCAAAAAACACCATCATCGCCGGAGAGGAACTTGACAATTCTCAAATAGCTGTTAAAAATATGCAAACGGGAAGCCAAACGACCGACAACCTCGAGGAATTCTTAACCGCGGCGGTAAAAAAGGAGCTTTGAAAATGATCTATCCAGCCAAAAATCACTATGAGCGGGCTTTCGAGGCCTGGCTGGAAGAGCATTGCATCGATCATGTCCCGGTGGACCAGTCCAAACGTTTTTGCCCGTCACGCGAAAAAGCAAAAACATTTGACTACATCCTTTACCCTCCGAGCGGCAGAGCCTTCATCGTCGAACTCAAGGGGCGAATTTATAACGGTGTTTCCCTGGAAAAACTCACCGGCCTGGAGAACTGGGTCACCATCGACGACGTGCAGAGCCTTTTCAAATGGGAAACTGCTTTCAACCGGACTTCGCGCATCTCGACGGGGCCAAGCCGCTTTGACGATTCTTACAAACCCATATTCGTATTCGCCTACATGTTCAAGAACCCGGATGTCGACCCTGACGGGCGTGACATATTCGAGTATGACGGCCGCAGCTACTTCTTCACCGCGGTACCGCTTGACCTCTACGCACGCTCGATGAAACAGCGGAGCGGTAAATGGCACACGGTCAATATACCGGCGAAAAGATTCGGATCGATACTTCAACCCGTTCAAGAGTTTTTGTCATGAACCCAATTATCGAACAGTTAGCCCGGCAGGTCCTTAGCGATATAATTCCGGACAAAGCCCACGCACTTACTTTGGTCGAGAACGCCCGTGAGGACTTTGACGACCTGATGTACTGGTCCAACAAAATTCGCGTCCGCAACTTCGGCAGCTGCGTCCGTGTCTGTTCCATTGTCCCGGGCAGACTGGGCGGATGCTCAGAGGACTGCAAGTTCTGCGCACAATCGGCCCGTTACAAAACCGATATAGGCCCGGCACGCTATACCTCGAACGAGGAGATACTGCACGCGGCGGAACAGGCCCGAAACTCGGGTATAAAAAACTTCGGCATCGTATATTCGGGCAGAACCATCACCGACGACGAGCTTGACCGGGTTTGCTCGTTAAGTGAAAGAATTTCGCAAAAAAACGGCATGGACCTTTGCGGATCGTTCGGGATACTTACCCCTTCCCAGGCGGTGAGGCTCGCCTCTGCGGGGCTGAAACGCTACAACCACAATCTCGAGACATCGGCCGATTATTTCCATGACATCGTAACAACCCATGATTATTCCGAAAGGGTCGAAACCATAAATAACGCCCTTGACGCAGGACTTGGCGTATGCGCGGGTGGCATATTTGGTATCGGCGAATCGCTAAGCGACCGCATCGAAATGGCGATCAGCCTCCGTGAGCTGGGCGTGGACATGGTTCCGCTGAACTTTCTGCATCCTATCCCGGGAACCCCGCTTGCCGACTCGCCCCCGATGAGCCCGCGGCAGATACTTACAACCATAGCGATGTTCCGCTTCATGCTGCCCCATGCCGACATCAAAGTAGCGGGCGGCAGGGTCCTGAACCTTGGCGACATGCAAAGCTGGATATTCAAAGCCGGGGCAACAGCAATAATAACCGGCAATTATCTCACGACATCCGGCCGTGATGCGCAGCAGGATCTTAAAATGCTGTCGGATATGGAACTGGTCGCGGTTTAAACGCAACATTAACACTTTAAAAAGAAACCTCAGCGGCTATAATTCTCTAAAGAAACAGTGTTTAAAAGATCGAATGGAATATGAGAATTATCGCCGGAACAAAAAAAGGAATGAAACTGCTGGCGCCGCCCACCGCGGAAACACGCCCTATCACCGACCGTGTTAAGGAGTCGCTTTTCAGTATCCTTTACAAATACGACATGCCGGAGGGCTGTGTAGTCGCCGATTTGTTCAGCGGAACCGGTTCGACCGGGCTCGAGGCCCTGTCACGCGGGGCAAAAAGCGTGACCTTTGTCGAGCAGAGTTCCCGGGTAATGGATACCCTTAAAAAAAATATCGACAAGGCGGGCTTTATGCAAAAAAGCCGTCCCGTCCGAACCAATGCCTTCAAGGCGGGCGCCGCGGTCAGGGCCGGGGACCCGCTATGCGACCTGGTCTTCGTCGACCCGCCTTATAAAATGTCCCGCGACACGTCACCGAATTCGCTGCTCGGCAGACTGCTTATAACTATTTCTACGCAAGTCCGGCCCGGGGCAATCGTTTCTGTTCGCACCGACAAGCAAACGGACCTGCTCGACTCATACGGCCCGCTGGAAGTGATCGACGTGCGCAAGTGGGGAACAATAAAAATATCACTGCTGCAAAATACCGCCGGGACAGAAGATGAATAACAAAGCCGATGCGATTAAAATAATCAAACGCCTTAACAGCCACGGTTACAGGGCGCTGCTGGCGGGTGGTTGTGTGCGCGACATGCTGATAAACCGCCCTGCCAAGGACTACGATGTCGCAACTTCGGCCACTCCCGAGCAGGTTATCGCCCTGTTTGAACGGACCATTAAAGTAGGCGCAAAGTTCGGGGTGGTAATGGTAATGTTCGCCGACCAGCAGACGGAGGTTGCGACCTTTCGCACAGAATGCGGCTACGCGGACGGCCGTCACCCGGACCACGTATCGTTTTCCGGACCCGAAGAGGACGCCATGCGGCGGGACTTCACCATTAACGGTATGTTCTACGACCCGGTCAGTAACGAAGTTATAGACTATGTGAACGGACGGGCCGATCTTGAAAAGAAAACACTGCGTACCATCGGCTCACCACAGGACCGCTTCGGCGAGGACTACCTGCGTATGCTCCGGGCCGTGAGGTTCTCGACAGAGCTCGGTTATGCGATCGAAGCGGATACATACCGGGCCATTAAAAAGCTTCATACACGTATTACGGCGATCAGCTCAGAACGCATAGCAATGGAGCTTGAAACAATAATAACCCATCCCAACCGCAGTGCGGGTCTTTCTATGCTTCTCGATACAGGTCTGTTGAACATGATATTTCCCAACCTCGAACGCAGTGAAGTCGACTTGGGCTTTAAGGTACTCGACAACCTGCCGGATAATATAGACTTTTCTCTTGGGCTTGCGGCCATGTTCGCAGGCTCAGAAACGGCACTTGCCTCGGCCCGCTGCAGGGCACTGAAGTTAAGCAACGCCCGTCTTGCCGATGTAAAGTTCCTGCTAAAGAATCGCTCGAGGCTGCTCGAAGTCGATATGTCGCTTTCGCAGCTAAAACTGCTGGCCGCCGAACCTCTATTCGACGATCTGTGCATCCTTGAAAAAGCGATACAAAAAACCCTCGGCAAAGCCGCTGGGCCGGTCAATAAAGTGATCAAACGCGCCGAGCAACTCGAAGGCGTTGAACTGAAACCCGCCGCCCTTCTCGACGGTCACCAGCTTATAGCACTCGGGGTCAGGCCCGGCCCGGAGGTAGGCCATGTATCAAGAGAACTCTACCTTGCCCAGCTTGAAGAACAGGTAAGCACCCAGGAACAGGCCCGCGAATGGGTAAAAAACAGGCTTGCCGAAAGCAAAAAAATTCAGGATTAATACCCTTGCCATAACCGGGCGTTTGTGATAAATTACATTGTCACGGGGCTGTAGCTCAGTTGGGAGAGCGCTTGCATGGCATGCAAGAGGTCGTGAGTTCGAAT
>CAZVPF010000024.1:0-40992 GCA_964628195.1 uncultured Pirellulales bacterium | reverse complement strand
ATAAATGTGGGCGGTCCGGTTTGTTTGTTGTCCATAAATGGAGTCTCCTGAAAAATGGTTGATGGTTGGTTTACCCGCGAGATGGGTGTTTGATGCGATAAAACTGAAAAATGGTGTATAACTCTAACTCTTTCAAGTAGTTATATTTTTCTTTTAATTTAATTATTTGTTGTTATAATCTTTTAGGGTTGCCAGAATTGTGGTTGTGGCATGGTTGCTAAGGCCCCCAACGGATTGCGTGGAAGATTACCACTCTCAAGCAATTAGCCACCTAAAGGAAATGTAAGGATATTTGACGAGTGAACGTAAAAACTAAAAGTATTATTGAAGACATAAAAACGCTTGATCACGAATTGGAGGCATACTTCCATGACACACTCAAGGTCGAACCAAATCTAACAAGAAAGATCGTAAGTTTTCAAAGCAATAAGGACCTTGCTTTTTATAGATGGTATAAGTACAAGGAAGCTTTTTCGGCTACTCTTGTTGAATACTTCCTAGGAAAATACAAAATACCTCACGGCACAATTTTTGACCCTTTTGCAGGAATAGGCACAACTTTATTTGCGAGTGCTATTTTAGGCTATGATGCCGAAGGGATAGAGTTGCTCCCTGTTGGACAAAAGATTGTAGAAAGCCGTTTTATCGCACAATTTGAAATTAACAAAAAGGAATTAAAGATTTTAGAGAAATGGAACAATGATCGTCCATGGAAATCAAATAAATGTCCCGCGGATATTAACTATCTCCGCATAACACAAAACGCATATCCATCGGACACTGCCCGTGAAATAGGTCAGTACTTGTCTGAACTCAAAAGCATTAAAAAAGATGAGGTTTCCAAATTACTCTTTTTTGCTTTAATGTGTGTTCTTGAAGAAGTGAGTTTTACAAGAAAGGATGGACAGTATCTTCGCTGGGACCACAGATCTGGCAGAAGCAATGGGAAAACCAAATTTGATAAAGGAAAAATCTATCGGTTTGATTCGGCTATTTGCAATAAGCTTGGCCAGATAATTGAAGACATAAAAGACCCCTCGCAAACGACATTGTTTCAAGATGATTCTGTTCGGCCAGGATCAATTAAATTATACAAAGGGTCCTGCCTGGATACTCTTCCATCTATACCATCAAACAGTTATAAGGCCATAATCACTTCGCCACCATATTGCAACCGATATGATTATACGAGAACATATGCATTGGAGCACGCATTGTTGGGTATCGGAGAGAAAGAACTGGTGGCATTGCGACAAACGATGCTAAGCTGTACCGTGGAAAACAAACCGAAGGACTTACCGGATATTTGTGACCGTTACCATGAAGCAAATGACATTTTTCAATCGCAGGAGTTAATAAACGCGATTCTTATTTTCCTCGAAGAACAAAAAGAAAATAAGCAATTAAATAATAGCGGAATCCCAAGGATGGTCAAAGGATACTTCCAAGAAATGACCGCTGTAATAGCTGAAAGCTTTCGAGTCCTTGACAGTGGCGGGCATGTATTTATGGTAAATGATAACGTAAGATATGCAGGAATAAGTATCCCTGTTGACTTAATTTTGTCAAAAATTGCCGAGGACATCGGGTTTGATATTCTAAATATTCTGGTGCTTCCGCAAAGAAAAGGCAATAGCAGTCAGCAAATGGGAGGACACGGAAGAGAGTCTCTAAGGAAATGTGTTTATGTATGGAAAAAACCCTAATGCCGTTTAATAATCATATTGATTCGCCTGAAGACCTAGTAACGCCTTATGAAGCAACGCGTGCAGGATTCATTGATATAGCATTGGAAAAAAATCGTAAGGCAACGCCATTTGTTGAGGAAGCAAAAGCACTCAGGGTTGCGGCAGCAAAATCAAAAACCGCGGATGACCTAATCAAGCGAGATGATATTTGGGGTGCGTTAATAACAGCATCTGGGTTGTCAGACAAGTCGCAAAACCACTTAACGGTTGAAGATAAGAAGAAGGCCGTTGAAAACTTAATAGAGAATTTCTTAAAGCCAGCCGGCGATCTGTTTGTTGACGAGTTAGTATATAGATTTCTTTTAACCAGAGGAGATACACTTGGTGGCATGATGAGAAATTTAGCCGGAGCAATCGGCGAAAGAAAATTCATAAGATGCCTTCTTTCTGTTCTTAAGATCGGAAAAGTGGATTATTTTTGGTTGCACGAAAAGAACATGTGTTGGGTTAAGAACTCCTTAGATGATGCAGGCATTGAAAACGATATCAAGGGAATCTGCTGGAAAAACAAAAGAGGCTCCAGAACCTTGCTAATGAATCTCACAGTTCCATTTGTAGGCAAAAATGTTGACATGTGCCTGTTTAATCTGGACCTGAAAATACTTGGTAGTGAAAGTGCAATGGTTAAAAAAACGGTTTCGACCCCTCAAAATTATATCGCTCTTGGGGAACTAAAAGGCGGAATAGATCCGGCAGGTGCAGATGAACATTGGAAAACAGCCAACAGCGCCCTTGAGAGAATACGAACATCTTTTGCCAAACATGAACGAACAGCGGACACTTTTTTTGTTGGCGCAGCAATTGAAAATGCTATGGCAAAGGAAATTTACGGCCAGCTTACGGATGGAAAGCTATCGAATGCGGCGAATCTAACAAATGAAACCCAAGTTGTTTCTTTGTGCCAATGGTTCACAGGCATATAATTATATTAACGTGCCAAATAACTGTGTCGCTCTTTAGTTCAGGTCTTGGACCCAAGCTCCCCCGTGCATACTACGGGTTTTAAGATTTCTCTTGATTCCGGACAGGGTGAGTGGGTATATTTGCAACTGCCGAAACCCGTGGTCAACGGCGGAAAAAAACAGGGCGACCCTGACGGGGTCGAACAGGGGAAATTTTTGGCTACATATACACAGATATTATATCACATTGTTTTCGGCACCAAAGATCATCAGGGTACGCTCGAACTTGCGCGGCACAAAGACCTCTGCCGATACGCGGCGGGTATTCTGCGGAACAAAAGATGTAACGTATATGAGATAGGCGGTTACAACGATCATCTGCATATACTGACGGCCATTCATCCGTCGTCGGCTTTGGCTGATGTGGTAAAAGATGTTAAGCTCGCAGCCGGGCAGTGGATTAAAAATGAAAAGGTATTTGCAAATTTTGACGGTTGGCAGCAGGGGTACGGTGCGTTTACCTGTTCCTGGAAAGATAAAGACTGGATAGTCAAATATATCGAAAATCAGCAGGAACATCATCGGGTAAAAACGTTTAGGGAAGAGTACATCGATTTTTTGCAAATGGCCGGCGTTGAGTTTGATGTTGAGTATCTGGTTTAGTTCGACCCCTACGGGGTCGGGGTTGTTGGGTTGTCGTTTCGTTACCACGGGTTTCGTTCGCTTCGCTCACTGCACCCGCGGCTATTGCTGTTTTATCCCTTCGGGATAAATGGTGTTTGGGTGGGTTTTTGTCCACGGGTTTCGTTCGCTTCGCTCACTGCACCCGCGGGTATTGCTGTTTTATCCCTGCGGGATAAATGGTGTTTGGGTGGTTTTTCGTCCACGGGTTACGTTCGCTTTGCTCACTGCACCTGCGGGTATTGCTGTGTTATCCCTGCGGGATAAATGCGGAAGCGTCTTCGGCGGATTATTTTATTTCTGGATTCCGGATCGAGTCCGGAATGACACGGGGGCGGTTTCGATGGTCAAGGCGGCAAACTGCGAGTCGATACTAACATAACTATGATTATCGTAAGAATCTTATTCATTTTTCAAACTCCTTTCCGGAATCGGTTCGGCAGCGGGCGCAAGTCTCGCGGCACCTTTATCCTTATCCGGTTTTGACGTTATCAGTTACAATCAGTCGCTTCGCAGGCGAGCCAGTTTGCTGCAATATCTGCAAGAGTAGTTATTTCATATTCGCTTTTCCATGCGCCTCCGAGTTGGGAGATATCCGAGTAATTCACCCTGCAGTCGCCGTCAAGGTCGCCCTGCATATCAGATACGTAACCCGGCTGGCCGCACTGGGTGTCGCGGACAAGACGGACGTAATTATTAATACGAGCCGCGTCACCCTGCGGAGAGTTTTCAAAGTAGTATCCGTCTGGAACGTATATATATTGCGGGTCTGCGCTCAGGTCTCCGCTTTTTCTGTCGCTTCTCTGGCAGCCCGCACCGTGGACGTCCTGCCATTCATTGCCCCAGCAGCCAAGAGCCCTGCCGAAGCATATATACGCACCTGACTGGCCGCGGCCAGAAAAGTTCGCGTGTGTTGTGCCCGTCCAGTACCAGGGGTAGTCGGTTTGGCCCGCTTCGTTGGTTATCCGGGTGCAGTTGAAAACAGGGTCTATCGCCGCGGAGGCTGTCGTATCCGGCGAACGCGAGTAGTCTACGATGCTGTGCATTTCCTTTGCATTGGGAAGCCGCCAGTCACTGTAGCCGAGATAGTTTTCGGTGTTTTTGCTCTGAACCCACGCAAGCGCTTCGGACCAGTTCATACCCGACCGGGGGCCCGTTCCCGATACCGGCCCGGAATCGTCCTTTGACCACATAAGCCCTGTCGCCTTGTCGCTGACGGTTCCGTCTCCGTTATCGACAAAGTTGTTAATGCCGTAATCGGTATTGCCCCGGCACAGATAGACGTAATAAGTTTTATTGTTCGTTGGGTAGCCTTTTATCCTGCCGTCTGCGAGGTTCAGGCCGAACATTGTCTCACTGCCGTTCATGGTCGTGCTTTCGTAGAGGGTTGACGAGGCCCACTGCGCGTCGATGATGCGTTCGCCTACGCTCTGGTCGCCGTATCCGAAGTCGAAATAATCGGTGTCAATGAACGGCACAAGGCCGGAGGTGTCAGTGCCCGTATAACCGCTCGGGTCCCGGCCGGTAAAGTTCATCAGCGAATAAAGTTCCTTAATGCCCGGCAAACGCCAATCGTTATAGCCGCCGTAATTCTGCGCATTCAGCGCGGCGGGATAGTTTAACGCTTCTGAGTAAGTAAATTTATCGTCGGCGTCGATGTCACCGTCTCCGTCGGTGTCGGCGGTTCCGGTCCAGGTCAGGCCGGTAACGTTGTCGGTCACCGTCAGCCCGTCGGCGCTTATGGTGTAGCTGGGGCTTTTCCCGTCAAACTGCGCGTCCTGGCCGTAGTAAGCCTCTCCGACAGCAGGCGGTGTTATCTCGGATGAATCGTCATAGCACTTTGCCTGGCCGGTGTCCACTATCGGGTAGCCGGACTCAGGCAGCGGCTCGGGCTCAAGCTCGGTACCAATAAAGCCCGGGTAGTCGGGACTGTAACGCTCAACTCGGAATATCTCGCTTGAGTGGTCATACTCCCAGACAATATTACCCTCGGAATCAACCTCGAACAATCGTCCCTCCGTGCCCTGGCAGATAAGCGTATGGCCGTCAGCAAGCCGCTGAGAACCGGATATGCGTGAGGCGTAAAACGAAGTGTCTGGCGATGAAGGGTAAGTCCATGTCGGTGAAGTCGGTGCGTATGCGGAACCTGCCTGGAATGTATAACTGCCGTCGGGGTTTAGCGGCGGAGTTACCTGGACAACGCTGGAGTAGTCACCGTCGGGACGGCCCTGGCCGTTGTTGAAGATGAGTATATCGCCGGCGCCGGGCAGGCCCGTCTCTATCCACTCGGCGTCGTGCTGGACGAAAAGCTGCTGGTCGTCTGCTGCGGCTGTGTCATAAGCCCGCGGGTTACCCCAGCGGTAGAGCAGATCACCGGCGGGGCCCGCTGCCTCGGCGGTGGTGGTGTTGTGGTCGATGATCCATATTTCGCTGAAGTTGCGGACGCTAAGGACGATCTGGTCGAGGTCGGGATTGTAATCTATCGAGTTAATATGGTTCCAGTCTGCGGCTCCATTTTGTGCATAGTTAAGGTTTATCCTGCCGGGGTTGTCGGCAACGACGCCGTAGTTCGCTTTCGATGCGTCGTAGTCCTGCACAAGGTGGTCCCAAACGTGCCACTGCCAAACGATATTGCCGCCGGCTGCACCATCCGGTTCCACTTCAATTATGTAATCGGGCCACAGCTCGCCTTCGGTAAGCAGGGACGGGTCCCGCCCTGCTGCTATTGCCTCGGAGTAGGTCTTGAGCTGCCATGCTATCATCAGTACGTTGCCGTTCGGCATCATTTCGATATCGTGGTGGAGCCTGTAGTCGGCGCTGCTGTGTTCAAAGCTCCAAATAAGATTGCCTTGCCAATCGTATTGCTCAACCATGCCTCCGCCGCCGCCCTGGCTTTGAAATGACGTGCCGTTATTATTGGCTGTTCGCAGAAGTGTTCCATCCTCAAGCAGGTACACCGACAGAGCAACATTGTAACCGCTGGTCCAGGTGCGGAGGATATTGCCCTCATTGTCCATGAGGTACGTATCGGTTGACTGCATGGGCGAGAAGAGGTTATAGCCCTCGTACGGCGACCACGCAGGGTCCGTTGCCTGGCCCACCGTAAAACCGCCCGGTGACGTGAACTGCAGCGTGTCGCCCTGCGGTGTGGTGAATGAGATTACAACGTCTTTGGTGCCCTGGGCCTGGTCGGCGGGAAAATCGAACAGCGCTGTTATCGTATACTGATCCGGGTGGGCAACCGAATAGCCGGCGATGCTGTCAATGGTTACACTGTCCGGAATAACCCCGGCAGGCGGCGCGGGCGGGTTGCCGGTGTCAAGCGTAAAAGTTACCGAAACCGAACTGTCGCCCGGGTTGGCCGAGTTTGGGCTTACCGCTGTGACCTGGTTTTCTGCGCCCCGGCTCGCCGCTGATATTACCAAAACCATAAGACATATAATCGCAATTCCCGTTTTCGTGCTCTTGCTGTTTTTCGTTTTCATCGTACCGCTCCTTTCTTACTGATCAGGTGTGTGTCTCGTGCGCGCACTTTCCGCGCATTAACTGTCATGAGTTTTCAAAAATACGACTTGTGTTACTGAATATACCGCTTAAGTTCCCGGTTACGGCGGAGGGGGATGCCTATGTCCCGGGCCGGGGCGCGGGCCCTGACCGGGAGGAGGCATTTTTTGCCCCGCTGCTCTCGGGCGGGTTGAGTCTATCAGCTCACGCAGCATTATTTTCAGTTCCTTGATTTGCTCTGGCTTGCAGGCGTTTTTCAATTCACGAAAATGCGCGAACAGGTTCGTCTCGAATTGGCCGTGTTTGTTCTGAAGCTCGGTTTGCAGCTTTTGTATGACAGCCTCGTCCGGCTGGGGCTGGAATATTTCATGCAGCAGGTCAAGGCGAATCCTGTGCATTGCGTCCTGCAGGGGTCTTGTGCGGGCAAAATGTTCGGTACGTATTCGCTCGAAGCGCTCGGCCTGTTCGTCGGTAAGGTCCAAACGTTCTTTCATCAGCTTGCCGCCGTCCGGGGCCTTTTCTGCGGGCCTGTTTCTGCCCTGCCCGGGCGCGGTAAACCAGAATGAACCGAGCGTGGCGATGTTGAGAATCGCAAGGATTATCACGCACCAGAACAACAGTTTATTTTTCGTGAAAAAGTCCATCGTCATATCCTAAAAGTTCGCATAGCTGTTTTGCTCTATCCCGTATTCACCTGCAAGCGTGCTTAACTGCGCCGCCGAGGCCTGGGAAACACCCCCACTGCCTTTAACCGAAACGAGTCCGGCCGCAAGGTTAAGCAGCAGCATAAGCAAAATCACCGCTGGATAGAAAACCCTGCTTTGGCAACCGAGATGCCGGGGTTTGCCGATCGAGGCGACTTTGCCGCTGACCCGGTTGATAAAGTCCGGGCCGGGCTGGATGTCGAAGCCCGGGTCAAGGCTCTCAAGCGTTTTGTTTATTTCGTTTTCTATCCTGTCGTTCATTTTTGTGTCCTTTTTGGCGTTTCTGTAATTTTTGACGTCAAGTTTCCCGCTGCCATGCGCGTTTTACAGATTTTTTTTGAAATAATTTTCAAGGTTCTTTCGCAGGTTCGCCCTTGCCCGGTGCAGCAGGCCCTGCACAGCGGACTCGGAGACGGCCATTATCTCGGCGATCTGCCTGTTACTCATTTTCTCGTGTTGACTCAGCGTGAGGGCGATATTCTGGGTTTCCGGCAGTGCAGCGATCTGCTCGCGAAGTATCTCGGCGCGTTCCTTTTCTTCAAGCTGCTGATGGGGGGTCTCTATGGAGCGGTTTTTGGCGGAAAAAAGGCCTTTCAGGTCGGCGATACGCTTTTTACGCCTTTGCTTTCGAACGTAATCGAGTGATTTGTTTATCGAGATGCGGTATATCCACGTGCCTATCTGCGAATCACTGCGGAAACTGCCCGCGGAGCGGTAAACCTCGACGAAAACCTCCTGGGCGAGATCCTCGGCATCTTCCCTGCTGTGGACGAAACTGCAGCAAGTCCGCAAAACTTTAGACTGGTATTGCTCGACAAGGTCGCGAAAAGCCGCCTGCGAGCCGTTTTTCAGTGCTTCAATATCCATAAATTACCGGCAAAGACGAACCTAAAGCTATAAGGCTTTTGGTTTTATTCGGCAATTTGGGTGTGAGTTGTCCAATTTAGCGGCGAATTATAACAAGCGGGAAATAAATGCGTGTTATTCATGAAAATGCACAGAGGGACAGACCACATCTTCACGGTGAAATTCCGAAGCGATCTTTGAACTCTTTGAGTCAAAAGATTATTTCGCCAGTTCGCAAAGCACCTTTGTGCCTTCGCGGAGTTTATCCTCAGACGTCGCTATGCCCACGCGGAAATGCGTATCTTTCTCGCTGAAAACATTGCCCGGTATGACAAGTACATTATTCGCGATAGCTTTCTTGACGAACTCGGTTCCGCCGCCGGAGCCTTCGGGCGCCTTTACGAAGAAGTATATCGCTCCGTGTGGTTTTACCACTTCAAAGCCTTCCTTGAGCCCTTCATAGACAATGTCCCGTTTTTTGCGGTACTGGTCGACGTGACCGGTTATGTCAACATCGAACGCAGCGAGCGCGGCCTTTTGGAACGGCGAGGGGGCGCATACAAAACTGTACTGCTGGATCTTCGTCATCTCCTCGATAACGTCTTTAATTGCCGGGTTTGCCACCGCATAGGCCATCCGCCAGCCTGTCATCGCGAAGGTCTTGCTGAAACCTTTAAGGATGAGCGTATTTTCGTAATATTTTCCCACCGAATCGGCAGGGTAATCGTAGCTGAACTTGTCGTATATCTCGTCGGACATCACAAGAATACCGTGCCTGCCGGCTACAGCGGCGAGATCCTTTATTTCCTGTTCGGTGTAAACAGCACCGGTGGGATTGCAGGGGGAGTTAACGATTATCATCTTGGTCCTGTCGGTTATCGCGTCCTCTATCTTGTCCACGCAAAGACCGAAGTCCGGGTAAGTGTCGACGAACACGCACCTGCCGCCGAGCAGGTTTATCACATGCTTGTATATAACAAAATACGGATCGGGTATGATAACCTCGTCGCCGGGGTTGATCGTCGCCATGAACGCAAGCAGAAGAGCTCCGCTGACACCGCTTGCAACCAATGCGCAGGGGTTGTCTATCGAATACTCTTTGCCAACCTCCGACTTTATTTTATCCAGCAGGTCCTTGTTGCCGGTGGTCTGTGTGTACTTATTGAACCCTTCCTTTATCGCCGTAATCGCTGCCTCTTTGACAGGATTCGGGACATCGAAGTCCGGCTGACCTATCGAAAGATTGATCGGATCCTTCAGGTCGGCTGCGAGCGCGAAAACCTTTCTTATGCCGCTTGCGTCGATCAAGCCTGTCCTGTCTGCGATAAATTTACTGCTCATCTTTAATACCTCGCTATCCTAATTTTGCCTGCCGTTTATTTACGCGCACAAAAAGTGCCGCCAAACCGAACATCTGCGCAAGGCGGCACGAATTTTGTAAGTAAAGGAAATAACCTCGACCTATTCAGCTACAGTGGTTTCGGTCGTTTCTTCCTTCTTTGCAGTCTTCTTGCCTGTACCAGCCTTGCGGTGAGAAACCTTCGGGAGCCCGAGAACGCTTTGTCCCTCTTCCCAGCGGTCAGTTTCCTTTAGTTTTTCAATACGCTCGGCTCGGCTGAGGACATTTCTGTGTCTGCTCAGTGCGCCTTTGAGTTTCAACGAACGATCAAGAGACATTTAACAACACTCCTGTTAAAAAGTCGTTATTTTAATTTCATTCCGTAAGCATCGTGGAAAGGTTTGGTGCCAAAGGTTTCATACCCTCTTGGCGCCTCATAATTTTCCCCGATGCTGCGTATACGCTCTCGCATCACATAACCTTCGCTGCCGGGCTTTTTCGGGCTGCCGAAACGGTCTTTAGTCAGCAGGAAATAATATTTCCCGCGTTTTTCGATAACCGTTTCGATCCCGTTTTTCGCGAAAAATTCCTGAACGGGAACAAGGTCTTCCCTGGTCCTGTACTGCACGATCACAATAACGTGATCGCCGATTCTTCGCTCCAGAGCTTGTTCTGTCAGGTCCTTTTCACCGGCATCTTCCGGAACCTTCGAGCCGGATATTGTACCCTGATTTTCCGCTGATCCAAGAATATTTTCTGGATTTTCCTGATTTTTTGCACCAATTCCAGTTCCGACCCGCACCGCGACCAGTATAACCATCAAAACCGTCAAAAAGGCGACAAGTGAGACCTTAAATACCCTTGAATTTATAAAAACAGCCGCTTTTCTGGCGAATTTCTTCAATTCATAGCCTATTTTAGCCTTTTTCTCGGGTTCGCCGGGCCAGTCATCTGTTTCCATTTTGGGCTTTTCATGCTTTTGCGAGCGTTTATCATAAGGATTTTGCCCTAAACGGTCCTTTATCGACCTCCGCCGTAAAAAACGCGTCCTGCGAAGCCTCTCGACAAGCGACACTTTGCCCCGCTGCTTCTGTATCGCCTCATATAAAACCTGCCTGCCGTCTTGTTTGGCCATGAAAATCCCTTATTTCAAGTCCGTAATATGCAAATATATGCGTATCAACGATATTTTAAGTTATGTTTATACTATATTTTAGCGAACTTTTCAAGATTTTCCTGCATTACACTTGACAAAGACGCTGAAAATTCTTATTTAAGGCTCCTTTACGAATTTTTCCTTTACTATCAGGCCTTTGTCTGATAGATATTTTCTATTACACTCCCGGCGTCGGCTGGGTGTTTTATTGGTTATTTGCCCGATGCTGATGCATCAGGGCACTAATGGGTTTTTTGGAGTCAAAAGATGCTGCCCAAAAAGAAAACAAGTAAGTGCAGAACAAGAACAAGGCGGGCCCACAAAAAGCTTTACGCGTCGAACTATTCGATCTGCAAAGGCTGCAACAGCGCAAAGCTCGCCCATGCGGCGTGTGACAACTGCGGATATGTCAACCCCAAAATCACACTGGACCTCGGCAAGGAGGCTGCAAGCTAAAAATGCGAATCGCAATTGACGCCATGGGTGGCGATTATGCTCCCGAAGAAATCATTAAGGGTGTAATAGAGGCAGCAGGGATTCTGCCCGGTCACGATGAGCTTATACTCATAGGCCAGAGCGAGAAGATTAAGCCCTGCCTCGAAAAACTCGAAGGTGATAATGACAAGATAAAAATCGTCCATGCACCTGAGGTTATCGAAATGGACGAACCGCCCATAGAGTCACTGCGAAAAAAGAGGAAAAGCTCTATCAACATAATGGCAAGGATGGCATCGCATAAGCAATTCGAGGCGGCGGTTTCTGCGGGCAACACGGGCGCTTGCGTGGCAGCGTACCAACTTAGGCTGAGAAATCTTGAAGGAGTCAACCGCCCGGGCATTGCGGTTGTTATGCCCACATTCGGCGGGCCTGTAACGGTTTGCGACGTCGGTGCCAATATATCGTGCAAGCCGCTAAACCTTTACCAGTACGCCATCATGGCGAGGATTTATTCCCAGCAGATGCTCGGAATTGAAAACCCGCGCGTTGCGATACTGAACATCGGCGCAGAAGAGGCGAAAGGCAACCCGATCGTAAAAAAGACTCGTGAAATTATGCGTGCTGACGACCGGCTTAACTTTATCGGCAATATTGAAGGCCGAGACCTTATGGACGGAGTTTGCGATGTGGCGATATGCGAAGGTTTTGTCGGCAATGTCGTTCTCAAGCTGACCGAGGGTATCGTAGAGGGCCTTTTCAAAAGCATAAAGCAGGAGCTTGTGCAAAAGGACCTCGGGCTGGCGATGCAGTTCAAGGGCGTGATGACGGAGATTTACAAGAAATACGACTGGCACGAATACGGCGGGGCGCTGCTGCTGGGTGTTAAGGGCACAGCGGTTATCTGCCACGGTTCGAGCAAGAGCAGGACGATTAAAAACGCCCTGCTTTTTACGCGTAAATTCTATGAAAATAAAATTAACGAGCAGATAGAAGAGTATCTGGCAACATCGACGGTAAGGATTACCAACAGTGAATAAACCAGTAAAACCGGCAACTGGCGCTTACAATGCGGTCATCGCAGGGACAGGCTCTTTTTTACCCGAGAAGGTCCTTAGCAATGAAGACTTCACAAAGTTCGTCGAAACTTCCGACGAGTGGATAACCACCCGTACGGGAATCAAGGAGAGGCACATAGCAGGTGAAAACGACACCACCGCGACAATGGCCTCGACGGCGGCAAAAAGGGCGCTCGAAGACGCAGGGCTTGACCCGCTTGAACTCGATCTTATCATTGTCGCCACGGTAACGCCTGAAATGGTGTTTCCTTCAACCGCATGCTTTGTGCAGGATGCCATCGGGGCCACAAACGCATGGGCGTTCGACCTTTCCGCGGCTTGCAGCGGATTCGTTTACGGAATATCCATCGTCGAACAGTTCCTCAAGACCGGAAGGTACAACAACGCCCTTGTAATCGGTGCCGAAACTCTCAGCCGGATAACCGACTACGAGGACCGGGCGAGCTGTATCCTCTTCGGCGACGGGGCCGGGGCGGTGATAGTTCGAAAAAGCGACCAGCCCAAACCGCTTGGCATAATGTACAGCACCTCGGCGGCAGACGGTTCCGGATGGACTTCGCTTAACTGCCAGGCTTACGGGTCCAGGCACCCGGTAAACAAGCCGCTGGACGACCCCAAGAAGACACTTATGAATATAAACGGCCGGGAGGTATACCAGCTTGCAGTCAGGCGGATTGTGGAGCTTGTAAACGACTGCCTCGAGGCATGCAACCTCAGCACTGACGATATAAAAATGTACATCCCCCACCAGATGAACGCACGCATAATCGAGTCGGTCGGAAAGAGGCTTGAGCTAAAGGAAGAAAGCGTGTTCATCAACATAGAAAAATACGGGAACACCTCGGCGGCTTCTATACCTATCGCGCTGAATGAGTGCAAACATCAGGGCAGGATAGGCCCGGGCGACATCGTGCTGATGGTCGCTTTCGGAGGCGGTTTGACATGGGGAGCGAACGTAGTTCAGTTTTGATAAAATGACAAACGGGAATGGTAATATGAAAAGGGCTTTTTTATTTCCGGGACAGGGTGCACATTCGGCGGGCATGGGCGGCGATGTTGCCGGAAGCTTCCCTTCTGCGATGGCTGTCTTTGACAGGGCCAACGACATACTCGGTATGGATATAAAAACTCTCTGCTTTGAAGGTCCGCAGGAGAAACTCGACAGCACGGACATATCTCAGCCGGCTATATTCACCGCATCGGCTGCGATACTTGAGGTTATTGGCGAAAACACCGGCGAGAATTTCACCGCCGACGTTACCGCGGGGCTGAGCATGGGCGAATACACGGCCCTTTACGCGGCGGGGATTATTTCCTTCGAGGACGGACTGAAACTGGTCCGTGAAAGAGGCCTTGCAATGCAGGAAGCAGCCGAGCGGTCCAAAGGCTCGATGGTCAGCATCATCGGCCTTGACGAAGAAAAGGTAAACGCCCTGTGCGAAAAGGCTTCGCAGGGCCGGCTGCTCAAGCCTGCCAACTTCAACTGCCCGGGCCAGATCGTCATAAGCGGCGAGGTGGAGGCATGTCAAAGGGCTGTCGAACTTGCACCGGAGTTCGAGGCGATAAAAGCGGTCCCCTTAAGCGTAGCAGGCGCATTCCATACAGAAATGATGTCACCAGCGGCAGAGAGGCTCGAAAAGGCCCTTAACGAAACTGAAATACAGACCCCCGGCGGTACAAAAATAATATCGAATGTCGACACGGATTATTACCCCGACCCGGCAGCGGTAAGAAAAGGCCTTGTCCGCCAGCTCGTCGAGCCGATCCTGTGGCAAAAGTGCATGGAAAAACTGCTCGCAGAGGGTGTCACCGAATTTTATGAAATCGGACCCGGCAGAGTTCTTACCGGTTTGATGAAACGCATTAACAGGAAAATGAAAGTGACCAACGTCAGCGATGAGAAGACTTTGAAGTCTCTTCTGTCGCAGGCAGCGGCGTGAGAGTAACGGAGTGAAAATGGCAGATAAACCAGCAAAAAGATTAGCAGTAGTTACAGGCGCGGCGAGAGGCATCGGAAAAGCGATCGTACTCGAGCTGCTCGCACAGGGACGGGAGGTACTCGGTCTCGATATCAACGCCGACCAGCTTGCGGACCTGGAAAAATCAGCAAAAGAAGCAGGATACACGGTCAAAACCGCAGCAGTGGACATAACCGACACCGCAAAGCTTACCGAAACGCTCGAAAGTGCGGCTTCGGAGCACGGCGGTATCGGCATACTTGTAAACAACGCCGGTATAACCCGCGACAACCTTATGCTCAGGATAGGCGACGACGACCTTGACAAGGTTATGGCGGTCAACTTCAGGGCGGCCTTTATCGCGACCCGGGTGGCTTTGTCGTCGATGGTTCGGGGTAAATTCGGCAGGATAATCAGCCTAAGTTCGGTAGCCGGGGTTATGGGCAACGCTGGACAGGCAAATTACGCATCGAGCAAGGCGGCCCTTATCGGAATGACAAAATCCGTCGCCCGCGAGGTCGCCAAGAAAAACGTAACCGCCAACTGTATCGCGCCGGGCTTTATCATAACGGAAATGACCGATGTTCTGCCCGAACCGGTCAAAGACGGGGCAAAACAGATGATCCCGGCACGAAAGTTCGGGACCGTGGACGACATCGCAAAAGCTGTTGCTTTTCTCGCAAGCGACGAGGCAGGTTATATAACGGGCCAGGTTCTGTGCGTGGACGGCGGAATGGCGATGTAATATTGAAAAAAAACATTGAAAACTCAGGCTCCGGTCGATATATTACCGCCCTGAAGAAATGTTAGAGAATTGTCAGTTTTTAGTGTTAAATTGTTTGTTTCGTAAATAACGTAATTAAAAAGTGAATTTAAGTCAACTTTATTGTAAGGAGGTTGCCAGTGAGTGCTGATATTGATGTAGCTGCAATCGAGTCAAAAGTAATTGAAATCGTCAGCGAACAGATGGGCGTTGACAAGTCCGAGATCAAACGGGAGACATCGTTTATTAACGACCTGAATGCCGACTCTCTCGACACTGTCGAGCTGGTCATGGAGTTCGAGGATGAGTTCGACATGAGCATCCCCGACGAAGAGGCCGAGAAGATCCAGACTGTCGGAGCTGCCATTGATTACATCGTTGAGATCGTGAAAAACAAGGACCAGAACTAAGTTAGCGGTGATTAATATTTATGAATGACAGGCGTGTAGTTATTACCGGCTTGGGATGCGTTACATCCCTCGGTGAAACGGCTCAGGAAATGTTCGACGCCCTGTGCGCAGGGAAAAGCGGCATTTCCATGATCGAAAGTTTCGATACCACGGAATTTCCCGTCAAGATAGGCGGGGAGGTCAAGAAGTTTGACGTCGGAAATTATCTCTCACACCGTGAGGGCAGGCGAATGGACCGTTTCACCCAGATGGCGATGGCCTCTGCGATCACGGCGGTCAAGGACAGCGGTATTGACTTTGAACAGGTCGACCGTGAGCGTGCCGGCGTGCTTGTCGGTACAGGCATCGGCGGGCTTAAGGAGATCGAGGACCAGCACATCAGGCTGCTCGAAAAAGGCCCGACAAAGGTCTCTCCGTTCTGTGTGCCGAAGCTGATGGGCAACGCGGCGTCGGGCTGTATCGCTATTAACTACAACCTGCAGGGCCCCAACATGTGCGTAGTTACCGCCTGCGCATCGGCCAGCCACTCGTTTGGCGAGGCCTTCTACCAGATAAAGAACGGCAGAGCCGATGTGATGATCAGCGGCGGTTCCGAAGCTGCCCTGACGCCTATCGGCCTGGCCTCTTTCTGCTCGCTTAAGTCGCTTAGCACCCGCAACGACGACCCGACACACGCATCGAGGCCTTTCGACAAGGATCGTGACGGGTTTGTCCTGGCAGAGGGTGCGGGCGTTGCGATACTTGAAGAATATGAACACGCCAAAAAACGCGGTGCCAAGATTTACTGCGAGCTTATCGGCTACGGCGCGACATGCGACGGTTATCACATTACCGCCCCGTCACCGGACGGCAGCGGCGCAGCCGAGGCAATGAAACGGGCTCTTGACCAGGCCGGACTTGCCCCGGAAAAGATTCAGTATGTAAACGCACACGGCACGAGCACGCCGCTTAACGACGCGGCGGAAAGTCTTGCTGTAAAGAGCGTCTTCGGCGATCACGCCTACAAGCTGACGGTAAGCTCTACCAAAAGCTGCCTGGGGCACCTTCTCGGCGCAAGCGGGGCTGTCGAGCTTATCGCCGTTGCCAAGGCTATCGAATCTTCGAAGATACCTCCGACTGCAAACCTCGATAACGTTGACCCAGAATGCGACCCGAAGATAGACTACGTGCCGAACGAGGCGAGAGAGGCAAAACTTGACTACGCAATGAGTAACTCGCTCGGATTCGGCGGCCACAACTCGACACTCATATTAGGAAAGGTTTAATCCGCCGGCAGGATGAACCCTTATCACAGCGAATCTGACGGCCATAGCTTATCCGTTGCCCTTGCCTTTTGGTAAGAAATCCAATAGAATACACCCGTGAGTTGTGTTAAGCAAAAGGGGCAAAATGGATACGAATATGAAACGTCGTCAATTCCTCAAACGAACGCTCGGTGTTGGTCTTTCGGCAAGTGTTCCGGCGCTGTTGTCGGGCTGCGAGCAAACACAGCCAGCTCAAAAGCTTCGCAAGCCCAATCTTGTGTACATAATGGTCGATGAAATGCCGCAGCGCGCGTGGTCCCTGGGCTTGTCTGAACAGGTACATACCCCCAACCTCGAGCGACTTGCCCGGGGGGGCATGACATTTGCCAACTGCGTATCCAACAACCCGATCTGCGTGCCGCACCGCGCGATTCAGCTTACCGGCATGATGTCCCACCAGAACGGGATGCTCTGGAACGCCAGCCGATGCGCCAACACCGGCAACTACGGACTGCACCCATCAAACCCAAGCTGGGCAAGGCAGCTTAAAAAGGCCGGTTATAAAACCGGCTACGTGGGCAAGTGGCACCTCTACAACCAGGAGAAAGGGACTTTCACAGGACTTGACGGGAAACCCATGCAGGCAGAGCAGGTCCCGCCCGGGTCTGCACGGTTCGGGTTCGACGACCTCTGGGCCGAGAGATACTATATTGACCGGAAAAAACGTATTAAAGGCTACTTTGACGAAAAAGGCAGGCTCGTGCACTGGGGCGATTACCCCCCTGCCGGTATGTTCAACACAATGTTTGACTTCATCGACGCAAACAGCGACGAGCCTTTTGCGGTGATGTGCTGTCCCAACAAGCCGCACCCGCCGTTCAGTGTTCCGGCGCCGCCGAAAAAGTGGCTCGATTATTACAAAGACAAGCTCGGGTCCAAAGGCGAAAATGTCGAGCTTCGCCCGAACGTCCCCGAAAATGACCGGACCGATAAGCTCAAACAGAACCACCTCTATTTTTACGCCCATATAAGTGCGATCGACGAACTCGTCGGTCAACTGATGACCAGGCTCGAAACACTCGGCATTGCCGAGAACACCATTGTCATATTCACCAGCGACCACGGTGAACTGCTGCTGTCTCACGGGCAGATGCACAAACGCTGGCCATGGGACGAATCCGTACTCGTGCCGTTTATCATAAACTGGCCCGCTGCTGTGCCGAAAGGCCGAACCTCGAAAGAGGTTTTCTCAAGCGTGGACATCGCCCCGACGCTGCTTGGCCTTTGCGGGGTACAGCCGGACCGGCAAATGCAGGGCATAGACTTTACAAACCACATTAAGGGAAAGTCCCCGGCCACCCGTAAATACGCCCCGATCATGTACATCCGCCCGCCCGAGGGCAACTACATGACCGAGAAGGTACCCGAACTGGCCGACTACCGCGGCGTGCGAACACCACGTTACACCTATACAAAACGCCGGGACCCCGCAGGCCAAACCGGAGGCAAGGTAACTGCATGGCAGCTCTTTGACAACGAGAAGGACCCATATCAGCTCAACAACCTGATAAACGATCCGGCCTACAGTGATGTGCAGGAACAGCTCGACGCATGGACCGACCAATGGCTCGCCGAAGCGGGTGAAAACTTCGCATAACACCGCCCCGCTCCAAAACAGGGCACGTCTAAGGGGATGAAAAATATTTGCTAAGCGGCATATTTTGAGTAATATATGGTATATGGGTACGGCAAATATGTTCATTCATACGAATATTGGAGAAGTGTAGATGGCTTATACAATTGGTCTTGATTACGGCAGTAATTCCGTTCGCTGCATCATTGTCAACACAGCCGATGGTTCGGAACTTGCGACGGATGTTTTCAATTACCCGACCGGGGATATGGGGATCATTCTGGACCCTTCGGACCATAATCTCGCTCGTCAAAATCCGCAGGATTACATAGACGGGCTTGTAACCACGGTTAAAAACTCGATTACGGCTGCTAAAAAAGCCGACAGCAGTTTCGATGCGTCCGGCGTGATCGGCATCGGCGTGGACACGACCGGTTCAACACCGATCCCCGTGGACGAACATGGTGCCCCGCTTGGTCTGCAGGACGCTTTCAAAGACAACCTCAATGCCCAGGCATGGCTGTGGAAGGACCATACAGGCTATGTAGAAGCGGCCCAGATCACGGAACTTGCCGCAAAGCACAGGCCTCAATACCTGGCTAAATGCGGCGGGACATATTCTTCCGAGTGGTTTTTCAGCAAAATTCTGCATTGTTTACGTGTTGATGAGAAAGTTTTTGATGCGGCATATACCTGGGTCGAACATGCCGATTATATGACGGGACTTTTGACCGGGACGAGTGATCCGAAGGTTATCAAACGCTGTCGCTGCGCAGCAGGACACAAGGCGATGTTCAACGATGCGTGGGGCGGTTACCCGGACAAGGAATTTCTGTCGATGCTCGATCCCAAACTCGGCAAGTTAAGGGACACATTAAGCGACCAGACATACGCTATCGACACCGCCGCGGGATATTTAACCGCAGAATGGGCCGGCAAGCTTGGTTTGCCGGAAGGTATCCCGGTTGCAATGGGCGCGTTTGATGCGCATCTCGGGGCAGTGGGCTCAGGTATCAAAAACGGGGTGCTTGTAAAGATAATCGGCACCAGCGCGTGCGATATGGTCGTCTCACCCGCAGCAGAGGATCTGCCCGATATCCCTGGTATTTGCGGGATTGTTAACGGTTCCATCCTGCCTGGCTTTTTCGGGCTCGAGGCCGGACAGTCGGCGGTGGGTGACATCTTTAACTGGTTTGTCAATTATATTCAGCCCGGGGGCAAGGGAAGCGGCGACCACGCAGCACTTACTGAAAAGGCGGCCAAACTCAAACCCGGTCAGTCGGGGCTTTTGGCACTGGACTGGAACAACGGCAACCGCACAATCCTTGTGGACCAGAGGTTAACCGGATTGCTTTTAGGGCAGACACTGCATACCAGGCCGGAAGAAATTTACCGGGCGCTGATCGAATCAACGGCCTTTGGGGCATTGACCATTATCAACCGCTTCAAAGAGTTCGGTGTAAATATCGCTGAAGTCGTCAATTGCGGGGGAATCGCCGAAAAGAACCCCATGCTTATGCAGATATATGCCGATGTGACCGGCTGTGAAATGAAAGTCTCTCGTTCGGGCCAGACATGCGCACTGGGTTCTGCGATTGCCGCAGCGGTTGTCGCAGGAAAGACAAAGGGAGGCTATGACAGCTTTGAAAAGGCCCAGGATGCAATGACGGGCGTTAAGGAAACTACGTACAAGCCCATAGCTGAAAACCACCGGGTATATGCCGAGCTTTACAAGCTCTACCGACAACTGCACGACGCGTTCGGCACGGAAGAGCACAGCGGGAAATTGCACAACGTGATGAAAGACCTTCTGGCAATAAAAGAACGCTGTATGAGGAGTCATCTTCAAATGTAGGAATATTGTATTTATAAATTTAGCTTGAAATTTAGCCGACACTTCTCTATTATATACATAGAGATGATATAGAAAGGTAAACATGAAGCTGACAACTAAAAGTGAGTATTCAATTCTTGCCATGGTGTACTTGGCACGGCAGCCAAAAGAGAAGTTTGTAAAAGTCGACGAGATTGTCGAAGCTTGTGACATTCCTAAAAAATATCTCGAACTATTGCTAATGTCCCTGAGGCAAAATCAACTCATCCGAACGCGTCGTGGAAATCAAGGCGGCTATCAATTGGCTCGAGCACCGAAAGAAATCACATTGGCATCTATCATTCGATTGATGGACGGAGCTTTGGCACCAACCGAATCGGTAAGCAAATACTTTTATTCGGATACTCCAATCCAAAAGGAAACTAAATTTATCGAGGTACTCCAGGATATCCGTGACTACATCGCAGGCAAACTGGAACAATTGACATTAAAAGATTTGATTTGAAAGAATACCGATGGAATTAACGGTCCAACTCATTTTTATTATCGCAGTGCTTTCGTTTCTCTGTGAATATATGGACGCCACACTGGGAATGGGTTATGGTACCACTCTAACGCCTCTGTTTTTGCTGATGGGATTTACACCGGGCCAGATTGTACCTGCAATTCTATTAAGCCAACTTGTATGTGGGCTGCTGGCAAGTATTTTTCATCATATTGAAGGCAATGTCAACTTTCGTCCAAGCAATCAGGATGCCCTGCGTATACAAGAGCTTCTGCATCCGGCAAAATACTTTCAAAATGTTCGTCGTTCTTTTCCAATGCACTTGAAAGTAGCTCTACTATTTGGTGTCTGCAGTGCTGTTGGGGCTATAGTTTCGGTATTTGTGGCAGTGAGTATTCCTGTATTTTGGTTGAAAATGTACATTGGAGTACTTGTGCTATCAATGGGCATTTTGATTCTCATAATGTTCAATAAGACAATAGCCTTTTCATATTGGAAGATTTCAGGATTGGGTTTACTGGCAGCATTCAACAAGGGACTCAGCGGAGGCGGCTATGGCCCTGTAGTGACTGCAGGACAAGTTCTATCCGGCGTTGAGGGAAAAAATGCTATCGGAATCACAGCGCTTTCTGAATGCATTACCTGTGCGGTTGGTGTAGCGATGTATTTGCTTATCGGCGGGAAAAAAACAGATTGGTCTCTAACCTTGTGGATTACGCTTGGGGCCGTTTTTTCTGTTCCGCTTTGTGCCAAGAGTGTCAAATTTATTTCTGAACGCAAGCTTAAGGCGGCTATTGCAGTGTTGACTATCGTTCTTGGATTGTGGAGTATTTACAAAACGCTTTCAGCAGGATAAATGTGTTGACTTGGCGTGATAATTATATCAGGCAGGCAAAATGCAATTCTGCCTGATTATAATCAGTTTCCAATGGACTGGGCAAAACCAGAATAAGAAAGTATGTAAGGGCAAATTTACCCAATTACGACAATCCGTGGTGTTAAAGCTTCATTAAACTTCAACTATAAGATTAAAGTATGATGAGATTTCCCACCCTATAAACGACATATAAAAAATAGACCTATAAAAACACCGAAATGCAACTACTTTTAAAAAACTTATCAATCATATATTAATTGTAATATTTCGTTGTCATTTACCTCTGCATTCCGGCAAGTTCAGGACATATTTTAACGTTTATTCCTTAATTGGAGCGGCTGGATAATGCTTGACACCGACACATGCTTTTTTGTATAATTTTTATGGTTTTGACAAACTTCGGCTTTTCTTTTTATTTTAAGAAGTAAATGTCCGATATACCGCTAATTAGTATTCGAGGTCAGTTTTTTCGGAGGTTTTGCAAATGCACGCCACAATTAACAAGCTGTTTCAGGCAATTATATTCGCTGTTATAATTTTCACTGCGAACCTGAACGTTTTGGCAACTGTAACTGTCGAGGATATCATTTTTCACAAGGCTTTTACGAATGAGTCTTACGACGACAGCGGCGACGAAGATAACGGCGGAATCGCTTATGTTTACATAAAAAATAACGACGGCACGGCGCGGAGCATCAGCCAGGTATTGCTAAACGGAACCGACCTTGACACTCTTGCCGGTAACGGAACGATAGAATGGTGGATGAATCTGCCTCAAACTATCGAGGCCGGTCAGATGGGCGCGATATATATTAAGGGCTATGACGCACCTATAGCCGACGGTCAGAATATCACAGTTGCCGTTCAGTCTTCGAGCGGGACCTGGGACAGCGATACGACAACGCTGAGTCACCCGAAACTGCGGCTGGGCTCGGTTATCCCGGGCAGGGATTTTAAGAGCGTTTATCTTTTTCTGCGCAACCTTGACAACGCGAGCTATACCATAAACTTGGTTTACATGACCGATGATGTTACATCGCAGTGCAGTTATGTCGGCGATAACGTTATCACACCGGCAGAGGAAGTAGGGATCATCAAAGTAAGTTTCCCTTCTCGTATCGAACCGATGACGGAGTTTTTTATCAAGATACAGGCCGCGCGTGCCGGCGGCGGGACAGTCTGGACGGGAGCACCTTATCGGCTGGTCGAGCCTTTTGTACCGATAGGAAGCTGGGCGAGCAGCCTTGACGAGGAAACTGAGCAGGCAGAACAGCAGTATGTTCGCGAGATACTTTTTAACTGCAACACCGGCTCGGAGAATTACAGCAGGATAAACGCGATGTATTATAAATATTATGTAAAGAGCTTCCCGCTTGAAAACAGTACATCGGACCTTGCGATGAACAGGGGCAACCCGGCGATACTGGCGTGGTTTTTGTCGGACGAACCGGATTTTTCTGCCCAGCCTGTTTCGGGGCTGATACAGGAGCAGTATAACTGCAGGCAGTATGACCCGACGCACCCGACTTATCTGAACATGGCCAAGAACAACAGGTTTGGCAAGTACGGGCATGTGACGGATATCGTGGGGATGGACCATTATATAATGTACGCGCCGAACGCACTGGGTGGAAGCGGGGGCGAGTTCGAGGAACTGCCTGCATACATGGAGGCCTTGAAAGACACGTGTGAGCCGAAGCTGTTGTGGTGCTGGCCTCAGCTTGCGGCCGACACATGGGGTGACCATCAGCCGGAACCGTGGGGAATCGATGTGCAGTTCTGGACACATGTGATGATGGGTTCGAAAGGGTTTATGTGGTTCGATCACGGTCCGGGCGAGCAGGATGACCATCCGACGCAGTACGCCGAAGGAGAACAATGCGCGAAAAAACTCAACCAGATACGTTCGCTTGTTCTTTACGGTGAGACGGCGGATATTGTAAACGTCGGCAGTTCAAGTCTTTTGAGCAGGGCTATCGTCACCGAGGACGCGGTGGTCGTTATAGTCTGCAATTATAATATAGATTCGTGGTTAGACTTAGGGCACTGGCACAAGCACTACGACCAGGACCCGGTTAACGGGACCAACGTCCAGGTGACGGTTCCGAACTGGATACCGGTGCAGCAGGTTACGGAAATAACAGATTCCCAGGCTGTCACTCCGAGCTACAGTGTCAACGGGCAGACGGTAACGATTAACTTTGATATTAACGAGGACAGCAAGGTATATATTATAGGCAAAAACGACACGACAGCGCCTGATGCGCCAATCGGTGTGCAGTGTTCTTATCGTAATTCGCCTGCGGAGCTTTCGCTTAACTGGCAGGACACTTTTGACAATTACGGCGTGTGGATGTACAGGGTCTACAAAAATGGAACGCTGCTGGGCAGCACGAAAGCACCGATATATACCGACAGCGCGGCGGTTGTGACGGACGTTTATGAGGTCGAGGCGATTGACGCGGCGGGAAATGTCTCCAAGAGAAGCAGGCCCGTCTCGATGAGCAGGCTTGATATGACTTTCGTGGAGGAAGGCGACTTCCAGGGCATGAGGTTTGAAAACAGCTTTATCAACGCCGAGGCAAGGGAAGGGGCACTCAAGATGGACCTTGCGGGCAAGTGCTGGGTATATTCGGATGAGCTTGATTTTCCGGCAAGCGATTACAGGTATCTGCGGGTAAGGCTTAAAAACGGCACTTCGGATACGATCGCGAGGTTCGGGTGGATAACAGACGTTGACCCGAGCTGGACGGTGCAGAAGTCGAACCGTATCAACACCGAAGCATACCAGGCCGAGTTCGAGGAGTACATCGTCGATCTGCCTGATAAAGAGCCGGATTGGAAAGACAGGATAAAGCAGATACGTTTTGTTGTGGCCCAAAATGCCATAACCGGGCACGTCGAGATAGATTATATCATTCTGCAGAACACACCGCCTTATGTTGGCGGAGACAGCGACGGTAATTCGACGGTGAATTATCTCGATTTCATGCGTTTCGCCGAGGGCTGGCTGAAAGATTACACCGACTGGCAGGAAGGGAACTATAACGGCGATGACATTACGGACTTTGAGGATTTGCGGAATCAGGCGATGAACTGGCTCTGGTAAAACATTATCATATTGGCGGGCATATGGAATATTTTTGAACAGTTATACGCTGAAGATTTCCTTATATCCGGCGAAAACCGCAATCAGCAGAACACCTCTGCCAGATTGCGATTAATCCTGCTGTCTTAAAAAAATGCAACTTTTTTTACTAACAGGGTTTTCATTTTCTCATGTTTTGCTATAATGGCCCCAATTTATAGTCACACAGTCGAGAATATAACGGAAGTACGCTTAAAAGAGCAAAAGGACCTGTTTGATGCCCAAACGCAGGGATGTAAAAAAGATTCTTATCATCGGTTCGGGGCCTATCATCATCGGCCAGGGTTGTGAATTTGATTATTCGGGTGCCCAGGCATGTAAGGCCCTTAAAAAGGAGGGATTTAAGGTCGTACTGGTCAATTCGAACCCGGCGACCATCATGACCGACCCGGAACTGGCCGACAGGACGTATATCGAGCCTATCACTCCCGAGGCGGTTGAGCTTATTATCAGGCGGGAAAAGCCTGATTCGCTTTTGCCCACGCTGGGCGGACAGACGGGGCTCAATACCGCTGTTAAGCTCGCGGAATCGGGTGTTTTGAAAAAATACGGGGTAAAGCTGCTGGGGGCGAACCTTGCGGCGATCAAACGTGCCGAGGAGCGGGACAGGTTTAAGAAGACCATCGAGAAGATCGGGCTTGAAGTGCCGAAAAGCGGGTATGTTCACAGCTGGCGTGAGGCCGAGAAACTCGTGGAAGAGATAGGGTTTCCTGTTATTATACGGCCTTCCTATACGCTGGGGGGCATGGGCGGAAATGTCGCGTATAATATGACCGAGTTCGAAGAGCGGATCAAGTGGGGGCTGAGCCTTAGCCCTATCAACCAGGTGCTGGTCGAGGAGTCGGTGGTCGGCTGGAAGGAATACGAGCTCGAGGTCATGCGGGACAATAAGGACAACGTGGTCATAGTCTGTTCCATCGAGAACATTGACCCGATGGGTATACATACGGGCGACAGTGTGACGGTCGCACCGGCCCAGACGCTGACGGACAAGGAATATCAGCTTATGCGTGACGCTTCGCTGAAGATAATGCGGGCGATAGGCGTCGAGACGGGCGGGTCGAATATTCAGTTCGCGGTCAACCCTCGGGACGGTAAGCTGTACGTTATTGAGATGAATCCCCGGGTCTCGCGAAGTTCGGCGCTTGCGTCGAAGGCGACGGGGTTCCCGATTGCGAAGATAGCATCGCTGCTGGCGGTGGGGTATACGCTCGATGAGATACCGAACGATATAACGAAGAAGACGCCTGCGTGCTTTGAGCCGACGATTGATTACTGTGTTACGAAGTGGCCGAGGTTTACGTTCGAGAAGTTCGCCAAGACTGACCCGACCCTGACGGTTCAGATGAAGTCTGTGGGCGAGGCCATGTCCATAGGCAGGACGTTCAAGGAGTCGTTCCAGAAAGCGATACGCTCGCTGGAGATCGACAGGTATTCGCTGAGCTCGAAGCATATTCCCGGTGCGCTGTCAAAGTCTGACCTGCGTGACAAGCTGCGTACACAAAGCTGGGACAGGATTTGGTATGTTGCCGAGGCGCTCCGCAGAAAGATGCCGGTCGAGGATGTTAACGAGCTGACGGGTATCGACCCCTGGTTCATTAACAACATTAAGGACATAGTAGACTTCGAGCGAAAGCTGAAGGGAAAGACACTTTCTTCGCTTCCGGCTGCAACATTAGCCAAGGCCAAAGAATACGGGTACAGCGATATTCGATTAAGCGAACTGCTTAAGACAGACGAGCTGAAGGTTCGCAAAAAGCGGGCCGAAAACGGCATCGCCCCGGTTTATAAGATGGTCGATACCTGCGGCGCGGAGTTTGAGGCCCACACGCCTTATCTTTATTCGACAATGGAGCAGGAGTGCGAAGCAGAACCGACCACACGCCGCAAGGTGATGATCCTCGGCGGAGGGCCGAACCGGATCGGGCAGGGCATCGAGTTCGATTACTGCTGCGTTCATGCCGCGTTCGCGATGAAGGAGATAGGGGTTGAGTCGATCATGGTCAACTGCAACCCGGAGACGGTGAGCACGGACTATGACACTTCGGACAGGCTTTACTTTGAGCCGCTGACGTTCGAGGACGTGATGAATATTGTCGAAAAGGAAAAGCCCGACGGGGTGATCGTGCAGTTCGGCGGCCAGACTCCACTGAAGCTGGCCACACCGTTGAAGGAAGCGGGCGTGCCGATAATCGGGACCAGTCCCGAGAGCATAGACCGTGCCGAGGACCGCAAGCAGTTCAATAAGCTGGTGGAGAAGCTTAAGCTCAAGCAGCCGTTCAGCGGGACGGCGACATCGCTGGAGGAAACGCTGAAGATAGCAAAGAAGCTTGGTTACCCGCTTTTGATTCGGCCTTCGTTTGTGCTGGGCGGTCGGGCGATGGAGATAGTTTACGACGAGCAGTCGCTGCAGAACTGCGTGGCAAACGCGCTGGAGGCTTCGGGCAGGCACCCGATACTTATCGATAAATTCCTTGACGACGCTACGGAACTTGACGTTGACGCGATATGTGACGGCGAGACGGTGGTTATAGGGGGAATAATGGAGCACATCGAAGAGGCGGGCGTTCATTCGGGTGACTCGGCGTGTTCGCTGCCGCCTGTTTCGATAAGCAAGAAGATAATCGACGAGGTGATTGATCAGACCAAGCGGCTTGCGCTGGAATTGGATGTGCGGGGACTTATTAACATTCAGTACGCTATCAAGGATAACGACATTTATATTCTCGAGGTCAACCCGCGTGCGTCAAGGACGGTACCTTTTGTCAGTAAGACTATCGGTGTTCCGCTGGCGAAGCTGGCTGCGAAGATAATGGCCGGGTACAGTCTCAAAGAGCTCGGGTTTACGAAAGAAAAGGTTCCTTCGCATTACGCGGTTAAAGAGGCTGTGTTCCCGTTCCTTAAGTTTCCTGGTGTGGATATTCTGCTTGGGCCCGAGATGCTTTCGACGGGCGAGGTGATGGGGCTCGATGATGATTTCGGGATGGCGTATGCGAAGTCGCAGATGGCGTCTGATAATATGATACCGACTTCAGGGACGGTATTTTTGAGCGTAAAAGACTCGGATAAGAAAAAGGCTGTTCAGATCGCGAAAGATATTCATCGGCTGGGCTTTACTATACTGGCGACAAAGGGTACGTGCATGGAGCTTATTAAAAATAATGTTCCGTCACAGTTTGTTCTTAAGGTTAAGCAGGGCCGGCCTAATATTGTCGATTCGATAATCAATCACGAGGTCGATCTTATTATAAATACGACGGTGGGCAAGCAGTCGATACTCGATTCGTTCTCCATACGCAGGAACGCGCTTGATTCGCGGATACCTTACGTGACAACGATCCGCGGGGCCGCTGCGCTGGTCAAGGCGATTGAGGCGATGAAAAGCAAGAAAATGGCGGTCAAGCCGATACAGTTATATTACAGGAACGCGGGGAAAAATAAGAAGGGATAAAATTGAAAGCGATCCTACTATTAGAAGATGGAACGGTATTTCAGGGCAGCAGTTTCGGGGCGCGGGGCACGGCATGCGGAGAGGTTGTATTTAACACGGCCATGTCAGGCTACCAGGAGATACTTACCGACCCGTCGTATCATGAGCAGATCGTTACGATGACATATCCGCTTATCGGCAATTACGGCACTAACGACGAGGACTGGGAGGCGCGAAAGATTTTCTGTTCGGGATTTATCGTACGGGAAAACTGCTCGTATCCGAGCAACTGGCGTAACCAGGCGACGCTTTCGGAGTACCTTGACAAAAACAAGGTTGTGGCGATTGAGGGCATAGATACAAGACAGCTTGTGCGTCATATTCGCCAGCAGGGAGCGATGAAGGGGATAATGTCCAACGAGGATTTTTCGAAAAACCGGCTGATGGAGAGGATGGAAAAGCATCCTTCGCTTGTGGGGCGGGATATTGTAAAAAATGTGACAGTTAAAAAGCCCTACCGCTGGACGGAGGGGGTGGTTAATGTACTGGATCCGCAGACCCCGCCCAAGGCCGCTTATAAGGTGGTTGCCTACGATTTCGGGATAAAGGAAAATATATTGCGCCTGCTTCGCTCGAATGGGTGCGATGTGCATGTAGTACCGGCGAAGACCTCTGCGGCAAACGTTCTGAAAAGAAAGCCCGATGGTGTATTTCTGGGCAACGGCCCGGGGGACCCGGCACCGGTCGAATACGCGGTTGAAAGCATTCGCGGAATTCTGGGCAAAGTGCCTGTCTTCGGTATATGCCTTGGCCATCAGCTTTTGGGGCTTGCTATGGGAGGGACAACTTATAAGCTCAAGTTCGGGCATCACGGCGCGAACCACCCTGTTAAGAATCTCGCGACAGGGGCAATAGAGATAACCAGCCAGAACCACGGGTTTGTCGTGGATATTGACTCGCTCAAGGCCCGGGATATTAAGATAACGCACATGAACCTTAACGACAACACCGTCGAGGGTATCCGAAGCGATAAGCTAAAGGCCTTTTCGGTTCAGTATCACCCGGAGGCATCGCCGGGGCCGCACGATTCGCAGTACCTGTTCGACGACTTCGTAAAGCTGATGAAAAAGCACAAGCGAGTCAAGAGCCGGGGCTGAATTTACTTTTCAGGGCCGTGGGGGTTATTGACATTGGGCATCTATAAATATTTTACATCCATTATTGTTTTTTTGCTTGCATAGTAGTGGCGAAGCTGTATACAATATGTCATGTTAGTCGGGTATGTCCGGCATTTTGATCTATTGTTTAATTGATTATTTGAAAAAGGGGTTAAAAATGAAAGATTTGAAAAAGAAGGCTTTATTAATCGTTACCTGTGTTGTTATCGCGTTTTCGAGTCTGAGCCTGGTCGGCTGTAAGAGCGACGAGGACAAGGCTATGGACCAGATGAAAGATGCAGCCAAGGACGCCAAAGACGCCGGCGAAGATATGAAAAAGGAACTCAGCAACTAACAAAGATTTTTGCAATATTCTGTTGAATGCACGGGTCGGACCCGGAGTTGTCGCTTGACTGTCCCGGTGCGGCCCGTTTTTGTTTGGTTGTTTTGTTAATCAGTTTTCCTCAAGGAGGATCGATGATGGAATTATTTGAAGCTATATCGAAGCGTCACAGTTATCGCGGCGGGTTTTCCGAGGAGGCTGTGCCGGAGGGCGATCTTGTCAAAATAGTCGAGGCGGGCCTGGCTGCCCCTACGGGCAAAAACATGCAGACCACGGAGTTCGTCATCGTCAACGACCCGCAGCTTGTTAAAGACATCGCAGGACTGCACACCGGAAACAAGGCCCTGGAGCAGGCAAAGGCGATTATTGTATGTCTTGTCAACAAGACCCCCGAGGCGTGCTACGAGGGGCATTCGTTTGAGGTCGAGGACTGTGCGGCTGCGGTTGAGAACATGCTGCTTGCGATAACCGCGCTTGGATACGGATCGGTTTGGATCGACGGCTGGCTGAGGGTGGACGAGCGGGCAGAGAAGATAGGTCGGATGCTCGATATACCGCAAGGCAAGATACCGCGTGTTATTTTACCCGTCGGCAAAGAAGCAGGCAATTACAAACAGCCTCAAAAGAAACCCTTCGACCAGCGGGCGTGGTTCAACAAATACGGCGGTTAAAAGTATAACCTCTACACTTCCTGGATTTCGAGGCGTTTGGGCCTGAGACTTTTCAGCAGCGATATCTGCCGTTTGCCCAGCCTTGCCTCGATGGACACTTCGCTGTCGTTATATCGCTCGCTTATTATCCTGCCCGACGCCCTCAGGAACGACTGCACCTTGCCGTTGGAGGCGTCATGGCTGACCTTGACGGTTACCTCGCCGCCTCGGAATCTTTTCAGCACGGCGTCACAGAGCAGTTCCATATTAAGCCCGGACTTTGCCGAAACGCATATCGACGCAGGATATATCGTTTGCAGTGATTCGATAGTCTCGATACTGTTGGCGGCATCGGCCTTGTTCAAAACGATAAGCGATTCTTTGTCCCCGCAGCCGAGTTCGCCAAGCACATTCTTTACGCTCTCGATCTGCTCGAATACTTCCGGCGAGGAAACGTCCACCACGTGGATAAGCAGATCGGCATTGACCGCCTCTTCGAGCGTGGCCTTGAACGAGGCGACAAGATGGTGCGGCAGGTGCCGGACAAAACCAACCGTGTCGCTGAGCAGCACCTCGACAGAGCCGTCCACTTTCCAGCGCTTGGTGCGTGTGTCCAGCGTTGCGAACAGCTTGTCCTGGACGTACACGCCTGCATCGGTCAGGCGGTTCATAAGCGTGCTTTTGCCGGCATTGGTGTATCCCACAAGGCAAATCTTATAAAAGCCTCCGCGTCCGTCGATTTCGCGAAGTTTTCGGTTGTCTATTTGTGCGAGCTGTCGTTTGAGCTCGGTTATCCTCTTGTTCACCAGGCGCCTGTCGATCTCGAGCTGCTTTTCTCCGGTTCCCCTCGTGCCGATACCTCCGACCGCCCCTGCCGCGGTTCCGCCTGCTGCGCCGGTTACGGTATCAAGGTGCGACCACATTCGGGTAAGCCTCGGGTATGTGTACTGAAGCTGGGCAAGTTCGACCTGAAGCTTGGCCTGGTGTGTTTTGGCGCCGGTGGCGAATATGTCAAGAATAAGCTCACTGCGGTCGAGTACTTTTACCCCGAGAATTTTTTCAAGCTCGCGTATCTGCGCGGGGGAAAGATCGTTGTCGAAAATAACGACATCGGTTTTGAATTTTTTTACACGGTCGGCCAGTTGGTGGGCCTTGCCCTTGCCGATGTAGGTGGCGGTATTGGGCTCGTTTATCTTCTGCTGGAAGCGGTCAACAATCACCGCCCCCGCTGTTTGGGCAAGTGCCGTAAGCTCGACAAGATCGTCATTAAAACCTTTTTTTTTGAATACGGCAGCTACCAGTGTCGCCCGCTCTTTCCTGACCTTTAGCTGCTCACGCAGTTTTTCCAATCTCTAAAATAACCTCCGAACTAAAAAAAGACCCCGCAGGGTCCGGTTAAGAATTATTTTCTTCAAATTATATTATACACAATTTAAGTTAAAAATTCAAGTTTATGACGGCTGGTTCTCAAAAAAGCAAAAGATAAAATGCCGGACACACAAAAAAGATAGCGTATTTATGGGTCAAGTTAGTCGCCAAGAATTTGCAGGCATCAACCCAAAACCTGAATAAACGCAGGTTTTGAGCTTTATAATTTACCCCCCCTGCCAATACACATCAAATCCTTTTCAATCTCTTACGAGGTCGAAAATATAAGTATTTCCTTTTTCAAGGTCCAGTATATGCTTCTTTTTTGACTGAATATTCAAAACCCGATCCCCGAGGGGTTTCAGCTTTGCGGGTCTGTCTAATTCAATTTCAACTTTTCCTGATTCGAGGGGGTGGATCATCAGTACATTGTCGCTGGAGGCGACAGCGTAACCTGTTGGCGCGATAACCCAGGCGCCGGCGTATTCAGCAAGGGCGTGGAAAAGCCCGGCGGTAAGTAAGTCGGTGCCTGCGAAAACGCTCTTCCATGTGCCGTGGTCTTTAACGGCAAGCGCGGGGATGTCTGTGCCTTGATAATTCGCGAGTGCAGCGGCATCGGGATCGTTTATAGTGAGCCCTTTTTCAACAGGTAAGAATCCTTCTTCGGCTGGGGAAATACCTTGAGCAAGGACGTTTTTGATCGCGCCGGCCAGAGGGTGGTCAGTTTCAAGTGCGGTGTTTGCGGGGCTGGTTTCAGCGGTTTCTATAAGTCGCATGTCCATGCCGATAACTTTGCTTACACGGCCCATTTCGCCGCGGCTGTGCTGCACAAAACCGGCATCCTGCTTAAAGACGAGGGTCCTGCCCCGGGCCTTAAGTTTTTCGACAGCTGCGGACATTTCCTTATCAAGGTTCAACTGGTTAATGAAGATATACAACTTTGCGGGCGGGATCTTTCCCTGGCGCAGGTCGTCGGCGTAATACGCCATATACGGCACGCCGGAGGAGTTAAGCTGTTCGACCTGGGTGTGCCACCAGTTCCAGTGCAGGCGGGACAGGCCCGAGCGGAGATACGGAATAGACTTTTCGTCAAAGATAACCGCGACTTGCGAAACCGGGTTCAGCGGCGAGGGTGTTTTCACGCTCTCAACCCACTTGCGGATGGTTATGAGTTCTTCGTCGATGGAGTCGGCTTCGAACATGTGGGCACCGTGCAGCGGATGGTAGTGCCAGCCTAAACCGTTGACTGCAAGCCTGCCGATCTCCCGCCGCCACATTGCGCGGAGCTGCTGTATATTATGTGCCCGACCTACCATGCGGTCATTCTGACTGACGCCTTTGCCGGCAACGAGCTTACCGAGGGGCCTGCCGAGCCAGGTATGATGGTCCATATCGCAGATGAAAAGCTTGCCATTAAGCTGGTGTGAACCGAGCACCGCACTGATGCCGGAAGGCGAAGGCGGCAGGCGGTCGCCATAGAACGGCTGGTGGAAGAGGAAGTCCATGTCGGGGTCTGTCAGCATTCGATGGTTGTCGACCACGTCGCTTCGACAGCCGGATTCGCCGCTGTAGGCGCCGATAATGATGTTTCGCGAGGATGCTTTGCGCACGACGCGAGCGAGTTTTAAAATATAGCTCGATCTGCCCTGGGTGAGGAAGAATTTGAAGTCGACGGCACGCTGCTCTGTTTCGGGGTCGTGATAACGAAAGCCGCCTATCAGAGACTCTGCTTCGGGCGGGGTTACATCGACAAAGCTTTTGTAATCTGTTTTCCATGCTTCGTTGAGCGTAACGATGCTCCGGTATTTATCTCGGGCCCAGTTTTTGAAGGCCCTTCTTGCCGGTATGCTGTAGTCGCCCCATGCGTTGGGATCAACGGCACGAATACCGTTAGGCGGGTGCCACATGTAGTTCTGCAGGTCCTGGTGACCTCCTATGACATAGCCGATTACGGCCTTGCCGGGAACGGTGCTTTCGAGTTTATTAATGAATCTTTCTACCGCCCTGCTTTCGTCGGCGACAAGCTTTTCGGAAAAAAATGACGGTGCCAAAACTTCCTGCTTCGAGCGGTCCGGGTCGCTGCCTATTCTGCGGAAATGGTGGCCGACGACGAAGCAGTCGTTGTTTTGATTTCGCATAAGCTCCTGCGGGTTCTCAATGTGCCAGTCCGGGTAGACATCTATTTGCAGGGTCAGAAGAATCTTCGCCTGCGGGTGAACCCTTAAAATGCGCCAAAGCAGCGTTTCCACCATCTGTTCGTTGTAGGTGTCCCTGTCGCTCCAGAAGGGAGTGTGATAGTCGCCGTAGCCCCTGCGGGGGTCATAAAAACCGATATTTGCAAACACATGAACAAGTTCATGGCCCGTGTCTGCCCAGGTCTTGACGTGCCAGGAGTCCATTGAGTCGGCAAGCGGAGTCGCGCCGAATACGAACGGATAGTGCATGCCGTTAATATAAAGCCCCACTGAACCGTTGGGCAGTTTTTTAAGCCCCGCATCCGGGACGGGACGGGCGTCTATTTTTTCTATCAGCTCATCCGTAAGGGGCGGGACATTTTCGACAGGCGGGTCCTCCCACATGCCTGCAAGGCAGGATGCGGAAAACAGATTCACGATAACAAAAACCGCAAAGAAAAAACGAAATGCATATCTGATTAATGTGTGGTTGTTATTTGTGAGCATATATTTTCCTTGAGCAAAAAAGTGGCAAATTAATAAATTTACGGAATATTAGTTTCGATAAAGCTAATGTAATTGCGTACAATTTATTAGAACAGCTGATAATATATCAAATACATTGAACCGTTTTCAAGCTCAATTCCGGTCAGTTAATTAACCATTTTAATTCATTTTAATGAATATTCGGGTCTATGCAGGCCCTGTGTTACATCTTTTGCAGAAGTTTCAAAACCCTGGTTTTGGCAAATTTGAGGGCATTTCCAGTTTGATGTCAAGCAGCTATAACTTTGAATCATAGCTTTCCTTGCCCGCTTCAAAATCACTTTTTAACTTGCAAAAATCCGGTTTTTCCATAAAAATGCGAATCTAATGAAACAGCTGACAGTAAAATATAAAAGAAGTCAAGAATCAGTAAGAATCCGCTCGGCTATGAGAAACCAATGTAAGGGTAAATAGTCCGACGGGGAGTTAATTTTAACCAGGAGCAAAAAAAATGCTGCACGATCCAAGTCATCATACGCCGCCGCCCGCTGCGGAAGAAATTAAGCTTTCAGGCAAAGACATCGATATTCTGCGTCGACTTGCGGGAGAGGTTGCTGAAATCGCCGCGCTGGATATCCATAAAGACAAGGCAGAACTGTGGACGAAGCTTAACGACCTGCAGTCCGAACGGCCTATGGTTTGGATCAATGAAATCTGCTGGCATGAGATGAATGTCAATAATGAGCTTACGCTTCAATGCGAAAACCCCTGGGCACGGGACCAGGAAGACCAACTGAGAAAAACCATATATCAATGGAAACACCTGCCGGCTGACATGGTAGTTAATGATTACCTGGTATGCCCACTTGCGATATACAGCACCGATTTCGGGGTTATGGAGGACGTGGATGTCGTCAAAACCGATGAAGCAAGTGATATTGTTTCGCGGCACTTCAAGGTGCAGATCAAGGACCCGGAAGATATCGAGAAGATCCAGTTACCGAAGATCACGCACAATAAACAGGCAACCGAGTTTTGTTACGAGGCGATGTGCAAAATCTACGACGGAATTTTGCCGGTTGTAAAACAGGGCCAGACGCATATCTGGTTCACGCCCTGGGATTACCTCATTCGGTGGTGGGGTATACAGGAAGCCATGATGGACATGATCGTTCGCCCGGAGATGGTAAATGCCGCTGTTGAAAGGATGGTAGAGGCGTGGATGGTCGAACTGGACCAGTTTGACCAGCAGAACCTGCTTTCACTGGACAACAACAACACCCGTGTCGGTTCGGGCGGTTATGGTTATACAAGTCAACTGCCCGGCAAGGACTATGACCCCGATCATGTAAGGCCGCATAATATGTGGGGCTGCTCGAATGCGCAGATATTTTCGGAGGTTTCACCGGAAATGCACTGGGAATTCGCGGTTAAGCACGATATGCGGTGGCTTGAGCGTTTCGGGCTGACATATTACGGCTGCTGCGAGCCGCTTGACAGAAAGATGGATATTATGCGGAAAATTCCCAACCTGAGGAAGATTTCTACGAGCCCGTGGTGTAAAATAGAGCGAATGATTTCAGAGATCGGCGATGATTATGTGATAAGCCAGAAACCGACACCTGCGATTCTTGCCGAGACCAGCTGGGACCCGGACAAGGCACGATCGAACATCAGGGAGGTGCTTGACAAGGCCGGCGGGAATTGTCATATTGAGTTTATTATGAAGGATATTTCAACGGTTAGACATAAACCGCAGCGATTGTGGCAGTGGTCAGAAATCGCGATGGAAGAGGTTTGCCGATAGTAAAATGAATCGGCCTTTGCCGGGTTTATATGTTTATGTTCGGAGAGGTCGCAAGAATTTCAAAGTAAACAGTTTGCTTTTTTATAGGGGTCACTATGAAAGCGATGCAGTTGACCGGTATCAGGCAGGTTGAAATGCGTGAAGTTCCTGATCCGGAGATCAAAAACGACACCGACGTGCTGATAAAGATGGAGGTTGTCGGGGTATGCGGCAGCGATATTCATTATTATACAACCGGCAGGATAGGCAGCCAGGTTGTGCAGTACCCGTTCACTGTCGGCCATGAAGGGGCCGGGCAGGTTGTCCAGGTCGGCAAAGGCGTTACAAGTGTAAAACCCGGTGACCGCATCGCGATAGAACCGGCGATGTCGTGCCGGCAGTGCGACCAGTGCAAGGCAGGCAGACACCATACATGCAGGAACCTGCGTTTTCTCGGGTGCCCGAAACAGGCAGCGGGCTGTTTGTCGGAATATATTGTGATGCCGCAGGAATGCTGCTTTAAGATAAGCGACAACATGAGTATGGACGAGGCGGCAATATCCGAACCGCTTGCGATCGGGGTTTACGGGGTCAAGCAGTCAGTACCTATGCAGGGTGCCGGAATAGCGGTTCTCGGGGCCGGGCCGATAGGCTTTAGTGTGTTTTTACCGGCCCTTTCGATGGGCGCCGAGAAGGTTTATGTTACCGATAAAATTGACGCCCGCCTGGAGCTTGCGAAAAAGGCAGGGGCAAGCTGGACCGGCAACCCGGAAAAAAGCGATATTGTAAAAGATATTCTCCAGGCCCAGCCGGGTGGACTGGACGCTGTTTATGAATGCTGCGGCCAGCAGGAGGCCCTTGACCAGGCGGTCGAGCTGCTCAAGCCCGGTGGCAAGCTGATGCTCATAGGCATACCGGAAGTCGACAGGGTGGACTTCGCTATAGATGTAATGCGCAGAAAGGAGCTGACCATCCAGAACGTCAGGCGACAGTGCGACTGTGTTGAGGACGCCCTGGAGATGATCGAGCAGAAAAAGTTCGATGTCAGGTGCATGGCGACACACCATTTCGGGTTCGCACAGACCAGGGAGGCCTTCGACCTCGTGGCAGGCTATAAGGACGGGGTGTTAAAAGCGATGATCGATTTCAATATGTAGTGCATTGAATCGCTTAGACGTGAAAGTGATATATAAGTTAAAGAGAGGCAACTTTGCGGGGAAATTTTTCAGGAATTTAAAATTTTTTGAAAACTTTATGTCCTTAAAACACGGAAAACAATTCCCCTTTAACTGTGCTGCAAACGGCTGAACAAGCATCTCACAAGGACAGCGTCCTATAAAATTAACTTAAGACAAAAAGGGATTTTCAGGGTAATTACAGTGACTTTTTAGCTGTTTTTACCCATTTTAACCCTCTAAAAAGCCCAAAACCTCATTAAAGAAATCAAGTCTCTCCTGCCGAACACTCAACCGGAACTGCTGTTGCTGTAACGAGTTATGAGCAAAGGAGATGAGAAATGCAAAACGTGCTGCTGAACTATGTGCCGGCAATTCTATTCCTGTTGCCGCAAACCCCTGTCATTAAACAAATTACACACTCCTCAGGACCCCGCAACTGGATTTTGGATACCCCTCAGGCACAAGCCCTTGCGCAGGGCTCGGAAAGGGCAAAGCCCCCTTAGCAGGTGATTAATTGATATAAACGGATGCGAATAAACGATTTAAGGCTCGGCGAAAACCGGGCCCTTTTTATTTGCTATATTTGCCCCGTTACAGTTATGCCTTCTCAGCTCTGCTTAATCAGCGATCCGACCGCAATAGATCCGTATTCGGAAAAGTTACTGTAGTCCCATGACTCAATAAACCCGTCGTGGATTATGCTCCAGAGCTTGTTTATGTCGCTTTTGATGAAAATTTGCCCGATTTCCTTATCAAACTGGGTTCCGAGCCCCTTTTCAATTTCCTTTAACGCCCTTTTGTGTGTCAGGGCATCGCGGTATGTTCTTTTGGAGGTCATCGCGTCAAAGGCATCTGCCAGGCCGATAATTCGGCCTATCATGGGTATCTTGTCGCCTTTGAGCCCGTCCGGGTAGCCGTTTCCGTCGGGTCGTTCATGGTGACAGAGCACGCCCGGTATAACATCTCGCATCTGCTTGATCTCGTTTAGTATAGCTGCTCCAATACGCGGATGAGCCTTGATCTGCTCGGTCTCTTCGGGCGAAAGTTTGCCCTTTTTACGCAGGAGTATTTCGTTTATACCGATCTTTCCAATATCGTGCAGCAGGCCGGAAAGATATATTTTGTGGATGTAGTCCTCGTCAAGTTTGTGTGACTCAGAGTATCTTTCAGCGATCCACCGGGAAATGAACGCCACCCTTTCTGAATGGCCTCGTGTGTACTGGTCCTTCGCGTCGATGCTGTTTGTAAGTGCCATAAGCGAGCCGATGAAAAGCTCTTTCATGTCGCCGAAGAGCCTGTCGTTTTCGATGAATACGGCGCACTGGTTCGCGACCGAGTTGAAGAGTTTGACGTCCGTGCTGTCAAAGTCCTGGTTGTCGAGCCGGTTAGTGGCGTACATAATGCCTATCCGTCTTTCACCGCTGAGCAGCGGGACGGCGATGATATTATTGACATTTTCGGGCCAGGTGTATTCGAATCCGTTTTCGGCCTGGCTGTCTATAAGGCCGTCCTTGCCCCGCTCAATTTCATTCTTGAGCCTGTCTTCCATAATGTCGGCTGTTTCTTTGCCGATTGAAATATAACCGGAACCGGCGGTAAGAACATAGTCCTTGCCGTTTTCGCTTTCGGTTTTCAGGACGACTGCTATACCTTCAACGTTTACAAGGTCGATAAGATAATCGCACGCCATCTGCAGGTATGAGGCTATAGAATGAGTAACTTTCATATTAGTACTGAGGTTGTAAAGCAGCACCAGTTCCTCGTAAGTGTGGGCCAGTTCGCCGCTGACAATCTCTATCTGCTGCTGGTATTTGCCGGAAGATATAAGCTGTGCCGCAAAACCCTCCAGCAGGCCCCTGAAGTACGGCTGCCTTTCACCGGAAGTGCCTGTCAGCGCGAGTATATATTCCCGGTCCTCGATGACTACGGGAAACAGGAGGTCGTCGTTTTGCTTAATCGCTTCGGTGGTCTGTTCGGCTTGGGGAAGGGCCGCCGGGTCAAAATCCACGCCGGGCCGGTCGTTTTGCATATCACCTCCCGGGTAGAGTATATTGCCCCCCCTGTCGGTGACGCAGAAACCGCATCCTTTGTGACGAATCGCTTTAGCGATCGCATCGAACTGGCCCGTCAAAACAGCCGGTATATTAACGGCAACTGAAACTGCCATTATGCCTCCCTTTGCATAGAAAGATAATCAATGTTAGAAAAAATCAAACTGCTACTTCATGGCCGACAACTTCGTCAACGCACGCGAGAACTTCACGCGGGCTGAAAGGTTTGCTGAGACATGCGGCGATCTTTAGCTTGTCCATCTGCTGCTGGTCCATGTCAAAGCCCCTTGCGGTGAGAATGATAACGGGCGTATGCTCGGTCTGCTTATGCTTTCGGAGATTTTCGACAAGCTCCAGCCCGGTCATTCCGGGCATCTGGTAATCGGTTATTACAACATTCGGCTGTTCCTTAAGCGCGATGTCAAGTGCGGTTCTGCCGTCTTCGGCCGTCCAGACATTGTAACCGTTATTCTTTAACTTTATCGCCATAACCTGGACTATATGTATTTCGTCGTCTACAACTAACGCTTTAAGCTCGGACATATTCATACCTCATAAATTCATGTTTTCTGTGTTACCGGAAACTCATCGGCAATTTCCCTGCTCGCAAGCGGGAGCTCAAAACCGAAAGTGCTTCCCCGGCTGGGCGTGCTTGAAACAAAAACTCTGCCTTCATGAAACTTTTCGACAATCTGACGGACCAGATTTAGCCCCAATCCCGTGCCTTCGGCATATTTTTTGCCTGTGTCGGTCCGATAGAATTTTTCAAACACTTTATCAAGGTCCTCAGGCGCGATACCCATCCCATTATCGGTCACTGTTACGGTCGCTGTTCTGCTCGTTTCGTCAATGCACGCGCGAACGATGACCGACCCTGCCCTGCGGGAATACTTCAGGGCATTGCTTAACAGGTTTATCATTACCTGGTGGAGCAGGTCCTTGTCGGCAAAGGCGAAATCGAAGGTGGTGGGCGTTTCCACACGGATGGAAATATCTTTTTCGTCGGCGAAGTTTTTGACCATGCTTACCGCTTCGTGGATTATCGCCGAAAGGCTGATCGGACGCTTAACGATGCGCATAAGGTCCGATTCAATTATGGATATTTTCAGTATGTCCTCGATAAGGTGGTTCAGCCTTTTCGCCTGGTTCTGGATAATGTCGCAGAATCGCTCGACGTCCTCGGTTTCGGCGACCTCTCCGTCGGCGAGCATTTCGGCATAGGCCCTGATCGAAGCCAGCGGTGTCTTCAGTTCGTGCGAGACGAGACTTACGAAATCGCTTTTCATCTCGGACATTTCTTTCTCGTCGGTTATGTCATGCAGCACAGCGACCAGGCCGTTGAAGTTTCCTTCGCTGTCGACCATGCGGGAAACTATGCAGTCGTAAGTCCTTTTGAACTCGGCCATTTCGATAGCTAACTGGTTTTTGGTATGGTTGGCCGGGTTGTTTTCGGCCTGTTTGAGTATCGAAAGGAACTGACCGTTGCCGATAACATCTTGTGCGTTTTGAAGCTGAAACATCCTGTCGGATATGTTGAGTATGCTTCGGGCCGCGTCGTTGGCAAGGATAAGCCTTTGCTGTGCGTCGCAGACAACAACGCCTT
>CAZVPF010000023.1:0-41608 GCA_964628195.1 uncultured Pirellulales bacterium | reverse complement strand
GGATGTCGTTAGGAGAAATTATGTTTTTTAACAGTTTAAATGGGAAATGTCAGTTCAAATTGTTTACTGTTTGTAATATCCTGAACCGTCTGGCGAAATAGTTTGACCTGGGACAGCGCTTGTGTCCCGGCTCAAGATCACAGTCTCCGATAGTCTCAGGGTCCCACCGCAAAGGCCTCTGGTAAAAAATTGTCTCGTCCTTTACCTGTCTTTTCAACTCATCTGTCAATACATCATGGTATTGCGCCTGCGTTTTCCACAGTTCCTCGAATTCCTCTTCATACATGGACCGGAATGTATAATGTCCTCTTATCCTGTATTCATGCGGATCCGCTTTTGAAAAATACTCACCTAAGGTCCTGCAACCAGCCCCCTTAATTGCTTTGGATAATTCAGTAGCTTCTTTTATGACAACACCGTCGTCTTTGCTCTTTGAGGTCTTGCGGTTGCTCCAAAACCCTCTTCTTTGGTTAATATGATATAAAACTCTGCCGAATTCATGGGCCTTAAGTTTTCCCTCAAGTCCTTTAGCCCTTAAAATGTAAGGGTCAGTTTCAAACTTTTTTTCTAATTCTTCCTGCTCCGCCGGCAGCAGCCCTGCTCGCACCAGCATACGTAATAATTTATCCTTGCGATAGTTCCTTCTCTTGCGTGAACGTCGCGCGCCTCTTGCCTCTCTGCGCGTTGCATTTTTTGATATTTCCGCCCCCTTTGTGTCCCGGTCAACGCCTTCCTGAAAAACCCTCACCCCGGCACCGACAATCTTTTCGTTTTTTGGGTCCACTAAGGCCCAACCGATTGAATTGCTTCCAATGTCAAGTCCAAGCGTATAACTCTGCATTGTAGCCTCCAAAAAAGTTCCCTTAATTAATCAAATACTTCTTGACAATATATATATGTCTCTTAAAATAATCAAGTATTGTAACTAATCCATGTCTGCGGGTTTGTCATAACAAGAGTGTCTTATGACACTCGCAGGCTCTGCCCCGCAGGCCGTCTCGACGACCTGCGGGGTAAACCTTTCTATTTTCAACCCGCAAAAATCCAGCTGCCCCCGCACCCCGCCGCTCAACCCCTTGTCGATATCCTCTCTGCGACCTCAGCGCCTCTGCGGTAAAAAAACCGCCAACACCACCAAACCCCCGCCCCCTAAATCCTGTCCCCTATATCCTATATCCTATAACCTATACCCTGTTTCCTGTCTCCTGATTCCTATATCCTATATCCTATCCCCTATATCCTTATCTGCCCCCTTTCGCGAACCAATTTTTTCTCTTGACGTATCCTTAAATAGCTGGTATGTTCTTTCCTTTATTAATAGAAAGGGGGTCTTTAATGAACTTTTTTATTAATTTGTTCTCATTGAAGAAGGACGAAAAAAACAAGCAAAACCAACCTTGTTACAACTGCCCCGACACCAACAAATGGGCCAGCAAAACCCACCTGCACCTCAGAATGTCAGGCAAACAGGACGTTAAACCTCGCAAATAACCTGTTTCTCCCGGCCTGCCAAATATCTCAGCTTTTCGCTTTTTTTAGGTAAAACTACCCATCTTTTTAGCCGAAAATATTATGTAAATTTCCCGTTTTTTCAGGAAAAATTACGAAATATTAATAAATATTAATGGAAAAATACCCCAAAATAGCACTAATAACCGACAAAGGGGCTAAAAAATGCCGAAAACTGACTTCAGTGCAATAAGATCAAAACAAAACCTTCCCGACCCATCGACCGTCGATAAGTCCAGAATTATAGAGGACTTATGGCAGGACTACTACGACTCGACAACCTCCGTCCTCCCCGATCTCGAAGCCGCCGCCCTCTCTCTCGAGTCAGGCCGCGACCCAGACGAAAACACCGCCGCAATTAAGCGAATTCTGCACTCAATCAAAGGCGAATCGGGCATGACAGGTATGCTGGAAGTGCACGATTTATGTCACGAAGTCGAGTCCGCGATCGACCAGCTTGCCGACGATCTCAAGACCGCTGATATGGTTTTAAGGGCCAAAGACTGGATCAACGAGGTCATTTTGCGCCTTGCCGGCGAGGACCAGCCCACAGATGATAAACCCCTGAAAACACAGAACTTACCCGCCGAGCAGCCCCAGGCTCAAAAGCCCCAAATCCCCCGCGCGCTCATTATCGACGACGCCGTCGTCTGCCGAAAGCGCATCAAAATGCTGCTTCGCAATTATTTCGACTGCGACTTCGCCACCGACGGCCTGAAAGGTTACGAAGCCTACTGCCGCTCCGTCGAAAAAGGCGAACCTTTTTCACTTGTCACCCTCGATATAAACATGCCTGAAATGGACGGCCATGAAACGTTAGAGGCGATCCGGGCATATGAAACCACAAAAAGCATCAACGGCCTCGATGGTGTCAAGATAATCATGACCACGTCACACGACGAGTCCAGCCACGTCTTTCAGGCCTTCAGGCAGGGATGCGAGGCTTATGTGGTTAAATCGCACATGGGCGAAAAGATGCTCGAAGAGATATCCAAACTCGGGCTGCTGAAAATCAGGAGCTATATACCTGAAGGTTCCAAAGCGGTTTCTGTTACGGGCAACACATCTGTTTTTGATGCGCTCGAGACAATGACGCATAACGGCCTGGCGGCTTTGCCGATTGCCGACAAAAACGGCAGGATAGTTCGCATGCTGACCCAGAAGCAGGCGATGGAACTTCTGCATTCCACAAGCGATGTCAGCGGCAACGTTGAAGAATACGCAACCGCCGATTTCACTTCCTTCGATATTGAAGACTCGCTGATAGACCTTGTCAGTCATATCCGCGATAAGAACAGTCTTGCTGTTCCGGTTACAAAGGAAGGCAGGCTCTTTACGCTTGTAAGCACTGCCGGGATAATCGAGCAGATAGTTTCTTTGCGCAAGTCGGCTGAAAAGAGCGAGTAACGGCATCGACAGCAAAACCGCCGCCGCGGAGATTAATATTACGGACCGCAGCACTTCATAAAATCAGATGTGGTCATTACTGCTTTCGTGGTCGTTGAGCTTTTCAATATCGCCTTTTACAAGCAGCATCGGGAAGACTATATCACTTATACAGCAGGGCAGCCACACCGCTAAAAACAGCACTGCAAAAATGCCCACTGCCGTTACGAAGGTAAGCTCAGCGTGCATGTTCATCATCACATGCGCCGATGATGCCCACGTGCTGATGAGTACATGGCCTGCGTGGGGGAACTTTGTTTGAGGCATTTTCCACGCGATGAGGATTCCGATCAGCGCCGCGGGATTTACTATGTACCAGTGCTCGATGAAACCGAGGTGCAGCTTTGGTTTGCCGCTGTGATCATGACCATTGTGATCATGGCCTGTGTGCTCGTCTGCTGCGTGGTCGTGTCCTGCATGTTCGTGTTCATGTCCCTCGTGCTGCTGTTCATGCCCGTCGTGTGCGTGCATATAAGAGTGTGTGGGTACCGCAACGCCAAGGATCGACTCGCCGAAAAAGGGTATTACACTGTCGCTCAGTGTCGCTACACCTATCGCCCCAACCCAGCCGACCACGAGCAGGACTATGAAATGGCGTGTCCCCCTGTATATGGCGAACAGCGAAGCGGTGACCATCGCGCTTAGTACAACGTGGGCCGGGTGCGCAATCCCGAATAGCACCTCGGCATGGTCGGGGGATTTTGTGACCATCCTGAATATGACCATGAAGACGACACCGAGAACGGCACCGAGAATGGTGAAAGGTGCATGTGAACGCAACTCCCTGCAAACCCCGCAAAACCTTGAGCAGAATCCCTTGAACATATCTATACCCCATTTAAAGCTGTGCAATGACGTCAATGTCCGGGCAATTATAACCTTTACCCGCCTGCCGGTAAAATATATAGTACATATTATCTCAGGATTTTGTTTAAGTCTGTTTAATATTCCCTGTCGGGTGGGGCGGCAGATAAGCTGCAAAAGCTGCCAGCATAAAAACAACAGATAATGATATAATTAACGATGTTTTAATTAAATTGTTCATTCTTCGAGCGTTTCGATTTTTTCAATCGTGAAGTTTCCAAGTGTGTTTATCATGGAAAAGAAGTCGGAGGGTTCGCCGTTTCCAGTCGCCATCGCGATATGGCCCGATCCGAAACCGCCCCGCTCGTGTCCTGTCGAGTCGATATCGACCCACTTGCCTTCGATCCAGGCCTGTGTCCAGGCATGGCCGCCGAAGATGGGCTTATCGCCCAGTATCACATCCGCGTAGACTATGCCGCTTACCACCCTTGACGGGATACCGAGGGCCCTTAGAATAGCCGCGGTCAGAAGGGCGTGTTCGCTGCAGTCGCCCTGTTTGCTTTTGGCGACCTCGGCGGCTGTCGCGTAGCCGACCGAGAGGTTCTTGTCGCTGATATATTCACCGACGAATTTTTCGACCCGGCCAAGGTCGAGGTATTTCGTTATCTTGTCGGGCTTGACCTGTTCGGCAAGCTGCTTTATCTTCGGATCGTCGCTTTGAATGTATGATGTGGGTTTGAGGTACTTGAGAATTTCGGGGTCGTCGCCGGTGTACTTCTGGGCCTGCATGTCGGCAGGGGGCGAGACGGTGATGATGAACATGCCTTCTTTATTTTCAACCTGCTGGGCACCTGTTGAGGCGAAGTAGAGTTCCCTTTCGGGTTTGGGTTTTATATGGTAGACGAGTTTTTGGCAGGTGTCTTTTTCGGTCAGCCTGCGCGGGCTTTTGATAAACGTTTTTTCAAAGAGATCGACAACTTCGATGGGCCCTGTCGCGACTTCTTTGGTGCAGGAAACAAGCTCGAGCTTCATGCCGATCATGGGGATTATTACTTTCTGGGCGTAAAGGTCGTCGTCAACGTAGCTGGTTACGTTCATTGACCCGGTGGGCGCCGAGATGGCGCTTTTTATCTCGCGGAGCTCTACGACCCTGCCGAACAGGTCAACTTCCTGTTTTGCTCCGACCTGCCAGGTTGTCTCCACCGCCATGAGTATCGCGGGGCTGAAGAACTTCGCGCTGCCGGAGGCGCCGGGTTTCAGCTCGGTCTGCATCTGCTTTTGACGCAGCGCCTCTGCCATGATCGCATCCCGCGGGTAGTCCATGACGCGCGTGTTCGCCGTGCCCATTACCTCGGTGGTGACTTTCATCTTGCCTGCGGGGTTTATTTGGCCTTTTATGGTCTGGCCGACACCGTTCATTTCCTGGATGAACTCGAAGCCTTTCGGTTTGGCATCGGCCGTTTCGATATGCTTTTCTGTGGTTTTGATCTTCATTGAGGTTCCGGCGCGGGCGATAGTGATTTCCATTGTTTCAGTATTGATAATGGTGTCGGCTGTGACTTGCCTGTCGTGGAGTGCGTGGCCGACTTTTTTGCCTTCGAGGATGACGGCGAAGTATTCGGTGTGGTCGGTTGAATTTTGTGCAGTCGCAGAAGCAGTAAATGCCGGCTGAAGAATTGCCGCAAATAAATATATAACAACAAGTCGCATTTTTAACATAATAATATCCTTAAACACGGCGGAAATTTGGTCCCATAATTTTTCAGTCGGTACGCATTATAACACAGCCGGTGCAAATAAGCAAAACAGTGTTTGACCGGGAAATATGAGAAAATAACCCAATAGCGGAGTTAAACGGTTGTTTTAGTCGGCTATCTTTGCCCCTTACAATACCTGTCAGTTAAGATATTGCAGCCTGTCGAGACAGACGTTGATGCACCTGTCTGCCGCGGTATGAAGGCGGTCCATGAGGCTTATCATTTTCAGATCGTAGACGTTATCGGTACAGCCGAGCTGCTCGCGGATATCATGCAGCTGCGAGATGTGCACCTGGATCGTCGCCGAGTCCATCTGTTTAACGGCGTTTGCCGTCTCGGTAACGAACGTTGCCATGTTTACAAGCTTTTTTTCATCCATTCCACTGCTCCTTACGTTGTTTCGGTGGGCGCGGCCCACCCGGGTGCATGATGGCGGGCACGGCCCACCGTTTGCAAAAACGCCCCAAAATGGGGCATTTACACATATAATGTAATAAATAATTGCATCTGAAGCAAATCTCAGGGCGGTTTTTTTTGGTTATTTGGTGCGGTCAGAGAGTCGATATATAAACGGACAGTTTTTGAAAGGTTTGTGGATGAATAGTAACCAGAATAAGCAGGACCCGAAATTCAGGGCTGCGGTGAGCGATTTTACCCGCGACGATAATTCAACTTACGAGATGATAGTGGACATCAACAGGCAGCTTAACGAGCGCAGCGAGGCAATTGATAAGCTCACAGCGGACCTGGACGAGATCAACAGCGTTTTGTCTTCGATAAAGTTTGCCAAAGGCGATTAATTTCGTGCTTTAGGTGTTTTAATTGAAAGCAGGGGGGCATTTGGGGCTCAGATCCGGAGTTATCGGTCTTTCAGCCCTTTTGTTCAGGACGGCGGATTTTGTAGGCCCCTTCTTTTGACGTACCTTTTATTTCTTTAATTTCCCTTGTTCCGATAACCAGCCGGGCAGCGCTTTTACCTGCCGCGGCGCCGGTCGACCAGCATATCTGCAGGTTGTATCCGCCGCATGGCCCGTCGACGTCTATGACCTCCCCGGCGAAGAAAAGGCCCCTGCAGAGCTTGGACTGCATGGAGCGAGAGTCGATCTGGTCTGTGGACACGCCTCCGCGGGTAACGATCGCTTCTTCGAGCGAGCCGGTTGCGGTTACAGTGACCGGGAGGTATTTGATCAGCTTAACCAGCCGGAGCCTGTCTTTGCGGGAGAGGTTGCCGGCTTTGATTATGTTTTCGCTTAGCTGGGCGCAAATGTTCAAAGCTACTGCCCGGGGCAGCAGTCCGGTGAGAATTCCGGCGAGTTCTTTTTTGGGCGATTGTTCGCATCGCTGGTCTATCAGGCGGGTCAGTTCGTCGACGCTGTGGGTTACGAGCAGGTCGAGGTATAGCTGGACGGGTTCGCGCATGTTTGTCAGGTAATCGGTTATTTCACGGCTGATATCGAGAATTGCAGGGCCGCTTACTCCGCGCTGGGTAAAGACAATGGGTCCGAAGGATTCTACGGTGCGGTCCTGGAGCTTTGCCCGGACCTTCGCTTCGGGTATCGAGACTCCTGAAAGCTCTCCTTCCCATGAGCCTGCCGTTACCAGCCCTGTTAAGGCGGCTTTTGGCGGGGTGATGGTGTGGCCGAAGCCTCGTGCGAATTCGTAGCCGTCGCCCGTTGAGCCTGTGTTTGAGTAACTTTTGCCGCCTGTTGCGATTATGACAGACGCGGTTTTTACACTTTCGCCCCCGCCTTTGACGACAAAGCCGGTTCCGTGATATTCGATTACCTCGACCGGCGCAGAGACTACGAACCGTACCCCGGCGCGTCGGGCGTTGTCTACGAGTATTCTTTTGACGTCACCGGCGCGGTCGGTGACCGGGAAGACGCAGCCGCGGGGGTCGACTTTTGTCGACAGCCAGCTTTGCGAGAAGTATTCCCGCAGCATTGCCGGGGAAAATTCCCACAGGCTGTGACGAAGAAATCGGCCGTACTGTTTGTAGGCGGCGATAAATTCCTCGACCGTGCCTTCGTGGGTCAGGTTGCAGCGCCCGCCGCCTGTGAGCAGCAGCTTTCGGCCGGGCATGGGGTTTGATTCGAATATGGTTGTGTTGGCACCTTCGCGTGCAGCGAAGATTGCGGCCATAAGCCCAGCCGGTCCTGCGCCGATTATGCAAACGTCGGTATTCAATTCATCAATTTCCCGTCAAAAAGCGGCATATTGCCGGCGGTTCATAAAAAGATGAGTGGGTCTGTAAGCCGAGTTCTGTACCCCGAAGGGCGGCGGCCATTTAACTTGACCGGCCGTCACCGGCTGGCTCTGCCTGACGGCAAGCGACCTACCCGCCAAAAACGCCCGGGCCGGGCATTTGGCATACTTGGTCTTGCAGGCGGCGGGGTTTGCCGTGCCGCCGCCGTTACCGACGACGCGGTGCGCTCTTACCGCACCTTTTCACCCTTGCCTGTGCTGATAATCAGCCATCGGCGGTTTATTTTCTGCGGCACTTTCCCGCGGGTCGCCCCGGGCAGCCGTTAGCTGCCACCGTGCCCTGTCCTGCTCGGACTTTCCTCCGGCGCCAACGCGCCGGCGGCCGCCCGACCCACTCGAACAACTTATTATACCATAATTACGGCTGTTTTTCCATATTTCGGCAAAAATTGTTATTATTTTGCATTTTTTTGGACATTGCCCCATAATATGTGAAACCGCATATTGTTAACCGCGAAAAGGGGGCTTTTCATGAAAAAAACAGCAATTTGTTTACTCGTATCGGCAATGGTTGTTCTTGCAATTCTGGCAGGTTGTCTGCCGAGTGTGACATACCGCACGGATGTTCGCAGGGTGACTATCAGGACAGAGCCTTCCGGTGCGAATGTTATGTATGTAAATCCGAAGAGTGATATCGAATGGATGGCGATGGGTGTAACCCCGATCGAAGAATACCAGGTTGACGTTATCTCGAAGCTCAAGTCGGACCTGGACGAAGACCAGTACCCCGACCTGGCGAAGCGCATAGGCAAGCTGGAAGTTGCGATAACCAAGCCCGGTTATGAAACTTACCGCGGAGTACTGGATACGAATCCTAACCGCACGGTCGAACATGTGATAAAGCTTAAACCCAAACAGCAAAGCGGCGATGAATGATCGCATTGCAAAGATTTTTTACCTAACAGACGCGTTTTCTTTTATAATAAAAAACGGCACGAAAGCATCTACCCCCGTGCCGTTTTGTGAAACAACATTCAGTTATTCATAGAAGTTGGTAGCTTCGGTTTCTTCGACAGGTCTGTCGCCAATCTCGTCGGTGTTCATTGTCACTTTGAAGCGAACATTTCCTGCCTTGACCGCCTTGACCCTGACTGTCCATTTTGCTTTAGCCTTTGGAGCCAATGACTTAAGCGGGGTAAAGACAACCTTGTTGCCCTGCAAGGACCCGGCGGTTGCTCCTGAAGAGGAGACATACTGCATGTTTTCTTCGAGTTCGCAGACTATCCTTATATTTGTATCGTCCATCGAGCCCTGATTGGTCGCGGTTATTTCGTAGGTTTCATTATCACCTACCGCGACAGGGTCAGATATATCGATAACTTCAAGCAGGACGGCTGCTATCCCGCTTACCATAGTTTCGGCGGAATCTCTTGCTCCTTCGGCACATTCGGCCATGGCAGAGGCGGTGTTGGATATCCTGCCGATACTGTTCGGCATATAAGTAACGCTGCCGGTCCTGGATTGGCCGGGCGCGAGTGTTCCGAGGTTCCATGTTATTATCGACCCGCTGATCTTCGGGTTTCCGGTAGCTCTTACTTTGGAGACTCCTGGAGGTATGGTGTCGGTCAGAACAAGCTCGGTTGCGTCTGCGTCTCCGGTGTTTTTAACTGTGATCTTATATGTAACTTCTCTGCCGAGATACTGCTTGCCGGGGCCTTCTTTTGTAACTTCAAGAACCGGCTGGACGACCTTTGTTGTTGTCTCTCCGGATTTTGCTTGGAGTCCACCGTCTGCCGTTGCCATCGCGGAGTTTTTATAATTGCCTGTCTTTTCGGCTTTTAGCATGGCCCGGAAAGTTTTCGATTCGCCCGGTTCGAGAGAATCTACGGCAAAGTTTAACTTACCTGCGCCGCTGGATGTCATAAGACCATCGACGAGGTTGTCGGTAATCGTTATCTTTTCGGCCATGCCCGTACCGGTGTTTTTCACCGTGAGGGTTATTGGTATTTCTTCACAAAGAAGAACTCGAGAAGGGGCCTGCTTTGTCAACATGATGGCCGGTTCTACAACGTTTACATTTGCGCATATTGCCAATGTATAGCTTACAGTTGCACAAGTTTTAATGCAGTCGGTGTTGACTGCCGAGCCCTTTATAGTTATTACCTTGCTCTGTTTGGGGCCGACGGTCGGCATTTTGAAAACCGCCTTTTTACCTTCAACTGTGCCTTTGGGCGAAGATTCACTCATCTTGAAATTGTCCGCAAGCATTTCGGTGACCGTTACATCTTTGAGTTCCATGTCGGTAAGGTTCGAAACCTTTATCTGGTACTCAAAGGGCTGGTTTACATTTACCTCTGAAGGCATTGATTTTTCTACCTTAATGACCCCGCCTGACGGGAGGGTCTGCTGGGCATAATTTTCCCCGCAGGGCGAGTCCTTTGGTGCGGGCATGGGCGCCGGTTTGGGTTCGGCTTTGGCGACCATTTGTTTTTCGGGCGCCTTTGCTTTAGGCTGGTTCGGTGTAACGGGTTGACATCTTTCATCGAAGAACCAGTATTCTTCGGTACCCGGCTTGACAGGTCCTGTCCCCCAGAAGTTGTGATAGCTTTTGCAGCTATAACATCCGGAGAGCAGAAGCACTGACGAAGCCAGAACAATGGTGAAACAGATAACCTTTTTCATTTTGACTCTCCTTAAATAGCAGACCATTTTACATTGCCATTTACCTGAAAATTCTATATATAAGGCAAGTCAAACCGTACGTATCGCCTGACGGCCGTAGTTTTCATGGCTGCGTAAAAAGCCCCCGCTGCCGATTTCGGCACACCCCACACTTGTGTATCATTAAATTAAAGTATAAGACTTCTATATATACAAGGATATGATAAAGTTTAAAAAATGGCCGCAATGTCCACAAATAGGCAATAATACCCCTGTTAATCAATCGGGGATATTACCTACGGATGATAATTTTTTATTATCTTGAATCTAAACGGGCTAATTTTTCCGACTGGAACTAAGAATTCAGGCTTCTTTGAACAGTTCCATCATTTTTTGCTGCATTTTTCCTGCCGTTGCCTGCCTGTCGTTATTCTTGAGTTTTTCTGCGAGTGTCTTGCCGGCCTGTTCGGCGTTTTTAAGGAGTTCGGGTTGTTTTTCGATATCGGGTATCATCTCGTCGGTGATTTTTACATCCGCGCCGAAGACCATGCGTGGTATGCCGACCGGGCATGTCTCTCCATATCCGCAGACAAAGCATGCGGCTGTGCCCTGGCCGGAGACCTTTGCCACGGTTTCGATGAAGTTGTAGTTCATGAACAGCTCGATCTGGTTGGCAGGTGCTGTACCGTCACCGCCGCCGACTCCGACGGCAACTGCAAGCTTGCCCCACAGCGTGTCGTTGCCCTGGTGGCGGAACTGGTACCATCTTTCGAGAAGGCACTGGCCCAGGCCGTTCATTGCTGAGTAGTAGTTCGGTGCGCCGATAATATAGGCATCGGCATTGACAATCTTGTCTCGCATTTCCGCGAGGTCGTCCTTGATAATACAAACGTTGTCCTTAACACAGCCCAGACATGCGATACAGCCGGATATTTTTTTACCCTGAAGCGAGATCATTTCGTAGTCGAGCCCGGTCGACTTGGCTGTATGCTCGACGAGCCTGTAAGTGTTGGATTCTTTGCCGTTTCTGGCACTGCAGGAAATACCGAGAACTTTCATAATACACCCCTTCCGTAAAGAATTATTTTCATGCCCGAAGGCTTTTTAAGTGCAGCGTTATATAAATTCCTGTCAACATGGAAACCGCGTATCCGAGCGGTACGAAATACAGTACGGGCGCTACGCCTGTGTGTTCGACGACAGGCCCGAGGAACATCGGAAAAAGGCTTGCCAGTCCCCATGCCCCGCCTACGACAAAGGCAAGTCGCCTGCCGAGGTTGAAACCCTTTGCATGTCTTGCCATTGTAACAATCAGCGGAAACGCAGCCGGCGCCCCCAGAGACCCGACAGCGAGGACAAAGACGCTCCAGTTATGCTCGATCAGGAATACATAAGCTATTATAAAAGGTGTTCCAAAGGCCAGTGCAAGGACAGCGCAGAAAGACTCGCCGCGCTTGTTCGCCAGCCAGGCCCAGAAGAATGACCCGCCCGCCGAGCAGAGGCCGAGGACCATGTTGGAAAAGCCCCCTGATGTCAAATTCCTGCCCAGTTCTTCCATCCGCTGGGGTATAAGCCATACAAGCAGGACCGTTGATATCGTAAGGCCCGCGGCAAGGGCGAAGACAAGCATGAAGTTCAGGCGCGTGTCGACCTGCCCTTCTTTGACGACGTGGGTTTTTTCAACCGCAAGTTTGACCCGAAGCGCGCGGAGCAGAAATACCCCGACCACGGGGCAGAGGAACAGGACGTACAGCCCGTTAAAACCGAAATACTGAACCAGTGCCGAGGAGACCATGTTACCCGCGGAGTATCCGACAAAGCCGCCCGCCATGAACACGGCTGTTGCCATAGCCGATGGAACAAACCGTATGGCATGGACCGCGCGTAGGCTTTCGGGATGGGCGACAGCGATGCCGAAGCCGGTCAGAACTGAGAGCATTATCATCGGCCAGACCGATGCGCTTGTTCTCGGAAGCGCGGCGATGAGTATTATCGAAGAAGCGAGCACCAGCCCGAGCGGCAAAAACAACGGGCGTCGTTTGTTCTCGCGCAAATGCCCGGTTGCAAGCTGGAACAGGTTGCAGCAGAGGTTCAGTATCGACAGGAACAATCCGCCCATCGCGAAGCTGATGCCGAAATCGGACTGGATGCGCGGAAGTATCGCAGGAATCATCCCGCCGAACATATCGATGCACAAATGTATACCGGTAAGTGCCAGGAGCCTGCCGAAATTCAGCGTCTTGATCCGTGTTCCGAAAAGTGGGGACACTTACGACTCGAACTTCCTGCCGGTGAGTTTTTCGTAAGCTTCGATGTACTTGCTGCGGGTGTTGGCGACAATTTCCTGCGGCAGCTCGACCCCGGGACCGGATTTGTCGAAGTTGATCTCTTCGAGGTAGTTTCTAACGAACTGTTTGTCGAAGCTTTCCTGGTCCCTGCCGGGCGCGTACTTGTCCGCGGGCCAGAACCGCGAGGAATCGGGTGTCAGCACTTCGTCGACAAGAATAATTTCGCCCTCGCTCGTGCCCCATTCGAATTTTGTGTCCGCCAGGATTATGCCGCGCTCGCGTGCGTAGTCACTGCCTTTGCTGAAAATTTCGAGACTTCTATCCCGGACGTATTCGCCCTTTTCCATGCCGATTATATCAACGCACTGCTCGAACGAGATATTCTCGTCATGTTCGCCCTGCTCTGCCTTGGTCGCGGGGGTGAATAAAAGCTCGGGGAGTTTTTCGCACTGGGTAAGACCAGCGGGCAGTTTAATTCCGCAGACACTCTGGTCCTGTTTGTATTCTTTCCAGCCGGAACCTGCGAGGTAACCGCGAATGACGCATTCGACCGGCAGGACGTCGGCTTTTTTTACGAGCATACTTCTGCCTGCAAGTTCCTCGTGGTCGCAGAATGGCGCGGGGAACTGTGAAACATCGGCGGTTATGAGGTGGTTCTTTACGATGTCGCTTAAAAACTCGAACCAGAAAAGCGATATCTGAGTGAGGACCTTGCCCTTGTCGGGTATGCCCGTTGCCATAATGACATCGAAAGCGCTTATCCTGTCGGTGGCGACGATGATCAGCTTGTCACCGAGGTCGTAAATATCACGAACCTTGCCGCGCTTGGGGTTATGGCCCTGCACATCTGTCTGTAGAATAACGTTTTCCATCTTCAAACCTCGCTTTAACCTTGAGCTTAATTAGAACTGCCACGGATTTTAATTGAACCGGCAGTGCTTGTCAAAAGTTTTACCGTGTTTCCGGGAAACGTCTTTTGACGTAGTTCCTGATATACTCTGCCGCTTTCTGGGCGTTTTGGTCGGACCGGGGCAAAAAGCTGGTCAGTGTTTCGATATATCCCCTGTCCCATATCAGCTTCAGCGAGTAATCGTAATTCATGTCGAATACCCATCCGAGCTGCAGCAGGATCATGTCGTACATGGTTTCGAGTATCCGGTAATCGACAGTTCTGCCCTGCATTACGGTTTCTATGACCGGCTGGCTGCAATAGGGATCGTCGGGAAACTCTTTTTCAATTCGAAAGTTTTCGGGCGCGTTTCTGTACATCTCCATGTACTTGCATACAACCCGGTAGATATCGACCTTGTCGGCGTCGCGGACCAGCTCGAGGTAGAACTTCACTTCATCGTCGAGGGCTTCGGGTATTTCTTTAGCACCGTGGTGCTCTATGACTGTTTCTATAATATATTGCTCACGGTCGCTTAGCGCTTCCAGCACGCCGCTTTGGTGAACGAGCTGCCTGCCGAGGCAGCCGTGGTTGACGCTTCGCAGGTCGTTGTATGTGCCGTATTTTTTGAACTGCTCGAACCTGCCTGCATCGTGGAGCAGGGCAACAGCCGTCGCCATGCAGGTTTTATGTTCGTCAAAGTTTTCATGCTCGGCAAGTGCGCGCATTTCCTCGCAGACTTTTGCTGTGTGTTCTTTTTTCAAAAACAGGTTTTCGTTCACCTTTTGATCGTCGCCGAAATATGACGAGACGAATTCATCGAACCACAGTTTTATATTTTCATAATCCTGCTTGTGCATTTTAACCAATCTACAATTAATTTGCCGGCTGCCGGAGTGGACTATATACTGGAAAGTGCCCGGGTTTTCCAATTAAATAACTGTTAATTATACAAGTGAATATGGAAAGGTTAGTTAAATGCCTACGGTAAAAGATGTTACAGTGAGCAAGCCGACGGATCAGCAGAAAAAAACCGCCGAGACCTGGCCTGTGTGGTCGTGCCGGGAGTCTGTTTTTGACTGGGATTATACTCAGACCGAGACGTGTTTGCTGATCGAGGGCAAGGTGACAGTGACCGACCGGCCTGAGGGTGCGGACAGTGTGACGTTCGGGCCGGGCGATTATGTTGTTTTTCCGCAGGGTCTCAAGTGCGTCTGGAAAGTGACCGAGCCTGTGAAGAAATATTACGACTTCAGTTGACTGTCTGTCGGTTGACTTTGAGGCTGATCCTTTTTGGTTACGTGCCAGGTTATCGCTTCAATGGCGATGGCTGAAACTACGATAGAGACAGCGAATATATACGGCGCATAGCTTCTGCCGAACAGTTCTGCGATGTACCCGCCGCCAATCGAGCCGATGCCGAAACCCGTACCGAGCAGAACCTCGTGGATCGCCATCTGGCGGGAGCGTTTGTTTGAACCGGAGACCGCGTAATACTGGTGGGACTGAAACAGTATCGGCTTTGCCACGCCGAGAAAGAACAGTGCCGCGCAGAAAAGCCATAAGCCGCTTGAATTGTGCGAACCGAAGATTATTATCACCATGCTCGTGATCGCGAGCAGGTGGGCGGAAAAAAAGATTTTACGATTGTAGTGCCAGCGCTGTGTTCGCCCGAGAATGAAAAAAGTAAAGGCGGTTAAAAAATACCTTGCGGTGGTCGCCATGCCGAACTGCGACTCGGTGAACCCGAGGTTGTATTTGAACAGCAGGGCGAGTTGTGTTTTTGAAATGCTGACGCATATGAATACCGAGATAAGGGCTATGCGGGCCATTCGCCGGAAGGCTTTGAGGCGGGGATGATTGACAAATCCGTTGTCCTGCGGCTGCTTGTCGTTCAGTTCGACTTGTTTAAGTGGTTTCGGTGCGGTAAGAACGCTTATAAAAGCTGTCAGTGCGAAACATGACAGTGTCAGCAGTGTTGCGAAATGGCTGTGTTCGAGTATCAGTCCGGCGAAAACCGGGCTCAGAGTCAGGCCCATCGTCCAGCATATATTGTAGCCGCCGAGGCGTTTTCCGAGCGAGTGTGATTCGTGGCCTGTGGATATCCAGCCCATGATAGGCGGCCACCAGCTTGACATGAAAAATCCGTTTGACATTGCGAAGATCAAAAACAGCCAGACGTTCGAGACCGGGCCGAGCGAATCGACCCCGCTTCCTACGAGCATTACCATAGCGAAAGTTGAAAATGCCATTCCCGCGCCGCCGATTTTTGAGATGTCTTTGCTGTTGAAGCGGTCGACAAAAGGCCCCCACGCAAGGCATGTGGTTACATAAGATAGAAAAGCCAAACCGGAGCAGAGCCCGACGTGTTTGTCGCTGCCGCCCATTGCGCTGATTACGAACGGAACGGAGGTGCCGAGCATGCCAAGAGCGAACGACATGCAAAATGCTGATATATATAAATGCAGCGCCGTCTTGTCGGCGTAAATATTTCTTAAACGTATCAACGATATTCCCTTACAGCTTTCTGTAAAACTCCAATGCTAACCTGCAGCGGCAGTATTGAAAAGCGATAATTGTAAAAATGCTGGTTAGGTTAAAACATTATTTGCATTTAGGATTAAATGGGTTATAAATGTTTTTGTTGTTATTGTTTCCAGTTGGGGAAATGTTATGAGAAAATGCAAAGGGTGTTTTACAGTATTGATAGTGCTGTTTTTGTTGCCGATTGTATTCGGTGAAAGCGTTTTCGACCAGGCCCGGCAGAGGTCAATTGATAAATCTGTTGTGATGATTCGCTGCGTTAAGCAGCAGTTCGATTATGAGACTCCATGGAAGCAGGGACATATCAGCCAGGGGATGGGTACGGGGTTTATTATCGACGCCGGCAGGATACTGACCAACGCGCATAATGTCAGCGACAGCAGGTATATCGAGGTCGTTAAGGAGCAATACCCGAAAAGGTACCCTGCTCAGGTTGAATTTATCGCCCATGACTGTGATCTTGCGATTTTGAAAGTTGAGGATCAAACTTTTTTTGAAGGTACATTTCCGCTGACCCTCGGCGACCTGCCGAAGGTGAACTCCACGGTTCAAACTTACGGGTTTCCCGTTGGGGGAAGGCAGGTGTCGGTTACAGAGGGCGTTGTAAGTCGAATACAGATAGATACTTACAGCCATTCCGGGGCGGATTCTCATCTTGTGATTCAAACCGATGCGGCGATTAATCCGGGCAACAGCGGCGGGCCCGTTATGCAGGACCAGTCGGTTGTCGGGGTCGCGTTTCAGGGCCTCCGAACAGCGGACAATATTGGATATCTTATCCCGACTACGGTTATTAGACATTTTCTTGCCGATATTGAGGACGGCAGGTATGACGGGTTCGGTTCGCTTGGGGTCAGCCTCTTTACCGGGCTGCATAATACGGCGTATTCTAGGTACTTGAAGCTGCCTGCCGGTCAGGAGGGCGTTGTGGTCCTTGACACGACAATGAACAGCTCGGTTGAGAATATACTCCAGCGTAATGATGTGATTACCAGGGTGGGAGGATATGATATTGATAATGACGGAAAAGTCTTTATTCATGGGCTCAGGCTGCATTTGTCGGAGGTTATCGAGCAAAAGCAGATAGGCGATAAGCTTGAGTTTGAGTTTTACCGGGATGGCGAAAAGAACGTTGCCGACGCTGAGGTAGCACTTAACCGCCCGGTGCTTGCGTACTGGCGGGAATATGATAAGCCTGCAAGGTATTATGTTTATGCCGGGTTGACATTTGTGCCGCTTAACAGGAATTTTCTTGAGACGTGGGGCAGGCAGTGGCTCACAGACCTGCCGCATAATCTCAGGTATTTATTTGCCGATTCCAATCATCTTAATAAGGAACGCGAGAGAAAGGAATATGTCGTTCTTTCAGAGGTCCTGCCTGATACGGTCAATAACTACTGCGGTGATTATAAGAACCAGGTAGTCACAAAGATAAACGGTCATAAAGTTATGAGCCTCAAGGACTTACCTGTTGCCCTGGCAAATGGCCAAGGCGAGTTTACGCAAATTGAGTTTTTTAATAACTCCGTGCCGCTTGTCATTGACAAGAGCCTCGCTGAGAAGAGGGCTCCGATCATTCTTGAGAAGTACCAGGTCCCGGCAGTGTCTAATCTTGAGGGAGAAAACTATGGAGCATAAAAAGGCCCGGAAACACCTGTATAGCCTGATCTTGTATGCAATACTGGCATTGGTTTGTTTACAAGGCTGCGGTCAAAATCGTAAATCAAGTAATCACAATGAGTTAAAGCACGAGATATCTGAGCAGTTTTCCACATCCATCAAAAATTCAATTGTTCACCTGGAGATTTCAACTTACGTTTATGACCAGACCAGGCCGTGGTTTCGCCCGGACACCCTCACGCAGCATGGCTTTGGTGTTGCTGTTGGGCCCGATAAGATTTTAACCACAGCAGCTAATATTGCCAATGCCGCACTTATCAAGGTTAAGATTATTGGATACAGCAAATTCGTCAATGCGACAGTTAAGACAGTGGATTATGACGCAAATCTTAGCTTGCTGGAGATTGATCAGACTGAACTGGACCATCCGTTTAGTCCGATAATGTTTGAGGATATTTACCAAAAAACCGCCGTGACATTCTATAGAGTAAACCCGGACACCGACTTTATGACGGCCAGAGGGTACATTGACCGCGCGGAGGTGATTCAGACCGCCCTTTCGTTTACGAGCCAGTTGATGTTTATGGTTACCGACGCTTCAGATCCGGTCGGCAGAGGCGCGCTGTACTGTATAGGTGACAAGGCTGTGGGGATTTCATCCTTTGGGGACCCTGACAGGAAACAGGCGGAATTGATCCCGTCAGCAAGGATAAACGCCTTTTTAGAGTCGGCTGAAAGTGGTGAATATCGCAGTTTTGCCGAGCCGGGCTTTAATTCGCTATGGCTGCTGGACCCTTATATGCGTCGCAAATTGAGTGTTCCGGAAGATGTTGAGGGCGGAATCCTTGTTACGGCGGTGCATAATATGGGCACGGGCTCTTCAATGCTTGAGCCGATGGATGTGATTTTAGCGGTTAATGGCAAAAAGCTTACCTCATACGGCAGGTTTGAGGATGATGTTTACGGTAATATTTCTTTCGAGCATCTCATAACCTCAAGGCTGGAAGGCGAGAAAATAAGTTTCAAACTCTGGCGTGACGGGAATGAACAGGAGATCGAGGCTGTTGCAGAGTCTATTGTCACGGATGATATGCTGATTCCGTATCAGCTGTATGACCAGCGGCCCGAATATATTATTCATGGCGGATTTGTTTTTCAGCAGCTTACCCGTGATTATCTGACCGCCTGGGGAAAGGACTGGATGGGTTCGGTGCCGCCCCAATTAATGGATTACTACTTGAAGGATTCATTTAACCCAACAGAGACCCGTAAAGAGGTGGTTATATTAAGTTATGTCCTGCCGGCGCAGATTAACCTTGGATATCATCAGTTGAGACAGCTTGTGGTGAAAAGCTGCAACGGGATGAAAATTAACGCCCTTTCAGATATTTTAGAAGCGAGGGAATTAAATCCTGACTCTGCTTTTGATATTATTGAGTTTGAGCAGCCTAATCCTACGGTAGTTATACCCCGGGAGGGTTTAGACATGCATAACCAGTTTATACAACAGAATTATGGTGTACAGAAACTTGTGCATTTTAACTAATGTACGTAATTGTTCCACGTGAAACATATTGCATAGAAATAACATAGATTGTGTTAGTGTTCCACGTGAAACTATTTTCAATTCAACCTCCATTTTCGGTATTTTATTCCACGTGAAACATTATTGAGAGCATTTTTTGAATAATTATGAAAATCTGCTGTTAAATAGTTTAGAAATTTAATAGTATATTTCGATATTGTAAATGCGATCTTCATTTGGGAGCTAAATATGACCACGAAAAAGGAAAAGAGACCTCATCTCGGAAGGGGACTTGAATCATTGATAGGCTCGACCGCCCAGCCGTTACGCCCGCAGGGGCAGCAGGACAGCGAGCAGGGTAAGTTTCCGCCGGACAGCCGTTTGAAACAATCCATCAGGGAGGTTCCGGTTGGCAGCATTGAGCCTAATCCTTATCAGCCGAGGACTAAATGGGATCAGGAGCAGCTTGAGGAACTGGCGAATTCAATCCGCGAAAACGGGATAATTCAGCCAATACTTCTAAGAGAAACAGAGCATGGTTACCAGGTAATAGCAGGTGAACGGCGGCTGCGTGCCGCGGAAATTATCGGCTTGGAAAAAGTGCCCGCGATCGTCAGGCAGGCTGAAGACAGCGAGATGATGGAGCTGGCCCTGATAGAGAATATTCACAGGTCGGATCTCAGCCCGCTGGAGAGGGCACAGGCATACCAGCATTATATTGAAACCTTCGAGCTCAACCAGACAGATGCGGCGAAAAGGCTTGGCGAGGACAGGTCTGTTTTAGCTAACCACTTGCGGTTGCTGGGTTTACATCGAGATATAAAAAGAATGATATCCGATAAGATTCTTTCCATGGGCCATGCCAGGGCCCTGCTTGGTCTTGAAAATGACCAGCAGAGATTAAAAGTTGCGAGGATAATTGAGAAAAAAGGGCTGAGCGTCAGAGAAACAGAAAACATGGTCCGCAATATCGTTAAAGGTGTTCCAAAGAAGGAAAAACCAGACAAACCCGCGCATATTATGGATATTGAGAACAGGCTTAAAGAATGCCTCGGTACCAAGGTTACAGTTGACGCCAAAAAGAACGGCCAGAGGGGCAAAATCATAATTGAATTTTATTCACTGGATGATTTTGACAGGCTTTCTGAAAAAATTGGCCTTGAGGGCAGCGAAGGGTAATATCAGTAGCCCATAAACTCAGCATTTATATGTACTGAAGCTGATGCCGGCAATTATGGTTTTGCAGTAGATACACATTGGAAGATGCTTGAGAAAATTGCGGCAGTGGACGTGTAAGTCTCTGTTTAACAATGCTTTAACTTTAAGCACAGCATTGTCATGTCATCTTTTTGTTCACTATTACCGATAAAGTCCGCTATATTATTATTAATTAAACCGACCAGTTGGTTTGGATCTTCATTTGCCGTGCTTTTAATTAAATCGATCAGGGTTTCTTTGCCGAATATTTGTCCCGCCTCGTTCATACATTCGATGATCCCGTCAGAGATGAACAGCAGTTCGTCTCCAGTTTGCATTGTTGTCTCAGCAGGTTCTATCTCGCTGAAGCATTGTATTCCAAGAAGAAGGTTATCGGACTGGTCGAGTTTAATTATTTCACCGTTTCTTATAATGATCGGGTGTGGGTTATGGCCGGCATTTATATATGTTAAAATACGGTTTTCAGGGTTAAGAACCGCAAAAAACACAGCGGCGAAGCTCTCTACGGGCGTCAGCCGGCAGAGATTGTAATTCAGGGTCGATACCAGTTCTATAAGACTTCCCCCCCGGTCGATCCAGGACTGAAAGGTTGTCTTGATGATAGCTGTCACAAATGCCGCTGCCATGCCGTGTCCGCTTACATCGCTGAATATTATCGCAACGCTTCCGTCTGCGGTTTGCTCGGCATCGAAGTAATCCCCGCCTACCTGTTCCTCGGGCACGAAACTGGCGGCCCAGGCGATAGTGTCCCGGCAGGGCATGTTTTCGAGGTCAGGCAGGAGCATTTGCTGGACGCTTTTGGCTCTTTGCAGGTCACGATTGATTCTTTCCGTGTATTTCGTAAGCCGGGTGAAGGTCTTGGCAAGATTGTATGCCTTTTCTTCGTTGTCATATTCTACGCTGCCGATTATTGAAAAAAGCACGTATATCATGAACATTATTATCAGCAGTTCAACTAATGAAAGGGCGGCGAGCAGGTAGTTTTGATTAATCAAGGCCATGGCAACAGGCGGGCCCACGGCGACCAGCGATATAATGACAGCATACTTCGGGGCGGCATAGAATATCGCCCTGTGGCTGGAGAAGTCGGTTCGTGCACTTTCAAACCAGCGGATAACCTTGCTGAAACCCAGCCGGAAGTAAACATACCTGAGAACCAGCGCATCGCCTTTTATATAGATATCGCAGCAGGTGTAATGTATGGGCTTGTTTTCAATGGTTTTGTTGGCCCTGAGTTTGCTTTTCAGGCACCTGAGCAGGTTCAAAACATCGAATATCTGTTTATGTTGGAGCCTTGCGTCGATGATAAGTTTTCGGAAACCGAGCGATGCTATAAAACCCCAGAGGTGGTGAAAGGCTGATAATTGATCACGTGCGTTATCGATAGATGGGTGCAGATTCAGGACCTCTCCGGATTCATCAAGAAATATTTTTACGCTCCTGTCATCAAGCAGCCGAATGTCGTCGCCGATGGTTTTGTCAAACCACAGACCGAATTCGAGAAAATCCGAGTTAAGCTCGTCCCGGCGGCGTAAAAAACCTCCTGCCCAGCACCATAATTTTTCGTACTGGTGTATTCTTACTCTACCGCCTGCCCCATTTTTACTATTGTTTTCAGTCATAATAATTAATATCGCACTTTGCAGCGTCTTCTTGTTCTATTAAGCATACACTAAAAGCGGAAAAAAGTGCAATAAAAAGCAATTTGGGCTTATCAAGGCTAATATGAGCCCGATCTTTCTTTCTTGTAACCCCATTGGATATGCTTTACGTTTTCCGGGCTTATGGTTACCGGCTTGCGGGCTGAGACAATAACCCGGCAGGCGAGTTCGAAAAAGTGCGCTTTTTGGATCGCTTCGTCAAAGTCAACTCCAAAGGTAACCTGGCCGTGATTTTTCAAAATTATCATATCGGAGCTCTTCGCAGTCTCTATTACCGCTGAGGCAAGCTCATCCGAGCCGGGCAGTATGAAAGGGACAGATGCGACCGCACCGAGGTAGAACGGGACCTCGGGCAGCACGTTGAAGTCGATATCGCACGCGTCATCACAGGCAATAACCGTGGCAAAAGGGCTCTGGAAGTGAAAGACCACGTTAACGTCGGGCCTTTGGCGTAAAATTCCCAGGTGTATGCCGCTTTCGACAGTAGCCTTAACGTTGTTAACAACACTGGCATTGGCGATATCGCAAACAGCGACCTGCTCTGCGGTAATTTTTTCGAGCCAGCTTCTCGTTGCCGAAAGAAGGGCCCGCCCGCCTGAGATACGCTGCGACATATTCCCGCTGCTGCACTTAACAAGGCCCGAACGGCCTGCTGTACGGCAGTTTTCAACGAAGTCCTTTAACTGGTCGCTGTAATTATCCATAGCCGCCGATTATAGCATTCAAAGCGGCGGCAAACAAAAGATTTCGGGCGAAACCCGGTTTATTTCCAACGGCGGCCATTATTTCTTTACTGTTAGAGAATATTATTGGAAAACAAATTAAAAAAAAGCGCACGATAGTTTATAATCGGCACCGAATTATTAGGGATACAGAAACTATATGACCAGTGACACAAAACAACGCGACGAACAGGTTTACCAGATATCGACGATGGTGGCGGGGGATTTTGCGCTTCAGGAGGTCCTGGACCGTCTCGCAGAGGCCGCTGCCAGGGCGACCAAGGCAAATGCCTGTTCCATCCGGCTGATCGATGACGAAGCGGGCGACATGAAGATGCGAAGCACCTACAATATCAGCGAGGAGTACCGAAACAAGGGACCCGTTACAAAGGAGGACCCGGTTATAAAGGAAGCCTTTTCGGGCAAGGCGGTTATTATAGACGACGCGCGGGACGATTCAAGGATAAGGTATCCCGATGCGACGCGAAAAGAGGGGCTCGTCAGTCAGATGACGGTGGCGATGATCTTCAAGAACCAGCCTATCGGTGTATTGCGTTTGTACAGCCCCCGTCCGAGGGCTTTTGACGAGGACGATGTTGCTTTGGCCCGGATGGTAGCCAGCCAGTGCGCAACGGCGATCACGAACGCCAAGCTTTATTCGCAGGCAATCGAGGGCGCCAAGATGGCCGAGCAGATGCGCCTTGCGGGCATTATTCAAAGGCGGATGATACCCCAGGAGGCGCCGAAAATCGAGGGGCTGGATATAGCGGCGGTCTATCAGCCCTGTTTTGAAATAGGCGGCGATCTTTACGATTTTATTCAGATAAACGAGCATACCATTGTTGTCGCTATTGCCGATGTAATAGGCAAAGGTGTGCCTGCGGCGATGATGATGAGCCTGTTTCGCGGTACGATCCGGGCTTATTCGGACGGCGGGTACGAACGGCACAGCATGGTGGAGATTATTAACGAGCTTAACAAGGTCGCGTTTCGCGAATGCAGGAACGGGGAGTTTATAACGCTTTTCATCGCGACGATAAACGTGTGCGACAGGGAGATAACATATTGTAACTGCGGCCATGAGCCCGGGCTGCTGCTTCGCGATGGCCGGCTTACCGAGCTTGATAAGGGCGGTCTTGTTCTGGGCATAAAGGAAAGTTACGACTACGAGACAGAGACGCTGAAACTGCTGGACAGTGATTCGATAGTTCTGTACACGGACGGGCTTATAGATGCGGTGAATTTTGAAGAGCAGTTCTGGGGCAAGGAGCGTATGCTCGAGGTGCTAAAAAGCCACGCCGGCCAAAGTGCCGATTCCCTTGTCAGTCATATCCTGGCCTTCAGGAGGCGCTTTGTAGGGCTTGCACGGCAGATAGATGATACGAGCATTGTAGCGATAAAGCTTATAGATAAGGGCAGTTAAGATGGCAGCAAGAGAACCGGTAAGTGGCGACGGCGGTTTCGTTGTTACGGTTGACGGACCGGCAGGCAGCGGCAAAAGCACGGTCGCGCGGATGCTCGCTGACAAAATCGGCGCGGCGTTTCTCGATACCGGTGCGATGTACAGGGTTTTTACCCTTGCGGCAATTGAGGCAGGGTGCGAGCTTGAGGATACCGAATGTGTTCTTGCGCAGATGCAGCGGGCGCGTGTTGAGTTTGATTTTGCGCTTCGGCCTATCGGTGTAACGCTTAACGGCCGGGATGTTTCCGAAAAGATTCGGCAAAACGAAGTTACGGTAAACGTGAAATTCCTTGCAAGGGAACCTGCGGTGCGCCAGAGGCTCGTTGAGATGCAAAGAAAACTTGCGGGAAAATATGACAAGGTGGTTACGGAGGGCAGGGATCAGGGCACAGCGGTTTTTCCAAATGCTGCGGCGAAAATATTTCTTGACGCTTCGATAGAGGAAAGGGCAGCAAGGCGTTATAAAGAGCTTAAGCAACAGGGTCAGCAGGTGGATATCGATGAGCTTAAAGAGCAGATCGCCGCGCGGGATGAATCGGACCGCAGCAGGCAGGTTGGGCCCTTAAAGTGTGCAGATGACGCGGTAATTGTTGACACCTCGGATATGAGTATAGAGAAAGTTGTAAGTAAATTGGTGGCGATTGTGGAAGAGAAATGTTTAAAAAGATCATCTATGGAATAGTTTATTGTATAAGCAGGGCCGTAGCGGTTGGTTTTATTACGGTCAGTTATCGAATCAAACATTACGGCACGGAGAATGTGCCGAAAAACAGCGCGTATCTCCTTTTGAGCAACCATCAGAGTTTTCTCGACCCGATGTTCTGCCAGTCCGGTATTCGCCGTCGCCTCGTTTTTGTAGCGCGGGACAGCCTGTGGCAGATGCCTGTGCTGGGGCGGTTTATAAGTATGCTAAGCGCGATACCGATAAAGCGCGGCCAGGCGGACCTCAAGTGCATAAAGGAGATAATATCGCTGCTCAAAGGCGGCAGGTCGGTATGTATCTATCCCGAGGCGACGCGGACCAGGGACGGCAGGATCGCCGAGATCAAGGCCGGGTTCGGCATCGTTATCAAGCGGGCCAGGGTTCCGGTTATTCCCATGGTTATAGAGGGCGCCTTTGAGGCATGGCCCAGGGATAAGAAACTGCCCGGCATAGGCCACAGGATATCCATCGAGTACGGCCGGCCGATAGGCCCCGAGAAACTTTCCGAGCTTGGCGAGGAAAAATTCGCGGAGCTTGTTACCAGCACGATGCGGCAGATGCAGAATCATTGCAGGAAAAATATGGGCAGGGAGCCTTTTGACTACTCGGTGTTTGAAGGACAGCAGTGTGAAGATGCCGGCACCGAAACGCAAGAAAATGTTTTGAAAGATAAAAGTTAGGCACAAGTAAAGACTATGACTAAAAAGCGGAAAAATAGTTTTAAGGTTGTTTTGTTTGCCGTTTTTGCGGCTGTTTTGATAGCGTGTGTGTCGGTCATAGCGGTTTATTCGATGATGCATTCACGGCCCGGGGATTATGTCGCTCCGCAGCCCAGGGCCGACGGGAAGGTAAGCACCTATCTGACCAACGACCTTGGCCCGCAGTTTTTTAACAAGATACAGCTCGACGAGCCTTTTGAGATAGTTGTTGAGCAGCAGGGACTCAACGATATTTTGAGCGATAACCAGACGCTTTCGGAGATGTTCGGTTTTTCATGGCCTATCGTTTCGGATGCGGCGACGATAGGGATACCGCAGGTAAGTTTTGAAGAGGGGCTGCTTGCTGTAATATGCCCGGTAACGCTCGGGGCGGATTTCATTGCGACCCTGGAGGCCGGCCCGGAGGTCAACGAATCCGGCGACCTGGTTTTGAACATCGACAAGATAAAAGCCGGCAGCTTGAACATTACACCCCTTGCCAAAAAGCTTGCGATGCAGGCAGCCGAGCAGTCGGGCGTAATGGCCCCTGCCGACCCTTCAGACAGTGCGGCGGTTCGTCAGGAAATGAAAATGATCCGGGATATTGTCCTTGCCGCCGTTGAAAACAAACCCTTTGTTCCGGTATTCCCTGCCGGAAAGGACAGGCGGATAAGGCTTGAGCACATTACGATAGAACAGCGGGTAATGAAACTTGGGTTTGCCCCGGTGCGATAGCAGGTAATATAGAGCGGGATGTAAATTCTGAAATTTTTTCAGGGGGCCTTGAAATGATGATACTCAGTAAAATACTCAAGAGACATGTGCGAAAGGCTTTTATGCCGCCCGGTACGATTATAACCGAAACCCCGCCAAAGCCTGCGGTAATAACGGCGATTAATTATCAGCCCGATTCGATTGAAAAAGCAACGCTTGACAAGGCCTCTGATGTGCTGGAGTTTAAGTCTAAGCAAGGCGTCTTGTGGCTCAATGTCGACGGGGTAAGCGATACCGAGGCCGTTAAGAGCATCGCCGGGCAGTTTGAAATAGGACCTCTTATACTGGAGGACATCATCAGCAGGTCCCAGCATCCGAAGATTGAGGTTTCGGACAGCCGGGCGTTTGCGGTAGTTAATATGATAACAAGCGGGCAGGAAGGTATTGACCTCGAGCAGGTCTGCATGATACTCGAAGGGCGTACCGTGCTTACTTTTCAGGAAAAGACGGGCGATGTTTTTGAACATATAAGGAAAAGGCTCTTGGATAATACCGGCAGGGTGCGAAAAATGGGCGCCGATTACCTGCTGTACTGCCTGATTGACGCGGTCATAGACAATTATTTTATTGTGCTGCAGGGTATTTCGGAGCGGATCGAGCACGTTCAGGAGGCGGTAATGAATTCGCCCAGGTCCGTGCAGATACAGCATATAAACCTGCTGCGGACGGAACTTGCGGTAATAAGGCGGTCGGTCTGGCCCGTTCGTGAGATAGTAACAGGGCTGATGAGAGACGAGAGCGGGATTGTCGGCGATGAGATGACACCTTACCTGAGGGACCTTTACGACCACAGCGTGCAGGTTATTGAGACAATCGAGAGCATGAGGGATATTGTAGGCGGGCTGACTGACCTTTACCTTTCGTGTGTCGGCAACAAGACCAATGACGTTATGAAGGTTTTGACGATAATCGCGACGATATTCATACCGCTCAGTTTTGTCGCCGGAATTTACGGAATGAATTTTGAGCACATGCCGGAGCTTGGCATCGCCTGGATGTACCCGTGGGGGTTCTGGGGTATAATTACCGGCTGTGTGTTTTTGATGTTCTGCTACTTCAAGTTCAAGAAGTGGCTTTAGTTATTAATATTATTTTGGTTGGGATATGCCTGAGAAAAATAAAAAGCCTTCGTGGCTCAGTGATGCGGTGTTTTATCAAATCTTTCCGGCAAGTTTTGCCGATTCAAACGGTGATGGAACAGGGGACATCAAGGGAATCATATCGAAGCTTGATTATCTTCAATGGCTCGGTGTAAATGCTCTGTGGATCAACCCGTGCTATGACTCGCCGTTCAACGATGCCGGTTACGATGTCAGGGATTACTATAAAGTTGCGCCCAGGTACGGCAGCAACGCGGATATGAAACGCTTATTCAGGGAAGCGGACAGCAAGGGTATCAAGGTGTGCCTCGACATGGTTCCCGGGCATACCTCTATCGACCATCCATGGTTTCTCGAATCCTGCAAAGCGAAAAGAAACAAGTACAGCGACTGGTACATCTGGACCGACAGCATGGTATCCGACACCACCCCGCCGATGAAGTGCATAAGAGGCTATGCCGAAAGGGACGGCAACTTCGCGGTTAACTTTCACTGGTCCCAGCCCGCGCTGAATTACGGTTTTGCAAAACCCGAACCGGGCAAAACCTGGCAGCTGCCGGTCGACCACACCGCCGCCAGGCAGCTCCGCCGTGAAATGATAAAGATAATGCGTTACTGGCTGGATATGGGGGCAGCGGGTTTTCGTGTGGATATGGCGTTTTCGCTCATAAAGAACGACAGGGGCTGGCGGGAGGGCATCAGGCTCTGGCAGAGTGTCTTTGAAGAGATGAACGGTAATTATCCCGAGGCGGCGTTCATTTCGGAGTGGTCAAGCCCTGTTGAGTCGATAAAGTCCGGGTTTAACGTCGATATGCTCCTGCCGAGGAAGAATGGTTATTATTCGAGGCTGTTTCATTATGAATCCGGGCGTGACCGTTACAATGCGAGGTTTTTCACGCCAGGTGACAGTTATTTCGACAAAAAGGGCAAGGGCGATATTAACGGTTTTTTAAGGCCGTTTATGAGTGAATATAAAAAGGTTCGCAGCAAGGGGTTCATAGCAATACCTTCGGGCAATCATGATATATTCCGGCTGAGCATCGCGCGGAACCAGCGGGAACTTAAGGTTATTTTCGCGTTCCTTATGACGATGCCCGCCCTTCCGTTTGTCTATTACGGTGATGAGATAGCGATGCGTCAGATAAACGGGCTGCCTTCAAAAGAGGGTGCCTATAAGCGAACAGGTGTCAGGACTCCTATGCAGTGGAATGACGGTAAAAATGCGGGCTTTTCGAGGTCAAAGCCCAGCAGGCTTTACCTGCCCGTCGATAATCGCAAGAACCGCCCCACAGTCGAAAGTCAGCGCCAAAGGGACGGGTCGCTGCTGAACGAAGTCAGGAAGCTTATTCAACTGAGAAAAGATATGCCCGTATTTAATACCGGCGGAAAGTTCGAACCTGTTTATGCCGAAAACGGCGGTTACCCCTTTATATATATTCGCAGAAAGGGCAGGTCTCGTGTGCTTGTCTGCATAAACCCTGCCGGCAGAAAAGTCACTGCCGAAACGTCTTTGAAAGCTGTCCGCAGCGATGGAATGAAATTACTGATGGGTACAAAGGCAAAATTAAGCGACTCGCAAAACGGACTGGTTATTTCACAGGCACCGGTTTCGTATTCGATATACGAAATTGTTTAACCGTGGTTCTGCCGCATGTCGATTGAATGTTAAAGCCAACTTACGCGGGTTTGGCTTTCGGTTCTTTTGTCTTGTTCTCGGATTTTGTCGACGCCGCGGTGTCGCATTTTTCCTTTGCCGGGCATGAGCCGCAGGAGTCGGACTTTTTATCCGACTTGGGTTTTTCGCTTTCTGCGCCTTTTTTGTATGAGTCTGAGCGGTAGTCCGTTTCGTAGAACCCCGAGCCTTTGAAGATGATCCCCGCGCCGGTTCCGAGCAGGCGGACGACCTTCATCTTGCCGCATTCGGGACATTTTTTGATCGGCTTTGCGGTTATTGACTGAAACTTTTCAAACGTATGGTCACAGGCCTGGCACTGGTACTCATAGGTAGGCATTTTTATTCCTCGCTGTCATTGTGTTTTTCGTTTTGTTCGCTGTTATTTTCCCGGCCGGAGGTTTCTTCATCGGCGTCTTCTATCTCTATATGCACGCTTTGGTCCTGCGGCTGTTCGGTTTCAATCTTGTTTACAATTACTTTCGCGGGGCGCAGGACCTGCTCTTTGAACATATATCCTTTCTGGAATTCCTCAAGGACCGCGTTGTCCGGCTGGTCGGGTTCGCTTTTTCGCATCATTGCTTCGTGCAGGTTAGGGTCGAACTGCTCGCCTGTGGTTTCCATCTGCTTGACACCCTGAGACTTCAGTGCGTCGAGCATGTGAGAGAAGATCATTTCGACACCCTTGACGACCTCGCCGACAGATTCTGTTTTGTGAGAGGCGTTGATCGCGTGCTCGAAGTTGTCCAGTGACGGCAGCAGCGCACGGATAAAAGCCTTTTTCTGATACTCGACACTGTCCTCGATCTGCTTTGGGGCCCGTCGCTGGTAGTTTGCGTAGTCCGCGCTGACCCGCTGAAGCTGCTGAAAAAGCTGCTCCTTTTCCTTAGTGAGCTCCTCTATCTTTTCGACAAGCTCTTTTTCAGTCGTGCTTATCTCGGCAGAGTCCTTTTCCGGCCTGTCCTTCGGACGGTCCTTGCTGTCTTTTTGCTTTTTTTTCTCTTTTTTGTCCATCATATATTACCGAAATAATCTTTTATTTTATCGAAAAACCCTTTGCTTTCGGGCATTACGTTTTTGTCCTCTGTTTCGGCGAAAGCCTGGAGCAGTTTTTTCTGGTCGCCGCTGAGGTGTCTTGGTATTTCGATGGCGACGCGAATCAGTTCGTCGCCGCGCTGTTTGGTCCGCAGGTCGGGCAGCCCCTGGTTTTTTATCCTGAAGATGTTTCCGTGCTGGGTGCCTGAGGGTATCTTAAACTGCTTTGTTCCCTCAAGACTTGGGACATCGATAGTCGCTCCGAGCGCGGCCTGGGTGAAGCTGATGGGGACCGTCACAACGAGGTTGTTGCCGTCACGCATGTAAAACGGGTGGGCCTTTACCCGGACATAGCAGAACAGGTCCCCGCGCGGTCCGCCGTTCTTGCCGGGCTCGCCTTCTCCGGCGACTCGTATTCCCTGACCCTCGTGAACCCCTGCCGGAATTTTGACACTGATGGTTCGTTTTTTCGGAACTGTCCCTGTGCCTTTACAGGATTTACACGGATTGGTTATTACCTTTCCGGTTCCGCGGCACTGGGGACAGGTTGAGACCATCTGGAAAAACCCTCCCAGGCCCGCTTTCTGGACCTGGCCCGTTCCGCCGCATGCGGGACAGCGCTGGGGCTGTTTGCCTTTTTCACAACCTGAGCCTGAGCATGATGTGCAAGTGTCCTGCCGCGTGAATTCGATGGTTTTTTCTGTTCCCGCGGCGATCTCTTCAAGAGAAAGCTCGACGGTTGTTTCGAGGTCATATCCGCGAACCGGTGCGTTTGGCCTTGCCTGCCGGCGTCTGCGCGACCCGCCGAAAAAATCACCGAATATGTCCGAGAAAATATCGCCGATGTCGTCGACGTTCATGTGCGAGTAGTCGCGCATACCTGTTCCGCGCAGACCCTCATGGCCGAACTGGTCGTAGCGTTTTCGCTTGTCGGGGTTGGAAAGAACCTCGTAAGCTTCGGCGCAGTCCTTGAATTTCTGCTCGGCCTCTTTGTCGCCGGGGTTTTTGTCCGGATGGTATTTCATGGCCATCCGCCTGTAGGACCGTTTTATATCGTCCTGTGAGGCATTTCTTTGAACCCCGAGCACTTCGTAATAATCCTGTTTAGCCATGATAATCCGTGTTTTAATCAAAGAATGGCCCGGCATGGTGACCGGGCCATAGGTGTAAATTTATGTATTCAGGCCGCGGTCAGCAGATCGCGCCTGTGATAACGTTATCCTTCTCGTCGTCCTTGATGTCGGTAATGACGACATTGGTCGTCAGCATAAGGCCTGCGACCGATGCTGCGTTTTGCAGGGCGGTTCTGGCGACCTTTGCCGGGTCGATGATACCTGCCTTCAGCATGTCAACATACTCGCCCGTTGCGGCATTGTATCCGGTGTTGCCGGTCTTTTCGAGTATTTCCTCGACTATGACTTCACCGTCTGCACCGGTGTTGTCGACTATCTGCCTGGTCGGGACCTTGAGTGCGTCGGCGATGATGTCAAAGCCGATCTTCTCGTCGCCCTTGACCTTGCTGCGGGCCTTGCCCAATTCTTCGATCGCGCGGAGGAAAACGAGTCCGCCGCCGGGTATTATCCCTTCCTGCGCAGCCGCTTTGGTAGCGTGCAGCGCATCGTCGAGCAGGTCCTTCTTTTCCTTCATCTCGGTCTCGGTTGCTGCCCCTGCCTTGATGACTGCAACACCGCCGGTCAGCTTGGCCAAACGTTCCTGGAGCTTTTCCTTGTCGTAGCTGCTCGTGGTCTTTTCGATCTGGTTGCGTATCTGCTCGCAGCGTGCGGTGATGTCCTTTTTCTTACCCTGGCCTTCGATGACGGTTGTGTCTTCCTTGCCGACGACGATCTTCTTGGCCTGGCCGAGCTGAGAGAGCTCGACAGTTTCGAGCTTGATACCAAGGTCCTCGGTAATGACAGTCGCGCCTGTGAGTATCGCAAGGTCCTGCAGCATCGCTTTCCTGCGGTCGCCGAAGCCGGGAGCCTTCACGGCACAGACTTTCAAAACGCCCTGAAGCTTGTTGATAACCAGTGCCGCAAGCGCCTCGCCCTCGATGTCCTCTGCAACTATAAGCAGCGGAGAGCCTGTCTGCGCTATCTTTTCAAGCAGCGGAATAAGCTCGCGGATGTTGGATATCTTCTTTTCGTGGAGAAGGATGTAAGCGTCTTCGAGAACCGCCTGCAGCGAGTCCGCGCTCGTCATGAAGTAAGGCGAGATGTACCCCTTGTCGAACTGCATACCTTCGACAACGCTAAGCTCGGTTGTCATTCCCTTGCCTTCTTCGACCTCTATAACACCTTCCTTGCCGACCTTGTCCATCGCCTCGGCGAGAATTTCGCCGACTTCCGGGTTGTTGTTGGCGCTGATGGCGGCAACTTTGGCGATATCGTCGTGCCCTTTTACGGGCTTTGAAACGGACTCAATATAGCTTGTAACCGTGTCGACTGCCTTTAATATTCCGCGCTGGATAGCGACAGGGTTGGCACCGGCGGTTACATACTTAAGACCGAGGTTGAAAATAGCCTCGGCGAGAACCGTCGCCGTTGTGGTTCCGTCACCCACAAGGTCGCTTGTTTTAGATGCGACTTCGTTGACCATTTTAGCGCCCATGTTCTGGTATGCCTGGGGCAGTTCGATCTCTTTACTTACCGACACGCCGTCTTTAGTGACTTTCGGCGAACCGAAGCTCTTGTGCAAAAGGACGTTCCTGCCTGTCGGGCCCATAGTGACCTTCACAGCAGAAGCGAGCTTGCCCAGCCCCTGTTTGAGCTGGTCCTTTGCGAGCTGTTCATACATCATTTGTTTTGCCATGATTATTAAGCCTCCTTTTCAAGGGGGTTTATGTTACTGTTCCTGTTTGTTTACTCTTCAACTACTCCGAGAATTTCACTTTCCCTGAGTATCTTGTACTCTTTGCCGTCGATCTCTATTTCCGAGCCGCTGTACTTTCCGAACAGCACGGTGTCGTTTTTCTTAACCGACATTTTCGACCTTGACCCGTCATCAAGCAGCTTTCCCGGCCCTGTGAATACGATCTTGCCCATAAGGGGTTTCTCTTTGGCGGTTTCGGGAAGCACGATTCCGCCTGCGGTTTTTTCTTCGGCCTCTTTGGGCTTAACAACTACTCTGTCATCCAGTGGTTTAAGTTTCATTATATTGGCTCCTGTTTATTTCATTTTAATTTTTTTAATGATATTTCAAGCTTTTTAAGGATTCGTGGGCTTACATCATTCCGGGCATACCACCCATGCCGCCCATTCCTCCCATACCGCCCATGCCGCCCATTCCGCCGGGCATACCACCCATGCCGCCCATACCTCCTGGAGGCATAGCCGGTGCGTCGTCCTTGTCCTTCGGCTGTTCGGTTACGACGCAATCTGTGGTAAGAAGCAGGCTCGCGACGGACGCTGAATTCTGCAGAGCGATCCTTGTGACCTTTACCGGGTCGATGACACCTGCGGCGATGAGGTCCTCGTAGCTGTCCTTGTCGGCATTGTAGCCAAAACCGTCCTTGCCCTGTGCGATCTTGTTGACGACGATGTTGCCCACCGCGCCTGCGTTTTCGGCGATGTGGTAGCAGGGCATTTTCAGGGAGTTGATAACTATCCGTGCGCCAGTTGCCTCGTCGCCGGTAAGCTTGAGCTTGTCCAAAGCCTTCATGCAGCGAACAAGTGCCACTCCGCCTCCCGGTACGATCCCTTCTTCGATTGCTGCGCGTGTTGCATGAAGCGCGTCCTCGATACGGGCCTTCTTTTCCTTAACTTCCGCTTCGCTTGCCGCGCCGACATTGATCTGGGCGACACCGCCGGAGAGCTTTGCCAGGCGTTCCTGAAGTTTTTCGCGGTCGTAGTCGCTTGTCGTGCTTTCGATCTCGTTCTTGATCTGGGTTATTCTGCCCTGTATCTCCGCGTCTGTCCCTGCGCCTTCGACGATGATGGTGTTGTCGTTGTCGATGGTGACCTTCTTTGCCTGGCCGAGCTGAGCGACTGAAATGCTGTCAAGCTCAATGCCAAGGTCCTTGAAAATGGCCTGTGCGCCGGTCAGGACAGCGATGTCCTGGAGCATTGCCTTTCTGCGGTCGCCGTAACCCGGCGCCTTGACCGCTGCTACGTTAAGGATGCCGCGGAGCTTGTTGACAACAAGCGTCGCCAGAGCTTCGCCTTCGACGTCCTCTGCGATGATAAGAAGCGGGCGTTTGCTCTTTGCCACTGCTTCCAGCAGCGGTACGATCTTCTGCACGTTGCTGATTTTGTCCTCGAAAACGAGAATATAAGGTTTTTCGAGTTCACATGTCATCTTGTCCTGGTCGGTGACGAAATGCGGAGAGAGAAATCCGCGGTCAAACTGCATGCCTTCGACGTATTCGACTTCGGTCTCGAGGCTCTTGCCTTCTTCTACGGTTATAACACCGTCCTTGCCGACCTTCATGAAGGCTTCTGCCATTTTCTTGCCGATCTCGTAATCGTTGTTAGCCGAGATCGCTGCGATATTGACAATGTCGTCCTTTTTGGCGATGTCGATGGGCTTTGCCATCTTTTTGAGCTCTTCGGTGGCTGCTTTGACCGCCTGGTCTATGCCCCGGGCAAGCGACATCGCGTCTGCACCAGCGGCAAGGTTGCGGAAAGCTTCCTTGAACATCGCTTCGGTAAGCACCGTTGCCGTGGTCGTCCCGTCGCCTGCGATCTTCGAGGTCTTGCTCGCCGCTTCCTTTACGAGCTTTGCGCCCATGTTTTCAGTTTTGTCGAGAAGCTCGATCTCTTCTGCGACCGTGACACCGTCCTTTGTAACCTTAGGACCGCCCCAGCCTTTGTCGATAATCGCCGTTCTTCCGCGCGGGCCAAGTGTGGACTTAACCGCGGTGGCGAGCTTTTCGACACCGGAAAGAAGCGCTGTACGCGCATCTGTTTCAAATGCCAAGTCTTTGACTGCCATAAACTCTTTCTCCTTTTCTATTATTAAAAACCGATTTTCAATTTCTGTTAGATATTGCTTATATGCAAAGGCAATACCAAAGCTGTGAGTTTCCGATATGCGGACATGGGGTTCTGTGTATAAGTCTTTGTTGTAAATGGTTTTATATTTAACAGATAAAGCTTTAAAAAGTTTATTTTGCCTTATTAAACCGTCCTTACTGCCAAATTTGGGGCCGTGCTCAAGGTCCTCTTTGCCAATATGACAGTTTGTTTGCAATTTCCAGTTACGCATGGTTACGAAAACAAAGTCGTACCTAAATAACCTTGATAAAGATTAAGTTATACGATTATTTGAATAAACAGCCCAGTTTAACATTCCAAGCTGATGGCCTAATGAAATTACTTATAGGGCATAGGGATTATCCCCTAATTTTGGGGTTGTTGTTGTTTTTTGTTGGATAAATCGAATATAAATAGTTTATTATAGGGCTTAGATGAAGGGGTTGTTATCTGAATCAGCAATCTAATGCGTTTGGCTGGGTGGTGCCCTCCTTTATTCCGCATAGTAAAAATATTGGATTTTTTTTGTTTTAAATATATTTGGGGTTCTTTTTTTTCAAAGGAGGGAAGATTATGAGACAGTTTTATTTCTTTATGTCGACAATGATTGTCTTTTTAGTTTTTATTAATCCTGCAGTTTTCGCAGATGATATCAGCGGCACGGGCGACGGTTATGACCCGGATCTTTATCACTTGGGTGAAGACGGTGTTTTGTATCCTAAATTTGAGGACCGAAGCAGCTGGCTGATGGGCAAAGTTGAGCCTGCGGTCGCAAGTGAGTATGAGGTGCTTTCGGAGCTTAATGTAATAGTTTTTCTGGAAGGTTCGGATCTAACTTCGCAGACCGACAGCATACGAGATACGGCAACGGCGGCGATTAAGCCTCTGGCTGCACGCCTCAAAGAGATAGACGACAAGTACAAGCCCGCAGGTCCTTTGGATGAGCAGGCCGAAAAGCTCGCAGTCCAGGCCGCTGAGTTTATGATGACTTTCGAGGACCAGCTCGAGCGGATGGAGCTTCGTCAGATGATCGATGCCAAGCTCGACCGGATGAGAAAAGATGTCGGCCAGGTCCATATCAGCACCGCAAGCGAGACACTCGACGAGGTTGTCGCTTTTATTGAAAACAACGGGGGTGTTGTAAAGAACACAAGCTCGACGGTTATTACTGTCTCGGCGGTCATTCCCTGGGATTTCCTTACCGAGCTTGCATCGCATCCGAAGGTTGTTTCGATAGCCAAAAATCGACAGACCCAGTACGAGCTTGATGTCAGCATGGACAGTTGCGGTTTTGATTCTTGGTGGAACAATTCGATTGACGGCGGCGCGTATGATTTCGGTATTGTAGATTCGGGGGTCCAGGAAGATCACCCTGCTTTTTCGGGCGTCAACGCTTTTTACACGAATTCCGGGACCGATGAGGACCCTTCGGACAGCGGTCACGGGACCCACGTCGCGGGTATCGCGATAAGCGGCAATTCGACTTACCGGGGCGGGGCTTACGGTGTAGATAAAGTTATATGGTCTTTCAGCAGCAGTGACCAGGGCAACGTTATCGACCGCATGGACTGGCAGGTAAGAAGCGCAACCGAGCAGCCGGAGGTCATAAACCACAGTCTCGGTTACGGAATCGCCGACGATACCGACTATTCGGACTCGGATTCTTTCTATGACGCTTTGGTCTATACTTACTCAATGCAGGTGAGCAAGTCAGCCGGTAACGAAGGCTGGAACGACGATAATCCGCGGATAACACACCCCGGACCTGCGTATAATATTTTTGTCGTCGCCAACATGGACGACAGAAATACGCTTACCCGTGATGATGACCAAAGGGCCTGGGATTCGAGTGTCGGGCCGACATTAAACGGCAGGAGAAAGCCCGATATTTGTGCCCCGGGCATCAGTATCATGTCAACCAATAACAGCTGGTCCGGCACAGGCAGCGGAAACACCGACCCGAGCTGCTGGGACACAAGGACCCAGAGGTCCGGTTATGACTGGTCCAGGTGCAGCGGGACAAGTATGTCTGCGCCACACGTTTCGGGAGCTGTCATTCTGATGGAGGACGGAGGCAACCACAACCCGCTTGCGCAAAAAGCGGTGCTGATAAATACCGCCGACGCCTGGACGAGCAACGAAACTTCAACTACTTCAGACGATGAAGAGGTTGACGGGACCCATTGGGATAAGTCTTACGGCTGGGGCTATCTCGATATGTCCGAGGCTTACTATAACCGCGGTGATTATTTTACCGGCTCGGTTGTCGCGAGAAACGACACTCCCGCCAATGACGACTACAAGCTCTACAAGGGGATTATGTACAACGGTGAAAAGGCGACGCTTACCTGGTATAAGAGGTCGAATTACGTTAACGGGGAGCCTCCCTCGACAAAATACGCACTGAGCGACCTCAATTTAAGGCTTTACGACGAGAACGACGGTTCTCTTGAGGATTCTGACCTTGACGGCGATGACAATGTCCACCAGGTAGCAGCTGGCAGCACAACCTACGCTATAATTAAAGTATATTCGTGGAGTTCGAGCTTTTCGGGCGCATCCTCGGAATCGTTCGCTCTTGCCACAGAGGAAAACTTTGTCGAGGTCGGACCTCCCACTTTTTCCAATAATTATTCAAGGCCGAATTATGTAGGCCCATACCAGACTTTCGACGTGACAGTCAGGGTCTTCAACAACGGGGACTTTGAATTGCATAACGGCACCGTAACGCTTAACCCCATAACCGGTGTCACCATTTCCGGCGGCGGGGCAAGGGCCGTCGGTTCTATCGACGACGGCGATAACAGCGAGACGGTTTACACTTTAACCACCTCCGGGCTTACAGCCGGAACCAAGTGGCTGTCGATTAATTTCACGAGCGATTGCTATCAAGAGACCTACACTCATTCCAGCAGCTACGGTTTAAGCCTTATCGTTGAGACCACCGCACCGACCAGCGACTGCACAAGCGGCCTTTATGACAACAGCAGTCCGATCAATGTCAACTGGACGGCGAGCGACTCCCAAACCGGGGTTAAGAACACATACCTGTATGTCAAAACTCCCGGTTCGAGCTCATTCAGCTATGCGTATCTTTACCAGCCCGGCACAAGCGGTACTTTCAATTACACACCTTCTGCCGGTGACGGAACATACCAGTTCGCGGTCCGCTCGGTCGATAACGGCGGAAACTGGGAAGATATTCCGACAACCGCCCAATGCAGCGTGATTTACGACACGGTTGACCCGAGCACCTCGGTTTCAACGCCTACTTATGACGGCGGCGGTTCCATAGCTCTCAGTTACAGCGGCAGCGACCCAAGTCCGTCCAGCGGGCTTGAGTTCATAGACTTCTGGTATAAAAAAGGCTCCGGCGGAACGTGGACCTATACAGGCCAGGCTGCTTACTTATGGAGCGGCACGGTTTATTTCACTCCCTCTGACGGTGACGGTTTATATTACTTCGCCTCACGTGCGAAAGACAACGCTCAGAATATCGAGAATTACAATTACAGTGTAGGCGATGACACTACGATATACGACACGACCAGCCCGATATCCTCTGCGACGAGTCCTGCGGCAACGAACAGCTCTCCGATAAGCGTCGGATGGACTGCAAGCGACGCGGCAAGCGGAGTGCAGAGAACCTATCTGTATGTCAAATACGGCGCAGGCGGGACCTGGACCTATACCGGCCTTAGCCAGACCGGAACTGCCGGGACTTTTAACTATTCGCCTTCCAGCGGCAACGGCACTTACTATTTCGCAAGCAGGGCAAGGGACAATACCAACCACTACGAACCACTGCCCGCAGGTTCCGGTGATACCAACACCAAGTATGACACGGTTTCACCGACCGGCGGAATCATAATAGAGGGCGGGGACGCGGCCACCACTTCGCTGCTGGTCGACCTGACCCTTAACGCGACCGACGGCCTTAGCGGTGTTTCGCATATGTGCTTCAGTAATAACGGTGTTGACTGGAGCCCGTGGCAAAGCTATTCGACATCAAAGAGCAACTGGAGCCTGACATCTTACGGCGGTAATTCGACCCCGGGCATGAAAGTAGTGTTCGTTAAGTACAGGGATAATGCATCCAACGAGTCCGGCGCATATTCAGATTCGATAGAGTATGTTTTAGACTGTTCAGCCGGTGACGCCGACGGTGACAATGACGTCGACCTCAATGATGTTAAAACTGTTGCGGATATGTGGTTGATGGGCGGCTGTATCGGCCCTGACTGGTGCGGCGGAGCGGACCTGAACATGGACGGAGGTGTTGATTTCGCAGACATGGCCAGGGTTGCAGAATTCTGGAGATGCGGCTTGTAATATTCCGTTGATATAAAAGACAACCCTGCTTCAGGGAAAGGGTTGCTGTCAAAAGCCCGGTGCACAGCCGGGCTTTTTTTTCGCGCCTGTATTGAAAATTAAGCTGGGTATATTATCATTAGAATGTTTGTAGTTATAGTAAAGGGGTTTGCATATGAAAAATACCGGCGATGGTTATATCGGTGAAATGTTCGACACTTGCAAGTCGATACGCGATTTTGACACAGCGGGTTTTAACCGCCCGGTGGATAGCATCAAGCAGACGGGCAGGGTTTTGTTCGCGGGCAATGGCTCGGCGGCGGCCTTCCCTGCCGGTAACGCGATTTACACGGCGATGCGCGCAGGCTGCGGTTTTGCCCTCGCAGCCGAGGGTCTCAGGCAGGCCGGTGAGTATGATTTAAGCGCCTGGTCGGTGTTTCTTGTCGATATAGACGCCGGCGATGAAGATATCGCCTGGCTGGGCGGCAGGCTCGCAATGATCGAGCACAATCATTATTACCATGTTTCGAGCGTTGATAAAAGCGCATCGCCGCAAGGCGCCGTGCATCTTAAAATCGGCGCCGCCCCGGAACAAAGCGGTATTGCCTCGCGGACGGTGGTCGAGACGGCGATGTTCTGCCAGTGGCTGCTTGCAGAAGCTGCCGGCAGAAATATTTCCGGCAAGCTGGTAAAGATGGCCGAAGCTTTCGAGCGGACCCTTGGGCTCGATGTGCCGACCAAGATAAGCAAGGCAATGGCAGGAGCGAAACGAATTTTGTGGACCGGCAGAAATGACGGCGTTGCCCGGGCGCTTTCGATTTTGACGGCAAAGGCCCTGAAAAAGGAAAGCTGGTTCGTCCCTGCCTGCCGGTTTCCAGCCGCATCGCAAACAAATATGACAACCGGCGACGTCGTAATTGCGGTCAATCCCTTTGGAGCCAAAATCGGGGCAATGAGCGAACTTATCGAGCGCAGCAGCGGCGCGGCACTGATACTGCTAAGGGACGTTGACGCCGAAACCGCGGATATGAAAGTCGAGTTCATCGGCGAATTGCAGAATTATATTTACCTCGCGGCCGGCTGGAACCTTATAGGTTCGGCGGCGGGGTTTTAAAAAACAGCCGCTCAGGTATAGCTGTTTTTCTGCTCGGCGCTGAGGGTTTCGTTCAGCGAACCCGTCCGAAGCCCCTCAAGGTCGACAGTGACGTACTTGAACCCGAACTGCTTGAGTTTTGAGTCGATATTGAACCGGTTCGGGCTGACCACTGCCTCTTTGATCCGGTCAGGCGGAAGTTCGATCCGCGCCGTCTGGCCGTGATGGCGCACCCGGAGTTTCTTAAAACCGATCTGCTTTAAAAAGTGTTCGGCGTTTTCAACCTGCCGAAGTCGCTTTTCCGTGATCTCAAGTCCGTAAGCTATCCGCGACGCCAGGCATGGCGACGATGGCTGGTCGGCCGTCGGAAGGTTGCGCTGGCGCGAGAGCTTGCGTATTTCCGGTTTGGTCAGCTTTGCCCTCGCCAGCGGAGATATCACATTGAACATGTTGGCCGCCTTGTTCCCGGGCCTGAAGTCGGAAAGATCGTCCCGGTTCGAGCCGCAGATTATGTAGGGTATTTTCTCTTTGTCCGCCAGGTCGCGAAGCTTTTTGTAGATCGACGCCTTGCAGTGATAACAGCGGTCCGGGCCGTTCGCGGCCAGCTTCTTGTCGGAAAGCGGGTCAAAGTCGATAATAATGTGGTTTGCCTTTAACAGTTCGCCCATTTCCTTGGCCTGTGCGACCTGCGAACCGGCCATCAGAGGGCTGACCGCGGTTACCGCCAGAATGTTTTCCGCACCGAGCACCTCCTGTGCTATCCTCAGCAGAAAAGTGCTGTCAACCCCACCGGAAAAGGCAACCAGCACCTTTGACATCGAGGCGATGTGTTCTTTTAACTTTTTAAGCTTTTCATCTGTCGGCATAACAGCCGATGGAGGGAATCGAACCCTCAACCCCAGCTTTACGAAAGCTGTGCTCTACCGTTGAGCTACATCGGC
>CAZVPF010000022.1:0-41759 GCA_964628195.1 uncultured Pirellulales bacterium | reverse complement strand
AACTTGTAAAAGAGCAATATGTTAAATTTTTACCAACTTGGGCAACACGCCCAAAAGCCTGTAGCCTTTACCTAAAAAGTATCGGCAAAATTACCTATATCCATAATTAAACAACTCGACAAGCTGAAGAGTGTAACTGCAAATAGATTAACCATTTATAAATAAATAAGGATTATTTTTAAAAGTCCCATAATTTTCGGTCATATAGGACTGTTTTTGTGCAAGGGCAAATGTAATAGCAAATTTTTTAAATATCGATCCCTATTAATATTTTTGTATTATTATTCAAAAAAATTACCTCCAAAAGCCTCAGGCGACATAATGGATTTGTTATATTTTGTTTACGTTTTTTAAGAATAATCCTCTTTTTCAAATTTTAATATCTATTTTCCTTAAATTTCTTGACAATATTCCATGATTAATATATTTTATGAGGCTTACCGTTTCGCGGCGCAGTTGTTCTGCGTCCGCAGTTAGCGAATTTTATGTAACTTAATTGTTTTATTAACCTTATGCAGTGGAGGTAATGACGTAGTGAATAAGGAAATAGCCCGCAAACTGATCGAGTCGGGCGTACATTTCGGTCACGCGGTCAGCCGGTGGAACCCGAAGATGCAGCCATATATCTTCGGAAAACGCGGTATGATCCACATTATTAACGTAAAAGAGACGCTAAAGGGGCTGATCATTGCTAAAAAGCTTCTTGCTGACGTTGTCTCTTCGGGCAAAGATGTTGTTTTTGTAGGCACCAAGCGTCAGGCTCACAAAGGAGTGCTCAACGCATCCGAGAAATCGGGTATGCACTGGGTTACTGAGCGATGGCTGGGCGGTACGCTTACCAACTTCCGGACTATCCGTTCGAGACTCAAGAGACTTGAGGAACTTGAGCAGATGGTTGCCGATGGTAAAATGGACGCCGAGAGCAAAAAACAGGCTGCCCGTCTTAAACGCGAGATGAAGAAGATCAAAACCAACCTGGAGGGCATCAGGAAGATGAACCGTATGCCCGGGGCAGTGGTGGTTGTTGATACGCGAAATGAATATATCGCACTTCGTGAGGCCTCAAAGCTTGAAATACCGACAATCGGCGTGATTGATACCGATTCGGACCCTGATATAGTTGACGTGGCCATCCCGGCGAATGACGATTCTATAAAGGCGATCAACATCATACTTAATGAGCTTGCCGAGGCAGTCAATCAGGGCAAAACCCAGGTAAGCCAGTTTGCTTCACAGGCTCAGCAGGGCTTAACTCCTCCGGGCGTGAAGAAACGTTCGAGAAGGCGTGCGCTTGCTTCTGCGGTTGATGAAGATGGTGAGCCGGAAACATCAGCGCCTCCAGCTCCAAAGGCTAAGGAAAGTCAGAAACCGGCACCTGTTGCGGCGAAGGAAGTTCAGCAACCTGCAAAAGAGGCTGCTCCAGAGCAAAATGAAAGTTCTGATCAGCAGAAAGCAAAGACTGAACAGGCCGAAAACACCGAGCCTCAGCAGCAGCAAAGTTAGCAGCAGGCATCAAAGCAGGTTTAAGTAAATCGTTGATAATTAATGGGAAGAGTCCCTGTTAATAAAGATAATTAAGAAGTAGGGGAATTAAAATGGCTGAAATATCAGCATCGACGGTAATGAAATTGAGAAAAATGAGCGGTCAGGGCATGATGGACTGCAAGAAGGCACTTAATGAGTCCGGCGGAGACCTTGACGCAGCTATGGAAATATTGAAAAAGAAGGGTCTTGCAACAATGGCCAAAAGGGCGGCCCGGGAGACTACCGAGGGAAGAGTTGTTCTTTGTGCCTGTGAGGACGGCAAGGCCGCCGCTATGGCGACACTATGCTGTGAGACGGATTTTGTGTCGAAAAGCGACGATTTTATCGCCCTTGCCGACGCTATGAAGAAGTACATGTGTAACTGTCCCTCAGACCAGGGTGGCGAGGAGCTTGCCGAGACCGAAGTTGACGGCAAAAAGTTCGCAGATATGATTACCGATACCGTGAGCAAAACAGGCGAGAAAACCGAGGTGGGCGATTTTGCACGGTATAAAATAGAAGGTTCGGGGATAATCGGCAGCTACGTACATTTCAATAACAAGCTTGGTGCAATGGTCAGGATTTCGGCGGATAACGACGAAGTGGCCGCTGCTGTTAAGAATGTTGCCAACGATATCTGCATGCATATTACCGCGATGAACCCGGTTGCGGCGAACAGGGACTCGGTACCTTCCGATGTTATCGAAAAAGAAAGGGAATCGGCAAGGGAACAGGTTAAAAATAAGCCCGAAAACATTGTCGACAAAATTGTCGAGGGTAAACTGGGCAAGTTTTTCTCCGAGAATTGTCTTGTCGATCAGGATTTTGTTAAGGACGACAGCAAGACAGTCGGTCAGGCGCTTAGCGACGCTGCCAAGGCGGCCGGCGGCAATGCAAAGGTTGAGGCATTTGTAAGGTTCGAGATCGGCGGATAAATAACGACAATTTTGCGATAGACAATAAATCTATGTGACTATATAATTGGGCATCGGTTCGGCTGATGCCCTTTTTTTGTGGACAGGTCGGGCGTTGAAATGGAAGACTGATTTACGGCAACAGGCATGGCAGAGGTTAAGTACAAAAGGGTTCTTCTAAAGCTTTCCGGCGAGAGCTTTTGCGAAAAAGGGGGGTTCGGTATCGATGCCGGTCCGCTGGAATCGGTCGCCGGGAGGATAAAGAAAATTTCAGAACTTGGGATAGAGATCGCCATAGTGGTCGGCGGAGGCAATTTTCTTCGGGGTCAGAGTTTTTCTCAGGACAGCCATATTCCCCGGCATACAGCCGATTACATGGGTATGCTCGCGACGGTGATAAACGCATGCGCCCTCCAGGAGACGCTCGAGTCGCTGGGTTGTCCGACGAGAGTTTTAAGCGCAATCGAAGTAAAGGCAATATGCGAGCCTTTTATCAAGCGGCGGTGCCTGAGGCACATGGAGCTTGGCAGGATAACCATTCTTGCAGGCGGGACGGGCAACCCGTTCTTTTCCACGGATACGTGTGCTGCCCTTCGTGCGTCGGAGCTCGAGGCGGACGTGATAATCAAGGCGACCAAAGTCAACGGTGTTTATGACTCGGACCCGATGACGAACCCGGACGCAAAGATGTACGATAAACTCAGTTACGATGAAGTTCTGGCAAAGCGGCTTAAAGTTATCGACCCGGCGGCGATGAGCCTTTGCAGGGAAAACGATATACCCGTTATCGTTATCAATATATTCGAAGAGGGAAATATTACCAAGGCGCTGAAAGGCGAGAAGGTTGGTTCAATAATAAGCGGTTAATTAAGGAATGAAAGATGCCCGTTAAAGAAGTTGTAAGCGAACACAGGAAAAACATGGAAAAGGCCCTGGATTATTTGCATAATGAGCTTAGAGGTGTGCGGACAGGCAGGGCGTCGACAGGTCTTGTCGACAACCTCAGGGTCGAGTATTACGGAAGCCCAACTCCCCTGAATCAGCTTGCGACGGTGGGCGTGCCTGATGCAGATTCGATAATTATAAAGCCCTTCGATCCGGCGGCCCTGAAGGATATTGAAAAGGCTATCAAGAACAGTGACCTTTCGCTGGCGCCTATCGCAGACGGAAAGGTTATACGGCTTTCGATACCTCCGCTGAGCACCGAGAGAAGAAACCAGATAGCCGGCCAGGTAAAACAGTTCGGCGAGCAGGCAAAGGTGAGTATCAGGAACATACGCAGGGATGCGAACAAGCAGCTTGAAGACGAACAAAAAGCCAAGCTTATCACCGAGGATGATCGCGACAAGGGCAAGAAAGATGTGGACGATATGACCAAAGAATTTACGGATAAGATCGACCAGGCTATTAAGAAAAAGACCGACGAGATAATGTCGGACTGATAATAACGGCAATGCCTGTAGTGGTAGACTGCTGCGGCAAAAAAATTGACGCACAGATGAGCTATTTTAAAATGGGGGAGAAATTTATCGTGTTCATTGCCGATATATGGTTACCGGCAGGACCCGTTCTTTGCCGGTGATTCTTTCGCTGAAAATATTCTGATATAATTATTTTGCAAAGGAGGCAAAGATGAACTCTGAAAACACACAGGCCCAAAGCAGAGGGAAATCACGTAAACGGCTATATGCGGTTGTGGCGGTTGTTACCCTGCTGGTTGTTATTATTCTGATTGTAGCGCTGATTCCGGCGTATATTTCCTCGTCGGGCGGCACTGATATGGTCATGAAGAGGGTCAGCAGAAATGTTGACGGGACGGTGTCCGTCGACGATCTTTCGGTGGGGTGGTTCAGGGGGGTCCGTTTGAAGGATTTGAGCTATCTTGACGACAAGGCCGGTACTTCGCTGAATGTCGAATCAATTATAAGCGAACCGGATTATTTTTCACTGCTGATGGGCAAGTTTGACCTGGGCAAGACGGTAATAAACAATCCCCGGCTGACAATGACTGTCCGGCCCGGCCCGGCCAAGCCGGCAAAACCAAATGGCGGCACGGGCAAAACGGGTGCAGATAAAGGGATCGACCTGCAAAATCTTGACTTGAAGATAAACGACGGCAAGGTTACATTCAATATGCAGGGTCCGAGTATGAAGGACCAGACCGTTGAGTTTATCAACATAGGTTCACATGTTAAAATAAACCCGCCGGGCTCGGTGTCGGCGTTTGACCTTGCGATGACCGTTGCAGGACCGGTTTCGAGTGCCCAGGTTAAGGCTGACGGGAAGATCGAGACCGAACAGGCGGAGAAGTGGAAGCTGAAAGGGGCTCAGTTCAATGTTAATGTTGATAATCTTGAGCTTGAGCGTTTAAGGCCGTTGTTCGCTCTTATGGGCAAGGATTTTAATGCCGAGGGCAAGCTTAACGCGGATATGGATGTCGATGTATCCGACAATGCGCTTAAGCGTTTGAAAGGTACTGCGAAGATAACGAATTTTGCCCAGACTGTGGCGGGTAAAAAGACCGAGCTGGATAAACCGATAAACATAGACGCTGACATAACGACTGATAATGACCAGCTTAATATTGACAGGCTGGATATCGAGTCTTCATTCTGCAAGGTCAATGTCAGCGGCGGACTGGATGCAGTTGATTACACAGCAGACGCTGACCTTGCCGGGACGTCCAATTTTGTTTCGCAGTTTGTCGACCTCAAGGGCCTTGGTCTTTCGGGTACAGTTCAGGCCGGAGGCAAGATGACCATTCTGCCGACAGGCATAGAGACAACAGGCACAGGGAACATAAGCAGCCTTAAAATAATGAAAAACAGCAAGTCGACCCCGGTGAGTAATTCAAAGCTGAAATACACTGTGAAGACAGATTCATCGGATAAAACGCTTAATTTCAAAACGATGGAGATAAATAACACGACTATCGGCGATGTCCGGCTGGGCGGTTCTACTCTTCCTATGGGCAAAGACAGCTCGGATAAGCTCGACGCGGAGATAGATGCAAATGTCGCGCTGGATAAGGCTTTACAGTTCGCCTCGGTTTTCGTGGAACTTCCGGACGGAATGATTCTTGACGGCAGGGGGGACGGTAAGGTTAATATCGAAAGGAAAAATGATGGGTACAGGATCAGCACCGGCGGTATCGAGCTTACCGATTTTAAGCTCGGCAAGGAGGGCATGACACCGTTTTCGGAAAAGCAGGTAGACCTGAAATTCGATATTACCGTAAACCCCGAAGACAAGACATGGGAGATTGACGACCTGTATTTCGATAGTTCGCAGATCAAGATACCAGGGGCTTCGGTTACACGTAAAAAGAAGGGCGACAGCGTCGAACTTGCCGGGCAGCTCAATGCCGAGTATGACCTTGCAGCGGTCAGTTCTCTGGGTTCTGCTTTTCTGCCGGCAAGCCTTGAACTGACGGGGCAGCGGCAGGAAAATTTACAGTTCTCGTCGACATATCCTGCCGACAAGCCCGATCAGATGCTGGCCAATCTCTCGGCGGTGACGGACTTCGGTTTTGATTCGGCTTCGTTTATGGGGCTTAACTTTGCAAAGACAAGCACAAAGATAACTATAGATAAGGGCAAGCTGGCGATCGAACCATTTGAGACGGTGGTGAATGATGGAAAGATGAGGTTCGGTGCCACGGCGGACCTGGCAGAAGAGCCTCCGATGTTAAAAGTGAAGCCCGATTTGCACATGATCGAGAAAATCAAAATAACCCAGGAAATGACCGATAAGATGCTTAAGTACGTCAATCCTATCTTTGTAAACGCTGTTGTTCACGAGGGGTATACCGATTTTCAAAGTGAAAACATTTCGATTCCGCTGGCAAAAAACTCCCAAAACCTGCTCTACTTAAAGGGGACCTTTGCCATAAGCGGGCTCAGCGTTCAGTCGCCCATTATCAATACAATACAAAGAATACCAGCCATGTTCGGCGGCAATAATCAAAATAAAACAGACAGAAACACCAATATGGAGATCCTGCCGACTGCGATTGAACTTAAAAACGGTGTCCTCAGATATGATGACATGCAGTTGAATATTGAAAGAAACCCCTTCAACTTCAGCGGAAGGACCGGTCTGAATGATTCAATGGAGATGACCGTCAGGCTGCCTTATGCTTTTTCTGACGGGAAAATTGATAATGTCTATGCGAACGAAGCCGGCCGAAAGGACCGCATAAAAGTTCCTTTCAAAGGATCCCTGAAAAATCCCCGGTTAGACACTGAAAAACTCATCGAGATGCAGTTTAAGGACAGGCTCAAAGACGAGATTAATAAACAGATTCAAAAAGGTCTAAAGGACCTGTTTAATTAAAACCAATTACAAGCTGACAGGAAAATGCGATGAACTTTATAAGTTCGGGAAAGCAAAAAATACACAATCTTTTGGAGGAGCCCAAGGACCAGCTGGGCAGGTGGAGCAGGTTTTTGGTTTTTCAGATACAGCTTTGGCCGAAATGCGTGAAGCTGTTGCGGCAGAACAGATCGTGGCGTGAGGCCGCTGCGCTGTCTTATCATACCATATTCGGGATAGTGCCCATGGCGGTGGTTATGATTATGGTTTTCCAGGCGATACCGTCATATCAGGACCTGGGCAACAAGGTCAAGCTTTTCGTTTACGACCAGCTTCAGATAAAGAATTTGGAGTATACACCGCCTGCGAAGTCAACCGCCGCAGGCCAATCAGAACCTGAGTCGCAGCAAAAGCCTGTTGTGCTTACGGAGAAAATCGAGGAGGTTGCACAGGGTTTTATACAGCGCGCCAACAAAGGGCTTATCACGGCGTTTTCAGGGGTTATAGTTGTCTGGGCGGCGCTTGCTCTTTTGATGACTATCGAACGGACATTCAATCACATATGGCACGTGAAGAAGGGGCGAAGTTTTCTTAACAGGCTGATTAATTACTGGACCCTTATGACACTCGGTCCATTACTTTTAGGACTGGGCATTTACGCGGCTACGAGTATCTTTTCACGGCAGAATTTTCACCAGAATATTATTTCGATGATAAATCCCCTGCTTTCGTATTTAATAAGCGTGGTGTTTTTCTTTTTGCTTTATTTCCGGTTGCCTAATACGCAAGTTAAGCCCGGGGCGGCGCTTTGGGGTGCGCTGGTGGCGGCGCTTATATGGGCCCTGGCCAAGTGGGTGTTCAAGGTTTACGTGACAAGATTTATACCTTTCTCACAGCTTTACGGCATCCTCGGGCTGATTCCACTTTCGGTTTTGTGGATTTATATAACCTGGCTGATCGTGCTGTTCGGCTTGCAGCTTACTTATACTACACAGCATCTCGAGAAGCTCAACGCCGAGGAATTGGCAAAGATGCAGAAGACGGGGGACCATTTTATCGTAAACGATTTCGCTATTATTCGCATCGTTAAGTTCATCACCGAGCAGTTTCAGCGGAGGTCGGCGCCGGTTTCGGCCCAGCAAATATGCAGTAAGCTCAACCTGCCTGCCGAGTTCGGTGAGGAACTGCTCGAGCACCTTGTCAGACACCGGATACTGTTGCGGGTTGAAAAGCCGGAAACCGGTTACTCTCCGGCAACTGATGCGTCAAATATCAGCCTTTCGGATATAACTGATGCAGCCGTTGCTGCTTCTTTTGTCCAGAAATACGAGGATGTACACGGGGAACTTGACCGTATCATTGAAGATTACCGCACTACCCTCGAAAAGAAAACGCTGCGGGATGTGCTGGAGCCTTAAAAGGGTGGGTACTTATGACGAGGCGATGAGCTTAAGGGCGTCGTAGGTAAATTTTATTCCGAACAGGCCCAGGACAGCCGAGCAGATGCCGAGGACTATCCGCTGGTTGCGGTCATTGAGGATCGAGGCCCCGGCGAAACTGGTGACTGACAAAATGGACAGCCAGGCCAGGTCGCACAGCCAGTGGACGATCGCGAATAGAAGCACCGCGGTGATTCCGATGAGCGTGCCGTTTTGGGAGAAGTCGGTCGCATCGAGCGCGAGGTTCAGCCCGACCGTTGCCCACCACATCAGGAAGTACGGGTTTGTAGCAGAAAGGACCAGGCCCGTCATTAATGGCGAGCCGGTGTAGATTTTGTCCGGCGAGAATTCGGGCTTGAAAATTTCGCGTATCATTGAAAGGCACATCCACAGCAGGTAACCGCCGCCTATGACGCCGATGGCGATTTGTGACCATTTCCACTTGACGATGACGCTGAGACCGGCAATGAGAAGGGCGATCAGCGGCAGTTCGACGATGCCGTGGCCTATTGCCATTTTCGCCCCGGCCCAGCGGTCGCGTGAGCCGCAGCTTATGGTCGCAGCCGTCACCGCACCTGGCGCCATAACCCCGGAAAGTGACACACCGATTACCTTAAGCAGGAAAATGCCAAGGCCCGTTTCCATTATTCACCGATTATTTTGACCAGCAGCCGTTTGCGTCTTTTGCCGTCGAACTCGTAGTAGAAGATGTGCTCCCACGGGCCGAGGTGCAGTCTGCCTTCGGTGATTGCGACGACGACCTCGCGGCCCATCACCTGGCGTTTCATGTGGGCGTCGGCGTTGTCTTCGTAGCCGTTGTGGCGGTACTGGCTGTGCGGTTTTTCCGGCGCGAGCTTTTCGAGCCACACTTCGTAGTCGTTATGAAGGCCCGGCTCGTTGTCGTTGATAAAGACCGACGCGGTAATGTGCATCGCGTTTACCAGGACAATGCCTTCCTGCACGCCGCTCTGAGCGACCAGCCGTTCTACGTCATTGTGGATGGAAACGATCTGCCGCCTCTGAGGAACCTCCATCCATATCTCTTTTGTAAGGCATTTCATAGACACTCCGTACTGAAACACTATTGATTCAAATGGCGATTGTATACTGCTTCTATTGTATCGACCATTGTTTGCGGGGCAAACTTTTCTTTTGTCTGCTGCCTGCCGGTGCTGCCGAGGCTTTGTCTCAGTGCGGGCTTTTCGATCAGCTCAGAGCAGGCTTCGGTCAGTGCGTTGATGTCCTCTGGGGGTACGAGCCTGCCGGTCTGTTCGTTTACGACTTCTTTCGCCCCGTCGATGTCGAAGCTGACTACAGGTTTTGCCGCGAGCATCGCCTGGGGCAGGACACGCGCCAGTCCCTCCCGCAGTGAGCAGTGGACCAGGATGTCCGATGAGTGAATCGCAAGGGGTATCTGTTCCGGTCCGAGCAGGCCGGTGAATTTGAACTTGTACCCGAGGTTCACAAGCTGAATGTGCTGTTTTATTTCGCCGGCGAGACTACCGTCCCCGACGAATAGCCATATACAGTTTTCGTATCGCGGGGCGAGCCTTCTTGCCGATTCTATGATGTATTCGTGACCTTTCAGTTCCGCCAGCCGGGCGATAGTGACCAGAACAATGGCCTGTTCGTTAATGCCGTACTTTCGGCGGAAGTCTTTTATTTCCTGCAGGCCGGGCTGGGCCAGAAAGTTTTCTTCGTCTATGGCCGAGTAAGCTGTCGTATACATATCGGCGCTGCCGAGACCTGCTGCAAGCGATTTTTCCGTCATGGAGTCGGCGACTGTTATAAAGGCGTCGGTGCGTTTTGTCGCGAATCTCTCGCACGCAATATATAGCTTGTTCGTAAGCGGTTTGTTGTAAGGGTGAAAGGACAAACCGTGCACGCCGTGTACCACGAGTGGCCTGCCCCGGCCGGTCTTTTTCATTCCCCACGCCGCGAGCCTGCCGAGTATGCCGGCCTTTGCAGAGTGTGTGTGCACAACGTCGGGGTTTATTTTGCGAAGCGCCGCCCGAAGCTTGAAATATGCGGGCAGATCGTGAAGCGGGTTTATCTCCCGGCGCAGTTCGTCAATGACAACAAGTTCATATTGGCCTTTTTTTGCGCGGTCGAAAAGCTGTCCTTCCGGGCCCAGGGCCGGGCCGGTAATGAGGGTAACATCATGCCCGCGCCGGGCAAGCTGCTCGCAGGTTATTATCGTGTTCTCCTGCGCCCCGCCCAGTATAAGTCTTGTTATCACATGAACTATTTTCATCCGCTTACTTCCGTGTAACGTGTAATCATTCGTAAAAAATCTTCACCAGGCACAGTCCCTTCGCCGCAGCGGTTGGCCCGGCCTTGCTTCTGTCTCTTGCGGCAAGAATCTCGGCTATCCGCTCAGGCCCCCAGTGGCCCCGGCCGATCTCTATAAGCGTACCGACGATATTCCGTACCATATTATACAAAAAACCGTTGCCTTCGACCTCAATATAAATAAATTCTTTCCGGCGGTCCACATCCAGCCGGTATATCTCGCGGATGCTGTCGGCCCGCTGGTCACCCGCCGAGGCGAAGGATTTGAAGTCGTGTTCGCCGATAAGGTCTTTTGCCGCCGCTGCGATCTGTCCGGTATCAAGCTCAAACGGCCGGTGCAGGCAGGTGCGGTGGCACAGCACCGGCTTGCTTTTGCCTGTGAAGATGGTGTAGCGATATATCTTCCGTTTTGCAGAACTTATCGCGTCAAAATTTTCGCCAACCTCTGCCGCATCGGTTACGGCGATATCGTCGGGCAATATTTCGCTCAGGGCGCGGGGCATGTTTTCAGTGGGTACGGGCGTGTCAATCCTGAAGTTTGCCACCTGGCCCAGTGCATGTACACCTGCGTCGGTCCTTGATGCCCCGTTTATCTGCACTGCGCGTCCGAAAAGCCTTTCGGCGGCCTGGCTGACCTGCCCCTGTATTGTGGCCATGCCGGGCTGATGCTGCCAGCCGTGATAGTCCGTGCCGTCGTAAGCGATTGTAAGTTTTATGTTTCGCACAGCGACAGTCGGTTTACAGCAGCTTCTCGGCGATTTGAACGGCGTTGAGCGCGGCCCCTTTCCTTAGCTGGTCGCCGACCACCCAAAGGTTAATACCGCGGTTGTCCGGTATAGACTCGTCCTGCCTGATCCTGCCGACCAGGATGTCGTCCTTGCCGGACGCGTCGATAGGCATCGGGAAACGATTGTTATCCCGGTCGTCCATAACCTGAACACCCGGGGCCATACTCAGAAGTTCGCTGACCTGCTCTGGGGTGATAGCATCGGTAAACTCAAGGTTAATGCTCTCACAATGGGCACGCAGCACAGGCACGCGTACGCATGTGCAGGTTATCGCTATCTCCTGGTCGCCGAATATTTTGCGGGTCTCGAGGACCATTTTCATCTCTTCTGTGTTATACCCGTTCGGATACAGCTTGGAGTCGTGGTTGTAACAGTTAAAAGCAAGCTGGAACCGCAGGGCGTCACAGGTGACTTCTTTGCCGTCGAGGACCTGGCGTGACTGAGACTTGAGGTTTTCCATCGCCGCCCAGCCGGCACCCGAAGCTGCCTGGTAAGTGCTGACGATCATGCGTTTGACCTTGTTTGCCTTGTGAAGCGGCCAGACGGGCACATCGGCGATAATAGTCGAACAGTTCGGATTGGCGATGATGCCGTTGTGTTTATCGATGTCCCCGGGGTTGACCTCCGGAACGACCAGCGGAGTGTCTGGGTCCATGCGGAACGCCGAGGAATTGTCGACGACTACCGCCCCTGCTTTTACAGCGGCTGGGCCGAACTGCTTGCTGCGGTCTCCGCCCGCGGAGAACAGGGCGATATCAATGCCATCAAAGCTGTTTTCGGTCATCTCTTCAATGGTGTATTCCTTGTTCTTGAATGTTATCTTCTTGCCGGCAGAACGCGAGGAAGCGAGCATCTTGATCGAGTCAAACGGGAAATCACGTTGTTCGAGTATTTCCAAAAACTCCTGACCTACAGCTCCGGTTACACCTGCTATTGCTATGTTCTTTGCCATTTATTAACTCCGCTTAGTTTTCAATACTGTTTTAACGAACGCATCAGTATATATATTTTTGTTTTGATTTCAAGTGTTAAGTGATTTTTTGAGGCTTTTCAGGGTAGATTATACCCATATAGCAAGGGGTTGTTCGTGTTATAATGGATTTGCTGTAAATCAGCACAAAAAAAGCCGACCGGGCAATGACCGATCGGCTTTGAGATCAGGATAATTGAGGTTTCATTATGGAAGCGGCGAACGCAGCCATGTATGAGCCAGAAGGGCGGTGTCAACAAGGTTGACCTCGCAGTCACCGTTAAGGTCTGCGCCCGAGACGCTCGCAGAGCAGTCGGGCTTGGTCTGGACAAATTTTACATCGTCGATATAAAGCGTTCCCGTACCAAATTCACCGCCTGTTTTATTTGTCGAACTTGATACACCGAACATCATACCGGTGCACTCGGTCATGGTTTCAATAGTCCTAAGGTCGGCATTAACCCTTATTTTGTGAAGATCAATTACCCACTCATCCCATACGCCAACAGGGGTTTGAGTTGTCAGTTGCGGATCAGCTACGGCAGGGAGATACTCAATGGGGGCAGCGTTTACATTTGAGAAGGCGTGAACGTCGCCTGTCCAGTCATTGATGTATAACTTGATATAGAAGTTGTTTTCCAGGCTGTTGCCAGCGGGCCTGTAGATCTTCATGCGAAGCTCGTCATAATTTGAGATATCAATTCCGCCGGCTGCGCCCTCGTTGAAAACGGCGGAAATTTCATTCCATTGTGCATTGCCGGCAAACGAGCCTGTCTGGTCGTAGTCGAACCTGAGGCAGTCGTCACCTTCAACAGGGTCGATAGCGTAAGATACCTGGGGGTTGCCTTTGTCCTGTGCCGCGGCTGAGTAAGGCAGCCAGTATTGAGGAACGTTCGGACCGCCCGGAGCGGGCACGTACTCTTCAAAGTCGGAGATGAGTATATCCGGCAGCGGGGCCAAACTTTCGTTTGAAAGCCAGTCATCGCCCATATAAGCCAGGTTATCGAAACTTGTTTGGGGCAGTACGTAACATTCAATCTCATCGAACTTCCAGTTACCCTGTCTTAAAGCTGTCTCCGCCCCAACATACATATTAGGAGAGACGAAGTCGAAACCCGGCGATTCTGGCACAATTGCCATGATTGTATCTGAGACCCACTGGTCGTTAGTAAGTGTAAGGATGTTTTGTGCAAGAAGCCCCGTGTAGTTGGTGTCATCAAACTGAAGAAGCTGAAAGACGGTTACGTCGCCTGCCGGTATGTCTGCGTCGGCAGAGCTTTTGTACTTGTAATTGCAAATAATGATATCGTTAGGCTCAACCGGAATGTCGTAATGGAACTTACCTCCGCGGGATTTGGGCCTTGCCCAGAACGAAGTGCCTACAAACAGCTCATTAGCATTCATTCGCAAACAGGCATTGCCGTCACCAGCACTGTCAGTGTAGTCAATAAGAATATAAGTCGGATCATTGATACTTACAGACCAGAAAATTGTTGGATCAGCAATAGGCCTGTCAAAGTCAGCATTGTAAACCTGGTTTTCCAGCCCGTACATGTCCGTGCTGTACGGTGTGTAGTCCGCAGATGCTGCGACCGCTGCAATACAAACAATCAAACAAAATAAAAAGTTCTTCATCTTACGACACCTCCAAATAAACTGAAATTAATTTTATTTATCATCAGGTTCCATATCTGATGAACATAGGGTGCATCTTCAAAAACAGTGCTACCCAATAAATATTCTTGCATATGAACTTAAAAGTTAAAATTATGGTTGTCATTCAAAACCGACTTTAAATGTTTATTACCCATAAATTAACTTGGCTGCTTTTAACTATGACTTTCTTCTAACTCTTTAAACCTCAAAGTACAGCCTCTATATTACCGTATAAAAAAAACTTTGTCAAGTTTAAAATCAAACATATGTAAAAAAACCTGAATTTGCAGTTTGTAGTTGGAGCAATTGATTATTGCGGCCATTTATCCAAATAAGTCGTTTTTCGTCAAAAATAGCTATTATTTTGCATAGAAATGTTATTAATGTAAACCATTGAATGTTACATTTATGTTGATAATATTAGCATTATTATGGGGGTCTACTTAATTAATTACATTAATAGCACTAAAATCGGCGAGGCAAAAAAGGACACAATAAGTCTTTTTGTTCGAAAAGTTTTTACTTTGTAAACTCGAAGTTGTGCTGTCCGGCGTCTATCTTGATTGTGTCTCCTTCTGTAAAAGTGCCTTTTAGTATTTCTTTTGCCAGCGGGTTTTCTATCCTGTGCTGAATTGTCCTTTTCAGCGGGCGAGCGCCGTAAGTCGGGTCAAATCCCTCTGCCATGAGCATATCGACGGCCGCGGGGGTGTATTCTACGTTGAAGTTTTTGTCCTTTAGCCGCTGGGTAAGGTATCTGAGCTGTATTTCAATAATTTTTGCGAGATTTTCCCTTGTCAGCATGTGGAAAACAATCGTTTCGTCGATCCGATTGAGAAATTCGGGCTTAAATGCCTCTTTAAGGGCTGTTTTGACCTTTGCCTCGATCTCCCAGTCCGCGCCTTTGTTTTCAGTCAGCTCGCGGATATGACCGCTGGCGAAATTGCTTGTCATAATGACTATGGTGTTCTTGAAGTCTACAGTTCGGCCTTTGCCGTCGGTAAGTCGGCCGTCGTCGAAAACCTGCAGCAGTACATTGAACACGTCCGGGTGGGCCTTTTCAATCTCGTCGAGCAGTACGATAGAGTAAGGTTTTCTGCGGACCGCTTCAGTGAGCCTGCCCCCTTCTTCGTAGCCTACATATCCGGGAGGGGCGCCGATAAGCCTTGCCACCGAGTGCTGTTCCATGAATTCGCTCATGTCAATACGCACCATCGCGGTGGGGTCATTGAACAGGAAATCGGCAAGGGCCTTTGAAAGCTCTGTTTTTCCCACGCCTGTTGGCCCGAGGAACAGGAAAACACCGATAGGCCTGTCCGGGTCGCCGAGGCCGGCACGGTTCCTGCGCACAGCGTCGCACACAGCCGATACCGCCTGGTCCTGACCGACGACACGCTGTCTTATGTTGTCTTCCATTTTCATAAGGCGTTCCCGCTGTCCGGTAAGCAGTCGCGATACGGGTATCGAGGTCCAGTTGCTTACGACCTGTGCGATGTGTTCGTCGGTAACCTCGTTATGCAGCATCATCGAACCGTTGGCCTCGACAAGCTGCTGTTCGGCATCGCTTAGCTGTTTCTGCAGGTCAACGATTGTGCCGTATCTCAACCGTGCAGCCGTTTCGAGATCTCCTTTCCGCTGGGCCTCTTCGAGTTGGGTCTGTGCAAAGTTGATTTCCTGCTTTAGCTGTTTTATTTTATCTATCCGGCCTTTATCCGCTTCCCAGCGGGCGGTTAGTTCCTTGTCTTTTTCATCCAGGTCGGCGAGTTCTTTTTGTGACTTTTCAAGCTGGGTCCTGCTTGCCTTGTCGGATTCTTTTTTCAGTGCCTCTATCTCGATCTGAAGCTGCATTTTTCTCCTTCGTATGGAATCCAGTTCGCCAGGCAGAGAGTCGTTTTCAATACGCAGCTTTGACGCCGCTTCGTCGATCAGGTCGATAGCCTTGTCCGGCAGGAACCTGTCGGAGATGTAACGGTTTGAAAGTGTCGCCGCTGATACAAGCGCAGCGTCTGTTATCCGCACGCCGTGGTGTGCGTCGTAGCGGTCTTTCAGGCCTCGCAGTATTGCGATTGTTTCCTCTACGCTTGGCGGGTCGATGGTAAGCGGCTGGAAACGACGCTCGAGGGCCGCATCCTTTTCGATATACTTGCGGTACTCGTCAATTGTTGTCGCCCCAATACAGCGAAGCTCACCGCGGGCAAGGGAGGGCTTGAGCAGGTTGCCCGCATCGACGGAGCCTTCTGTTTTTCCGGCGCCGACGATTGTGTGCAGTTCGTCAATGAATAGTATGATCCGGCCCTGTGAAGAGGTAACTTCTTTCAGCACAGCTTTTAAGCGGTCCTCGAATTCACCGCGAAACTTTGTTCCGGCGATAAGTGCACCCATATCGAGAGCCATGATTTTTTTTTCGTTCAAACCTGCAGGTACGTCACCGGCGACGATGCGCTGGGCCAGACCTTCCACTATGGCGGTTTTACCTACGCCCGGTTCGCCTATGAGAACAGGGTTGTTTTTTGTACGGCGGTTCAGTATCTGCATACATCGGCGGATTTCCTGGTCCCGCCCGATCACGGGGTCGAGTTTACCTTTTTTTGCCATGTCGATCAGGTCGATTGCGTATCGTTCGAGGGCTTTGTACTTTGCCTCTGGGTTGGCATCGGTCACCTTTTCACCGCCGCGTATGTCGTCCAGAACCTTCTCAATGGATTTTGCGTTGATAGAGTTTACACTTAATATCTCCTTTGCGTCGCTTTTTACCTCTGTGAGGGACATCAGCAGGTGTTCGACGCTTAAATATTCGTCGCCCATTTTATCGGCTCGGTTCTGGGCGTCGAGGACGACCTGCCCGAATGCCGGGTCGGGGAATATCTGCCCGCCGCCAGTAGAGGTAGGCAGCCGAGACAACTCACCATCTACCATCTGCCGAAGTCGTTCGTAGTTTGCACCTATCTTGTTTATTATTTCGGGCACAAGTCCCTGTTTGTCCTCCAACAGTGCCCAGAGCATGTGCAGGGGACTGACGACGGAATTTGACCTGGCCATCGCGTTTTGCTGCGCAGTGGCCATTGCTTCCTGTGCTTTCATTGTTATTTTGTCATATTTCATTGACTAATATCTCCAATCTGAAAGTTTATTGTCTTTTTTTATGAAAAGTTCAAATATACTATACAGCAAGCAGTGTGCCGCAAAGCTGTTTTTGGTTTAAGTGCTTACTATTAAAGGAGATATGTTTGTGGCGACATGTTGAGACAAGTGCCATAATGGCAGTTCTCACGCCGCATCTTATTCATTGAAACAGGGCTGGCCGATCAGGTTGCGTGTGTTTTCGCGTTTTCGCGGAGTTCTTTATTGATCCTTACGCTGCACCATTGCCTGCCGCACATTGTGCAGAAGTCCTCGTTTTCGAGGGGCGAGTCAGCTTTGCCCGTTTTACATGCCTGGTCGTGCATTTGCTTTGCTGTTTCAGGGTCAAGGGATTCGGCGAGATGGGTTTGCCAGTCGAGGTTGGCACGTGCTATGCTCAGACGTTTGTCGCGGTCGGCGGCGCCGGGGTGTCCTTTGGCGACATCGGCGGCGTGGGCGGCGATTTTTGAAGCGATAACACCGCTTCTTACGTCTTCAAGATTGGGCAAACCGAGGTGTTCCCGCGGGGTTACATAGCACAGGAAACTTGCCCCGTAAAACCCCGCAGCGGTTCCGCCTATCGCAGAGGTTATGTGGTCGTAACCCGGAGCTATATCGGTTACAAGCGGGCCGAGCACATAGAATGGGGCTCCTGCGCAAATCTTTTCCTGTATTTCCATGTTATATTTTATCTGGTCGAACGGAACGTGCCCCGGCCCCTCGACCATGACCTGGCAGCCCTTTTCCCATGCCCTTCGGGTAAGCTCGCCGAGAGTTTCCAGTTCAGCGATCTGGGCCTTGTCTGTCGCGTCGTCAATGCATCCCGGCCTGAGCCCGTCGCCCAGCGAGAAACAGACGTCGTATTGTTTCATTATATCGCATATATCGTCGAACAGGTCGTACATGGGATTCTGCCGGTTGTGGTAGGTCATCCATTTCGCGGTCAGCGCACCGCCTCGGCTCACAATGCCGCAGGTCCGTGCAGGCACAAATTCGAGGTGCTCTTTGAGCAGACCGGCATGGATAGTGAAAAAGTCCACGCCTTGTTTCGCCTGTTTCTCGATAACTTTCAGTATGGTTTCGTGGTCAATGTCTTCAACACCGCGGTCGATGATAACTTCGTAGATCGGCACCGTTCCGAAAGTCACCGGGCAGCTCTCGATGAGCCTTTGTCGTATTTGCTCAAGTTCCGGCCCGGTGCTGAGGTCCATTACGGCGTCGGCGCCGCAATGAAGCGCAACTTCAAGCTTTTTAAGTTCTTCGTCAAGTGACGAGCTCACATTGCTGGCACCGATGTTTGCGTTTACTTTTACTGTAAGGGCCTTGCCTATTCCAGCAGGGATGAGGTTTTTTTTAAGATGTATCGTATTTGCGGGGATCACAAGTCGCCCTGCGGCCAGTTCGTCGCGGACAAACTCTGCCGAGAGGTTTTCTTTTTCGGCTACTGTGCGGACCTCCGGTGATATTATTCCTTTTTTTGCGGTCTCAAGTTGGCCAGTCATTTTGTGTCTCCAAAAAAAAATCGCTTCATCGACGGAAGCGACCTGAAAAAAATCGCTTCCCTACGCAGGTTCGCCTTTCGGCTGCCTGATCAGGTTCCAAGGGTTTTTCTCAGACTCGCATTGCGATTGCGGGTCACCCCCAGCGTTAGTGCCATTATATACTATTATATACAGGCGGTCAAAATCTTTGTTCAGGATTTGCCGGACAGCAGTAATTTTGGTCGATTTTTATCCGCATAAGTCGATTTTGAGCCCGTCAGGCACTTTGTACCGTTTTCGGTAATGAGATAGTCGTCTTCTATTCGGATGCCGAAAAGATTGGGTATATAAACCCCGGGCTCTATCGTGACAATGTGGCCTTTCTTGAGCTTGCCTTTACTGCGGGGGCTAAGGGCGGGGTTTTCGTGTACGTCGAGCCCCAGTCCATGTCCCGTGCCATGACCGAATACGGGCAGGTTCGCCTCTTTGATAACCCGCCTTGCAGCCGCATCGACATCTTTCAGTTTTGCACCGGCAACAGCGGTGTTTACAGCCGCCTCCTGGGCAGCCAGAACGGTTTGGTACGCCCGAAGCCACTGTTGGCGAATCTTGCCGACAGGGTAGCAGCGTGTTATATCGCTGCAATACCCACGGTAGCATGCCCCGAAGTCTATAAGTATGGTGTCTGTTTTTTTGAGTTTTTTCCTGCCGGGCTGATAGTGAGGCATTGCCGCGTTCGCTGAAAAGGCGACAATGGTTTCAAACGAAGGCACGGCACCGAGCTTTTTTATTTCGCACTCGATAATAGCAGCCAGTTCTGTTTCACTTATGCCTGCCCGGATTTGTTTTAACGAGTTTTCAAGAGCAGTCCAGGCTATATTGGCCGCCTTTTTGACGTTATTCGCCTCGTAGTCGGACTTGTATTCCCGCAGGCCGGACAGAAGGTCTGAGACGGATTTTAAGCGAGTGTCGAGATTTTCCCTTAGGGATTGAAAAACCCCGAGCGTGCATTTGTCGTCAACCCGGAGCAGTCGGATGTTTTTATATCGTTTGAGGGTTTGAGTTATCGCCGCCGACATCGGGCCGGTCCGGCAGAGGACATTTATATCGGGGCATTGCTTTTTGGCCTGTTGGTCATATCGGCTGTCGGTTATGAGCGTAAACCTGCCCTTTACCACGAGAAGCCAGGAGTCATGACCCGTAAAGCCGCTGAGATATTCTACATCACGGCAATCGGTGAATATCGCCGCGGATATTTTCTTTTTGCCCATTAGCTTTGTAAGCTGCCTGCGTCGGTCCGGATATTCGTTTCTCATTTACATCGCCTTTCAGTGGGTTATCTTTAGGCCGTGGATGAATTTTATATGGTAACTGCTTTGAAACCAAGTTTAAAACAGCACCCCAGGTGCTGTGTGCTGTGTGCTGTGAAAAATGCGGGATTATCCTTGTCCTTTTCTAAAGCCCGGGTTAGAATACATGTTTTGATGATTTGAAATGAATGAACTGACTGAATGATACTTCCAATTAGAACAAATATAATTCCTCGCAGGACACCTTATGTAAATTACGGCCTGATAGCCGTAAATATCCTGATATTCCTTATAAGCTATGCCCCTCAAACGGTAGTTATCGAGGGCCAGAGATTTACCGAGCCCCTGCGGCCTTGGGCTGATATCTTCAAGCTGTATCCCGATGCCCCTGCGGTGTGGCAGTTCATAAGTTACGCGTTTCTGCACGGCGGGGTATGGCATATCGTCGGAAACATGTTCTTTCTATATATTTTCGGCAACAACATAAATGACCGGCTCGGTAACGTGGGATATTTGACTTTTTACCTCGGCGGGGCGGTTTTCAGCGGGATAGGGCATACTCTCATTCCCGGCGCAGGCCCTGTTCTCGGGGCCAGCGGGGCAGTAGCAGCCGTGACAGGCGCTTTCCTCGTGCTCTACCCCCAGACGCTTATTACGGTGATTTACTTTTTCTTCTTTATCGGGACTATAGACATCCCCGCGCTTTACTTCATCGGGCTTAAGATGATATTCATTGACAATGTAATAAACCGAACAACCCCCTATGTCGCGTATGACGCGCACCTGGCTGGTTACGCTTTCGGGATAATAACCAACTTCCTGCTGCTTGCTTCCGGGCTGCTTGGCAGGGATCAGTTCGATTTGTGGTCGATGATCCGCCAGTGGAACAGACGCAGGCAGTATCGTGATGTAGTGGCAAAAGGTTATGACCCATTCAACGGCACAGGCGGAAGAAAGAAGATCAAGGTTCGCGAGGTTGGGGAAGGTAAATCCGAGTCCGATCAAGAGATCGAACGGATTCGAAAGCACATCGTAAACCTGATGCATCAGCGCAGTCATAACCGGGCGGCGGAGGTTTATACCCAGCTTTTGGAAAAGGACCCCAACCAGGTTCTGGCGAGAAACCATCAGCTCGATGCTGCCAACCAGTTGATGTCGATGGGCAAATGGGCGGTTTCGGCAAGGGCTTACGAGCTTTTTTTGAAGCATTACGCAGATTACGACCACAAGGAGCAGGTAATGCTCATGCTCGGGCTGCTTTATTCGAGGTATCTTGACCAGCCGGACAGGGCAAGGGAACTTCTCGGCGAGGCTTTAGAGAAGCTTCAGGACCCCGGCCAGATCAGGATGTGCCGCGAAGAGATGGATAAATTAGGCAATAATTAACCGGCGTGGGTGGGTAATTTTTCATAAATCACGGAAATATTGCCGAATAAGCAAAAGAGTTGACAATTCATGGATTTACTGCTATTTTTTATTAGGCTTTATGCAAAATGGATTTTGAATGACTTAAATCATGGAGAACTAAGATGCATTTCATAAAAATCGCTATTCCACTGGTATTGGTTGTGTTTTCCGGTTTATGTTCAGCCGCTCTCGAAAGTGAGGACTTTCCGCTTGTCGCCGAGCTTACCGGCAATAATGTTTATATCCGCAGCGGGCCCGGCACCGCGTGGTACTTTACGGGCAAGATAAGCCAGCCTGAAAGGGTTACAGCGGTGGGCAAAAAGTACGGCTGGACCAAGATAGTTCCGCCAAAAGGCAGTTTTTCCTGGATTTCAAAGGCTTACGTCACGCCCGACCCTGCCGAGACCGGCTATGGAATAGTCACCGGTGACGGAGTAAAGGTTTACGCAGGTTCGCCGAATGTCCAGCCGCAGGACTCTTCGAGCTTGCAGACAAAGATGTACAAAGGTGACCGTGTAAAACTTACCGGTGAGGAAAAGAACGATTATTACAAAATTGAGCCTCCAAAAGACGCTTACTTGTGGGTAAGCAGCCAGTACCTTAAATTTGTCAAGGCGCTGGACGAAGTTGGCAGCCAGACTGAAAAGGTCTCTGAAGTCAAATATGAAGCCCCCGAACCGGAAGCTGATAAAGATGCACCGGAACCACAGCCCAAGCCTGTTGATGATGCCGCTGATGGCACCGCCATAGAGGAACAGACAGCCCCGGCCGCCGAAGAAACCGTCCCTGAGCCTGAGCAGCAAGCTGCACAGCAGGTTGATTCACCCGCCCAGCCTGAACCGGAAGTTGTCGAACAGGCACAAGCTCCTGAACCGGAAACACCCGATGAGCTTGACGCTGCGGCAGGAAAAAGCGATGCCGAAATGGTTAAGATGTGCCTTGCACTTGAAAACATGGTCGACGACGAATTGATGAAACCGCTGGAACAGCAGGACTATAAGCCTATTAAGGATAAACTCGCAGAGATACAAAAAGCCTCCGATGCCGACAGTAAAGGACAGCGCTATGCGAAATATCTCCTTGACCGAATAGGCAGATATGAGCTTGTAATAGACGTTGACAAGGCCCTTGCCGAACATGACAAAGAGCTTGAAAAGACTCGCGAGCAGATCGAACAGCAGCGGCAGGAAAAAGTCGGAAATATCCCGGACCCAGGCAGGTATATCGTAACGGGAATTCTTAAGGAGTCTTCTATTTACACCGAAGCCAGCGGCCAGAAGCGCTACCTGCTGATGGACGACTACGGCAAGATAATCTCCTACGTTGTGCCGGACAAGGGTGTAAACATAGATATGGACAAGTTCATCAACGAACGCGTGAACGTGATCGGCAGGCTGACGGAGGATTCATCAAGCCCGATGTCGCTGGTGAAATTTGTAGACCTTAAATACGCCGAGACAGCGGAAATGCAGTGATCGCTTATTCCTCTGATGGACCGAATATGTTGAACGGGCCTTTTATTACCGACAGGGTTTCGGTGCGCATGTCAGGTTTTTCGAGCGTTCCGCCGACCTCCACTTTTACAACAGCGGGGCTGAGGCTTTCTGCCAGTGAGCCCAGCAGGGAGGGTTTCGTCTCGCTTTTGTGAGCGAAAGCGGTGAAGTCCAGGTCAAGTTCGCTGCTTTCGATATCCAGGCTGCCGGTGCCTTTGAGCACGTCCTTGCCCGACATGAATATTTCCTCAAAATTTATTTTTGAGCTTTTGATGTAGGAATCCACGCTGATCTCACGAAATTTATACTGAGGTTTTTTGTTCCTGATATGTTCGCTCGCTGCGGTGACCACTTTTGCCGGCAGTGTTCTCTCGCCCAGCGTAACATCGTGGAATACCGCATTGAACCTTCCCGAACCGAGGGGTTTTTCGGCGAGGTTGCCCGACATCGAGAGCATTCCGTTCATATAACCGGTCGCATAGCCCTTTAACTCTGAAGAGTCAGCGGCGCGGTCTTCGAATGCGCTTTCAAGATCAAGCCTGTCTATCGCGACTTCGAGGATATAATTTTTCTTTTCTTTGCCAAGGTCGATCATTTCGGCGCGTGCAAAGACATTACCCCCGTATGTCTTGCCGTAAAAGTCCTCCGAATGAAATATTTTTGCGTCAGGATAATACTCAAAGCTGCCGGTAAGGTCCGTTACCAAATTTTTCATAAGTCTTACCGTCTCAACTTTGACATTGACCGCCGCATCTTCAATGCCATTGCTTAATACATAAGTGCCGCTGCCTATAATTTCAGCGGTCAGCCCGCTGATTTCATCAGTGTCTCCGAAGGCACAGTCATCAAAAGAAACAGTTCCCTCGCAGTCAATCGCAATATTCTTATCTTCCCCGGATATAATATCCAGCTTTTTTAGGCTTACATCCACTGTGCCGGAGGGGGACAGGGTTTTATAGAAATCGAGATCGGCTTTTTCAAAGGCTGCCTGCATTTTATCGTCAAGGTTGAGCTTTGCCATTTCAAGTGCAAAGGAAGCTGAGTCAATATCATTGCCGTCCATAATTATTCGTCCGTCAAGCTCAACTTCCGGTCCTGTTTGTCCTGACATGGATTTGATGTCCTTCAGTTCGATCAGGTCGGGTGTGATGTCTATTCTGCCTGTTATGTTCTCAACTTTGTAGGGAAAGCGATCGTGAACAAGGGTATTGTTAAGGCATGTCACTTCAATTTTATACGGCTCGCAGCGGTCGGATTTTGAGTTAATGTTCAGGTTAGCTTGGACGTCCACATTGCCGCCGGCATGAAGCTTGGAGTAAATGCTCGAACCGGATTTGGTCAACGCCCAGAGCAAATCCTTTTTCAGCGGCAGGGATTTGGCATTGGCGGAGATACAAAAACCGGGTTTCGTGTTATATTCATTGACCGGCCAGATGCTGCCGCTAAGTGAAATACTTCCAGGCCCGCTTTTCCCGGTGACTCGTTCGAGTTTCACAAGGTCCGGTGTCAAAACCGCATCGACGTTTACATCCGTAAGCGGCAGGGGCAGTTTCTCGTAGAACAGGCTGCCTCCCCGCACCGTTACATCGGCGATGTATTCCACGGCGCGCCTTCCCGCGGCATTTGGAAATACCTTGACTGTAGAGTCGGTGCGTGCGTCAACGTCAAAATAGCGGTAAAAGTCGCGGTATTCAGGCGGCATCGCATCCATAAGTTTCTGGTCTATCGGCAAGTTGTCGGTGTCGATAACCATGTTAAAAAGCGGCTGGGCCGATTCAATATCGCTTATCCTTCCGTTGAGGGAGACGGAATAATCGCCGTCGGGGTGCTTGTAACTTGATACCACATCTTTAAGGACTATAAGGTTAGGCTCCATTTCAAGCCGTCCTCTCAGGTCGGTCAAAGGGTATCTAAAGTGCTGGTATATCGCATCGGTGCCCTTTAGTTCGACTTCAAGACGGTCCTGCTTTTTAATACCGGGCTTTTTCACTGTGCGGTAATTGATGCTTACCATTCCCGACGGAGAAAACACCCACCACAGTTCCTTCTGATTTTCATCGAGGGCAAGAAACAGGTCCTCGTCAAGCATCATATTGTCACTTGAAACAGTGACATCCATATCGAGCATTTCACCGCCGCCGAACGCGAAACCGCTGATATTGAGATCAACGTTATTGTGGCTGCAGTCCAGGTCCTCAAAAACAGAGCCCTTTTCGGTAACTTCAAGCAGCCCGTGCAGGTTTTCTATCGTATACGGAAACTTGCGGTCCACCATTGTTACGTCCCTGCATTCGATCCTGCCTCGCCATTTGCTCTTTTCAAGCTCGCTCATGCGAAGATCGACCTTGATATCCACATCGCCCCAGCCGATGGGGTGGTACTGGTTTAGAAACCCGCGCAAGTCGGGGTTTATGATATCCATGTTTTCCGGTCCGTAGACAAGCGCGTCTTTTGTCATCGTATCGGTAAGGAACACTTCGTTTGCCGTCAGTTGAATATTAAAAAGCGGGTCCTCAAAATAATCTTCTACGGACCCGGTGATATCAACGTGTGTATTTTCTCCGAAGTCAAACGAAAAATTACGTATGTCTATCGCGTTACTGGTGTAATCGCACCAGAAATTAAAATTCCGAATGTTCCAGTTATTGCCGAGGATAGGAGAGTTTTTCATCGAAATGGTGCTGTCATGTATCTCGAATTTACCTTCTTTGCCGATATTCCAAACCCCGTTAATATGACTTCCGCTAAAGCCCATTCGCTCGTCGGCTATAAGCGTAAATCCATAGCTGCTGCGTCCCGCACCGACATGGGCGAACTGGCCGTTCACACCTGCGACCACGACATCTTCAACGATACCGTTTTCAAGCTCGCTGTACTTGATTATCCCTCTTTCAAGTCGGAATATTGGTATTTCAAGCTTTTTCGGCGGCGAGGCCTTTACGTCGAAAGACTCAAAATTCCACTTTTTCGCATCGTGATCATAAAGCAGTTTGAGGAAGAAATCGGAAACGCTGACTCTTTTTATCTGCGGGTTGAATAGCAGCAGCGACATCGGCGAAAAATAGAACTTCAATTCTCTTGCGTTAAAAAGATTCTGTTCCTTGTTGTCCGGGCCGCCGTCGCCGATACCGAGATAATTTACCGTTACAGTTCCGGTTATCTCGAACTTGATATTGCTGATCTGTGCGGTCGTTCCTGTTATTTGCTCGATCTGGCCAATTACGATCGGCCTTAAAATCGTATTACCGATATGCTTATAAATGATTACAAGTGAGAAAATGACTATCAGGCTTATAAGCAAAGCCCTGAGAAACTTTCTTCTTACCATGAAATACTGCTTCATTTGATTGCCCGGCAAAACGGGATAACTTTCGACACTTTAACGCTTCTTAACTGCTTTATCGGCAATGTCCTTTCGATAATACGCATTATCAAAATGAATTTTTTCCGTTGCCGCGTACGCATTCTTCTGTGCAGCAGGGATATCGTCGCCCATAGCGGTCACTCCCAGCACCCGCCCGCCGGCTGTAACTGTATCCGTGCCGTTTTTAGCGGTTCCGGCATGAAATACCATTACGTCATCCATCGCGCTGGCCTCTTCGATTCCCGTTATCACCTTGCCTTTTTCATACTCGTCGGGATACCCGCCCGAAGCCATGACCACGCATACCGCGGGGCGGGGGTCCCATTCGAGGCTCACTTCGCTTAGCCTTCCGTCACACACAGCCAGCATCACCTCGAGCAAGTCGCTTTTCAGTCTAAACAGGACCGGCTGGGCCTCTGGATCGCCGAATCTTACGTTGTATTCGAGCACCCTCGGCCCCCCCTGGGTCATCATTAACCCCGCATAGAGTACCCCTTTATATGGAGTGCCGTTTCGGTTCATCCCGTCTACGGTCGGAACGAGTATCTCTTTTACGATCTGGTCCATCAGGTTTTCAGTCACCAGCGGCGCCGGGCAGTATGCGCCCATACCCCCGGTGTTGGGCCCGGTGTCCCCGTCGCCTATCGGCTTGTGGTCCTGGGATGTTTCCATAACGTAGATATTACGGCTGTCCACAAAAGCAAGGATTGACGCCTCCTGACCGAGCAGCTTGTCCTCAACAATTATTTTGTCACCAGCCGGGCCGAATATTTTGTCGACCATAATCTTTTCTGCGGCGATTATCGCATCCGAGGGTTCTTCGCAGACGAACACTCCCTTTCCCTTTGCAAGGCCCGCGGCCTTGACGACAACCGCCTCGTCGCGTGAAGCGATATATGCCTTAGCGTCCTCATACTGGTCGAATATTCTGCTTTCTGCGGTGGGTATCGAGTTGCTCCTCATGATCTGCTTTGCGAAAGCTTTGTCCCCTTCGAGCATTGCCGCCTCTTTGTTCGGCCCGAACGCCTTGATTCCGGCAGCCTCGAAGGCATCGACCGCACCGGCGGAAAGCGGGTCCTCTGGCCCTATTACCGCCAGGTCCACGTGGTTGGCCTTTGCGTAATCTACCAACGCCGGGATATCGTTGACGGATATGTCAATATTTATGCCGCACTGAGCAGTTCCGGGGTTTCCCGGGGCGATAAACAGCTTTTTGACTTTTTTCGATTTTGAGAGCTTCCATGCAATTACGTGCTCTCTGCCCCCGCTTCCGACCAGCATTACGTTCATTTCGATCCCTCTAATTTAAACTGTAAATTTCAAGAACACGTATAATATACGCAAAATGTCATTGTTTGTAAACGAAATCCTTGTGCTCCAGCTTCAGGACTCTCAAAAATCACATATAAGTGTTGGAACATCCGCAAAGTCGGATGCTTCGCTGCTGTGTATATCGAGTGATATGTCATCCTGGGCAGTCTTTAGAATAAATGAATAAACCCCCGGGGCGGCAGTTACAAAGCTGCTGACATCGAACTCAACCCATGTCCCTGCGATAAGTCCGCCTTGCTGGTCAAGTACATCTCCAACAGCAGGCTGGGTGTTATAGGTGATCGTATCCTGTGACCAGTTGTTATCCGGCACCGCTCTTACCGTTATTCCGTTGATGTCTTTATCCTCGATTTTTACCCTGAGCTTCGCCGAACTGACAGCGGTTGTGCCGCCTGAGTTGTCCACCGCGAATTTCAGATAGGAGTTGATCTGCATGCTGCTCTTTGCGCTGCGGACACGAAGTACGTCACTTGCCCCGAAGTTATTGGCAGGTGCGTCCTGTTTAACAAAAGCATCCTCAAGGATACGGGTAGGGAAGACCCCGCAGCCGGAATGTTTCCTGAATATCTTTATGAACTTGTCCGGATGCATCACCGACAGGTCGCTGAAACGCGCGTCTGTGTTCAGTACGTTCATCAGTTGCTCAAAACGCCTTGCTGTAGTTGAATGATTAAGAAAAACCCAGAAAAATTGACGATTCTGCATGGAAGTGTATATATCGTTGGCAGTTGCTGCTACATCCATATCGCCATTGCCGTCATCACTGTTTCTTACGGGATCGCCGAAAACCGGCGTGTTGTAAATAACCGCAGGCGGATCGTCAAGGCTGCCCGAAGAATCAAGCCCGTTCTTGGTTATCAGCGAACGGAGCACCCAGCCGTCCGAAGAGGGCGTGTTCTTGATAATATTGGCATAGACATTCAGGTTGTCGGTTATATCTGCATCGGCGATCATCATATCATGCAGGTCGCCTGCGGACATATAATCCGAAGCCTTTCTGCACCATGCGGGCAGCTGATTGTTGCTGTAAAGTACAGAAGGCTTGTTAAAGCCGAATCCTTTGCCTGTGAACAGCACATTTTTAAGCCCGAAGTCCGCCTGGGTTTCGTAGTAATGTGAAATTATGGGCGGCTGGTGATCAACCTGCAGCGGAGTGTGCATCATGCCGAATTCATACAGTTCCCGTATCAGCTTGTCCGGCTGATACTGGCTGTACTCGGTCCAGTGGAAAAGATTGTGCCATTGACAGAAACCGAGCGCGTCTCCCTGTGAAAAGCTGATAAAACAGTATTTTCTCGAAGAATTATAAACACCCACCGTGACGGGAAGCTGCTGGGCATATTGTGCCGGGCCCTCAAATTGCGAAAGAAAGGACACGTTATTGCCGTGGCCCATTGCGGTGTGCCTGTACTGTGTAAGGGCTGTTACGTCCGGTCCCTCGGAGGACCACCAGCCGTAGGATATGCTGTTTGTCGGGAACAGGGAGAGTATCTGTGCCTGTGTTGGCCATGTGTTGGTGCCGTGAACGTTTGACGCATCCAGCAGGAACACGAGCATTTTCTTTTGCACCATATAATCGACGCCCCGGATTTTCTGGACATCCCGAAACGCATCATCGCCCATTCCGAAAATATCGTTTGCATAGACAGATGGATAATTCGTTATCTGCCCAAGGGCCCAGCTCTGGCAAAGCTGATTACTGCTCCAGGAAGGGTAGTTTCGCCGGTCGTATTTGACCGTAAAACCCAGCGAGAGCATTTCGCTTAACTCAGCTTCCTCGACTATGCAAGCACCGTATCGCCCGGCCTCGGTTACAGCGCAAAGAATGGCAAGGTCGCTGTCATCTTTGTCATAAACTATCATCTCGCTGCACAGCGACTTTAGCATGGGGTTATTGAACACCGCCTGCCGTGTTTCGGTGCGAGTGCCGCCGGTCAAATGCACAAAGCTGTATTGAGTGTACTTGCTGCGGAGATTGTCAAGAATCATCTGATCCCATATATCCTCGATAACGTACAATCTCGGCCTGTGCCTGTTGACTATTCCAGCAAATGTCCGCAGTGTCATTTCGTAATTGCCGCCCACTTCGGAATCATAGCAGTAAAATATCGGGCTTTGCCAGTTTCCGGCCAGGGCGCTGAAGTCATAAAGATTAATAAACCCGTCCGGTATGCCGTATCGCCCGCTGAAATCACCCGATTGGCTGGTCCCATAATCAAGCCAGTTTTGACCCATCAATGCAAGATCAACGCTGTCAACTTTTCCCTCGCCGGTAATATCACCCACTTCACTGCTGAAAGCCTGACAGCATACAATAACACAAATCACAGTAATGACATTCAGAACAAATAACTTGAATCGTTTAGTCATATTTTTGCCCTAATAAAGTTTTTACCTATATTAACATAAATGCAGTTTTAAGTCAAGATGTAACCATCCCCGCCTTGTTAGAGATGAGCGGGTATTTAGCGGCAATTCAGTGGGCTGATTCCTGTACACCCTCACCGGCGGACATTCGACCAAAGATATGAATAAGTGCAGCGTAGTAAAAACAAAGCTCCTGATTCCCTAAATTGACTGGCAATTATAAGTAATCGTTAAATAGCTGCGAGTATCCGTCTTTAATCCTTTCTTTGGGTTCGGGCCCACTAAAAAAGCCCGGCGATATGTGCCGGGCTTTGTTATCCTGATAACGCTGTTAACCAACAGACAATACACCTGTTTCAAAACAAGTGAATGAGGTTAACAATACTTATTCAACGCTGAACTACTTTTTACGCCTGATAAGTGAGAGCGAACCAAGTCCAAGAAGCATCATAGTTGCGGGTTCCGGGACGTCGTTCCACTGTATCTCGGTCATTGCGAACTGACCGTTTGCAGTTTCATAAGCATTCCATACAAAGATGCCGCCGCCCGTTACAGCAGAAAGATCCGGCGAACCTGCGGTTGCAGAATAAGAAAGTGCAAGTTCATCACCCGCAGCAAGAAGGTTAAGATTATCGCTTACAGCCGTGTCAACGGAATACCAGTCCTGCCCTGCAAGCATATAGGTGTACTCAAAAACCGTCCCGTCATAATACCCATCAACATTGCCCGGCGCCTCGATAGCTATTGGGCAAAACAGGTCGGAAACATACCAGTCTCCGTTACCATCACGAACCATAGCCCGCAGCACAGTTGCCCTTAGTTCACTTTCAAGGCCCGGAAGGCCGGAACCGTTGTCGCCGCCGCCCATAAAGCCATGCCATATATCCGATACTTTCAGGTGGATATTAGCAGCAGGGCCGCTGAGGTCTACGTTCTGGTCCGGACTGTTGCCGCCGGTTGAGTCAAAGATGGTGTAGGCATAACTGTCATTGGAATTTTGCTTAAAGACGAGTTCGTCGAATGTAACACCGCCGCGGGCAAATTGGTCGATCTCGATTTGATAACCGCGGTCCATATAACCGCCCCAGGAATAACCAGTTGGTGTAACATCGAAAAATTCACCTTGAGAAGCAAGGGGTGCAAGTCTTTCACCTCCTGCGCCTGGGGTGTCGATAGGCATATAAGGATTGCCTCCGACTCCAAAATTCTGGGTGATACCAGCGTTTGCAAAACCGGCAAACAGTGCCAACACCAAACAATACGTTGCAATTTTCTTCATCATTCTTACCTCCAAAAAAGGTTAATAAAAAAATAGTTACTTACTTCATTTTAATTTGCGTTAAGGAACTCATAAGGTTCGAGCGCCCTGTCATTCCATCTTACTTCATCTATCTGTCCGACAAAACCCCAGACACTGCTGGTGTTCCTGCCGCCTATCATAAAGTTCTTTCCTACTGGAGTATCGTCCCATACGGCCTTTGCATCGATCTGCATATCAACTTCGCCGTCTACATAAACCGTCATAACTCCGTCAATGCCGGCAGAAGGGTCCCAAACAACCGCAACATGATGCATCGTGTTAAACGGTATGCTGTTTCCGCTTCCGCCCACGACAAGATCGCCTGCCGAATCGTGATACATAAGGTACATCAGCAGCGACTGAGTGCCTGCATTATAACGCAGATACCAGCCTTGCCATACACTTGCCCCGTCACGGTTTCCGAATATAACGTGAAGGCTGCTCGAACCGCCGGTTGGTCTTACGTATCCCTCGCAGGTAAACGGCTGACTGCGGGTAAAGGCGAAAGTGTCATCCGCCGCCTGGTATGTAATAGCAGTATTGCCGTCAAAAGACAAACTCGAAGTATTTTCCGCCGAAGAGTCTGACCCGTTCCACCCTGTGGTCATATCGGGATTGTTTATCGTTGCATAGTTAGTACCGTCCGTAGAAGGAAGACCTTGTGTTACAGTCATGTCATAGCTGCCGATGGCCGAGTTGCCGCCAGTGTTCAGCTCCCAGTAAGCAAGTGTATCTATAACCGGCATGACAAGTTGGTCGGAAGTTGTGAAACTCCACTCTTGGCCTGTTGTAACCCCGGCTGCGTTTCTTTCGTCGACTCTCCAGTAATAAGTAGTAAACGGCTCCAGCACACCCGGCGAATATACAGATTCTGTTTGATTAACCTGGTAAGCGGGCGGTGAGGCTGTGCCGAAATATATGTCGTGGGATTCTGCCCTTGCGCCAGGTGTCCATGAACAGGCAGCACCCCTGTCAACATTACCGGAATTATCTGCCGGTTCAGGCGCCGTCGCCTGTTCGGGAACAGTTAAAGTTCCGCAAAGAAAATTCGTCGGCTCCAGTACGCTTGGTGTCCATCGAACTTCGTCTATCTGTCCGACAAACCCCCACGGGTCATCTGCAGACCTGCCGCCTATCATTATGTTCCACCCTGTTAGCGGCCGGTCATCCCAGTATGATTTACCGTCAGCTGTGAGAACATTATTACCGTCAACATATATCCTTATCTGTCCGTCGGTGCCGGTATCCGGGTCCCAAACCAGAGCCACATGTTTCATTTCGTTCATGGGCACGACATTCGTAGCAGAGTAATAATTCGATGAACCGAAGATGTGCACATGATAGAGATTAATCCTCTGCGAAGCGGTATCATACCTCAGGTACCATCCCCGCCAGAAAGAAGATCCGTCACGGGTGCCTAAAATAACCGTAGAGTCACTTCCTCCTGTTGGTCGTACATAAGCCTCCACCGTGAAAGGATTGTTGCGTTTGAACTGGAACGGCGAATCGCCGTTGCTGTGCTGAATAACGGTCTGGCCGTCGAAAGACAGGCTTGACGCATTAACAGCCGAGCTGTCGGCTCCGTGCCACGGCTGGGTTGGGTCCGGGTTGTCAATGCTTGCGTAATTCGTAGTATCTTCAACAAGAGAGCCCTGGTGTTCGATCAGCTTCATATTGCCTGTCGCCGCCTCGCCATTACCGTCAAGCTCCCAGTAGACAAGCGTCTTATCATTGGTGGTAGTAAACGATCTTACCGCACCTTTGGCAAGACATTTTGTGCCCACCGAGTCAACTCGCCAGAAATACTCCGTGTCCATTAGAAAAGGCTGTGAGGGTTTCCATGTTGTGGAAGAAGTGGTAACAACGTACTGCTGCGAGGCAAGACCGGCGTTAGCCACCGCGTCGCGGTCTGTACCTATATAAATATCATATTCATCGGCTATAGGCTGCCATTGGAAAGTTGGTGTCAAAGAAACCCATTTGCTTCCGTCACCCGGAAGTTCAGGATCAGCATCTGGAGTATAGCATGTCAGCCAGTTAGCCCCCAGGATGATCGTGTCAAGAATGCTGACGTAATTGTCGCCCGACATATCAGCAACCGTGGAGCTTTGCTGCCAGTAATCGGCAAGCATAGCAAAATCGCCAAGACCTACAAACTCATCCAGGTTGACATCGCTTACATTGATGTCGAAATCGTAATAAAATATCTGCTTCAGGCAGGGCACACCGTTTGATCGCTGCACATTAGTGGTAAGCTGCACCGATATAGTACCCTTTTTGTAAGCGGTGGATGGGTTGAAGATAGCAAGTGTTCCTATTATGGACCAGCTGCCGGATATAATTTCACCGTTATCTTCATTTTTCACTATTATATTGGAACTGTTTACCGTTGAGGTGTTCAAACTCTTATCGAACTCCAGCACGATCGGCTGCCTCGGGTTGGTAATTATGTTATCAGCCGGTGAGCTTGCTTCGGCTACGGACGGAGCCTCGTCGCGAAGCTGCTGCCATCTTGGCGAATCGTAAAGCTCCAGTGCCGTCGTTTTGCCCTTAGACACCATAAGCACGGCCCACGGGCTTATAGGCGGTATGGTAACGCTTGTCTGACCGCTGCTGTAGCTGCCTGGCAGAACGGTCGACTGCACGTAATACGTATAGTTCAGGTTTGCCCAGGTCATCTCAAAATCATAGGGGTTATAATTGTCAAGCGTTTCGAGAAGTGTCAGCCTGAGGTTGTCCGTCGACTCTCCGAAAAATTTATCGTTGCGCAAAGTAATGTTAAATGAATTGGGATTGTCCCACTCAACCAGGTGTATTGCAACAGGCTCGTCGTTGGCGCCCGGCTTTGCCCTTATCACAACGGCTATGCCGTCATCCACCGCAACAACCGGCTCATCCGTGCCCGGAGTCGTGCCCCATGTATCGCTGTACGGCCCGGTTTCATATTCAATCGCCTTTGGGGTTTTTCCATAATCCCAGGCCCATTCATAATCGTCAAGGTATATGGCTATGCCTCTCGCAAAACCGTAAAGATCCGCATAGTATTGGGGATGACCGAAATACCTCGTATTCTGAACCTCATCACCGGCGCCGGGAGGTGCACAGTCAAAACGGTCAAACGGCGCTATCGCGTGCATGCCCTGCGCGTAACAGGTGGCTATGTGTCTTCTTGTAAGGGCCCTGTACCAGACAATGTCTTTGTCCTCCATCGGCTTGCCGGGAGCGGTGATTATCTGCGCCCTGTCTCCGCCTTCGTAAGTTCTCGAAAGAAGCGCCACATTATGAAGGTGCTGGGCAGACAAATACTTCCAGTCGCACTCACCAAGCCCGTAATCAAGCCTGTAATCAACCTGGTCCTTAAAATATGAATCCGTATATCTCGAACGCGAGGTGTTGTTTCCGTGGATCGGAAATTTTGATACCCCGTATGTCTGCTGATAATATGAGTCAAGCTGCCCGTGCAGCCATGTATAAAACTCCGTCGTTGCCTCGAATCCGTCTTTTACGCCCATACAGTAAGAACAGAAACAATGGCTGTCATCATTTAGTGTCGGGTCGTCGACTTGGAGTTCATTGGCCCCGGCGTCGATTCTCAGTTCCATTTCACGCAGGAATATCGACTTGAAATCTTCATTAAAAACGCATCCGCGTGGCGAATTGAAATGGTCAAGATTAAAACTGCCGTCGCTGTTAAGCACCCTGCCTGTAAGCTTGCTCCCTGTTCCGCCATAATCGTCCGCAAGATTGGCCGTTTGTGCCGCCGAGATATTGACCCCAAGCGCCCTGACTTTGGGCAAAAAAGCTATTTCGTCGAGACCGCGAACATATATCCAGTCCAGCCGTGTGGCATGATACATTTTGAGTATTTCGATAGTGTCAAAGGGTCTTTCGTCCGGCGTTCCTATAGTGCCCCACCATTTTTCAACATCGCGGTAATCTTCACCGCGGGGCCACCTGCTCGAAAAACATACGTCCGAATATTTCGGAGCCCAGTCAGGCCTGTCATAACCTGACACTGCCATTTCGCTAAGTGTCTGGCCCTGTGAACTGAATGGACAGAATACCAGGCAGCAAAATAAAGTGAAAACTAATGACTTTGAGAACATACTTTTCATAAAAAAGTCCAAACATAAACATAATGACAAATTCAACCTGCTGTATTTAAGTTTTATAACAGGCTATTTTTTGAGGCTTCCTTCCCCTTGTCAATGTCCATTGTACATATAAAGGCTTGCCCCTGCGAGGGGGCAAGCCCGTTATTATTAATTAAACTGGTATTGCAAATTATGGCCAGTTCTGACTTCTGTCGAGCAGCCACCTCTCGCCAAGCCATTCAAAGTCGAGGTAGTCGATAAAACCGTCACCGCCTGCCCTGTCATAAGGAGAACTGTATCCAGACTCGATAGAAATATTGTCAACAACACCCTGGGCACCGCCCGAGTAAACCGTATGGATACTTGCAGTATTCTCTGTTGTTCTTCTTTCAACCGTGAAACTACCCGAATCGCTGGTCCCCGACTGGTCGCTTATAATGTAACTAAGAGTACCCGTCGTCGCCGGTGCGGCGTCCGGTGTGATAGTTACCTGTATGTCAAGCATAGTGTTGTCGAAGTCTGTCGTGCCGTCACCCTCAACTTTAACGAAACTTGAGGGAGGCCATGTACCGCCTGTCCAGCCGCTGATGAACTCTACATACTGAGTATTATCGCCTTCGAGTACAACATTAACATTAGTCTCAAGCGTGCCGTCAGTCTCGTCGATATCACCCTTCAGCCACAGGTTAATACCTGTCCTGTTGACCGGCGTCTGGTCTGCTGAAACTGTCGTCGCCTGCATACTCGCGCTGGCGGCAGTCGTGCCGGAGAATAACTGTGAAGGCGCGGTGTCAAGTCTCCAGTTATCAGTGTTGCCGAGAATAACCATCTGGCCGCCGCTTATGATGTAATCACCCGCGGTGCCGTTTCGAAGCTGCCAGATTTCGCTATCAGCCGGGTCGGTATCCATTGCTGCCTGCCATGATGTTGTACCCTTAAGCCATTCATCGGCAAGGTCCTGAAGTTCTTCAATATCCCAGAATTCCGGCGGTGTCGTTACGCTTGATCCAACAAGCGAGATTTCCTTGATGCCGACCTTGCTGCTTATATGCTCCCACCTGCTCCAGATATACAGGCCCATTCCGGTTACTTGGGTAAGATCAGGCTGAACCGTCGCTGCCTGTGGGTCTCTCGAAAGTGGCATTTCATCCGAACCTGCAAGAGCATTAAGGTTGTCCGTTTCCGCCTGGCTGTACTGGTACCAGGTTGTTTCGCTCAAAAGCTGTTTATGTTCAAGGATTTGCCCGTCAATTGTGCCGTCAGTTCCTGCCGGGTCCGAAGTGGAGGTAATTTCCGTAGTTGAAGGACAGAACAGCTCCGAAGCATACCAGTTACCGGCACCGTCACGAATCATCGCCCGGACGACTGTTGCTCTTACCTCGTTTTGAGGCTCGGGCAGACCGGAACCGTTAAGGGCGGACTGACCGCCGAACCAGCCGTGCCATATATCGGATATCTTCAGTTCTATAGCGGCGTTAAGATCCGAAAGATCCACTGAACTGTCGGCTGTATTGCCCCCGGTGGAGTCAAAAATCGTATAGGCATAAGAGCCAAAAAGGCTGCCTGTAAGGTCATTAAAAGTACCGTAGTTTACAAAAGCAAGCTCATCGTGTGTCCTTGTTACATTGAGATAATCTGTATATGTGTTGGTTTCGATACTTACTCGAGATGCCTCAGGCGTCGAGTAACCGCCCCACGTCCAGCCCGTAGAAGTGGTAGTAAACATCGGGCTTGCCGGAACTTCAGGCTCACTGATGTTCGGGTCGCTGAGGTTGAATCCGTCTATCAGGTAAGTAGCGTCTGTGTTCTTGTCGAAGTTTTGTGTAAGCTTGACATCTTCAGGCGCCGTAACATCTTCACCAATAAGAGATATCTCAGTAAAAGCGAGCTGTCCGTTTGAGTTGTCGAAAGCGTTCCAGCAGAAAACACCGAAACCGCTGACATACTCAAGATTCGGCGTGGCAACATTTGGATCCCTTGTAAGGGCTATTTCATCGAAAGGTGCAAGGGCATTTAGGTTGTCTATCTCAGCCTGGGGAAGCTTTCGCCATTGTGTATCTGTGAAATATAAAGTATAATCAACGATTGTTCCATCAAGCTCACCTGAGGTACCCTCAAAAGGCCATGGGCAGAAAAGGTCCGACATGAACCAGTCACCGTTTCCGTCACGGATCATTGCCCGCAGTACGGTAGCCCTTATTTCACTTGCAAACCCATCAAGGCCCGAGCCATTGTCTCCGTCACCCATATTACCATCCCAGATGTCGGATATCTTAAAGTTCATTGCCGCATCGACACCTGTCATGTCAATTAATGTGTCGGCAACATTGCTGCCAGCCGATGACATGATAGTGTAAGCATAAGAGTCATTTGGATTCTGCTTAAAGATCAGCTCTTCAAAGGTAACACCTCCACGGGTATTCGTATCCAGTTCGATACTCCATCCCCGGTCGGTATAACCGCCCCATGTAAATCCGGTGGGTGTAACATCAAATTCCTCACCTTGGCCCCTGATAGGAGCAAGCGGTTCATCATCAACTCCGTTTTTGTCCACCGGAATATAAGCTCCGTCCGGGGTAAAACCGAAATTTTGCGTTATTGTAAGCGACGCCGAAAATACCGTCGAAGTCGTAACAATTAACAGCATAATAAAGAATGGGATTAATAGCTTTTTCATGACATTTACCCTCCAAAAATTAGAAAATTAATAGGAATTTCGCGTTGTTAAACTGAAATCTGTTAAAAACAGCTTTTTAGGCATAATTATCTCCTGCCTTTTAAAATGCCAGCTCGGCCGGTAGGCGTTAAAAGTCATAACTTACACTATTATAAGAAATTCGGAATATCAGTCAAGGAATATATATAAAAAAGTGATAAAAATATCAATTTTTTATTGATATAATCTTGATATTGGTGTATATTGCAAAACATGAAAGCATCAAATGAAACAGAAAGGCCCAAAATAATGCCAATTAAATCGGTTGAACAAGCTGGTGTATTGGACGGTACATACAAGAAAATTGCCGATGAACTTGTAAATAACGGCTATCCTATAGGCACAAAGCTTCAGCCTTTGCGGATTTTAGCCAAAAATTATAAGGTTTCTTACCTTACCGTCCAGAAAGCAATAAAGGTTCTCCAGATGCAGGGGGCTCTTACCGCCAAGCCCGGCGATGGCATTTACGTCACAGGCAGGCCCAAGCCTCTCAGTGGTCAGGTTGCCGATTTTCTTGAAAACGGCAAGGAAGACGGGTTTCCGGCGTTCAGGACCAACGGCAGAAAAAACGGATTCACAAAAAACCATTCACTTTGCGTTATAATGCCCTACTGGGTCTCCGAACGCGGGAGTGCATGTATTTACAGTATTATTAAAGGCATATTGGGAGCCAGCGACCCTTATCACTGGCCGGTTGAGCTTATCCATAATACAGGTGATGAAATATATAACGAATCAAGCAAGCCTGATTTTGTCGACAAGATAGAACAGCGCGAACCTGACGGCATAATCTGGATCCAGCCGATTTTGGGCCATAAGATGAATATTATGCGTCTTATCGACCGCGGGCATAAGGTAGTTGTTACCGGCAGGCCTTTCAAAAATGTGCCTGTCAAATGTGTGCATATGGATTATTACGATATGGCCGAAAAAGCCACAGACTTTTTTATCCACAGGGGATGCAGGAAAATTGCGTTCTTCCCCGGCTATTTCCAGGGCCAGATCGAGGACCAGTATTCCGTCGAAATAATCGAAGCCTTTAAAGAGGTCATGAATAAACGCTGCATACCTCTTCCCGAGGATAATATCTGCCAGTCGGGATTCAGACCTATCCATAAAAGGATTATAAGGCCATACCTTGAAGAAAACCCTGACATTGACGGGATCGTATGTTTCCACGAACATATTTTAAATGAGCTCGAAAGGTTAGATAAACTCGGATATTTTGACAAAATCGGACGAAAGGTCCCCATGGTCGATGTATCCGGTATATTTAACTTCTCCGATCACCAGCTCGGACAGATAGAGCATATGAACATAGAATGGCCGCTCGAGAACATGGGCCGCGCAGTCATCAGGGAATTTGAAAAAGAATGGCTCGAAAACACCCCGGATAAACATATAGACTTGAGCGTAAAACTTATTAAGTAAGTATATCCAGTACACCGGTTCAGAGAATTAAATAAAGATCATGAAAAAAAGTGAGAGGTTTGTAAAATGAAGAAAAAAGGTTTTACTTTAATTGAACTGCTTGTTGTTATTTCGATTATCGCTCTGCTGCTTTCAATACTTATGCCCTCTTTGACAAAAGTCAAGGAACTCGCGAGAGCGACTGTTTGTTCGAGTAACCACAAAACTTTGTACCTTACTTCACAAATGTATCTCAGCGAGAATAATGATAAGTTTCCCTGGGGTTATATAACTCCTAATGCCAGCAATACTATCAATGGTTATCAGGCAACTCAAGAAGAGATAGATACAAGTTGTCAAAAACGCAGGTGGGTACATTTATTCAAGCCCTATTATGAGACTTACGACGCACTGCACTGCCCCACTGCACCTTATACTACCGGAAGCAGAGACAGCAGGGTAAATATTAATAAGAGTTCCTGGGGATATGAAGTAGAAGGCTATGCTGCACCTAAAGGTTCACACGGCAGCATTGGATTTAACAGGTTTTTATATAATTCCATCAATATAGCCTGGCAGGACAAGTGTTATAAATCGCCCTTGAATGTAAGGCATCCTGACGAGGTACCTGTTTTTGTCGATTGTTATTGGATTGAAGGCACATTTTATCCGGACACGACAGCCCCAAGAGAATATAAAGATGTTATGGGCACTGTATGGAATTTCTACAATGTCGACAGGCATAATGGTTATGTGGCCGGTATCTTCATGGATGGGGCGCCCCGTAAGATCGGATTGAAAGAACTTTGGAAGTTGCGATGGACAAAGGACTACGATGGAGAAGGACCCTACACCCTTGCCGGCGGTGTAACCGAAGATGACTGGCCGATATGGATGAAGCAGTATAAAGCCTTTTGAGGATAAATTATCATTTAAATGAAATTTGCCCGTTTTTATTTAGATTAAAACAAAGAGGTTTATTTATATGTCAAAAAAAACTCAGACTATAATTGCTGTTTCCTGTTTCATATTGGCAGGTGTTGTTGTTTATTCCATGACCGGAAGTGAAAAAGGCACGGCAAGCCAGATCCCTTCGGATGAACTGCTGTTGGTCAAATGTAGAGCCTGTAGCGAGATATATGAAACCAATAAAAAAGATTTTTTTGAGTATATTCTCGCTAATCAAAAACCTAACAGTATGCAAAGACCTATGCCTCCCTGCAAAGAATGCGGAAAAGAAGCCTTACAGGAAGCAATTAAATGTGGTCAGTGTGGGAACGTTTTTTATCCGAGAGGAGGCGGCATCTTAAAGGACAAGTGTCCATCCTGCGGTTTCAGTGAAATTGAGGAAAGACGCAAAAACAGGTAAGCAAACCCTAAGCACGCAAAGTTTAAAAAAGCAACATGTAGAGAAATCATTTAAATCCGCTGAACTTAAAGCAGATTTCAACAAAAATTCCGCTCAAAACTCTTAGTTAACATAATTTCCAGGTTTGTCACACATTTGACACGTGCCCCTTTTTAGCCTATTAAAGCGAAAAGGCCCTGTTAGCTTAAGTGCTTTCAGGACCTTCACCTTAGACTTTATGAAAAATTCTATGATGATCTGAGCGAGATTCCCGAAAATCCTCTTCTGTATGTACCTAGCCACCCGGCACGGGAAATGGATAAAGACCTGAAGCTTGCAGGTGTACCCAAGATCACTTCTCAAGGAAAGGTCGATTTCCACGCATCCAGGGTTGCATTCATCACTTATGTTCTTGAGTCAGGAGCGACCGTAAAAGAAGCCCAGGTACTTGCCAGGCACTCAAACGCTGACCTTACCATGAATACTTATGCACGGGCAAATGATGAGCGTCTGAACGCAATTACTGAGATGGTTGCCCAGAAGCTTTTGAACAGTCCTGATACAGAAGAAATACAGGAAAAACGTGTCATATGCGTGTCAAACGCTGAAGAAGTGCCTACAAAAGAAAACCGTAAGTCGAGTAAAAATAACAACTTACGGCAGTTAAACGAGAGTGGAGGCGGGGGGATTCGAACCCCCGTCATGGGGTTTTTGTAAGTCCTTTTGGCATAAGAAAATACAGCATAAGTCTCTTTTTTTCAATCACTTAAATATTCTCAGAATTTATCACGATTTTTCACGATTTACTAGGTTTTTCCCTGCAAATGCTCCCGTATTACTCTCGTGAAAATTAGTCAATTTCAACTCTCAATCTGGCTCTTCCCGCCTTCTCTCTGTCGCGCAGCCATTTATCTACAGATTTCTCTTTAAACCTCACTGCACCACCAAGTTTTATATGCGGAATGAAGTCATAGTGCACCCAACGGTAGACCGTTGATTTGCTGACTTTCAGCTTATCACTAAGCTCGTCAATAGTCAATAACTCTTCCATCTCATATATCCTTGATATGTGCTATATCCTATCCTGAAATATAATTGCCTGGCCTTTCGTTTTGAGTTCAGG
>CAZVPF010000021.1:0-53718 GCA_964628195.1 uncultured Pirellulales bacterium | reverse complement strand
ATAAAAATAACTATCTGTTACTTGACCATCGTTGTAATCGTGACCGACTAAGCCTCCAACGTAATCTCCGTTGCAGGAAACTTTACCTGTTGAATAACAGTTTGTGACACGACTTGTACGATTACTTATACCATTACTTCCAATAAGGCCGCCAGTATAATTACCGCTTCCATAAACTTCGCCTATAGAATAACAATTGGTAATAGCACCAGCCCAGCTTTTTCCAACCAATCCACCTACATAACTAGCTCCTCTAACTTCTCCAGATGAATAACATTTGGATATAAGTCCAGAATTTTCACCAACAAGACCTCCAACATAGGTATACCCCGAACTCTGGTAACTTTCTACCGTGCTGCTTGAATAGCTGTTGATGATTTCCCCGAAATAATTTTCCCCAACTAAACCGCCAAGTTTTTCAGCACCCTTTATAGAACCTGTCGAATAACAATTTATTATTCTACCATAATTAAAATCACCTGTTATACCCCCAACTAAATCATTCCAACCATTAATTGAAATATTTTCCAAAGCAAGATTTTTTATTTCAGATTCATCTTTATCAATCTTTCCGAATAACCCAATATATTCCCTCGATGAGATTGATATTGTTAAATTAGCTATTGAGTGTCCGTTACCATCAAAAACACCGGAAAAAGGAGTGCCATCAAATATACCAGAAGGATAAAAATCCGTATCAGGCGCTATTGGTGCTGTGGTGTAAGTTTGTCTTCCGGGCAGGGCAGGGTCGAGGTCGAGGTCGGTTTCGAGGCGGGTGTGGACGCCTTCGGTCCAGTAGGAATCGTCTGCGCAAAAAGCCTGGAAGTCGGCGAAGTCCTCAATTAAATACGGATATTCGGCAGAGCCGTCGGTTAAAGGTTGTGTTCCTACACCCATATCACCTGCGGCGGCAAAAAGGGAAGCTGTAAAAAGACTCAAAACCAGCAGTGCAAAGATGATGAAACGGTGCATTTGCCCTTCCTCCTGTGTTAATCAAAGCATTTATCAGTAATTGATCAAAATCCTGTCCAATAAGCAACTTACTCAATATGACACATTTTACCGGCAATCGGCTGGACATGCAAGCTTTTTTTACATAACTTGTACTTTACTGGCTGATTGGAACCCCAGAGTGTTTTTCTCTGCGAAGTGTTGACTGGGGCGGCGGCGGGGTGTAAAGTGCTTTCATGTCAAAGAATGTTCCCATAATCGGTCTGCTCGGCGGGGTCTGCTCGGGCAAGAGCACTGCGGCGAAGACGCTGGCGGGGCTGGGCTGCGCGGTAATTGACGCCGACGCAATCGCGCACGAGATGCTGGAAAGAGATGACGTAAAGCAAAGCATCCGCGAGCAGTTCGGAGAGGGCGTATTCGACGAAAACGGGGATATATCCCGCAAGTCTCTGGCGGAGAAAGTTTTCTGCGATGAGCAGAGGGTTAAGAAGATCAACTCAATTATCCATCCGCCTGTTATAAAAAGGTGCGAGGAACTTATCGAGCGTTATAAATCACAGCAAAATGTTGCAGGTATTGTGCTGGATGTGCCGCTGCTCGCCGAAACCGGGGCGGAAAAAAAGTGCGACGTGCTGATTTTTATCGATTGCCCGGAGGGAAAAAGGGCGTTTTTGGCACAAAAAAAGGGGCTTGGGGGTGCAGAGCCACAAAAAATTAGAGAAAAATTTCAAATTTCGCTGGACAAAAAGCGTGAAATAGCCCAATATATAGTAAGTAACAAGTCAGATTTATCGGCGTTTACCGAACAGGTCACGAAAATCTTCACAAACATAAAGAGTTAAGTATTTCAGGTGTGGGGTAACCTGCTCTTGAAGTTTAAGGGCATTTAGTTCAATCGATTTATTTCCCGCGAATAGAGTCATTACCTGTGGGAATGATATTACGCAAAGTTTTTTTGCCGTTCACGTTGAACGGGCGGAATCTTATCAGGAGTAAAAATGGCAAGAACATCAGAGAATAACGGCAATACCGCAACAAAGAAAAAGAGAAAGTACACAAAACGCAAAAAAAAGGCTGAGCCCAGGGAGGTCAACGTGACAGAACAGGTTGAACAGGCAGACGTCGCCGAGGACGAGTCTTCGGCAGTTCAGGAAACTGAGCAGGAGGGCCAGAAAGACCAGCAGTCCGAAACGACGGATAATGGCGGAGAAGCGGGCGCATCTTCAATAAAGAGCAAAAAGAAAAAGAAGAAAAAGAGCCATGAGGACTCTGCAGAGTCTACTCATGCCAAGTATGAGCGGATCAAGAAAGGCAACCTGCATTTGACCGACCTGCAGAACCTTGACGTGAGCGAACTGCACGATATCGCCCGCAAGGAAGGTATCGATGATATACTGGGCATTTCCAAGCAGCAGCTTATTTTCCGGATACTTAAAGAGCGCGTAAAACAGGACGGGCTGATGTACGGTGAGGGCGTGCTCGAGGTGCTGCCTGACGGATACGGATTTTTGCGCAACTCTCGTTACAGTTACCTTTCTTCGCCGGATGACATTTATGTTTCTCCTTCGCAGATACGGAGGTTCGGACTAAAGAGCGGGCACATAATCGCCGGGCAGATACGGCCGCCCAAGGAAAGCGAGAAATATTTCGCACTGCTGAGGGTGGAGGCGATCAACTACCAGGAGCCGGATAAGCTGGCGGAAAAGGCAGTGTTCAAAGACCTTACCCCCCTGCACGCGGAGGAAAGGCTGATACTCGAAACAGACGGCCAGGAACTGAGCACGCGGATAATCGATCTTATAACACCGATGGGTAAAGGGCAGAGAGGGCTGATTGTAGCTCCGCCGAGAACCGGTAAGACCGTTCTGCTGCAGAAGATAGCCAACGCGATAAGCACCAACAACACCGAAGTTAAAATGATGGTTCTGCTTATCGACGAACGGCCCGAAGAGGTAACCGACATGGAGCGCAAGACCAATGACGACGTTGAGGTTATAAGCTCGACGTTTGACGAGGCGACTTCGAGACACTGCCAGGTTGCAGAGATGGTTATCGAAAAGGCGCGCAGGATGGTCGAGTACGGCGAGGACGTGGTTATCCTTCTGGACTCTATAACGAGGCTGGCGAGGGCGTATAACACGGAAATGCCGCACTCTGGCAAGATTCTTACCGGTGGTGTCGACGCAAACGCGATGCAGATGCCCAAGCGGTTTTTCGGGGCGGCGAGGAATATCGAGCACGGCGGTTCGCTTACGATCATCGCTACGGCGCTTGTTGACACCGGCTCGAAGATGGACGAGGTTATCTTCGAGGAATTCAAGGCAACAGGCAACATGGAACTGCACCTTGACAGGCGGCTGGTGGACCGGAGGATATTCCCGTCGATCGATATCAGCAAGAGCGGCACACGAAGGGAAGAGCTGCTGCTTGACAAGAAGGAGCTTGAGCTTACTTACAGGCTGCGCAAGGTTCTAAGTGAGATGAACCCTGTCGAGGCAGTCGAGCTTCTGAAGAACAGGCTTTCCAAGTGCAGGACAAACGCAGAGTTCCTTATGAGTATGCATTTGGATTAGAAACAAAGGGTGTCGAAAAAATGAAGTTGACTATAGTAGCTAATAAACAAGGCAGACATGTTATCGTCTGGAAAAACTATATTCTGCTGGGACTGTTGCTTTCTACTGTATTCATAGTTGGAGTTGGGTGTACATTTTACTTGCTGGCTGGCAGATGGAACCAAAATGCTTTTACCTACGGCCTGTTTATGGCCGTAGGTATGATGGCATTGGCGGCTATCAGCGGACTTAAAACACCTGTCCAAAAACTAAAAAAACTGTAATTACCTGCCTTCAATTTTAAAACACACCTTATTACCCTGCTTTTTCGAAGTGAGGGGGCAATTACCTCTTGTTATGTTTGAAAATTTCCGTATAATGCCCGTTTTGTGTAATTTTATATAGAATAACAGGGAGCGGAAATGGCAAAACTGGCAAAACTTGACGATATCGTATCGCTGTGCAAGAGGCGGGGGTTTATTTACCAGTCTTCGGAGATTTACGGTGGGCTGGCTTCGTGTTATGACTACGGCCCGTTGGGGGCGGAGCTTAAACGCAATGTACGCAATGCGTGGTGGAAGAATACTGTCCTGATGCGGGACGACGTGGTCGGGCTGGACTGCTCGATTTTGATGCACCCGATGGTGTGGAAGGCGTCGGGGCACGCCGATAAGTTCGCAGACCTTGTGACGGTTTGCAAAAAGTGCAACACGCGGACGAGAGTCGACCACCTTGAACAGGCCGACGCGGAAAAGGCAGGCGAACACGCCGAGCATACGGACATAGATGTGCAGCAGGCGAAGGAGCATGACCTGCACGATAAGGTTTGCCCGGCATGCGGCAGCGTGGGCAGGTTCGGGGCGCCGATGGCGTTTAAGCTGATGTTCGAGACGCAGATGGGGGCGAATGTTGACGATACTATGACGCTTTGGCTGAGGCCGGAAACGGCGCAGGGAATTTTTGCCAACTTCAAAAACGTGCTGGACTCGACAAGGGTTAAGGTCCCGTTCGGTATTGCGCAGATCGGCAAGAGCTTTAGGAACGAGGTGACGACAAAGGCGTTTATCTTCCGGACGCGCGAGTTCGAGCAGGCCGAGCTTGAGTTTTTCTGCGAACCGGGCACGGACGAGGACTGGTACGAGCACTGGAAGCAGCAGCGGTTCAACTGGTATGTGAACCTGGGGATAAAAAAAGAGAATCTGCGGTTCCGGGACCATGACCCGGATGAGCTTGCGCATTACGCGAAAGCTTGCGTGGATGTTGAGTACAAGTTCCCGTTCGGGTCGGGCGACTGGCAGGAGCTTGAGGGGATAGCGAACAGGACGGACTATGACCTGAGGCAGCATCAGCGGGGTATGCGGAGTATGAACGACTGGTACGAGAATAAGGGCGATATGACAAAGTTCGGGCTGAAAGAAGAGGACCCGGAGTATCATAAGGGGCCTTTGTCGTACTTCGACGAGCAGGGTAAGAAGCGGTATATACCGTATGTGATCGAGCCTTCGGCGGGTGTTGACCGTTCGACGCTGGCGTTTCTTGTTGACGCTTATGACGAGGAAGAGGTTAAGGGCGAGACGCGGAATTTGCTGCGTTTTCATCCGCACCTTGCCCCGACAAAGGCAGCGGTTTTTCCGCTGGTTAAGAAGGACGGGCTGCCGGATATTGCGCACAATATAACGGACGGGCTTAAATCAATCTTTCCGACTTTTTATGACGAAAAGGGCGCGGTCGGCCGGAGATATCGCAGGCAGGACGAGGCTGGGACGCCTTTCTGCATTACCGTGGACGGGCAGACGAAAGAGGACAACACCGTCACGGTAAGAGAACGCGACTCTATGGAACAGGAGAGAATAAACGTTGACCAGGTGAAGATGTACCTGAGAGAAAAACTGGATTTGTAAGAAAGGCTTAGGCAAGGGCAATTATGATAATCGACAAGTTGGAAAATTTTGACCTTTACAAAGGTGTTTCGGCGGATATCGCAAAAGCGATAGATTATATTAAGGCTAATGACTTTTCCGGCAAGGCCGACGGAAATTATGACATAGACGGCGAGGAGATGTTCCTTGTGGTCGCAAACTACGACGTCAAGCCTATTGAAGACGGCAGGCTCGAATCGCACAGGAAGTATATCGACCTGCAGGTAATGCTCGATGGGTGTGAGCTTGTGGGGTGCTGTCATACCGACGGGCTGGCTGTTACCGAGGAATACAGCTCCGAAAAGGATGTTATGTTCTACGAGCCGCCGGAGGATATAAGCATATTCAACTTCCCGGCTGGTTTCGCGGCGCTGTTTTTTCCACATGACGCGCACATGCCGGGGGTAACCATGGACGAGCCGGAGTCGGTCAAGAAGATCGTTATCAAGATACCGGCTTGACAGGGATCAGGCAGCAGGCGGCTGAGAATGGAACCCTGTGGGTCCTGAGGCGACGCAGCGTTTATTATTTATCGCCTCAATCTACAACGCCGCCAGGTAAATATTTTTGCGGCAAATTTATTTACTTTGTCTGGAGTCGGTTCTTCTGCCTGTCGTATCGCTCGTCGACTTTAAGCGTCTCGTCGTCCTTTGCAGGGGGCAGGTCTGTGCGGGCGAATACGCTTATTTCCGAGGGCGACATCTTTGGCTCGATGACGATCCTGGGCGTTATGAAAATGATAAGCTCGTTGGTTACGACCTCGTCCAGCTCGTCACGGAACAGGCCGCCCACGAGGGGCAGGTCGCCGAACAGCGGAGCTTTTTTAATCGTCTTTGTAGTCTCACGTTTTCGCAGGCCGCCGAGTACGACCGTCTGCTTGTCTTTTACAAGTGCGAGGGTGTTGACCTTACGCGTGTCGACCGTGGGTGCACCGTTATCGTTTTGCTCAACCACAACGCCGAACTCCGGAGCGATCTGCAGGCGGATCATGCCGTCCCTTGTAATATGAGGCGTAACGAGCAGGTCCACGCCGACTTCCTTAAAACTGGTGGAGGTAAGCTGGCCGCCCTGCGAGGTCTGGGTCTGCTCTGTGTAAGGTATCTCCCGGACGATCTTGAAATTCGCCTGTTCATTATCGAGCACCATTATTCGCGGATTAGCAAGCAGCTTGGCGCCGATCTGCTTTTGCAGCATCCTGAACATTATATCTATATCTATCGCATTATTTAGCAGGCCGATCCTTATCGCCCCGCCGTTGGTGTCGTCAAACGAACCGGCTGCGAAAAGTGAATTGGTCCTTTCTGCGGCCTGGGTTGTCGGGATGCCCATATTAGCACCGGTTCGGTCTGCGCCGGCGGCGCCCTGCTCTGTATTGTTCGTACCTATGTTCCACGCTGTGGAAAGATCAAGGCCCTCGGTCGTTGTCACGTCGTAAATGCGGACCTCGACAAGCACCTGCGGTGTTATTCTGTCTATCTCCTCGATGAATTCGTCGATGGCCTTTATCTTGCTCTCAGTGTCGGATACGAGCAGGTTGCTCGTGCCGGGGCTTGAGGATATAGAGCCTATTGACGGTGAAAGAAATTTTTTGAGCGCGCCTTCGACTTCTTCAACATCGGCATAGATTATTCGGTAAACCTTGGTCATTATCTTCTCGTGCGGTGTGTAGAGCTCGGCAGGCAGACCTACTCGGATCATGTTATCGGTGGCGATATAGGCGTAGCCATGCGCGGCGAGAATATTGTCAAGGGCCTCTCCGAGGGGCACGTCGGTCAGCCGGGCTGTTACCGTACCCTCGAGCGAAGGGGTTGTGATTATGTCGACGTCGGCCTGGGCTGCAATGCCTCGCATAACGTCCTGAATAGGCGTATCGCGGAAGTCGACGCTTATCTCCTTTTCAAGATGTTTGTCGATGGGCTTTTGCTTTTCACTGTGCTCATCGTTTTCCAGCTTCTTGAAAGCGGTGTTTTCCGGGAAAGCACTGGACTGGCTGTGTACGTTTGCAGTGCACATTATGGTCAGGAAAACCCCTGCAAGTGTCAGGGTTATTATCCGAGATAACTGTTTGTCATTCGAAGCGTTTGTTTTATTCGATTTTTTCTTTTTGGATGATAACTTATTCATATCGATCCACCATATATATTTAACAATTTTTATTCGTCGTTAAGCTTCTGTTTCCACGTTTTGCCTTTTGATGCGAACTCTACGGTGTCGGGGGTTATCTTTAGAATCCGGACACCGAGTATTTCCTGGCCTTCCTTAACTATCTGGCCGTCTATTATCGCAAGGGGGTTGTCCTGGCTGTAGATAATGCCTGTCACTATGGCCGATCCGCCTGATGTGAGCGAAGACTTGCCCGTCATCGGGTCGGGCAGTTCGGCGGGGTACGGTTCGGGCAGTTTCCAGTTGGTTATCTTTTCGACCGTTTTAGAGGCTGTAACCGGTTTGCCTACCTGGGCGACCGCCTTTTTAGGGCCAGAGACATTGAACATTTTTAACGCTACAAAAACGAAAATCACCATCAGGACGGGCATGGCGACAAGGTTCATCTTCTGTTTGGGACTTACGTTCTTCCAATCAGAGCCGAGGGCTTTTTTACAGAGCTTGTCTGAAATGCCGTCTAACCTGCCGGGCTGGGCTGTTTTTTTCTGCTTTTTATTCTTAGTTTTGCTTTTTGCCTGGAGAGACTTAATCTGCTGCTTGGTCAGGGGTTTTCTCTGCTGCTGCATGTCCTGCTCGGAAGCAAGTTGTGTTTCTTCCGGCATATTTTCGTCGGACGGTTCTGGCTGGGTATCCGGCTTAATCGCCGCAGCGGGCGGCTGGGAAGCATCATTCGCGACTTGGGGGGGGGCACTGTTGACAGGCACCTGCTGTGCCGGTGGGGCCGGCGGTGACTGTTCATGCCCGGGTATGCAGGTGTCCTGGCCGTCCGGGTTCCATGTCCCGTTAAGTATGCTGTTGATGTTCCTGTTTTTGTTATTTTCCGGCATATTACATACCCCCGGATTTTGCTATGTTATCAGTCTGCCTTGTGTAAACCGACAAGGTCATTTGCACGGGGTTGTTTTTATCCAAGGAAGTGTGACGCGTTTTGGAAATTGAGAATTTATCTACAAATAATACGGGCCTGTTTCTTTCGAGAGTGTTTACGAACCTGGCGAAAGTGTTGAAGTCTGCATAAAAAGAGACATCCATTATGCTCTGATAGAGACCCTTATATCCGGGTATCTCCTTCTTTACCTGGTCGGAGCGTGATTTGATGCTGAAAGAAGAAAGATTGAGCTCGTTTGCCATCTCACTTATTTTCAATGTCAGGTCGGGCAAAGTGTCGAACCCGACGCAGAAACCTTCAAGCGCCTGTCTTTTCTCATCGAGCTGGGCGGTAAGTTTTTCAACTTCTTTGCCCTGATATGCTTCTTCGATAACCTTCAACTGGTGAGCCTTATTGGTCAGCCTTATGGCAAGCTGTTCTCTCTTGGCGATTTGTGAGGCAAAGACGGTGAAGTAGACAGCCGCTCCGCCTGCAAAGTAGAGGCACCATATTATAAGCAATTTTGTTTTAAGTTTGCCGCTCAAATCATCCTCACTTCATGAAAGGTTCGAATCTCAAGGTTATTCTGTATACGCCGACCTCGTTGTCGACATACTTTCGGGATACGTTGGTCAGTTCCAGTTCCTGCTTACGCTGTTTTTCTGTCTGCTGGGATATCCTTACCTCCTCTATCCTGTTTTCGAAAACAGGTGAGTCGGCAAGATCGGCACTGAAACTTTTGACCTGGTCGAGATAGTCGCCCGGGCCCTTTCCGCGTATTTTAAGATGCAGGCTCCTTGCGGGTATTTCGAGGTTGACCTGTCTTGTAATTTTGCCGTCCTGCACTTTTGTTGTTTTCAAGATTTTTTCGCTGTCAGCGGACAACTCGGTTATAAGCATGCTTTCGGGGGTCTTCCCGGCAAGCTCTACCAGCACGGGGGTCCACTGCATGAAACCCTCTATGTGCTGATTGATCTGCGTGATGGTCTCGAGAGCCTTTTTTTCAGAGGCAAGTATCTTCTCTTTTCGTTTCAGGGTATCGGAATACTTGTCTATCATTTTCTCATACTGGTCGACCTCTGCCGTTCTGACGCGAATATTGATGGTATTGCTTATATAAAAACCGAACATGACGATAGCAGCAAGAACCGGCAGCGCAACGGTGGCGGTGAGCATAGCCATGTTGGCTGGTTTGATCTTCTCGGGCACACCGCGCCCTTTTAATAAGTCAACGGTATACATTATATCGTCCTCATCGCAAGGCCTGCAGCAAGAGCGAAGGCACCGGGATTTTTTAATATAATCCTTTGGGTATCTTCGTCACAGGTCAGCTTAATTTGTTCGAACGGGTTCCAGGGCGTTACTTTCTGTTCGAGACATGTTTCAATCGCATTCGCAAGGCCGAGGGCGCAGGCGAAGCCGCCGCAAATCAGAATTTTCTCAATCGCAGGGCCTGAAACATTTTCACTGTAAAAACGAATGGTTTCCGTAATCCCTCGTGCAAGGTCGGCGACGGCTGACCCAAGGGCAGAACAGACGACTTCGCCGTCGATTTCGGCCCGGCCGTCACGGCTGAACAGATATTTTTCCACGGATTGTTTTTCAAAGCCGCAAGCCGAGGATATGCTGTCAATAATTGAGCTTCCTGCAAAGGACATGTCCCTCACGACTGGCTTGTTTGAGCCATCGACAATTGCGAGTGTGGCAGTTGCTGCACCAATATCGGCTATCATTACCGGCATTGGGGCATTGGTGCCGGCAGTTTCAGTATAACAGTTGATAAGCGCAAGGCCCTCGACGTCCATAAGCACAGTCTGCATTGAGCAGGAGTCAATTATTCGTTTCTTGTGTTCGATGACCTCCTCAGTAGCGGCTGCGAGAACACCGGATACCTGCTTAGCGTCATGAGTCACTATGTCATAATCGACGACGGTCTGGTCTATTCCGAAAGGGCATACCTGTGCGGCTTCGAGCATTACGGCACCGTCTATCTCGTCTTTAGCCAGGCCGGGAAAAGCAAAATTCCTGACCGCAACATCATGGCCTGCGACAGCCGCGACCGCATAATTGCTCTGTGTCTGTATTATATCGAGACAATCGGAAACGGCGCGAAGGATGTTGAGATCTTTTTCCTCCCCGGGCTCTGCGGGCGGAATAACTTTGAACCCTGCCGAGACGAGCTCATAGCACGAACCCTTTTTGGCAACTTCTATTGCCTTGACGGACCATGAACCTATATCAAGCCCGATCACATTTTTACTGAACATACTAAACAAACTGTTCACCTCAACTAAACAGCAACATATCAATACTGTAAAAAATGTATCGACATGTCAGGTGAGTTTGTTTAGCTGTGCGGAACTAAAATACTGTGAGCTCCGATCAAAGCTATCGCTCCGATAATAACCCGGGCGACAATGTTGATCGTCTGATATTTTTTTAAAGTTTGAAAATATTTTGGTGCAGACAACCACGTTTGTCGGATATAGGACCTTGATGGTGCATATTACTGCCTTGACCAACTGCTGCGGAATGTTCGGCACATTACAGGGGTGCCGGGAGGCAGCCTGGAAAGGTCCGTGGTACCTTCAAAACCCCAGTCACGGCCGGGGGCCTGATAGTAGGGGCTGCCGTAATGCCACTGGCCCGTTGCGATCTCACTGAACCACAGGCTGTTCATGGATCCGTCCCATGTCATATTCTTGCCGCTCCAGCTCTCAAGGAAACGGGGCAGGTTTTCAAGGCCACCACCATAACCCGACTCCGTCGTGGCGGTATGCCCGGTAACAAAAGAAGTATTTATCGTGGTCGAGCAAGCCGTCTGGAAATCCGTCTCGCTGTCATCCCAGTTCGATGACAGCACATTAATCGCATCGCACAGAACCGCCGCAGGAGCATTATTCAGATTATAATCCCCCTTTATATAAAGAGGGTTTTCCGTAGCGAGTGTAAATCCCGTTTCGGGAAGTGTATCACCGTTGACTATCCTGACCCCGTCCTGCTGGCCCGAACCGGCTGTATCGCTGGATATATACATAATTCCGTTTGCGGGGAAATTACCGCTGGCAATGAGTTTCTGTACGTCTATTTCAGTAACCTTTATCGTTTTGCCTTCCCTCTCATTGTAAAAGGTCTTATCCATGTCGATAGGATTTCGGGTATCAAAGCCGTCAAAGTAGGAAAGGTCGACCTCATCGCCATGCCTGTCATAAGCAACACCGTCGATTATACGCAGATCGGCCTTGTAGTAATACCTTGCGTCCTGGAGCTGCTGGCCGTCGGAAAGCTGCCCGGGCTTGATAATCTCGATGGGATCTACACCGTCAGGTATAGGCAGGCGAAGAGGAGTTATTCCGTGTGCGCTTGACTGCACCTTACCGTCCCACCTGTCGTTTGAACGGTGCTCCCAGTCCTCATCTGTACTGTCGAACGTCATGTCCTTATAATCACCATCGCCATCCATAATCTCCACGGTTCCGCCGGGAGCGGTGGCGCCGGGCTTTTTGGTGTCGTGATAAATATCGCCCGCGGAAGTAACATAAGACTGAAGCGAAAGACTGTCCCTTGCGGTGAGGTATATATCGTGATTGGAGTGTATGCGTCCGAGAATATCCATCGCGGGACCGGGCTCGATTTCCATGTCCTCTTCGTAAAACGCGGCGAACTGGTAAAGGTGGAATCCCTGGTCCTCAATCATCTGTACGAGTTTGCACCTGAACAGGGGCCTGTCCGCTTTGGCAGCTTCAACGGTTATCCTGTATTTCTGAATAATAGCTTCCATGCCCGCATAGGGGCCTTCTGTCAGCATGCGGTACTCAACTTCTCCGACTTTCTCTATCATGAACATATTAAAAACATAACCGGTAAGCGCAGGGTCAAGGATATTAAAATCATCCGTAATCTCACCTTCCTGGTGCTGATAAAGCGTTCTCCGCTGCTCTGTAAGCAGCTTTGAAAGCTCAGCGATACCGTACTCGATGCCGGCTTCTGCTGCGTAGAAAGTCTGCTTTGTATAGACATCGTTGCGTGAGGAAACAACCTCGCTGTAGGCAACATTGAGCGCAGAATAACCGAGTATGGAGAGTATCAGTGAGATAACCACAACGATTATCAGGGCCACGCCTTTTTTATTTCCTGATTTTCTGTTCGAACTTTTCATAATACACCCCCCTTACAGGTTATCGTTACGCATTGCGACCGAGGTTGAAATAACCGTGCTGAATACCCCGTCGTTGAGAGTCATGTCGATGTCGACTTTGCCGGCACCGACCGTAAAGACCATGCTTGTAATTTTGCCGTCGACGATCTCCGTAGGTAAATTGTTGTCAAATTCGTAATACAGGTCCTGCAATTCCTGGTCCCAGGTGAAGACCTGGTCGCGGTCCTGAGTATCGCTGACAGTCAGTACGGTGCCCTGCTCATTGGCGAAAACTTTTTCACCGTTCATGACCGAGGAGGATATTTTGGCGACTACGACAGAGGCGGTTCTTTGCAGTTCGGTCTTCTGCCATGCCTGGTTCCAGAGTCTCTGGCCGGCAGAGGCCATTGTACCGGCAGCGAGAAGGACTATAAGCGAAGCGGCCATGCCGATCATAAGCTCGACAAGCGTATAGCCTTTTTTGTTTCGGCTGTTCACGTATTTTGTTTTGCGGTTTATTTTTTTCATCTTACTCACTGCCTCGCGATAAAGGTCGCCAGTTCCACTTCATGGCTTCGGTTCATTTCCTGCCATGTGACTTCAGTTGTGACCTGCTTATAATTGCCCTGGTCGGTTACTGTAACGGTCTTCTGGAAGCTTTGGTCACCGACAGTTACCTGTGTCTGACCTGCTGCTGTGTCTATGTTCTCATACTGTCCCGCTTTAAGCTCTTCAAGGGTTCCCGAAGCGACGGCAAGGGCGGTTCGGTAGTGCTTCCTGGTCTCTATCCGGCCTCGGCCCTGTGAGAACATCGAAGACATGCCGATCACCACTACCAGCAGAATAAACATGGCGACAATGGCTTCGACCAATGCGATACCTTTTGTTTTTTGTATTTTTCTCATAGGGCACCTTAAAGTTAGCGGTACACTTATTTCGGAATAATAACTATACCTGTTTAGCACAATATTCGGACGTTAAAAGTCGCACAACCCGCAGGACAATAAAAAAGGCAGGAGAAGGGACGCTTGTCTCTCCTCCTGCCTTAAAATCAGCAGTTTGTATTCTTCCAATTGTTGTGATCTGTTAAGCGTTATCCGCCGCCGACTGTTTCAACCTGGCTCCATGAAGCCTCAGGACTGTTTGTAGCGTCCACGGTCAAAGCCATCTGGTTAGGCGCCAGAGCGGTGTTTGTAACAGTAATTACAAACTCAAGCTCAGGGTCGCCGTTAGGCGTAAACGCCGCGGAAGTGATAGCATAGTTGCTTATGTCAAAGTAAGTTCCGTGAAGGTCACTTGCCACAAAGCCAAGCTCAGAGAGCGAAGGAGGATAAGTTCCACCGTCGCCCTTTTCAGCGGCGTACGCACGAAGCGCGGTAGCTATAGTACCAGCTGCTGCCTTACCTTCAGACCACTTTGCCGAGTCGACACGACCCCTCATAAGAGGAATGGCAACAGATGCCAAAATGCCGACGATTAACACAACAACCATCAATTCAACCAGTGTAAAACCTTTTTTCTTCTTCATAGTCTTCATGATATTACCCCCTAACTGCTTTCAAATCTTTCTCCAATACTCACCAAACAACACCCTAAACAATTTAACACGGATCTACGCCGACCCGTGCACAACACATTTCAATTCGAAACCCGCAACCGAAATTCTTTTGATTCTCAGCTTCGGGCTTCCGGTTAAACAGTAATAAATAAAAACTGCAAAGCAAAACGGGAAAATTAAAAAATTTCGCAGGTCCTATATTGCAATTATTAAACATACGTAACCCCAAACAGGCACGTAATTTAAATAAGAATAAGAACTAATTCTGGTTTTTTTTGTCAAAAAGAGGCTATGAAATGAAATTTTAAGCTGAAATAATGGCCTTGCAGGGCTTCGGGAATATGCTATAATTTGTGGTTCTTTATTTATAAGGACGTTTTTACAGAGTATTTATTATGGAAAAAGCGATAGCAAAAGCAGCAGCTCTTATCGAGGCGATGGAGTACATCCGGCGGTTCAACGGAAAAATAGTCGTTGTAAAGCTCGGGGGAAGCGTGCTGGACGACCCGCAGCTCCAGCGGAAAATGCTTACCGATATCGCTTTTATGGCGACCGTCGGAATCCGTCCGATAATTGTTCACGGCGGCGGCAAAGCGATAACCCGTGCAATGAATGAGGCGGGGCTGGAGCCGGTTTGGGTTCACGGCAGACGATACACCGACCAGCGTACGCTGGCAATAGCGGAACATACGCTTATAAAGGAAGTCAACACACCTATATGCGAGACGCTTGGGGCGCTGGGCGTCAACGCGATGGGTCTGCACTCGCTGAGCAGCTGCGTGCTGTTCGCACAGCCGTTACGGCTGACAAGTGAAGATGGACGCAAGCTCGATGTCGGACTGGTCGGCAGCATAAGCTCGATTAATCACCAACTGCTGGATACACTTTGCGACAATGGTACACTGCCCGTGATAGCCCCGGTCGCGATAGACAAGACCGGCGGAAAGCTGAATGTAAACGCCGACAACGCTGCGGGCATGGTCGCGGCAGCGGTGAACGCGGAAAAGATTGTTTTCGTCAGCGACACGCACGGAATAAGGACAGACATTGACGACCCGGAGACGAGGATATCGAGTCTTAACGAGAACGAAATACAAAGGCTGGTCAAGGATGGAACTATCACGACAGGAATGATGCCAAAAGTTGACGCGTGCCTTACCGCTATCGACTCCGGTGTGAAAAAGGCGCATATAATCGACGGCAGGATACCGCATTCGCTGCTTCTCGAGATTTACACCGACATGGGTATTGGAACACAGATAGTAAAATAAGCAAAGGATAAGATAGATGACAAATGAAGAAGTCATAAGCATGTTCGATAAATACGTGATCGGCAACTATAACCGGCTGCCGCGTACCATTGTAAAGGGACAGGGAAGCAGGCTCTGGGACATAGACGGAAATGAGATACTGGATATGTTTCCCGGCTGGGCCGTCAGCGGACTGGGGCATTGTCACCCGAACGTGGTAAAAGCTATAACCGAGCAGGCACAGCAGCTTCTGCATATTGACAACACGTTCTATATACAGCAGCAGGGCATGCTGGCAAAGATGCTTTCTGACCGGGCGTTCGGCGGCAAATGCTTTTTCTGCAACAGCGGCGCCGAGTCGGTCGAGGGCGCGCTTAAGCTTGCCCGTCTTGCGACGGAAAAACACAAGTACCGCTTTATCACGGCCCAGGGCAGCTTTCACGGAAGGACATTCGCGGCGATGACGGCAACTGGTCAGCCGCAAAAGCACGCAAACCTGCTGCCGCTTATGCCGGGTTTTGATTATATCCCCTTTAACGATGTGGACGCGCTGAAAGAGGCTTTCACAGACGAAGTCGCAGCGGTGCTTATTGAGCCTGTTCAGGGCGAGGGCGGGATTAACATCGCCACGCCGGAATTTATGCAGGAGATTCGCCGACTGTGCGACGAGAACAAGGCGGTAATGATACTCGACGAGGTTCAGACCGGGCTGGGCAGAACGGGCAAATGGTTCGGCTATCAGCATTACGACGTGACGCCGGACATTATAACTATGGCAAAATCGCTCGGAAGCGGTGTGCCGATCGGGGCGATCATGGCATCGCCGGCGACAGCAGAGTATATGAAACCCGGCACGCACGCTTCGACATACGGGGGGAACCCGCTGGTATGCGCAGCGGCGATCGCAGTGGTCGAGACCATTGAAAGCGAGAATCTCGTTGAAAACGCGGAGAAAATGGGTGAATACGCTTTGGAAAAACTTAACGCCCTCAAAGACAGGCACCAGGTGATCGATTCGGTTCGGAACGTGGGGATTATGATAGGAATACAGCTAAACGTTCCGGGCGCAGATATTGTTGCAAAGTGCCTTGAAAACGGCCTGCGGATTAACTGCACGCAGTCAACGATTATCCGCTTCATGCCGGCAATGAACGTAACCGCCGAGCTTATCGACCGAGCGGTTGAAATACTCAATAATGTGTTAAGCGAACAGAGCTGAGAAAATGAAGGATTTTTTCGCAATCAAAAATTACAGCAGCGACCAGTTGAACGAACTGCTGCAACTTTCGGCAGACCTGAAGCGTCTTTACAAAGCGGGGGGCAAGGATCTTTGCCTCAGCGGCAAGGTGCTGGCGATGATCTTCGAGAAAATGAGCCTGCGGACAAGGATAAGTTTCGAGGTCGCCATGACCGATCTCGGCGGCACGGGGATATACATCAAGCCGGACGACATAGGGATTATCGGTCAACGTGAACCGGTCAAGGACATCGCCAGGGTTATGAGCCGATATGTCGATGCCATTATGGCCCGGACATTTTCGCACCAGACGATTCTCGATCTTGCCGAATACTCAACAGTTCCGGTGATAAACGCACTTAGTGATTATTCGCACCCGTGCCAGGCGATGGCCGACATGCTGACAATAAAGGAGCACTTCAACAAACTTGCCGGTCTTAAACTTGCGTTTATCGGTGACGGCAATAACGTGGCACGTTCGCTTGCTTATGCATGTGCGAAACTGGGGCTTAAGTTTTCCGTCGCTTCACCGTCGGGCTACGAGCTTGACGACGAATCCATAAACGGGGCAAACAATGTTGCGGCCGATACCGCATTAAAAACCAACGACCCGGCACAGGCCGTGGCCGATGCTGATGTTATATACACCGACACATGGGTAAGTATGGGCCAGGAGGATGAAAAGCAAAAACGCGTCAATGACTTTTCCGGTTTCCAGGTGAATACGGACCTGCTTAAAAACGCGCCTTCTCACGCGAAGATAATGCATTGTTTGCCGGCTTACCGTGATTATGAAATAACCGATGAAGTCGCGGAATGTGACAACTCGATAATTTTCGACCAGGCGGAAAACCGGCTGCACTTCCAGCGGGCCCTTCTGAAAAAACTCATCGCTAAACAACTGGAAAGATAAATGACGAAGATACTGGTCGCGACAACCAACCCCGGTAAGATTACCGAGCTGCAGGCAATGCTCGCCGAGCTTGACAGCGTGAGGTGGCTTTCGCTGGACAGTTTCCCAAATACCGTCGAAGTCGAAGAAGACGGTGAAACTTTCGAGGATAACTCCGCGAAAAAGGCCCTGGGGTACGCACAACAGACCGGGCTTTGGACCGTCGCTGATGACTCGGGGCTGGTAATTGACGCTCTAGGCGGGGCGCCGGGTGTGAACTCGGCAAGGTTTTCCGGCGAGAAAACCGTAAACGACGACGGGACACTGATCGACCACCGCAACATCGAAAAAGTTCTCGGACTTATGCAGGAAATACCGGAAGTTGAGCGGACATGCAGATTCGTATGCTGTATAACTCTTGCCTCGCCTCAAAAGGTGCTGCTCCAGACCCGCGGCGCGCTCGAAGGTGTGATAACCAGTGAAAAGCTTGGAACAGGCGGGTTTGGGTACGATCCTATCGTGTATGTGCCAAATCTTGACAAAACGGTCGCCCAGCTTAGCCGGAAGGAAAAGAACAAAATCTCACACCGAAGCTGTGCGATAAAAAAACTCAAACCACTTTTAATTGAATTACTCAAAAAGCAGTGAAAAGCCGTTTTTCGGCCAAAATCGGCCCAAAATTACCTTTTTGGGGGATATTACGAGTTTTTGCAGTACTCAGCCTGGTGGTTAAGCTGCCTGTAATACCTAAAGTTCACATAATTTTGTTGAAAAAGTCCGCGAAGTTAACTAAAATCCCCGAAAATTTTATGGGCTATGCAGAGGTATAATATGGAAGTGTTACCGGCAATTGATTTGCGTTCGGGTAAGTGTGTGAGGCTTGTACAGGGTGAATATCACCGCCAGATAGACTATGAAGACGATCCTATTAAGCCTGCAAAAGAGTTTCTAAAAGCCGGGGCGAAATGGGTTCACGTGGTGGACCTTGACGGAGCCCGGCTGGGCCAGAGTGTCAACTTCGAGACGGTGAAAAATATATGCGAGCAGGTGGACCTCAAAGTCGAGATCGGCGGCGGAATCCGCAACGAAGAAACCATTCGCAAAATGCTCGATACAGGTGTCGAACGTGTGATAATCGGCACCGCTGCGGTCGAGAACTTCTCCTGGTTCACGGAAATGTCGAATAAGTTTCCTGAGAAGCTTGCACTGGCCCTGGATGCACGCGGTTCCAAAGTAGCAACCCACGGTTGGACGCAGGATACGCCGCAGAAAATGTGGGACTTCGCTTCGCAGGCTGCGAATCTGCCTCTTTCTGCTATCATTTATACCGACATAAGCAAGGACGGGATGATGAGCGGGCCAAACTTCGAGCGTACAAAAGCGCTGGTCGACGCCGTAGAGCACGACATAATCGCCGCAGGCGGGGTGACAAAAATCGAAGACGTCCGCAAACTCGCCGAAACGGGACTTGCAGGGGCAATAATCGGCAGGGCATGGTACGAGGGCAGCATTGACCTTAAAGAAGCGATCAAGGCCGCAAGGAAGCCTGAATAGCGACACATTGAGGAAAAAATGCGTATGCCGGAGGGATTTTTTAGTCACAATAATGTTGACCCCCGAAAAGTCTTTCTATATACTCGGTTATGGTTATAAAGTGTATCAAATCCTGTAAATCCGGTGATTCAAACGGGGAGACTGTCCATGATAAATAAAATCGTAGCCGATGGTATAACCTTTGACGACGTGCTGCTACTGCCGGCCCGAAGCGACTTCGTGCCTTCCGAAGCCGACACATCCACCAGGCTGACACGAAACATCCGAATCAACATCCCGATAATCTCGGCAGCTATGGATACTGTTACCGAGTCCGTGCTCGCTATAGCGATTGCACAGGAAGGCGGAATCGGTATAATCCACAAGAACCTCACTATCGAGCAGCAAAAGCGCGAGGTTGCAAAAGTCAAACGCTCTGAGAACGGTGTTATCCAGGACCCCGTGGTGCTCTCGCCGGACGTGTCGGTAATAATCGCCCGCAATCTCATGAACGAACAGAATGTTTCGGGCATCCCGATAGTCGACAGAGGTAAGCTGGTCGGTATTCTTACAAAGCGTGACCTTAAGTTCCTCAAGGACGACGGGGTGCAGGTCGGCAAGGTAATGACTAAGGAAAACCTTGTGACCGCAGGCGAGAATACGACCCTCGAACAGGCAAAAACTATTTTGCAGCAAGCGAAGGTCGAAAAACTACTCCTGACACACAAAGACGGAAGCCTCGCAGGAATGATAACGATGCGCGATATAACGCGAATGGAGCAGTATCACCTGGCCTGTCGTGACGAAAGAGGCAGGCTTCGCGTCGGTGCCGCAGCGGGTGTTTTTGATTACGAACGCATTGATGCATTAATCGATGCCGAAGTGGACGTTATCGTCATTGACACCGCGCACGGACATTCAAAGAACGTTATCGAAACTGTTAAAAACATAAAGCAGAAGCACAACATCGATGTTATTGCCGGCAATATTGCAACGACCGAAGCTGCAAAGGACCTGATGGACGCAGGGGCAGATGCGGTCAAGGTCGGCATCGGCCCGGGGGCTATTTGCACAACAAGGGTGGTTTCAGGTGTCGGGGTGCCTCAGATATCGGCTATAATTAATGCCGTCGATGTATGCGAAGAAGCATCTGTGCCGGTGATAGCCGACGGCGGGGTCAGGCATTCGGGGGACATAACCAAGGCCATAGCTGCAGGTGCATCGAGCGTGATGCTCGGTTCGCTTCTTGCGGGACTTGCCGAAAGCCCGGGGCAGCTGGTCATCTACCGGGGCAGACAGTTCAAGGAATACCGCGGAATGGGCTCGCTGGGTGCCATGGTGAAGGGCTCTGCTGACCGTTACGGCCAGAAGGACGTTAAAAGCCAGAACAAGCTCGTACCCGAAGGTGTGGAAGGCAGGGTGCCCTACCGAGGCAGGCTTGAGGACTTCCTTTACCAACTGGTCGGCGGGCTGCGGGCAGGAATGGGCTACTGCGGAACAAAAACCATAGATGCACTTAGAAACGAGGCAAGGTTTACGCGAATAAGCGCCGCAAGCGTGAGCGAATCCCACCCGCATGACATTATGATTACAAAGGAATCGCCAAACTACTCCGCCGCTGAGTCGTTTGAGGATTAATTACTGCTATATAAAAAGGATAAATAATTGCACAGGGAAGTTGTTGCTATAATAGATTTCGGCAGTCAGTACGGCCAGCTCATCGCCCGCCGTATACGTGAACATAATGTATATTCGATGATTTTCCAGCCTGGCGTAAATCCCGCTGAGCTGAAAAGGCTGGGTGTTAAGGGCGTTGTGCTTTCAGGCGGGCCGGCAAGCGTTTACGCCGAAAACGCGCCCAAATGCGACGACGGAATATTCGAGCTTGGCGTGCCAATACTGGGGATATGCTACGGCATGCAGTACGGATGCAAGGTTCTCGGCAGCGATATTCACCCGGCTAAGAGCCGCGAATACGGCAGGGCCTCGCTTACCGTTACCGATACATCGGACCTGCTCGAAAACCTGCCCGAAAAGACGGCCGTGTGGATGAGTCACGGAGACCAGGTAAACGAGCTTGGCAGAGGTTTTGTCTCGCTTGCTAAAACAGAAACATGTCCATACGCAGCGGTGCGGCATGAAAACGGTAAGTTTTTCGGCGTTCAGTTCCACCCGGAAGTAACGCATACGCCGCGCGGCAGTGACATCCTGAAAAACTTCCTTTACAAGATATGCAAATGCAGCGGCGACTGGCAGATGAGCGACTTTGTCGAAGAGACAATAAAAACCGTGCAAAACCAGGTCGGCGATGCACGTGTAATATGCGGGCTCAGCGGCGGGGTTGACTCAGCTGTAACTGCGGCCCTTCTGCACAAGGCGATCGGCGACCAGCTCGCGTGCATATTTGTCGACAACGGCCTTCTTCGTAAAAACGAGCGTGAAGCGGTCGCAAGCATGTTCAGAGACCATTTTAAGATAGACCTTCACGTTGTCGACTGGTCGAAGCAGTTTCTTGACAAGCTAAAAGGCGTTATAGACCCGCAGCAAAAGAGGAAAATAATAGGCGCAGAGTTCATCGAGGCTTTCAAGAGCGAAGCCGACAAGATCGAAAACGCAAAGTTCCTCGCCCAGGGCACACTTTACCCCGACGTTATCGAATCGGGAAACAAGGACGGCAACCTTGCTGCCAATATAAAGCTGCACCACAATGTAGGCGGCCTGCCGGAAAAGCTGGGCTTTGAGCTTGTCGAGCCTCTCCGTGACCTGTTTAAGGACGAGGTTCGCATCGTGGGCGAATATCTCGGTTTGCCCGAGGAGCAGGTTTGGCGGCATCCATTCCCCGGCCCGGGGCTTGCGGTCAGGATAATCGGCGAGATAACGCCCCGCCGGCTGGATATTGTCAAGGAAGCGGACAACATACTCATCGAAGAGATAAAGGCTGCGGGGCTTTACCGCAAGGTCAGCCAGGCCCTTGCAGTTCTGCTGCCTGTCAGCACGGTGGGCGTGATGGGCGACGAGCGGAGTTATGACGGTGTTATCGCGATTCGTTCGGTCGACACCACTGACTTCATGACCGCGGACTTTTCGCATATTCCGCACGAAGTGCTCGGCATTGTATCCAGTCGAATTATTAACGAGGTTCGCGGGGTCAACAGGGTCGTGTATGACATCTCTTCAAAGCCGCCTGCGACTATCGAATGGGAATAACCCCGCGGGGCTTTGCGAGCCTGAAAGCAGCGGCAATAATCGGCTTGCAAATTTATTGAAATGCTGTTATAGGTATTGTGTTCAACACGCTTAAAATTTGTAAAACTCAACGAAAAGTATAACACGGAGCGAGCCTGAAATGGCAAAACAGTTTAATATAGAAACCGCGGCAAGGATTAAGCGGCTGCCGCCTTATCTTTTCGGCAAACTGAACGCGCTTAAGCTTCAGAAACGGCGGGAGCATATCGATATAATAGACCTTGGGATGGGAAACCCGCTCGACGGGGCACCGCCCCAGGTGATACAGAAAGTCTGCGACGCTATGAAGGACCCGCGGAACCACCGCTACAGCGCCTCGAAGGGGATTTACAATCTGCGCAGGGAAATGGCAAAGAAGTATTCGTCAAAATGGGGCGTGGAACTCGACCCTGAAACTGAAGTACTCGCTTGTATCGGATCGAAAGAGGGCTTTAGTCACCTGTGTCTTGCAATGCTCGGTCCGGGGGATACGGCAATCGTGGCGGACCCTGCGTTTCCGATACATATTTACTCGGTCGCCATAGCAGGTGGAAATGTGATAACCGTACCGCTCGGAAACGACGAGGCATTTTTGGAGCGGATAAAAATGGTCTGTGAGCACCTCTACCCCAAACCGAAACTGATGATACTGAACTACCCGCACAACCCGACAGCCATGACCGTGGAGGAAGGATTTTTCGAGACGGTGGTGGATGTGGCGAAACGTTTCGGTGTTGCGGTTATTCACGACTTCGCTTACGGGGAAACGAGCTTTGACGGTTATAAACCCCCGAGCTTCCTTTCGGTCAAAGGTGCAAAAAACGTGGGTGTAGAGTTCACTACGATGAGCAAACCTTACAACATGGCCGGGTTCAGGATAGGCTTTGCGGCGGGCAATAAGAAAATGCTCGATGCGCTAGCGACCATTAAGGGCTATTATGATTACGGTATATTCCAGCCGCTGCAGATAGCGAGCATAATCGCAATGCGCGAATGTAACGAGTTCAACGTACAGCAAAATGAAATATATCGCAAAAGGCGGGATGTGGTGTGCGACTGGCTTGAAAAGATCGGCTGGGAAGTTGAAAAGCCGCGGGCGTCGATGTTCGTTTGGACCAAAGTCGCGAAAGAGCACATTGGAAGAAAGAGCACAATCAATTACGCGATGGACCTGCTCGAAGGGGCGCACGTGGCGATCTCACCGGGGAGGGCATTCGGCGAGAACGGCGAGGGGTACATGCGGATCGCGCTTGTGGAAAACGAAAAACGTCTCCGCCAGGCTATGAAGAACATACAAAGGTTCACTCGCAATCAGCCGGTAAAGGGAAGAAAAAAGGATTAAGAGCTGGGGGTTGGGTCATGAGGACGGCTGGAACGGGCGCAAATAAAGCCGGCCCCACGCAGGCCGGGTTGTCCATATGGTGATTCAGATTGTCAGTTTAAAGAAGGAATAGTTTATACTTTAGATAAGGGACTCGGAGTCTGCACTGACAGCTTTGTACTGGTAATAAACTTTTCTGATATCTCTTGCGGATTCAACCTCGTTTGATTTAAGGTTGGCCTTTAGCCACATATGCTCATATAAAAGCAAAGCGTTCATTACCAACAGCCCAATAATGACAACCCGCAACCAGTTTATTTTATTTTTCGACTTCATAGCCGTCTCCTATTTTAAAACAGCGTTCGTTAATGAGACGGCTGATCGTAAAAAATGTTGCAAAAAAAATAAAAATCACTGCCTGGCGTATCTGCCCATCAATTGGCCCTGTGCGAGTATGTGACCTTCCATTGCGGCAAGCAGGTCCTCTTTATTGGAATCCGCAGGTATATCAAGCTCAGTATCGAGTGCATATACCTTGAAATAATATCGATGCGTGCCGCTCGGCGGACAGGGACCGCCATAACCTGGCGTGCCGAAGCTGGTTATCCCCTGCCGGGCTCCGTTTTCAAGCTGGTCATCGGCGGGGACCGCTTCGTCAAAGCCCCCCGTATCTGCTGGTATGTTCCAAACCACCCAGTGAACCCACGTACCCATAGGCGCGTCGGGGTCATCGCAGATAAGCGCAACGGTCACGGCCTTTTCGCCCACCCCCTGCCAGCTTACAGGAGGAGATATATCCTGACCGTCACAGGTGTACCTGGAAGGTATCCTTTCCCCATCCTCAAAAACGCTGCTCGTAACCTTGATATCCATGTCACTTGCCCCCTTTTTTGACCCTGAGACTGCGGCAGGGTCGGTGTCATTTGCTTTCTCGCAGCCGAAAAATAACAACCCTAAGATAAAAAATAACCGGTAGAACCTCGCTAATTCAGAACTTCTCATTTTACGCCCCCTTCGGAAAACCATATCCGTTATAAAAAACAGCATACCCTACCCATTACCGAAAAGCAATGCCTAAGCAACAAACCTGTCAACTCGGCAGTCCGGAGTTGGCAGATAGAGCTCTTGCCGCAGGAGTTTGGCTTTGACCCGCACGCCTAAATCCATACAAAACAACAGCTTACATTTTTAGATATTCTTCTGTGCGACACTGGTACAGGAATTGCATTAAAGAAACATCAACGGTATTTGTGCATTAAAACCTTGAGAATTTGGTGTAATAAGAAAGGAGAAAGACAAAATGAAGATCCGACCATTGGCCGACAAGGTGCTTGTTGAGCGGCTTGAGGCAGAAGCGGTAACGGCAGGCGGCATCGTGCTGCCGGAATCGGCAAAGGAAAAACCCCAGCGCGGCAAAATCGTCAGCGTCGGTGAGGGTAAGACGGGCAAGGACGGCAAAAAAATCGAGATGCAGGTTAAAAAAGGCGACCAGGTGCTGTTTACCAGCTATGCCGGAACCGACATCAAGATCGGCGACAAGGAGTACCTTATAATGGACGAATCGGACATTATGGCAGTTATCGAATAACAAATTAACGGGAGAATAATAAAATGGCAGCTAAAAAAATAGCATTTGACACCGAAGCAAGAGCCGCGATCCGCAGCGGCGTTAACAAGCTGGCGCGGGCGGTTAAAATTACGCTCGGTCCTTGCGGACGAAACGTTGTGCTCGAAAAATCCTTCGGCTCGCCGACCGTCACAAAAGACGGGGTCACAGTGGCAAAGGAGATCGAGCTTGAGGATTCATACGAGAACATGGGCGCACAGATGGTTAAGGAAGTAGCGTCCAAGACCTCGAACGTCGCGGGCGACGGAACAACAACGGCGACCATTCTGGCAGAGGCCATCTTCGAGGAAGGTCTCAAGAACATCACCGCTGGTGCAAACGCAAACCAGGTTAAGCGCGGCATTGACAAGGCCGTGGAGGCAATGGTTGACGAGCTTCACAAGATGAGCATCCCCGTAAAGGGAAGCAAGCAGATCGAACAGGTTGCCACATGCTCTGCAAACCAGGACACCGAGATCGGCAAGACCATGGCAGAAGCTATGGACAAAGTCGGCAAGGACGGGGTAATCACGGTAGAGGAAGGCCAGTCGCTCGAGACTTACGTTGACCTTGTGGAGGGTATGCAGTTCGACAAAGGGTATCTCAGCCCGCACTTCATTAACAACACCGACAGCATGACCGTCGAGCTCGAAAAGCCCTACATCCTCGTACACGAAAAGAAGATCAGCACTGTAAAATCACTCGTTCCCATCCTCGAAAAGGTTGCAAAGCAAGGCCGTCCGCTGCTTATCATCGCAGAAGACGTCGAGGGCGAAGCGCTGGCGACGCTGGTAGTCAATAAACTTCGCGGAGTTCTGCAGATCGCAGCGGTCAAGGCGCCCGGTTTCGGCGACCGCCGTAAGGCGATGCTGCAGGATATCGCCATACTGACCGGCGCGACCGCGGTATTCGAGGACCTCGGCATGGACCTCGAGAAACTTGAGCTGGCCCAGCTCGGCCAGGCCAAGAAGATCACAATTGACAAGGACAACACCACAATCATCGAAGGCGCGGGTAAGAGCGCTGATATAAAGGGTCGTATCGAGCAGATCAAAAACGAGATCGACGCTTCTACAAGCGACTACGATATTGAAAAGCTCCAGGAAAGGCTTGCCAAGCTTTCAGGCGGAGTTGCACAGATCAATGTCGGCGCAGCGACCGAAGCGGAAATGAAGGAAAAGAAGGCTCGCGTCGAGGACGCACTGCACGCTTGCAGGGCAGCTGTCGAAGAAGGCATCCTCCCGGGCGGCGGGGTATCATCCCTGAAGGCGCTCAAGGTTCTGGACAAGGTTAAATGTGACGGCGATGAATCTGTAGGCGTTGACATTGTAAGGCGCGCGGTAGTGGCACCGATCAAGCAGATCGCAAAGAACGCGGGTCTTGACGGGTCCATCGTGGCTCAGAAAGTGATAGAAAGCGACGAGGCCAACTTCGGCTATGACGCCCTGAACAAAAAATACGGCGATATGGTCAAGTTCGGAGTTATCGTACCGACCAAGGTAGAACGGACCGCCCTGCAGAACGGTGCATCGATCGCTTCGCTGCTTCTGACCACGGACGCGGTAGTCAGTGAGATACCGGAAAAGAAAAAAGGCGGCGCACCCGGAATGGGTGAAGACATGTACTAAACAAAAGTGACAAGGGCCCCGGAAACGGGGCCTTTTTTTCGTCCTGTCAATATGATATAATGAGATAATATCATGTTCAGATTTTACCATAACCAGTTAACAAACGCCTCACGCACGGTCGCGGGATTCCTGGTAACCATCGCGCTGGTGCTGATCGGCATGGGCGTCCTGATCCTCGCACTTCCCGCGATATTCGTAGCTATCGCAGCAGGAATATTCTTTCTGGCAGGCCTTTCATGCGCTATATGGGCCTTGAAGATATTCATGGCACTGTGGCAAACGGGCAAAACACCGCCTTCAAGCAGGGAAAGCTACCGGAAGAACGTACGCATACATTACGAAACATTCGACGAAGACTGACCCACAGTTGCATATTCCTCCTGCTGCCCGGCAGAATGCAGGTCATTTAAGTATCGGCCAAGCTGTTTGTCGTGAGGGTCAAGGTCATCCCGAAGCCAGGTTTCAAGAATTTTCATCGCATGGGGCTTGTCTTTAGAGAAGAACATTTCGATATCCATAACCTTTTCGAGAATTTCCTGGTGTGCGGTACAATGTTCGTCATAGGCGGGGTAATTATTCACTCTCATTATCAACTGCTCGGAACTGAAGTGGAGGCGTATCTCTCCGGCGAATTGTTTGATTTTTTCGTGCAGTTGTTCACCGTCCTGATCTGAGTAGATATCGCGTATTACCTCGTTGGCGATTCGGATCACCCCCTTGTGCTGCATGTCGAGCTTTGTGACACCGACGGAAAGCTCATCCGTCCATTCAATGTGTTTCATACCAGCGCTTCCTTTTTTTCACCTGCGACGACAGATGATCGTCGTCTTGTTTAAAAAACTATTAAGCGCTCCCCGGTATGTTCAGCTCAAGGGTTTAATCGGCTGATTTTTAACGCGAATTAAGAAATAATTTTAAACCTCCGGATAAATACCTATGGCCACTGCAATAAATGATTATCGGTCAGTATTCAATCTGCTCGCCTGCTATGACAATCTTCCGGATAGCTGCGTTACCGAACTTGTCTACCTTTACGTATACTTTCGAATTTTCCATGTTCTCACGAAACTTCTTATCCAGACGTTTCCGCTGGGTTTCCGGAACATAATACTTCTCGACCCCCCACTCGATCCCACGGTAGTCGCTGGGCTTGAAACCTTTTATTAAAACAGCCTCTTCAGTCATTTCTTCGGGCGTATCATTCGAAAGCGAATCGAGTTTATAAAACTCGCTTTCGGAATCCGGCACAAGCACTCCATAAACCCTGCCGCGATCAAGGTTGAGAAAGTCTTTCTCAAGCTCAGTCAGTGGAGGCTGATCATCGCCCCGGTCGATACGCCTGGGCCTGTGAACCCCTCTCATCGATATATCGTAATTCAGCCTGAGGTAGTAACCGCTCAAAATATCATACGGGTCATACGCAATCGGTTTTAATGTAACGGTTGTTCCCGTGTTAAGCGTGTAGTATTTTTTGGCCGGCACACTTGCAAGAATGACAAGCTGAATCAGCACGGCGAGGATAAAAATCATAGTCTTTTTACGCATTTTGCATACTCCTTTTTCTCATAGCATATTCGAATATCCAGCCGCCAGCGATAAGAGCCGCTCCGGCGGCGGTAAAGCCCGCGGATTTGACCAGAAGGTTCGTCTGATACTCAAGTGTTCTCATTAATATGACCAGAGCTATAACCGCCATCCCCGCCCAGAATATGCCCCTGTTTTCACGGTTTTGGGCTATGTAGATCAACCCAGCGGCAAGGACAAGACAGGCGGTATTGCCGATGCCTGCGACTATATACTGGTTTGTCAGGACCGGACCCAGTGCCAGAAGCAGCAGGAAAAGTTTCATCGCTATGCTCAACAGCGCCATCGGCCTGTCGCCGGCGATTGAATTAAAACTGTGCGGTGAGAGAATAATTGTCGCACCAAGTGCGGCAAAACCCGGTATTGAATATATCCATGCCCATTTGCCGTAATTGCTGAAGTCGATGATTATCTCTTTGGCGAAATCAAAGTGCGAGGTCATAAAAGAAATCACAATAAATCCCGCTATTCCGATAAACACGCCCGGTGCCGCCAGTTGTTTACAGTTTTCGCTTGCGGAGAGTATATGGCCGAGCGAAAAGAAAAGCGAGCAAAGCGAAAGTCCCGAAACGACCAGGAACCATGGGCCTATCAGGTCACTGCTTATAAATACGAACTGCGAAAACAGCAGTGCAAGCATTGTTAATGTAAAAACAATTGCTGAACGATGCAAAAACGCGAACCCGCCTAATACAGCGGCTACAATATATGGGTAATACCAGAGCCTGACCTGGTCGGCGTTGAATGGCTGGTCCGCAAATGCTATAAAGGATGTCACCGCCGCCACAGCCGCGTTGGGGACCGACCCGGTCGCAAACGCCATCGCCGCAGCGCCGACCGACCACATTGCGAAGAGCATATAAGGCCTGCCTGAGATATGAAAAATCTGCGCCATCAGGCCGATATTCGCACCGAGCAAAAGCGTGCCAAGTGTAACCAATGCATGGCCAAGCCGGGGAAACTTCGGGTTGACCTTCCATAGGTAATAACCCCCGATGTGGCATATCAGCATCGCCGCTACTAATAGCCCCACCTTTGCCCATCGGCCCATGATGTCCCAGTGGAAGGCGACAAAACTGACAACTCCCACAAGCACGAGCACAATTCCGACTCCGTAAACACTGTTGAGCAGAAGCTGTCGCCAATGTTTTTGAGCTTCTTCAAGTTGATGCATTTCGGATATTCTGTCTGCCTGGTCCTCGGTTATCAAACCTTGGCCCGTCCAGAACTGAAGCAACCGGCTGAGCTGCCTCCTGCATTTCAAAGAAATATTCGGCTGTTCCATATTTATCCCTTTCATAATTTGCCCGATCATACCAGAAGCAGAATTACCTGACAATTAAGATTTTTCAGTATATATGTCATATATATAATGTATATATATTAACTTTAATGTCAAGCGATTTCTTAAAATAATTTCGAAAAACTTCTTTATGTGCCAAAAAGCAAAATTTTAAATTGCCGAAAACATCATTTTTTGGAGATTTTTGCGGGTTGACAAGTAATATGAAGGCAATTAAAATTATCGAAATTGCTTGATTTTAATACTAATCACTTACAGGAGTCGGTTATGGACGCAAAAATATTCAAGGCTTATGATATCAGGGGTTTATACGGCGACCAGCTCGACGAGGACGCAGCGTGGAAGATAGGACATGCCACGGCCCAGTTTCTCCGTTCGCTTTTACGCGGCTATGAAAGGGGCCAGGCGAATGCCCAGTCGGTCGTGGTAGGCAGGGATATGCGCAGCCACAGCCCCTCGCTGGCGAAATCGCTTATCGAAGGCATGAGGGCCACCGACACCAACGTTATAGACATCGGCATGATAGACACTCCGCAGATATACTTCGCAGTTAACTATCTCGGCACGTGCGGGGGCGTGCAGGTAACAGCCTCGCACAACGGGCCGGAGTACAATGGTTTCAAGATATCCGGACTGGGGGCAAAGCCAGTCGGGGCAGACACAGGCCTTAAGGAGATAAAACACATTGCAACGGCCCTTCTGCACACAAAGGCAACCGGCGAAGGGTCGGTCGAGCATTACGATATGGTTAAGGAATACAAAAAGCATGTGCTGAAGTTCCTTGACGACAACATTAAACCTTTGAAGATAGTTATTGACGGCTCGAACGGCATGGCGGGCAAGGTTGTGCCGGAAATATTCGGTGACCTTTCTGTCGAGATTATTGCGCTGAATTTTGAGCACGACGGCAAGCATTTCAAGCACCCCCCAAACCCGTTGGTAGAGGCGAACCTGCAGGAACTTAAGGAAACTGTTGTGGAAACCGATGCCGATGTCGGGGTTTGCTTTGACGGTGACGCGGATCGTCTGATGATGGTCGACGAGCGTGGCGAGAATATCGGATGTGACATACTGACAGCACTTATGGTCCCCTACTTCCTCGAAAAGAACCCCGGGTCGGCAATCGTTTACGACCTTCGCAGCAGCCACGTGGTTCAGGAAGAAATAATCAAGAACGGGGGAGTCCCCCGCCGTGAACGGGTCGGACATTCACACATGAAAAAAACCCTCAGGGACAGCCACGCCGTATTCGGCGGAGAGCTAAGCGGTCACTTCTACTACAGGGACAACTACTATGCCGACTCCGGTGTCATTACCCTCACACATGTGCTGAATATTCTAAGCAGGGCCGAACAGCCTGTCAGCGAGCTTATTTCACCCCTGCGGAGATACTATTCGAGCGGTGAGATGAATTTCGAGATCGACGACAAGGAAGGTATGATGAAGGAGCTGGCTAAAAAGTACAGCGACGGTCAATATGACGACCTTGACGGAGTGACGATACAGTATAAGGACTGGTGGTTTAATGTCCGCCCGAGCAACACCGAACCGCTTTTAAGGCTCACGGTCGAGTCAAAATCCGCGGACCTGCTCGACGAGGTGCTTGGAGACCTCAAAGAGACCCTCGGGGAACCGGTCGATCATTAATTTTAATTCTTTTGTAAGTTAAAAAATGGTGGGGAAAATGCTCAAAAAAGAACCTTTCGGCAATACGGGCATGGAGCTTACACGCATCGGCTTCGGCGGAATACCGATAATGAGAGTTTCGGTTGAGAAAGCTGTGGATGTTGTCCTAAAAGCCCTTGATATGGGCATTAACTGGATCGATACGGCAGCGGCTTACACCGGCAGTGAGCTGCGGATTGGCAAAGCACTGGCAAAGGCAGGCCGTGACAAGGCTTATGTTTTCACTAAAAGCGGTGCCGACAACCCGGAATTGCTCAAACAGCAGATCGATAAATCACTTACCGACCTTCAGTCGGACTATGTCGATATGTTCCAGTTCCATTGTCTCAGCCGTGAAAGATGGGCAAAGCTAAAGGAAAACGGGGGCTTGGAAATGGTTATGGACTACCATAAAAATGATAAGATAAAGCATATCGCGGCATCTTTCCATGAGTTTGAATCGGCAATTGAGTTAGTTGATCAGCAAATGATCGAAGCTGTCCAGTGGCCTTTTAACTATATCGAAAATGACCGGGCGTTACAAGTGCTCGAAAAGTGCAGAGAACTTAACAAAGGCTTTATCGCAATGAAACCTTTCGGAGGAGGATTGCTCGAAAATGCGGATATTTGCATTCGATATGTACTTTCCCAGCCAAACGTATTCGCTGACCCGGGTTTCGAGACATCCGAAGAAATACGGGAGGTCATAACAGCAGCCCTAAGCGGAAAAGCTATTGATCAACAGGACATGGAATTCATCAAAAAAATGACCGAACGGCTCGGTGCTGACTTTTGCAGAAGATGCGGATACTGCATGCCCTGCCCGAATGATCTTAGCATCCCGCCCCTGATGGGCATAGAATCAATAGCAAAGAGGTCGTCACCCGAAGCGATGCGGTCCGAGTGGATTAGAAATACTATTAACACTTCTTATCAGTGCGACCTGTGCGGCCAATGTGAAGAAAAGTGTCCGTACAACCTCCCGATACGGGAAAAGATCAAATTCGCACAGAAATATTACGAAGATAACTTTGCTAACGGCTGAATTAATCCTCTCAAACCAGGAATTGATTATATGACATCTCCTCGGAGATCGTACTTTTTGGTCCGTGACCGGGCATAATTACCGTATCGCCGGGCAGGGTAAGCAGTTTCGTGCGGATACTGTTTATGAGCGTATCGAAATGCCCGCCGGGAAAGTCTGTCCTGCCTATTGAACCTGCGAAAAGTGCGTCACCAGTGAAAACCACCTTATCTGCACTGCTGTAGAGGCTTATACCCCCCGGCGTATGGCCTGGTGTGTGGATAACCTCAAGTTCAATCCCGGCGTAATTGATTTTATCGCCGTCAGTCAGCTCAATATCCGCGGTCCGGTCTTTGTACTCGATCCCAACCGTTATGGAAAGATTTTTCGCAGGATTGGTCATCATCTCGGCGTCGTCAGTGTGAACAGCAGTTTTGACCTCCGGAAACTGTGCCCGCAGGTCGGTAATACCCATAATATGGTCGGCATGGCCGTGGGTGAAGATCACCACTTCAGGGTTGAGCGATTGTTCTTTTAAGAACTCAATTGCCGGTCCCGCCTCAAGCCCCAGGTCCACCAAAACGCACTTTTTAGCATTTTCGTCGGCAGTTAATATATAACAGTTAGTCTCATAGGCCCCTACCGCAAGCTGCTTGATTATCAATGTATATCTCCCGTAAATTCAGATAATATTCGTTTTGCCCACTTTAATAGCACAAGCGCCGCATTGCGAGAAGAAACCTGAAATGATTGAAAAACAGCAAGATCTCAGTCTATTTGAGCTGCCGGGAAAACAGCAAAAAACGGGTAAAAAAACCTGCCGTAAAAAGTAAAAAATTTCAGATTGAGGACCGATAAAACCCCTACTTAAACTACTGAAAGACAGATATTTAGAAAAAATCCAGCAATCGGCCCTGTGGGTTTTGCCCCTACCCGGAGTTTTGATATAATCGACTCATCAGGATTGATGAAAAAGTTGTATGGCTGGTAAAAACCGGCCGGGGATTTATTATTTAGTTACGGGGGTGAATGATGGACGAACATACATTCAAGAAGAAACTCGAAGAGATAGTCAGCCATTTTGATGACGTGCCGGCGCCGCATAAGGACAAGCTTATGGACCTTGCAAAGCAGACCAAAGAGTCGCACAAGCGGCTGAGGCACAAGATCGAGACGCTCCAGCATTCACTCGATTACCTTCGCGTGAACGTCAAGTATCTGCTGTTCGATCTTGAGGCTACCCGAAGGGAAAATGCCCATTACAAAAAGCTGCTTGATGACAAGAACAGGGGCAAATAAATCCGCCGGCGCGGTGCCATCCGCGGGCGCAGCGGGCCTTGCCCAATGCCCTGACGCGATGTAAAGTCTGCTGATTAAAAAGTTTACACAGGCCTTGACGGGTTCCCACTCTCCCTCATCTCGCGAGCCGTTTCCTCCTTACGGTTCGTGCCCGCCCGTCAGGCCTCTTTTATTTTAAAGCTGGCGAAAATTAGTTAACAATTCCAAGGGCATATAATTACCAATTTAGCAGCTTATTTGGGTATAAATACTGTATAAACGTCCTCATAATTACCGACAGTTAAGGTATAGTGCTAAACTTTCAGGGAGCAATAGAGTGAAAAAAGAGTTTAGTATACTTATTGCCGAGGACGATCAGGGGCATTTCAGGCTGATCAAAAGAAACCTCAGCCGTTTCGGTTTCAAGAGCAACATTCACCACTTTGCTGATGGTGCTGCGCTTTTGGATTTTCTGTATAACCGCCGGGGGGTGTCAGGAAGGAAAGTTGGGGTAAATTATTTACTTCTGCTGGATATTCGAATGCCGAAAGTTGACGGAATCGAGGTTCTCAGGCAAATAAAACAGGACAAAGACCTGATGAATCTCCCTGTCATTATGCTGACCTCTTCCAACGACACCAGGGAAATCACCAAGTGCGTCGCGCTGGGCTGCAGCGAGTATATCATCAAGCCGCTGAAGTATGATGCGTTTGAAGAGACCATGCAAAGGGTGGTGGATTCGCTAATCTACAACATAATAGACATTGCGAAATAAAACCCACTCTGGAGCAATTTACTCCTTTATAGTGAACACCTCAAAAAAAAAGAGCGGAATCTTGTTAGAATCCGCTCTTTACCGGTTAAACTTTAATAATCATTTTCGCATCTGCGCTAACCAGTAGATATATTATAACAAATATCACACATGAAGTCAATGTACACATACATTCGAGAGAAATTACAATCTATTTGTGAGATTTCAAAAAATCCATCGCTATGTTAAAATGGGCAATTAGGTTAATGCCCACAAATTACGACATCTAAGTGTCGTTCTTCAGACAAAATAGCCAACTTTTTAACGTTTTTTTCAAGCCCTGTCGATATTGAACAAAAGGACCCAGGCGGGGTATGCGCCGGTTTTAGCTTTTTAATACAAAAGTCTTGAAATAAGCCGAATATCTACTACAATGCTTCAAATTTTCGACGTCAACAAATATTAATGTTAAATTAAGGAGCCTTTACTGTGAATGGTAAATTCAAAAAATTGACGCTGCTGTTGTTCGTGATGGTGCTTGGAGCTGTCGCTTTCGCTGAAAACGGCATTGAGGCGGCGGCACATTCCGAACCCGGTCAAATCCCCGGTCTTTGGTGGATCGCACCCATTGGTTCGCTGCTGGCCCTTGCGTTTGCGATGTTTTTCTACAAGCTCGTGATGAAGGCTCCCGAAGGCACTGACACCATGAAAGAGATTGCGCTGCACGTCCGGGAGGGCGCCTACGCCTATCTCTACAGGCAGTACAGGGTGGTGACCTATGTATTTATAATTCTGCTGGTCATTTTCGCAATTTTAGCTTACATGGGGGTTCAGAACCCGTTTGTACCGATCGCGTTTCTTACGGGAGGCTTTTTCAGCGGTTTGTGCGGTTTTCTCGGGATGAAGACAGCCACCAACGCTTCGGCAAGGACTGCCCAGGGTGCAAGCGAGGGGCTCAATCGCGGTCTTCAGGTCGCTTTCCGCTCAGGTGCGGTAATGGGGCTTGTCGTTGTCGGTTTCGGCCTTTTGGACATCTCGCTCTGGTTCCTGATTTTGGATAAAGTGGTCTATACCACGGCCAACATGACAAATGGGCTTAAGTTCATGGGCTTGCAGCTAGTTCCTGCAGGCATGGACGCAGGCCATAAAATGGTTGAAATAACCACAACAATGATAACATTCGGGATGGGTGCCTCGACACAGGCACTTTTCGCACGTGTTGGCGGCGGTATCTACACCAAGGCAGCAGATGTCGGTGCCGACCTTGTAGGTAAAGTTGAAGCGGGCATCCCTGAAGACGACCCGCGTAACCCGGCGACTATCGCCGATAACGTTGGCGACAACGTAGGTGATGTGGCGGGCATGGGCGCCGACCTTTATGAAAGCTATTGCGGTTCGATACTGGCGACGGCGGCTCTTGGTGCGGCGCTTCCTGCGGCAACAATGGCGGCAAAGGGCATTGACCCGCTGAAAGCGGTTCTGGCCCCGATGGTTGTAGCGGGCATAGGTATACTGCTTTCAATATTGGGCATATTTCTTGTCAGGTGTAAAGAAGGCGCCTCACAGAAGAACCTGCTCAGGGCTCTTCTGGTTGGCACACTCGGCAGCAGCGTGCTTATCCTTGTTGTGCTCGTAGGCTTGGTTTATATGGACTGGATCAGCTGGGGCATTTTCGGCTCGGTTGTAGCCGGGCTTGTAGCGGGGGTTATAATAGGCCAGATAACCGAGTTCTACACTTCCGACGAATACGGCCCGACAAAGGGTATCGCTGACCAGGCCAACATGGGACCGGCAACGGCGATTATCGACGGTCTGGCGACAGGCATGTTTTCAACGGGCTGGTCAGTTGTGACCATTGTTGTTGGTATTATCCTTGCCTACGGTTTCGCAGGCGGTTTCAGCGAGCCTTCAATGGGTCTGTACGGCATCGGCTTTGCAGCAGTGGGTATGCTCTCAACGCTGGGTATTACCCTTGCTACCGACGCATACGGACCTATCGCCGATAACGCCGGCGGTAATGCAGAAATGAGCGGTCTCGACCCGCAGGTTCGCGAAAGGACCGATGCGCTTGATTCACTGGGCAATACAACAGCGGCAACAGGCAAGGGCTTTGCCATTGGTTCTGCGGCACTTACGGCAATGGCGCTTCTGGCGGCGTACATCGAAGAGGTTCGCATCTGGGTAGGCCGACTTGCCAAAGGCGCCGAAGAAGGCGTTTATAAAGTAGGCGAGGTAATGTTCAGTGCCGAAGCAGGCGTCGCTGGGGCAGTCAACGCTAAAGAGGCTCCTATCGCAACCTTTATCGAAGCTTACGATCTTACCATAATGAACCCCAAGCTCATCTGCGGGCTTTTCATCGGTGCGATGATGGCGTTCGTATTTTGCGCAATGACAATGAAAGCGGTAGGCAGAGCAGCGGGTGCTATGGTTAACGAGGTACGCCGGCAGTTCAAGGAAATGCCCGGTATTATGGACGGCAGCACAAAGCCGGATTATGCCCGGTGTGTTTCGATCTCCACTGCGGGCGCTCAGCACGAAATGATCCTTCCCTCGCTGCTGGCAATTATCGTACCTGTCATAACAGGTATTATCTTTGGTGTTGCGGGTGTTATGGGCCTGCTCGCAGGCGGACTTACAGCAGGTTTCGTACTTGCTATTACCCTTAACAACGCTGGCGGTGCGTGGGACAACGCCAAGAAGTACATTGAAAAAGGTCACCACGGAGGCAAAGGCAGCGAGGCCCACAAGGCAGGCGTTGTCGGCGATACAGTCGGCGACCCGTTCAAGGATACTTCGGGCCCGAGCCTTAACATCCTTATCAAGCTGATGACGATGGTAAGCGTAGTATTCAGCGGTGTGGTTGTAAAAGTAGCCCCAATAATCGCCGCGAAGCTCGGAATGGGCGGCTACTAAAATTAAAAACTGATTTTGCCGCGGCAAATGAAAGCATTTGACTGTCGGCGGAAGTTGGATTAAAATTACAGGGCGGCCTGGAAACGGGCCGTCCTTTTTTATTTATAGACTTAGAGGTTATCGAATTGACAAAAACGCAAAACCAGCAGGCAAGAGAGTTCGCGATAGAGGCCGCCAGGATCGCCCGCGACCGTAACTGCACCGAAGTTGCGGTTCTTGACCTGACCGGCAGGAGCCCGGCGACGGATTACTTCGTAATAGCGACCAGCACATCTGACCGCCAGGGCAGGACGGCAGCCGACGAGATAAACGAATTGGCAAAAGATTCGGGCTTTGAGCGTTTCGGCAGAGCAGGCTACGACCAGGGCCAGTGGATTCTCATGGACTACGTTGATGTCGTTGTCCATATTTTCAGTGAGCAGTACCGGGATTATTACGATCTCGAGCTGCTTTGGGGCGACAGTGAAAAAATCGCTATACCGGAGGAACCATCTCGATGAAGCGAATCTGTGATCTGCTCGAAGAAAGGGTCTGCGAGGCAATAAACAAGGTCACCGGCCAATCTTTCCCGGCAGTGGTTCGTCCATCAAAAGAACCGCGTTTCGGCGATTACCAGGCAAACGGGGTAATGGGTGCGGCGAAGAAGCAGAAGACCAATCCCCGCGATCTCGCAGCAAAAGTGGTAGAAGCACTTGAAATTTCCGATATCTGCCAGAGGCCCGAAATCGCCGGTCCGGGTTTTATAAATTTCAACATCAAACCGGAATTCATTGCCGCGGGTGTAATGGAGATGTTTGCAGACCCGCTGCGGCTGGGAGTGAATAAAACCCCGGAGCCGAAAACCGTGGTTGTTGACTTTTCCGGGCCGAACATAGCCAAGCAGATGCATGTAGGCCATCTCCGCAGCACGATTATTGGCGACAGCATCGCGCGAATGCTCGAATTCGAGGGCCATGAGGTAATAAGACAAAATCATATCGGCGACTGGGGTACGCAGTTCGGAATGCTGATCGCATACCTTAAAAGTGAAAGCCCGGAGGTTATCGATAACCCTGAATCGGTTCGGATCGGCGACCTCGAACAGTTTTATAAAAACGCCAAAGCCAAATGCGACCAGGACCCGGACTTTGCCGAAGCTGCCCGGCGGGAAGTTGTCGGCCTGCACAACGGCAAAGCGGACACTATCAAGCTGTGGCAATATATCGTCGATGAGTCCCGAAGGCATTACCAGCCTATATATCAAATACTCAACATCAAGCTGGAAAAAGAAGATGAACGCGGAGAAAGCTTCTATCGTGACAGACTCAAGGATGCGGTCAACGAACTTAAGGAACTCGGGCAGGCAGTAGAGTCCGAAGGCGCACTTTGTGTCTTTCCTGAGGGTTTTAAGAATAAGCAAGGCGAGCCGCTGCCTTTCATAATACAGAAAAGCGACGGAGCGTTCCTTTACGCCACAACGGACCTGGCTGCACTGAAATACCGAGTTACCGAACTCGGAGCAAATGAGATAATCTACGTTACCGATGCCCGGCAGAAACTGCATTTCGAGATGCTGTTTTCGGTTGCAAATTCGGCCGGATGGTCCAAAGAAGCCGAACTGAGGCACATCACTTTCGGAACAATGCTCGGAGACGACGGCAAGCCGTTTAAAACAAGAAGCGGAGAAAACGTCAAATTGCGAGAACTGCTTGACGAAGCGGCCCAAAAGGCTCGAGGGGTAGTCGAAGAAAAAAATCCGGATCTTTGCGAAGATGAAAAACAAATGATTGCAGATGCAGTGGGAATCGGGGCGGTCAAATATTCCGATTACTCGAACAACCGTGACAGTGACTACGTTTTCAGCTTCGATAAAATGCTCGCGATGGACGGCAACACGGCACCTTATATGCAGTATGCATATGCCCGCATCCGCTCCATTGAGCGAAAGGCAGCCGAAAAGGGCATCGACCCGGCGGCAGAAATAAACGAAATCGAACGAATGGTTCTTGACCAGCCCGCAGAACTGGAACTGGCGCTTCACCTGGTGCGTTACGGGGAAGCAATAGATTCAGCTTTGCAGGACTGCAAGACCAACTTCCTGACACAGTACCTCTACGACCTCGCCCAGAAATTCAGCGTGTTCTACAACCAGTGCCCGGTTCTGGGCAGCGACAAACCGCTTCGCGGACAGAGGCTGCTGCTGTCAGGCTTGACCGGCAGGGTCATCGGCCATGGTCTCAGCGAGCTGCTTGGGATAAGGGTTGTCGAAAGAATGTAGGATAAGGCTTGCAGGCTAAATGCGCAGAAATCCGTTGCGGGTATTGTTAATTATTGGATTCACTGAAACAGTCACAGGTTTATGAACCTGCTTACCTGACCACCTTGAAGACCAGTTCCCTTTCGCCCCTATGTACCAGGATAACGGCCTCTTTGATGCTCTCCTGCTGGACAAGTTCCATGACTTTTTCGCAATAGTCCCTGTCCGGGTTATTTACCCCGCCCATCCTGACGATCACATCATTGGCCTTGATACCGGCCTTTTCGGCAGGCGTGTCCTCGCCTATTTTCGTAACCAGCGAACCTTTACCCTGGAGGTTTACAAGGGTCAGTCCGTAAATAGGCTTGTCTTCGAGCTTCATTACGCCCTCAAAATAATTGAAAATATTCAGATCCGGGACATAACCGTTCCTGCAGAACAACTTGAAGATGCGGTTTTTATAAATAGTCATCTCAACGCCGATATCCAGCTTGATAGTGATGTCGTCGTCAAGCAGGTTACCCTGAAGCTTATCACCGTTTAGCATCTCTACTTTGGTTATAGGACTGTCACCGTTAAGGAAAGTCAGCGAACTAAGATTTCCAATATCCATAGGTATCGTCGCATAAGAGGTCTTGATCATAAACTGTTCGTGCTGCACCAAACCGCTGAAAAAATCTCCGTTGCTTAGCAGGACAAACTGTGTCTGCGGTATACCGTCCCGCTCGTTCTCCGTGATGCCCTTTATGACCTTTAGCGCTTTCTCCTTTCGGATTATTATTTCCGTGCCGCCGTCGAGTTCGAAGGTAAAATTGGGATTTATGACAAAACCGGAAAACCTGTTATTATTAACAGTGTACACCGATTCGAATTTTCTTGCCCTGTAATCAAGGTCGACACCGGCAATCAAGTCCGTAGGCACTGCAATTTTCGCATAAGCGGTTTGTATAATCAACTCCGGTGTTATCAGCCTGCCGGTTAGTTTATCGCCGTTTGTGAGAACCAAAATATCCTTATTGTAAAGCCTCTGAAGATCGTAAACGATTTTGATCCTGTCATCGGTCCGTTTTGGCTGAAAAAAGCCGGGGTCGGCATACTGGTCGTTGAGGTCATTCCATTCACCCTTAACAAGTGTCTCGGCGCTAAGCTGGGAAATAGGCCAAATAAGAATAAGCGCAAAAACACCTGCGACAAAAACTCTTATCAGAGCTTTTATCTGGATGTCCTTACCCGGTGACTTTTTCGTTTTTTCAGTCATCCCAAATCACCTACACCCCATTTGAAAAGATGTCTTTACAGCGCAATTCAAAACACAAGTTAATCTCAATTTTGGGGACCGGCCCTCTGTACATATAATAACCTAAACACTTATAAGAATACAAGTATAATTATATTTATACGGAAAAACATGTAAAATTTTTTAAAAAAACGATTAAATCACTGTTTTTTCGGTCAAAACAAGCGTTGAATTATCCACAAAAATTAAATTTTTTTTACGAGATTTTTCAGGAACATGAAGTGATTACCCTCGTATAAATATCAACAGCAATACTTCCTCCTCCAAAGAGCGGGAAGGTGCTTAATCGCGCCTTTCCGCTTTATTATTTGCTGTTTTCCTTTTTGCCGCCAAAAAGCCCTTTTATGCCCTCTACAACAGCATCGGGGTCAATATCGGACTTATCTGAAACCTTATCCTTTATCGCCTTTTCAAGCTCCTGCTTGGCCTTCTGCTCGCCTTGCTTAAGCATTGCGTCCTGGAGCCTTTTCATAAGCTGGTCATCTTCGAGTGCCACCGAAGGCGAAGCGGGTGTTCCGATAATTCGCAGCCTGATCGGGCTTTGTTCAAGTTGTGAGATTATTTCTGATGTAATTTCAGGATTTACCTTAAACAACTGTGAAGATTTACCGGCTGTGAGGTTCTTGAGATTTATATCGACTGCGAGGTCCATAATATTGGAAAGCATAGTGCCTGATATACTGCCCGATGCAATCCCGCTTTCAAAACTGACAGGCGAACCAGAGCTGAGACTGGAAATATCGAAACCGGCAAAAGTACCTTTCACGTTAGGGGAATCCTGCGAAGCCGAAAAGTCATAACTCAAATCCAGTGAGGCATCAGATTCCTGTGAGTTTATCTCGATACGCACCGGCAGAGCTGCGGCCTGGGGCGCATCCGAAACATTCTTCAACTTTACAATACTGTTACCGAGGAACTGCAGAGGTATACGAACATCCTCCATCTCCACCAACTTTGCGATAAATCTCGGGGCAGCGGGCCTATCCGCCGATGCCGTCAGATACTGAAGATAGTTCTCCGGGATTTGATCGGGCTTGACAGGGCTCTTGTCCTTTGAGTCCGGCAGATATTGACTTATCTTTTGCAGCCACTGTTTAACTTTTTTGCCGTTCTGTATGTATTTTTCTATCGAAGCTGCATCCATATCAGGCAGTTTGGGCTTTGGTTTTTCGTCGGCGGGCTTGTGATAAACCTTGCCGGGCTCGGCCCGTTGGGTATCAAAAGTCAGTGAAGAAAGCTTAACTTCATCGAGAATAACCTTACCCATTAAAAGCCCGGTTATATCGGCTTTTGCTGAGACCTTTTCCACCGCAAACTTGTTATACTCCGGTTTTTGGGGGTCGGTTACCTGAACCCCTTCGGCGGCGAACTTACCAGCCACAGGGGCAAGTTCTACCTGCGAAATATTCACCTCGGCGCCGTTGGCTTCGGTAAGTCTCATCGAAGCCTGCTGTCTTATCTTCTCATTCGGAATGAACATCGAACCTATTATAATGCCGGCAATTATTATAACAGCTACGATAACACCCGGCATCCTGATTATGGGGCCCCTGCCCTCGAGGGTCTCTTTGGGGTCCTTTGCCGACTTGCCAATCAAAATCCTGTCGAGAACCTGAACCCACTTTTTAGAATACCACTTATTAAATTTTTCCGAATTCTCCGCGAGGCTGATCCACCTGCGTCTAAACCTCTTCACAAAATTTGATAAAACAAGCCCCAGCACAAGGCCGACAGCAGGACCAAGGATGAGGGCACCGGCAACTGAGAACCTTCCGAAGTCCGTATAGGCGACAATGGGGATGTTCGAGAAAATTTTCAGGAGCAAGGGCAGCTTATCAGCCACCAGGACCCCTGTATGGTAAAGCGCCGGGGCGCCTGCTATGGCAAGTGTCTTGCCAAGTGCCGAAAGTATTAAAAATAAACCGAGGTTTATGTTAAGAACCACCGCAATGATAATTATACCCGCATGCAGGCCCGAAAAGCCCGGTGTTAATCCGAACCAGAAACCAAGCAGCACGGATAAAACAATCATCAACGGCGAAACTTTTCCGCGAAAAACAGCGATTACTTTTTTGATCGGTTTAGGAAGGATCATCTCCGAACCCTTTCATTGAAAATGCGTTTATTCTTTATACTGCATTATAACACCGCTGCCTGAGAGAGGTAAAGCTGCTGTTATTTTTTTTCCGATAGATCAAAAGACTCCGAATGGTTGTTAACAAGCTCCGTTACAGTCACTTTCACAAGACCGCTGACATAATCCTCAAGCGGAAGTTCGATATCTGCAATTCCCTTGTCCGTGGTCGTGTAAAATGTCACCGTTGAATCCTCGCCCTGGATATCGACCTTGAGAGGAACGGCACCTGTATATATAGATTTATTGGAATCGAGTGTGACCACCCCTGTGTAGAGAGAATTATTGATAACGCTGCAATTGAAAATATCCACCCCGCTTATGCGTTTTTTATTGAGCATGTATAACTTCCAGCCGCCGGCTTGGAGTTCGGCAGTAAACCGCCATTTGTCCTGTGCCTTTTCGACATCAACTTCCTTTGTCTGCTTCATATCAACTACAATGCCTGGGTCACTGGCCAGGGTAACCACGACCCGCTGAGGTGAAGAAAAGTCACTGTTCAAGACAAAAAGATAGTCAACGGTTCCGTTTTGCAAAACAGAGTGCAGGGCGTAATTTAACCTGGAGCCCTCGGAAACGGTTTTAACATCCGCTGTTAAGCTGTTTGTTATACTGTTTTCAAGAACCGGCACAAAATCAGAGATTATCTGCTCGCGCTGTCTGTCGGAAAATTCATCCACCGGGTCACCGCTTGTCACAACATCAGGCAGATTTTGAGAAAGTATCTTTTTATGCCAAAGATCAAAATCCAGCGGGAGAACCTGTGCCCCTTCGATCTTCACCTTAGTTGAGCGGTCGGTGTATACTTTCCCCCCTGCCAGTATGAACTGCTCAAGGTTATCGGTGACCTCTTGACGGCAGTATTGCAGAGCCGGGATTATAACCGCTTTTTTTGTGAACAGCTCGTCCGACATCAACTGAGCTTCAATAACACCGGTAACAGGCACGTTCGCCCTCAGCAGCGCAGGCCATGCAACATCGTCAACATGCATTCGGTACCACGGCCAGATCGGATCGTCTTTTTCAGGACCGTTACCAAGCGCGGCAATAAAATGATAATGATCGAACGAATTGGGGTTAACCCATGAACCGAGATACCATACATCGCACTGCTTCCGCCGAAGCTTTTCAAGCATCGGCCCATGTGTTTTGAGAAAGTCACCGATCTGCATGACCTTGCTCTCGAGCATCCCGGGGCTGCTCGCAGGCTCTTTCCACATCCTGCCGGGGTTCCAGAGAATAAGACCTTTTAGCCCCCTGGATATTGCCAGTCCGACCGTCAGGTCGAGCTGCTCGGGAGTTAAAGCCTCGGCACCGGAAAACTCCTCGCTGCCTGTGACCCCGGAAAGAAGTATCTCCGCCCAGTAAGGGGTTATTTCACCCTCAAGGTCGTTGAACCGAGCAAAAGCGACATCAGCCCTCAAAGAGGTCGTAAGCACATTCTGGTTGTGAAGCTTTTGATAATACTGATCGACGAAAAAATCGGCACCGCCCCAGAAAGCGCCGAAAAGATAACCGAACTGTGAGTCCGGCGAGGCATCTTTGAGCCCAGCTGTAACCTCCGAACAATAATCCGTCCAACCCTTTATACGAATCTCTTTAACCCACTTGAGCCAAATATCACCGTCAGGAGCGATATAACCGGTCCCGAAATATTCAGGGTTCGGTACCGGCCGGCTGGTAAGCTGCTTGAAGTGATTATCCGCATAGTCATCATGAGTCGCAACCATTCCCCGCTTGAAATCATAGTCCATCGAAGAGGTCTGTTCGTTATCAAGAAGATACCCGAGAAGGTAATCACTGTGGTCAGTGTTTTCAGAGTATTCCTGGACCATCTCCGTAAGAAGCTGACTCGAAAGGGACCTTACCGTCGTGGCAAACGGTGTAACACTGTAGGGAGACTGCACGAAAGACCCGTCATGATAAGTGGGCTTCCACCTTGAAGGCTCTTCAGGGTACTGACGCTGTAAATAACTTTGCAGCAGCAGAGGCTGGAGGACTCCAATATACGGATAAACACCTAAGCCCTGCGCTGCTGCCTCGTCGGCGGCTTCGATTCCTTCGGGGAATTTCCATCCCCCCCAGAAACTAATCCTGTTGAAACCTACGGCCCTGAAATATGCTGTCTTCAAAGGTGTGATGTTCTCTATATCCGTCAAAAGCATGAAAGGAAAGCTTCTTTGGACCCAGTTGGCCGGAGGTGATTTCGATTCAACTCTAAGCGACTCGTAATAATTATCAATAAGCTGCGATCTTTCACGGGAATCGACATAATCGTACTGACGCTTTGCGGCCCAGTAAATGGCATTGTTCCAGACCGGAGCCTCGAACGTCCAGGTAAGGCCTCTCCTTCTGTCGTCCCATGTCGCGGCGAAAACCCTGCCGCTTCCGAACATCATGCCTCCGGTTACGGGTTTGTCCGGGTGCCTACGAAATGCGCGGCTGAGTCTGCCTGTATGAACGTCTTGACTGTCCTCTTTAACGCCTATGCCATCAGGGTAATACTCTAAAGGCAGCAATTGTTCAAGAGGTGAGCCGAAATATCCTTCGTAAACTATGTAACTCCCGGCTGGGCTGCTTATGCTCGTTCCTTCGGTAAAAACTCTTTCGGTCCCGCCGAATATCACAAGCCCCCCGCCGTTGAACACAAAACTTTTGACCGCATTAATAAAGTCGCCGGGAATCTCCGTCACTTTTTTTGTTTGTGTACCGGCCTTGTCGTAGCCAATCGTTGAAACATAAGGAACATCCCAAAGGATAATGACATGGAAATCACTTAGCTTGTTGATATATTGCCCGGCAAACATCGGCCTTGTTCTTACAACGTCGATATCATCGGCAACCATATCTTCGACAGGAACGAACTCATTAAGGGCAAGAGTGTCAAAAGAAACCCTGCCGAACGGGTCGTAAAAATCATGGACAAGGAGGACCTTAATTTTTCCATCGACAGACATATTGGGCTTTATGTCAAATTCATTAACCGGCTGGACTGCTGTTTTCACGTCATTAGACTCCTGAACCAATGACGCTGATGCCGGTGCGCTTTTAGCCTGCTGCGGCTGTTCAAATGTTTCAGCAGAAGCCGGGGCCGGTTTGGACTTGGCCTGTGCCTGCGTGCCCTGCTGGTCAAGAGGCTCATCTAACGGGCGTTTTTTCAACGCTTTAGCCTGGGGGGGCATCTGAACGCTGCGGACCTGCTGATTTTGTTTTGTTATCTCCGAGATGTCTCTATCCCGGCTGGTCTCGGCACAACCTGGAATTATAAATAAGACTATCGCCGTCGAGGCGGTGAACAATAACATATTTCTAAGTATCCGGCTGACCGGCATAATGCAACCCCTATTAGTTTCGAAAGATGTATAAAATCAAACGGTACGCCGATAATAACTGCGTATACGTCCTTTGGGCAAGACCAAAGACTTATAAGACTTAAAAAAGCTCTTAAAATTAATGTACTTCTTTAATTTATTCGGTTTCTTTGGAAAATATGTTTAAGACTTTCTATTTAAAGGTAAGATATTCCAAAGCTTATAATACGATTAATTGCAGAAAGCATTTCCTATTTAACATAACGAACACGAAGCGTGTTAAGATAGGCAAGCCTGTTGGCATTATATTAAACCTTAAAAATTATGAACGATTTTGGTGTAACACAAAAGAAATTTAAGGACCTACTCAATAGAATGGCCTTATGCGGTATCAACGAAAATGATCTGCTTGAAAAATTCATCAAAGGCACAGGTCCCGGTGGTCAAAAAGTCAATAAGAGTTCAACATGTGTATATCTGAAACATGAACCGACACAAATTGAAGTAAAAATGGGTCAAGAAAGAACCCAGTCTCTCAACAGGTATTACGCCAGAAAACGCATGTGCGAGCTTATAGAAGAGTTAAAGTTTGGGAAAAACAGCCCGAGTCTACAAAAAGAAGATAAAATCAGGCGACAAAAAGAGCGAAGAAAGCGTCGAAGGCGTCGAAAAAACGGTATCGAGTGATTTTTGTCAAAAATAATTCGATAATTCGTCAAAATGGAACGTATTATTCGTGAGTTTGTCGAAAGTAATGTGAAAAGTTGCCGATATAAGGTTCGGCAACAGCAAAATTTAACTTATATTTTGGAGTTTCAAGATGAGAAGACGCCTGATTTTAGTGACACTTGCAATTTTATTTTGCATTATTACAGTAACAGTAGCCACAGCAAAAGAAGACGATAGTAAAAATCCCCGGGAAACCGGCCGCTCTCAATTACAGCAAGTTAATAACAGCAAACAGCCACCCCGCCCAAATGACAAGATCATTACACCTGCAAGGGCCGATTACTTCAAGAGACTCGAAGAAAGAGCTGATTACGAAAAGAAACAGTATGTCGAGATGATCGAAAAGCTTAACAAGGCAAAAGAAACAGCTCTAAGCGAGGGTGCAAGCAAAACAATAGTTATAATAGATGAGATCATCGATTCCCAGCAGGCCAAGATCGACGAGATAGACCAGCGTATCGAGCAGCGCAGAAAAATGCTTGAAGAACACCTGCTTCGCAAGATGAACGACAAAAAAAATATTCGGCAAATACAGGGAACCACTGACGCCGAAAAGATGAGAATACAAAAGGAAGCTGAAAAACTGCAGCAGCAAAATTAGTTCCCTTGTGCTCCAAGGACTGAATGCAGTCCTTTCCCTGAATGAGGGCAGCCTACCCAAGCTGCCCTTTATTTTTTTCCAGAAACAGCTTTTTGGGGCTTTTTCTGCTTTTCATGTGTAATATTTTCCTATTTTGCAGAAATATTTACAAATGTTATCGGACTCCCTTTAATTCGCGACATGCATTATCCATATTTCTAAAAAAGAGAACTGTACAGAAAAAATCTGAAATTATTCCTTAATTATCCGGATAAAAGAATTTGCATATAGATATTGCGGTGTTATAATTTATGCTGAGTTTTAGTTTCTAAGGTAATTGGCGACCTTAGTGTTATTGAAATATTTGTATAAGTGTAAGCAGAAAGGTTTTTAGCAGAGATGTTAGCGAAGGAAAAGAAGCAGCAGATAATCAGCGATTTCAAGAGAAAAGACGATGACACCGGCTCGCCGGAGGTCCAGATAGCCATATTGACAACACGCATCAACGAACTTACCGGGCATCTTAAGGACCATCCGAAAGATCATTCATCGAGGCGAGGTTTGCTTAAAATGGTGGGCAAGAGGACATCTCTTTTGAAATACGTCCGCAACACCGACATTAAGCGTTACCGCGCAATTATTTCGAAATTAGGCTTACGTAAGTAAATTTACAATTTAATAAATAATAATCAGCTTTGCCGGATAGGCGGGTTTTAGCCCGGGTTCGGCACTCATAGAGGTTTGCAAAAATCGCTATTGAGAGAGCACCAATGACTTAATTTGAGGACAAAATGTTTGAAGTAAAAAGAGTTGAGAAGCAAATCGGGGGCGGTTTATTATCAATTGAGACAGGCAAAATTGCCAAGCAGGCAGACGGGGCGGTAATGGTTCGTTACGGTGACACAATGGTTCTTGTTACCGTTTGCACCGCGCCGCCAAGAGACGAAACAATAGATTATTTTCCGCTGAGCGTGGACTACCGTGAAAAACTGAGCGCAGCCGGCAAGTTCCCGGGCGGGTTTATGAAGCGAGAGGGCCGGCCGAGCACCAAAGAGGTACTTACCTCCCGCATGATAGACAGGCCTATCCGGCCTTTGTTCCCGGAGGGGTACTTTAACGAGGTCCAGGTGCTGGTGCAGGTTTTAAGCGCCGACCAGGAAACCGACCCGGATGTACTTGCCATGATAGGGGCAAGCGCAGCGCTTTCTATAAGCAAGATACCGTTCATCGGTCCGCTTGGTGCTGTACGCCTGAGCAGGGTGGACGGTGAGTTTGTGATTCTTCCCACTTATGAGCAGCGAGAACGCAGCGAGTTCAATCTTATCCTTGCCGGTAAAAAAGAAGCCATTAACATGATCGAAGTCGATTCGAAGGAGACACCGGAGGATGTTGCCGCGGATGCTATCCAGACGGCTCATGGTGTTGTCGGCGAGATATGCGACCTTATCACGGAACTGGCAGAGCAGATCAAGCCGGAAAAAGAGGCTCCGATAGTTGAAGTAGACAAGACTGTCGCCGAAGAGATAAGCAGCAAATACAGCGAGCGTATTAAGAACAGCTACCAGATAACCAACAAGAAAGAACGCAGCGAGGCTGTACAGGCGATCCAGGACGAGATAATGGAGGCCTACTGCACGGAAGACGAAAACGGAGAGGTTAAATGCGCACCGCACTTGATGAAACGCATACTTGAAGATGTCGAGCGCAAAGCGATCCGTGAAGTTATCCTTGCGGGTACACGGCCTGACGGTCGGGGTTATGACGATATCCGCCCGCTTGACTGCGAGGTTGGGATACTGCCGAGGGCTCACGGTTCGGCGCTGTTTACAAGAGGCGAGACGCAGGCGCTTGTTTCGGTTACACTTGGAACAGGCAGGGACGAGCAGATAGTCGACGGGCTTCTTGAAGAGTACGGCCAGCGGTTCATGCTTCACTATAACTTCCCGCCTTCTTCGGTTGGTGAGGTTAGGTTCATAAGGGGACCCGGAAGGCGTGAGATTGGTCACGGTGCACTCGCGGAAAAGGCGCTTGAGCAGGTATTTCCGGACAAAGAGGATTTCGGTTACACGGTAAAGATAAACTCCGATATCACCGAGTCGAACGGTTCGAGTTCGATGGCGTCGGTATGCGGGGGAACACTTGCGCTTATGGATGCGGGTGTGAATATCAAAAAGCCCGTGGCGGGCATATCGATAGGCATGGTAACAGCCGAAGATAACAGCAGGTATGAACTGCTGACCGATATCATCGGCGACGAGGACCATTTCGGTGATATGGATTTCAAGATCGCCGGGACGGTTAACGGTATTACCGCGATACAGCTTGACATAAAAGCCGAAGGCCTGGCGCATGATATTATGATCAAGGCTTTCGAGAGGGCACGCAAGGCAAGGCTTTATATACTTGATATTATGGGCAAGGCAATCAGTCAGCCAAGAGAGAAACTGAGCGTTTATGCGCCGAAGCTTTGCCAGATCAAGATCGACCCGGATTATATCGGAAAGGTTATCGGACCGGGCGGCAAGATGATAAAGAGCATTCAGGAGCAGACCGGTTCGACAATCGAGATCGACGACGACGGCACGATTACCATAAGCTGTGTCGGCGGCGAAGGTCACATGCAAGCCCGCGAGATAATCGAGAACATGACAACCCCGCCGCAGGTGGGCAAAATCTACCCGAAGTCAAAAGTTGTCTCGATAAAGGATTTCGGGGCTTTTGTAGAGTTCTGTCCCGGTGTTGAGGGTCTTTGCCACATAAGCGAGCTGAGCGACCAGTACGTCAAGAATATTGACAGTGTCTGCAAGGTCGGCGACGAGATAGCCGTAAAGCTGATACTTGTCGATGAGCAAGGCAGGTACAAGCTCTCGCGCAAGGCGGCACTTGCAGAGATGGACGAAAAAAACGAGGGTGAAGAAAAGCAGGAAGAGCCCGCCGAGTCAAAGTAGACAAAACGGGCGGTAAAAGAAAGGCCGAGCCTGCCCTGCCGGGAAGGGGCGGGCCGGAAGGCAGAGATGACAATTGAATAGCAGGTACCTTAGCTGAACGGAAAAAGTATGTGCCGGTCAGTTAAGCTTCGAAAATAATAGGCGTCCGGGCATGGTCACAGTTTGATGCAGTTATTTAAGGAGGCAATTATGGCAAAAGGTACTGTTAAATGGTTTGACCCCAAGAAGGGGTTTGGTTTCGTTGTGAACGAAGAGGGCCAGGACGTTTTTGTTCATTACACCAGCATAAACGGCGATGGTTTTCGCTGTTTGAGGAACGGACAGGTTGTTGAGTACGAGGAGTTCGAGTCCGGGAAAGGCCTTCAGGGCAAGGATGTTCATATAGTTGAAGTTCCTTCCGAGGTCAGGACGAGCAAGCCTTCATACCAACGTCATTGAGTGAGGACTCATATCCTGTTAGTTTGACGAGACCATATTTTGATATTGCATTGGCTGTTGTGCTTTCAATGCCGTTGAGAGACTGAATGTATCCGCATAAAGAGTTTGACCGGGGGCGGTTTTCGCATACTTGACATGACAGGGGTGTTCTATTACCATATACTTTTTGCCCGGGTCTGTGTTTTGTCGGGTGTAAGTTTTGGTATATAAACGGTTTGAGAAATGAGCACTGATCCTACGATACTGATAATCGACAGCGACAATAGGCAGGGGCAGGGCCTCGCAGAGTCGCTGGGGGAACAATCGGACAATATTTCGGTTTTTAACTCGGGCGAGGAGGCACTTGATCGGGTAAAGAAACTGCGTTATGACCTTGTAATAACCGAGGCTGAGCTTGCCGGGGACGTAAACGGGTTCGATATACTCAACTACGTCAAGCACCAGTACCCATCGAGCGAGGTAATTATGATAACCGCAAATGCAACTATAGATTCGTGCAAGCAGGCGATCCGCGCGGGGGCGTATGATTATCTCGAAAAGCCGTTGAATATCGACCATTTCAAGGTGCTCACAGCCAGGGCGCTTTCGACACGTTCTATGCCTGTCACGATGGACGGCGATTTCCGGTTCGAGGGTATCATCAGCAGGTCGCATATCATGCAGTCTGTGTTCCACGTTGTCCGCAGGGTGGCCGCTACGGACATATCTGTGCTTATAGAGGGCGAGTCAGGCACGGGCAAGGAACTTATCGCGCGTGCGATTCATTTGAACTCGCTGCGGAACAAGCATACGTTTAACCCGATCAACTGCGCAGGACTTACCGAGTCGCTGCTTGAAAGTGAGCTTTTCGGGCACTCAAAGGGAGCGTTTACCGGGGCCAGCGCAGACAGGAAGGGCATACTGGAGATGGCCGACAAGGGCACGCTTTTTCTCGATGAGATTGGCGATATGCCCCTGAATATGCAGGCCAAGCTCTTACGTGTGCTGGAGGATGGAGTGGTCGTGCCGGTCGGTTCGAGCCGGGCGATAAAGGTGGACGTGCGGGTGATAAGCGCAACGAACCATGACCTGGCAAAGCTGGTTGAGGAAAAAAAGTTTCGCCAGGACCTGTATTTTCGAATCAAAGGCGTGTCGCTTTCGATACCACCGCTTCGTAGCAGGGAAGAGGATATCGAGGAGCTTTTCGGGTATTTCCTGAAGCAGGCCTGCGATCAGACGGGCAGGGATATTACCCGAATAACTGAGCCGGCAATGGAAATTTTGAAGAATTATCACTGGCCGGGGAATATAAGGCAGCTTAAGAACGTGGTAAAGACAATGGTGGTGCTGTGTGAGGGCAGTACGCTGGATGTGGGGGATATTCCGCCGGATATTCACAGGGTAAAGAGGCTTGCTGCGCCGCTGAGCACGTCGGCGATTCCTTCTGATCCGGCTGAAGCGGCGGAAGGCATCGAGGCGTTCGCGGGTCAGCCGCTGGATGAAGTTGAGAAGGAACATATCAAAAAAACGCTTGAGATGACCAACGGCAACAGGTCCGAGGCGGCGAAGCTACTGAAGATCGGAGAGAGGACGCTTTACAGGAAAATAAAGGAATATGAGCTGTAAAAAGCATAGAGTTTACAAGGCTGTAAAAAGTTAGGAGCAGAAATGATAGTTATTACCGGCGGTGCGGGTTTTATCGGGTCGGCAATTGCGGCCGAGCTTAACAGGCGGGGGCAAAGTGACATCTTAATTGTGGATATCCTCGGCGAGGACGAGAGGTGGAAAAATCTCGTCGGCTTGCGGTACACTGATTATGTCGAGGCAGATGATTTTTACGAGATGATTGGCGAGGGCAACGCAGACTGGAAAGTTTCGGCGGTTTTTCACATGGGTGCCTGCAGTGATACTACGGAGTCGAACTGCTCGTATCTCGTAAAAAATAATTACGACTGTTCGAAACTTGTCGCTTCGTGGGCCGCAGAAAAAGGGGCAAAGTTTATATACGCCTCCAGCGCGGCGACTTATGGCGACGGCAGCGGGGGCTTCGACGACGACGAGGGGAACCTTGACAGTCTTCGGCCAATGAATATGTATGGTTATTCGAAGCAGATGTTCGACCTTTGGATGCGAAAGGCAGGGCTGCTGGAAAGCGCAGCGGGGCTGAAGTATTTCAATGTTTTTGGCCCAAACGAATACCATAAAGGCAAGATGATGAGTTTCGTGGTCAAGGCCTGGCGGCAGATACGCGAAAACGGAAAGTGCGGTCTGTTCAAGAGCTATCACCCGGATTACGCGGATGGCGAGCAGCGGAGAGATTTTCTGTATGTCAAGGACGCGGTGGAAATGACGCTTTTCTTTTACGATAACCCGGAGTTGTCGGGGCTCTATAATATCGGGTCAGGCAGGGCCTCGACATGGAACGAGCTTGTCGGAGCTGTTTTCGCTGCAATGAACCGCGAGGCAAATATCGAGTACATAGATATGCCCGCAGAGTTGCAGGGCAAGTACCAGTATTTTACCGAGGCTAATATGAGCAAGCTGCAAAGTGCGGGGTACGAGGGCAAGGGCACGCCGCTTGATGAGGCGGTCTATGATTATGTTCGCAATTACCTCGAACAGGACGGGTACCTGGGGGGTTAAATTTGCCGTAACCGTTCACAGTTTTTAACAGATTAATGATGGATATTTTTTAGTGCTCCAA
>CAZVPF010000020.1:0-58931 GCA_964628195.1 uncultured Pirellulales bacterium | reverse complement strand
TAATGTCGAATTGGTGTTAAAAAAAGGCGATATCAGTATGAAAATACCCGATACTTCATATCCGTGGAAGAATAAACCGGCACTCCGCGTGAAGCATCCAGTTCGTCTGTGCCGTAAAGGTAATAAACGCCTTTGTCCTCGATCACGAACGGGTCTGCAATAAACAAATCGAGCGGATTGTCGATCCGGTTTTTATTTTCTGTCGAATTCACAATGTCACTTTTTATTTGAAGGAATGGGTTGAGCGGTTGAGGTCGGACCTTCTATCACGATTATGTCAGGTCCGTTTTTCACTTTCTTAAAGCGAACCCTGTCGATGGCTGCCTGCCGGGGTGATACCTGGCCGGGTTTGCAGTGTGTATGATAAACAAGGAACGTTTCGGTTCCATCGGGGGATTTAACGAGCATTCCGTTGCCAGGCCCGTGCACGGTTTCGGTTTTGCTCAAAATCGGGTTACCCTCGTACTTTTTCCACGGCCCGAGCGGATTTTTACTCGTCGCATAACCCATAGAATAGTGCGGGTCAAGAAAATGGTTAGCGGTGTACAACAGGTAATAGTACTCGTCACGTTTGAACATGTAACCGCCCTCGGCAACTTTGTGTCCCTGCCACGGCCTTGCTTCCCACGGGTCGGTGGGAATGACAGCTATTACGGGTTCCCCGTCGAATTCCATGAGGTTGTCCTTGAGTTTTACGATGCGTATGTCGTTTCTGCCGAATAATACCTGCGTGAAAACAAGATACCCCTGCCCGTTGTCGTCTATGAAAACATTCTGATCAATCGCCTCATCAGGCGGCGGGGCCTTGTAAAACGGAGCTTTAACTTCCCTGAACGGCCCGAGCGGTGAACTTGCTTTGGCAATGCACAGATGCATATTAAAAGGAGGGTCGGGCGTTTTATTGGGCGATGCGTTATAATACATATAATACTCGCCGTCTTTTTTGATAACCTCCGGGCCCCAAAAGTTATGCTGGGACCAAGTGTCATCGGTTTTATGGAACGCGTAACCCTTATACTCCCAGTTAACCAGGTGCTTTGAGGTCAAAACCGGAAAACCATATGCGCTGCCTCTCTGTTCATCGGTGCCGTAAAGGTAATACATCCCGTCCTCATAATAAACAAACGGATCGGCAACAGGAACACCTAACGGGTTCGTATAAGTTTGAGATACAGCCGATTCATTATTGTTTTTCTGCCTGACATTGGTGCAAGAGAATATAAACATACAAAATACCGCACATATTGAAATTGTTAATTTTTGGGTCTTCATTTTGCCTCTTATCATCTTTAACTTTCCTAAAAAATCTAATTGCCAAGCCATTCATCCGCAAATATCAGAAGATCGTCAATCATACAGGTTCCATCTTCGTTTATATCTCCCGCGAGTTTAATAATATGATCGGTTTTTCCGTAATCGCCTGCAAAAATACTAAAGCCATTGTAATTATTTTCCATTTTTAAATAAACACAAAGTTGCGAAAATAATTTATCAAATACGAAAAAGCTTCGATTTTACTCTAAAAACAGTGATGAATAATTGGTTCCCGGACACTATATTCAAGTTTACGGATGGGTGAGTTCAAGAACTATTAAAGGCTTTCTTTTTCCTCACCTCAATTAAAGTATACGCAGAAGCTGTCTTTTCATTTCTTTATAACTTGAAAAAACATGAAAATAGACTATAAGTAATATCGTACTTCTTGTTTTATTGCTTATTTAGCTTTTGAGTTTGAACCTGAATGGTTAAGTTGATTATTTGGAGAAGTAGTATATGTCTGTTCCTCGCAGTGAGTATCCCCGTCCGCAATGGGTGCGTCGGCAATGGCTTTGTCTCAACGGCAAGTGGGATTTTCAAATAGACAACCCGGACAGCGGTATTGAGAAAGGCTTGTTAAACGGCAAACTCAATGACAAGATCATCGTGCCCTTCTGCCCCGAATCCGTTCTTTCGGGAATAGGAAATGTGGATTTTATGAAAGCGGTATGGTACCAGCGAGAGGTTGAAATACCGCAGGACTGGAACGGACGGAGAATACTGCTGCACTTCCAGGCTGTGGATTACGAAACAACGGTCTGGGCCGGCGGCGTCGAATGCGGGCGGCACAGGGGAGGATGGACGCCCTTTACTGTCGAACTGACAGATTTTGTAACACCGGGAGAATCGGCAAAGATCACCGTCCGTGCACGCGACGACATGAAACAAACCATGCCGCGAGGCAAACAATCCGCCGAATATGCCAACCATGATTGCGAGTACACCCGCACAACAGGAATATGGCAAAGCGTATGGCTCGAACCGGTTCCAGCGGTGTACCTGCAAAGACCCAGAATAACACCACAGGTCAGGAGTGGTTCTTTCATTGTCGAACAATCAGTTACAGGAAACTCCGCCGGGATGCAAATAAGAGTTTCGCTCAGTGACAAAAAGGGCAATATCTGCACACAGACATCGGACCTTGAGAACCTTAACACCGCTATTCTATCACTCATGATCCCTGAAGACCGAAAGATTCTATGGTCACCTGAAAATCCACACCTTTATGACCTTGAGATAGAATTACTTGATAAAAACCAAAACGTAGTGGATTCAGGGAAAAGTTATGCCGGACTGAGAAATATAACAATTGACGGCAAGGCTGTAAAAATAAACGATAAAATCGTTTTCCAGCGTCTTGTCCTTGACCAGGGTTATTACCCTGACGGCATAATGACCGCACCAGATGACGAAGCGATGGTAAAGGATATTCAGATATCTTTGGACGCGGGCTTCAACGGGGCAAGGCTTCACCAGAAAGTATTCGAGGAAAGGTTTCTGTATCACTGCGACAAAATGGGCTATCTTGTCTGGGCCGAATTCGGCGACTGGGGCCTGAGGGAAAGGGCCCTGGATTCGTTCTACAACCAGCCCGGGGCGGCAATAATATCACAATGGATGCAGGCACTGCGAAGAGATTACTCTCATCCGAGCATAATCGGATGGTGCCCGCTAAATGAGACGCACCAGGTCATCGAAGACAGGTACACCAGCCTGGATGACATAACAAGGGCCCTTTTCTGGGTAACAAAATCCTTTGACCCCACCAGGCCGGTCATTGATGCATCGGGCTATTCTCACCGGGTTGAACAGACGGATATCTATGACAGCCACCTTTATGTGCAGGATCCGGAATTATTCAAAAAGATGGTTTCCGGTCTCGACAAAAACGAACCTTTTATAAACAACGATTCCGGCGGTGACATTAATTTCGATGTGGGGGGCAATGCGGTTTCAGCAGGTTATAAGGGCCAGCCTTTCTTTCTGAGCGAGTTCGGGGGGATATGGTGGAACAAAGAACAGGCTGAAAAAATGCAGCTAAGCCGGGAAAGGGACCGACGCGATTCATGGGGCTATGGCGAAAAACCTCGATCTATCGATGAGTTCTACAGTCGCTTCGAGAGTTTATGCAACGCCCTGCTGGATGATCCCGATATGTTCGGATATTGCTATACACAATTGACGGACGTGTTCCAGGAGCAAAACGGAATATATAACTTTGACCGAACTCCAAAGTTCGACCTTGAGAGAATCAGTAAGATTCAAAAAAGAAAGGCAGCAATCGAATTGAAAACATAAATCTTTTTTCAACAAAGCCTTTTTTATGTTCAGGAAATTAAAAAAAATACTGCTCATCTCTTTTGCTGTAATATTCGCAGCCCTGGTGCTGTTCTACTACACAAGGGGATCGGTTGAAAACTCCGATGCGGTTAAGGTACGATACTGGAACCTTTTCACCGGCCCGGACGGCAGAACAATGCTCGGTATGGTCAGACATTTTAACGAGCAAAACCCCGAAATCTCCGTTCGCATGCAGCGAATGAAACTCGCGACTTACTATAACAAGCTGTTTGTAGCCGGGCTTGGAGACAGGACACCGGAAGTTTTTGTAATTCACGCAAGCGCGATCGAACGTTTTGTAAAAGCGGGTCTTTTAAGACCTCTGAATAACCTGGTAAACTCAGAAAAAGGAATACCCTTAAATGATTTCAGCGAAAGGGTGATAGACGCCGTAATGAGAGACGGAAAAATCTACGCCCTTCCGCTGGATACCCACATGCTTGGAATGTATTATAATGACGAAATGTTAAAAAACACAGGTTTTATCGACCGCAGCGGCAAGGCAAGTCCGCCTGAAAACCGCGAACAGTTCCTGTCCGTCCTTGAAAAAAACACCGCCGATACTGACAACGACGGCAGGGTCGAAAACTGGGGATTTACTTTCACCTGGCTTCGCACAAATATTGCTTCCATTATGTGGCAGCATGGCGGCGAATTTTTCAATGACGACTACTCTAAATGCACATTGAATTCACCTGAAAACGTGCGGGCACTGCGGTTCTGCGCGGATATCGTAAACAAGTATAAATATTCCCCTCCGCCCGGCACGGAACAGGCCGAAGGCTGGATCGGATTTCGTCAGGGCCGGGTAGCGATAGCGTTTGAGGGGATTTACATGCTGCCCGAACTTCAGAAAATCGAAGCCTTTGAAATATCCGGCTCGCCGCTGCCTGTTTTGGGCGACAAGCCCGCTTCATGGGCCGATTCTCATGTGCTTTGCATAAGCCGGGAACTTGAGGGCGAAAAACTTCGCTCCGCCTGGAAATTCGTTAAGTTTCTCTCCGACAACAGCCTCGACTGGGCAGTTGGGGGCCAGGTACCTGTTCGCAAATCGCTGTTAAAAAGCGAGCGATTCAAATCCATGAAAATCCAAAGCGCCTTTGCAAAACAGCTTCCCTATATCCGCTACATGCCCAGGGTGCCCTTCATCGGCGAGTTCTGCTCCGAACTAGACATAGCCGCCGAAAGATCCCTCAGGGGGAGCATAGAGCCCAAAGACGCGCTGGATACAGCGACTGAAAGGGTAAATAAAGTTATCAAAAGATACGCTTCGCAAGTTACCGCAAAGGGGCAGTAAATGAATAACAGATCGAAAACTTTGACCGGGTACCTTTTTTTAACACCATACCTGCTCGTTTTCACCGTCTTTATAATCATACCTATGGTCTACGGGTTTGCCCTGAGCTTTTTCAGATGGGAAATGCTTTCTCCCGAGCCCCCGCGTTTCATGGGCCCGGGCAATTATATCGAGGCCTTTAAAAGCGAATATTTCTATAAGGCGTTGTGGGCGACTGTACGCTTTGTCGTTATGTCGGTCCCGCTGAATATTTTGGTGGCCTTGATAACCGCATGCGGAATTAACGCCGTACCCCTCAAAAGACAGGGCTTCTACAGGGCCGCATATTTTCTGCCGACGATACTCACCATCAGCATAGTCGGCATTTTATGGACATGGTTCTATAACAGCGAGTTCGGGCTTTTCAATTCCCTGCTCGCAAATTTTGATATAAAAATACCCTGGGTTACACAGCCGCAATACGCTATGAAATCCATCGTATTAATGACCCTCTGGTGGACTATGGGCGGAGCTATGATAATCCTGCTTGCAGGCCTGTCGAATATACCCGACCAGTTTTACGAAGCGGCAAGCATAGATGGTGCAAACATGTGGCAGAAGTTTTTGCACATAACCCTGCCGAGCCTGAAACCTGTTTTGTTTTTTGTAATAATCATGAATATTATCGCATCGTTCCAGGTGTTCGGGCAAACTTACATTGTAACGGGCGGCGGACCCGAACTTTCCACGCGCGTGCTGGTACATTATATATACGACACGGCTTTCGGTGAATACAGAATGGGCTACGCGGCAGCGATAAGTTGGCTTCTGTTCCTTGTAATAGCCGTCTTTTCGTTCATCCAGTTCAAGGCTATGAGGAGCAGGTAAAATCGCTATGCAGGAAAAACGTCAAAGAGTGATAATCGAAACGATGGTCCTTGTCGGAGCCCTGGTATTTTTGATGCCCATTATCTTTATGTTCCTGACAGCTTTCAAGCCGTATTCGGAGATTATAAACTTCCAGGGTGTATTGCCCCAGGAATGGACACTTGAAAACATAACCAAGGTTTTGCAAAACTCTGAGGAAATACCTATTATTCGCTGGTTCGTCAACAGCGTCGTGGTCTCCACGATGACTACGCTGCTTGTTCTGGCGGTGCAGTCCATGGCGGCTTTCGCACTGGCAAGGCTTAAACTACCCGGCGGCACAGTGCTTTTTATAATAATTATCGCTACACTTATGATCCCCGCACAGATACTCCTGGTCCCCGTTTACCTTATCCTGAATTACCTCGGCTGGCTGGACACGCATTTATCCCTGATAGTGCCGCCAATCGCCGGGGCATTCGGTGTCTTTCTTCTAAGACAGTTCTTTATAAGCATCCCTAAGGAATACGAAGAAGCTGCGCTGATAGACGGATGTTCGACATGGAGAATCTACTGGCATATTATTCTCCCGATGTCAAGGCCGGTACTGGCAACGCTTGGCATCTTCGTTTTTATCGCATCATGGAACGACTTCCTGAGCCCGATGGTTTTCCTGGACTCCGCGGACAAATACACCCTCCCGGTCGGCATAGCACTGTTTCAAAACTCTTACATGACAGATTACGGGATAACTCTCGCGGCGAGCTCACTTGCAACACTGCCGGTTCTTATCGTATTTTTGATTTTCCAGAAGCATATTATCAAAGGAATATCATTGTCTGGCCTTAAAGGATAATTGAAAGAGTTTTTATAAATGGGATTTTATGTTTTCGAAAGAATACAAATCATTAAAATTCGTGACTTATTCGCTGCCGATATATATTTTATTATTGATTGCCCTGACTTCATGCACACCATGCATAAGACAATACCCATATTCAGGCACTGCCTGGCATGACAATACCGAAACTGTTTTATTTCGAGCAGGCAAAGACAAAGAATACTGGTACCCCCGGCTGATACAGTTAAGAACCGGGGAACTGCTGTGCGCATGTGATGCTAAAATAGGCGAACAGGGCAACCGCGTGCTGGTAACCAAAAGCACAGACGGCGGGCATAACTGGGAATATTTATCAACCGCCAGTTTTGGAAAAGGCGATGCAGCCAACGGTCACATGCTGCAGTTGGAAAATGGCGAACTGCTGCTTGCGTATCGGCTGGTCGACGAAACAAGAAAAACAATCAGGATATCCAAAAGCAGTGACAAAGGCAAAACATGGAAACACCACTCAACTGTGGCAGGCAACACAAAAGGCCTGTGGGAACCGTTCCTGTTCAAAAACAGCAGTAACGAAATTCTCATTTTTTACGCAAACGAGGAATATAACGAAGATAACCCCGCTTATCCCCAGGTTATCGAAATGCGTAAAAGCTCCGACAACGGCCGCACATGGTCACAGCCGCAGATTGTAAGCAAAAGCGAACACTCAAGGGACGGCATGCCTGCTGTCGCCGGGCTTAGAGACGGCAGTATAATTTTGGTAATTGAAGCTAATTATCCACCACATCCATTGGTTCTGATGCAGCTCAAATCAATGGACAGCGGCAGAACATGGACTGAACGCAAACTTCTTTATAAACCTGCGGAAAAAGGCAAAAGAGCCGCCGCTCCCTATGTTATACAAACAGAAACCGGTCCGATCCTTGTTTCTTTTCAAACCGATGAAGATAAAAAGCAAACCGGTGAATTAGTTTGTGAAATGAAGGTTATTCAAAGCAATGATTCGGGCAAAACCTGGGGGCAGCACTCAAAACCGTTCTGCATAGATAATGGTTTTGCTCTTTGGAACTCCCTCATAGAATTAGAAGACAAAACACTAATTGCAGCTTCGAGTGTGAATTCGCATAATAAAGGCAGCAGCATAAGGATTATCCGGGGTATTATTTTGTTCGAAAAACAATTGGAAAATGCGGTCAAATAATGGTAAGATAACATTTTATCCTTTGACATTATGGAGAATAAATGGCACAGGTAGTACTTAACGATGTGAAAAAAGTATACGATGGCGATGTGGTCGCGGTCCACGACGCCAATCTGGACATACTGGATAAGGAGTTCATGGTCATCGTCGGTCCCTCGGGCTGCGGCAAGACCACCACGCTTCGCATGATCGCCGGCCTTGAGGACATAACCGACGGCACGGTGAGCATCGCCGGTAAAGTCGTAAACGACCTTGCGCCGAAGAACAGGGACGTGGCGATGGTCTTTCAGAACTACGCCCTTTACCCGCACATGACGGTGTTTCAGAACATGGCGTTCGGCCTGAAGCTGCGGAAGTTTCCCAAGGCTCAGATAAAGGAGCGTGTAGAAAACGCCGCCAGAATGCTCGGCATTGAGAGTTATCTCAAGCGAAAACCCAAGGCTCTTTCCGGCGGCCAGCGGCAGCGTGTCGCGCTGGGCAGAGCGATAGTTCGCGACCCGGCGGCATTTTTGTTCGATGAACCGCTGAGCAACCTCGACGCTAAACTTCGTGTAACAACCCGCGCCGAACTGAAGGCCCTGCACCACCGCTTGCAAACGACGAGTATTTACGTTACCCATGACCAGGCCGAGGCGATGACGCTCGGAGACAGGATATGCGTAATGTACGAAGGGAAGATCCAGCAGGTCGCCCCGCCGATGGATGTCTACGACAAGCCGGTCAACAAATTCGTCGCAGGCTTTTTGGGCACACCGCCCATGAACTTCTTCGAGGGCAAGGTACGCTTCGAGGGCGAAACTCCGTTATTCGCAGTTGACGAACAAACGAAAATAGGCTTAGGCAGCATGGCTGATACACTTAAGCCTTATCAAAACAAAGAGATGACGCTCGGCATCAGGCCGGAAAACATGACACTCGAACCGCCAGCCGATCAGTCTAATAATTCAATCCAGGCAAAGGTCAAGGTTGTAGAACCGCTCGGCGACAGGAAAGATGTTTACTTCGAGACCCTTGACGGACGGACGTTTATAGCGAACCTGAGCCCCCATGTGCAGATCAAACCCGGCCAGGTACTCGATGTCTTCATCGATATCCAAAAGGCCCACATCTTCGAACCCGGCGACACAGGTAAAAACATTGGGTACTAATGCTTTAATATTCTATTGCAGACGGTGTGCCGAAAAACAGCAGGCATCCGTAACTGCGTATTTTTCAAAGACTTACGACACTGCCTGCTCAGGGCCGGTATTTTAAGTCACTGTCATTTTGACAGCGGGGCTTTTATTATTGTCCTCCTGGCATGCCCCATCGGATGCGATCCACGAATAGATTTATCCGTTTACCCGTTGTGCGGTTTTTCGTATAATGTATTTTTACGGTGATTAACGGGATTTAAAAATGGGCACTTTGCTTTTAACATTCGGCAGTTTTTTCGGTTTCATTCTTGCCTACAATATTTACGGCAGGTACATCGGGGCAAAGATTTTTCGGCTTCAGCCGCACGCGCCGGTGCCCAGCCGTGAACTTGAAGACGGCGTGGACTACGTTCCGAGTAAGCGAGGCATCATCTTCGGTCACCACTTTACGAGCATCGCAGGTACGGGTCCTATTGTCGGCCCGGCTATCGGTGTGATATGGGGATGGCTGCCCGCCCTTTTGTGGGTTATCTTCGGCTCGATCTTCATCGGGGCGGTTCACGATTTCGGCACGCTCGTGGTATCCATGCGAAACGAGGGCAAAAGCGTCTCGGAGATCGCGGCGCGTTATATAAACTCGCGCGTGCGGTTTATCTTCTTTTTCATCGTATTTCTGGCACTGCTTATTATCATCGCGATCTTCGGGGTAGTCATCGCGGTCGTCTTTCGCTTCTTCCCTTCTTCGGTCATTCCTGTCTGGATGCAGATACCTATTGCCGTTTCGCTCGGCTGGGCCGTTTATAAAAAGGGCGCGAAGGTCTGGCTTGCAACCGCTGCGGCCGTGTTCGTGATGTACCTGTTCATCGTGCTCGGCGGTGTGCTCCAAGCCGCTTATCCCGGACTTACCGCCCTGCCGGACTTTTCATGGATGCCGGCGACCGGTGCATGGACGATCATTTTGCTTATATACGCTTTCATTGCATCGACGCTTCCGGTTACAACGCTGCTTCAGCCGCGGGACTACACAAACGCCTGGCAGCTTTTTATAATGATGGCGTTGCTGGTGGCGGGTGTTGTCGCGGCGTCTCTGTCGGGTTCGCTTGAGATAGTCGCCCCAGCCGTCAACCGCGCAGAAACCGGAGCACCGCCGATTTGGCCGTTCATGTTTGTCACTATCGCATGCGGGGCCGTAAGCGGGTTTCATTCGCTGGTCGCAAGCGGAACGAGCCCAAAGCAGGTCGCAAGCGAGGGGGACTGCCTGTTCATCGGCTACGGAGCGATGCTGCTTGAAGGGGCGCTGGCTGTGCTTATTCTTGCGTGCGTCGCGGCGGGTATCGGAATCGCCTACACCACCGCTGACCGACAGTCACTGACGGGGTTTGCTGCATGGTCGAAACATTACGGCTCATGGCTGGGCGCAAGCGGGCTCGGCGCAAAGCTCCAGGCCGTTGTTTACGGCGCCGCCAACATGATGCAAAAGGCAGGAGTACCTATCGCGATAGGCAAGGTTCTCATGGGGGTGTTCATAGCATCATTTGCCGGGACCACGCTGGACACCGCAGTTCGTCTGCAGCGCTACATAACCACCGAGCTTGCCGGGGATTTGAAAATAAAACCGCTTACCAATAAGTGGACCGCCACCGCCTTTGCCGTCATAACCGCCGCTGGGCTGGCTTTCGCAACCGGCGCAAACGGCACGGGGGCGATGGTGCTATGGCCGCTGTTCGGCGCTATCAATCAACTGTTAGCTGCGCTTGCGCTTCTTGTAATAACAATGTACCTGCGGAAAACCAAACCCGGGGCGGGCTTTCTTCTGTCGGCTGTGCCTTGCGTTTTTATGCTGGTTATAACGGTCTGGGCACTTAGCCTGAAGATAACCGACTTTTACGCTGAAAAAGACATCCTGCTTATAATCGTCTCAGCATTAATAATGACGCTCGCGCTGTGGATATTCGCAGAAACAGCTATGGTGTTCTTCAGAAAAAATATAAAATAAAACTTATTAATAACTCCCATAGCCTTCAAATAACAACCTCAACTGGAGGCACAAAATACACTAACCATTAGCCCTTAATTTTGCCACAAGCTCCTTTCTGGTCTGCACTCGTAACTTCGCGTTTTCGCAGCGTCTTTTTTCGTCGTCTGTCTGCGGTTCAAGCGGGGGGACCTGCGCGGGCTTTTTCTTTTCATCCAAGGCTACAAAGGTAAGATGCGCCGTTGTCGTTATGTCCTGCTCACCCGTTTCGGGGTTTTCCCTTGTAACTTTGACACCGACTTCCATTGAGGTTCTGCCCACGAAGTTCACACAGGCCTTTAGCACGATCTGGTCACCGGAATAAGCAGGCCGTCTGAACGAGATGGAATCTATCCCCACGGTTACCACTTCCCGCCCGCAGTGGCGCCTGGCTGCCATAGAGGCGACCATATCGATCCAACCCATAATCACCCCGCCAAAGGCAGTGCCGTAAGGGTTCGTCTGGTGCGGCATCAACAGGTAACGCGTCTCAACCGCCGAGTCGCTCGGTCTCTTTGCCGACATTTTCCCCGCTGTCATATATATCCCCTTAATTCAACGCCCGGCTCACAAAATGTATAATAAAAAAAGGGCGGCCAAACGACCACCCTTTTCCAGTAAATTTTGTATCCAGGGGGAGTTCAGTTCATGATATGAACCTTTTTTCCTTGAAATTTAACCGTGCCGTCTTTGAGTGCAAATAGTGTGTAATCCTTGCCCATCCCGACATTGAAACCCGGATGGAACTTGGTCCCGCACTGACGCACGATTATCGAACCGGCTTTGGCCTGCTGGCCACCGTATACCTTTACACCGCGATATTGAGGATTACTGTCGCGTCCATTTCTCGATGAACCCTGTCCTTTTTTATGAGCCATTTTTACCTCAAAGATTTTTTAGTCTACAAATTTCCTGCCTGCCGATACACAGTTTAACCGACAGCTAACGCTTCCAAAGCGATAATATACCGCTTTGGGAAAATGCTGTCCAGAAATTTCACGTAAAATTCTTAAAAAAAACAATTTCAGCAAAAATTTACCGCAAAAAAAACTGTATGAGCATTTAATAATGCCTATTTCACCACTCCAACTTGAGATGTGACACTTTTCACAATATTTTAGAGATGTTTCATTAAAAACAGTAAAATAGTTATTATAATCAGCCGTTTGGGTAAAGAAAAAGGCCGGTTAATACTTTACCATTAATATAAGCTCATTTCAAACCCTGTGATTTTGTGAACACTAAAGGGGGGTTTGTGCATAAGTTATTGTTTTTTAAAGTATTAACGAAATTATTAACCAAGGTTATGGTCAGGAGACAGCAAAAGTGACCGGTAAAGAAAGAGTAATAAAAGCGTTTAGGTGTGAAAATGTTGACAGAACACCCTGGGTGCCCTTCGTGGGCTGTCACGCAGGGTCCCTTATCGGGCAAACGGCTTCGGAATACCTCAAATCAGCCGAGAACATTGTTAAAGGAGTTGACGAAGCTGTAAAGAGGTATCGGCCTGACGGTTTGCCGGTGGTTTTCGACCTGCAGATCGAGGCGGAAACCTTTGGCTGCGAGCTCAACTGGGCCGACGAGAACCCCCCTGCCGTGATCTCGCACCCGCTGTCGAACGGCACAACACTGGGGGATTTAAAAATACCCGGCCCGGATCAGGGCAGAATCCCTATCGCCATCGAAGCGGCGAAACAAATTCGCAAAAAACACCCTGACATTGCTCTTTACGGCCTTATAACCGGGCCTTTCACCCTTGCGCTTCACATAATGGGGACCGACATATTTATGAAAATGTTCGACGCCGCCGACCAGCTGCACCGCCTGTTCGCCTTCTGCCGGGATGTATGCAACAGGATGTCCGATTACTACATCGATGCCGGCTGTGACATAATCGCCGTGGTCGACCCCATGACCAGCCAGATAGGCCCCGAGCAGTTCACCGACTTTATAACCCCCTACGCGACAGAGGTCTTCGAGCATATCCGCTCCAAAGGTGCGCTGGGCTCGTTCTTCGTATGCGGCCATGCACAGCAGAACGTTGGTGTCATGTGCGACTGCAAGCCCGACAACGTTTCCGTAGACGAAAATATCCCGCTGGACTTCGTGAAGGACCAGTGCCTGCAGCGAGGCATCAGCTTCGGCGGAAACATGCAGCTTACAACCGTGCTTCTGCTCGGCGATGAGCTTGACTCGCAGAAAAACGCTATCGCCTGCATGGAAACTGCTGGGGATAAGGGGTTTATACTTGCGCCGGGATGTGACCTGCCCTACGCGACACCGCCTGCCAACCTCGAATCGGTTATAAAAGTCGTGGAGGACGAATACACTCGCGACTCGATAAAAGCGATGGTGTCGAAAACCAATGCAGAAGACAAGCTCAACCTCGCCGAATACGCCCAGGCCGGCAAGGTAATCGTAGATATAATCACGCTCGACTCCGAGGCCTGCGCACCGTGCCAGTACATGGTCGACTCGGTTAAAAAAGTCGCCCCGCAGTTCGAGGGCATCGTAGAGTGGCGCGAGCACAAGATTAAGTACCGCGAATCGCTGATATTCATGACCTCGCTGATGGTTCGCAACATTCCGACGATCTGTATTGACGGGCAGATAACGTTTGTTTCGCGGATACCGCCGCGAGATGAACTGGTCCGCGCGATCCAGAACCGCATCAACGAAAAGTTCCGACTCAACATTCAGCGGCGTAAGGCTACCCTGTACATACTCGGCAAAAAGGATGATCCGGCCTGTGAAAAGGTTAAGAAGAACATTACACAGGCCATTCTCGAAACCGGCATCGACGTGAATATCCAGGTTGTAAACGACGAACAGACAATGCACTCTTATGGTGTGACTGTCGAGCAGACACCGGCGGTTGTAAAGGCCCGCTATTCGCTGAAGTCCATGAAGGCGGTGCCGGAGGTGCCGGCGATAAAGGAATGGCTCAAGACCGTTGGCGGATAACATGAGTACAGGCGAGAAGAAAAGGATCGGCGTGTATCTTCTGACCGGCTACCTCGGCGCGGGCAAGACGACCACGCTGAACAACCTGCTGAAGCTGCCCGAAATAGCTTCGGCTAAACCTGCGCTTATAATCAACGAGTTCGGCAAAATGGGCGTGGACGGTAAACTCGTACAGCCGGGCGACTATGACAAGTACGAGATTAACAAGGGCTCGGTTTTCTGCATCTGCACCAAGACCGACTTCATCAAGGCCCTGGGCGAGATCATCGAGAAAAATGTGGACCTGGTTATAATCGAAGCGACCGGTATCGCCGAGACCCGCGACTTCGAGGCGTTTGTTACCGAGCCGCATGTCGCCGAATATTTTGAAATACTTGCGAACCTGTGCCTGGTCGACGCATCAACATTTACAAAGCTCGCGCCGTTTCTAAAAGCTGTGACTTCACAGGTTCAATGGGCAGACGGTATCATTATAAACAAGACCGACATAGCCGACGCCAACGAAGTCGAAAGGCTAAGCGCGGTGCTTACGGGCATGAACCCCGCAGCGAAAATATGCAGGGCCCAGTTCGGCAAGATAGAACCGGGGTTCCTCTCATCGCTAACCCATACCGAAAGGGCCGGGGATGTAATCGATCAGCCGCCGGCTGACATAAAAGCGGTAAGCCTCAAAACCGATATGCCCGTCAGCCGGGAAGCGTTTGAGGCCGTCGTAGAGAGCCTCGGGGACAAGCTGCTGCGACTGAAGGGCAACATCGCTTTTGACACCGGGCCGAAATTCGTGGAGTTCGCTTCGGCAACGCTCAGCGAAAAGGAACCTAACACGCAGCTTGGCGCGGAAAACGAAACCAGCTTTACCGCCATAGCATGGAAAATGACCCCCGAGCAGATCACCGAAGCATTCGAGAAAACCTGGACAAAGTGATCACCGCTTCCGGCCAACACAGCACACCAGCGGTTCACGGGCCTACCGCGTGATAAGAAAGCTTTCGTAGGAATTGTCATACGGGGCGTCGTTGATATTGACGTCCGAAATATTCGCCCTGAACGACTCTTTGATATCATCGACACAGTCCCGGATGTCCTGCGGATCGCCCTGGGCGAGCATCTCCACACTGCCGTCGGGCAGGTTCTTCACATACCCGGTCAACTCGCAGCGCGAAGCAATCCGCAAGGCCGTGTATCGAAACCCCACGCCCTGCACCCTGCCCTTGAAATTAATTAATTTCGCATTATCTGCCATAATTCTAAAAATAACCATTTTTTGCGAATAATCAAACAAAAATCCGCAAGGCCCAAAATTCAGGATTTACCGTAGTTGCCGCCCCTGAGGAGCATTTTAAAGGAATAGCTGTAAAATAATGTTGAAGCCGGACACTAGTCGTAAAAAGTCTTTTCTTTTGTCCATGCTGAAAACCGGATTCCCGCTTCTGTGGGAATGACAAGCGGTCAGGGCTTTTTATATCCCGTGCAATTTGAATACGTTATTTTTGATGTATTCTATAATCTCGTCGATTTCGGGTTCGATCAGTTCTTTTGTCCGCTGGTCGGTCTGCAGGACCCTGTCTCGCAGGCCGGTTGCGTCGGCCCATTCGGTTGTTTCGAGCATTACCCCGCCCATTCCAGCCATTGCGTCGGGGCCCCCTTCCTCTCCGCACAGTACCGCCCAGCACAGCGCCCATGTCCTGACGGTGTTGTCGAAGTTGTAGCCCCCGCCGCCTGTCATAAGTATCGGCTTGCCGAAGGCGAGAAGCAGGTTAATAATATCGGCGTGGGTGTTGTTGGTTAAACACAGGTGCGCCAGCGGGTCGCCTGCAAGGGCGTCTGCGCCGACCTCCAGCGCGATAACGTCTGGGTCGAAAAAGTGGATCAGCGGCAGGACGGCCTGGCGAAAGGCCCGCATATAGGCAGCGTCATACGTGCCGGGCGGCATGGGCAGGTTGACCGTGTAACCAAGCCCTTCGTCTATGCCGATATCGTCAAGTGCGCCGGTTCCGGGAAACAGGTGCCTGCCGGTCTCGTGCATGGATATGGTCATTACGTCCGAGCGGTCATAGAAGGCGTTCTCCACGCCGTCTGTGTGGTGGACGTCTATGTCGAGAAACAGCACGCGACGCGAGGCCTTTGCAAGGGTCATTATCGCAAGAACCACGTCGTTTATATAGCAAAAGCCCGCCGCGCGGTCCGGGAAGGCGTGGTGCAGTCCGCCCGATGGGTTGTAGGCGGTGCGGGCGGAGCCTTCGATAATTTTCTCTGCCGCGACGATGCTCGCCCCCGCGGCCCAGATGTTGTACTCAAACATTCCCTCGAACACGGGACAGTCGCCGGTGCCCAGGCCCATAGCAAGCCATTCGATATCGAACGAACCCTCGTTGGCCAGCCGCAGCGTATCGATGTAATAGCGCGTGTGGTACATCAGCAGTTCCTCGTCGGTCGCGGGCCGGGCAGGGATCATCCGGCTGGTGGCGCCGTCAAGCAGGTTCATAGACTCGAGTGTCTCGCGCAGCTTCGCGGGCCGGCGGGTATTGAAAGGACACTGGCTGGGGTAGGGATACTCTTCGATCTGTTTTGAGTGGATAAAGTAGTTTTTCTTTTCGCTCACTTACTGCTCCTTTCGAAGGTCGTAGGTGATATGGTAGGCCTCGCCGTCAAACTCGGTGTTTATCTTGTAGCCGCTGTTGTGGAAAACATTGAGCATGGCCCTGTTTTTGGGCAGAACTGTCGCGTAAAACTTTCGCACGCCGCGCGACGCAGCCGTGTCGGAAAGGTAGCGCATGAGGTATCCGCCCATGCCCTTGTCCTGCCATTCGTCCTGAACGATGAAGGCGACTTCGGCGGTCTGTGTTTTGGGATCGAGGAAGTACTGGCCTATCGCGACGATCTCCTCGCCTGCGGGGCCCGGCACACAGCCTATGATCGACAGGTTCTGCTCGTAGTCGATATTGGTCAGCTTCTGCACGTCCTTGTGCGGGAAGGTCTTGGTGTGGGTGAAGTAGCGTTTTTCGACCGAGGCACGACTGAGCGAGTAGAGCATTTCCGACAGCGCCTCTTCATCGGTGGGTTTCACGGGCCGGAAGAATATTTCGGTGCCGTCCTTGAGTGTTTCGTAATGTTCGAGCTCGGCGGGGTAGCGGACCTGCTCCCACGAAAGCTCGATCTGGTCCTCGTGCACGTATTTCATCTGCTTGGCGGCCTGGGTAAGTATCTTGCGGAACTTGGGATGGGCGATGTTTATCAGTGCCAGCGCTCGCTGGCGGATGCTCTTGCCGTGCAGGTAGGCGATGCCGTATTCGGTAACGACATAATGGACATCCCCGCGGGTGGTGACAACGCCGGCGCCTTCGGTGAGTCGCGGTACGATACGCGAGATAGTTCCGTCCTTTGCGGTGGAGGGCATTGTAATGATGGCCTTGCCGCCGCGGCTTCGGGCACAGCCGCGGATGAAGTCGACCTGGCCGCCTATGCCGCTGTAGAATTTGTAACCGATGGAGTCGGCGCAGACCTGGCCGGTCAAGTCGATTTCGATGCCGACGTTAATGCCGACCATTTTATCGTGCTGGCTGATAATGAACGGGTCGTTGACGTACTCGGTCGGGTGGAACTCGAAGAACGGGTTGTTGTCAATGTAATCATAGAGACGCTGGGAGCCCATGCAGAAACTGGCGACGACCTTGCCGCGGTTGATGCTTTTCTTGGAACAGGTTATCGCGCCGCAATCGATAAGGTCGATTATCCAGTCGCCAAACATCTCTGTGTGGATGCCAAGCTCTTTTTTGTCACGGAGGTATTCAGCCATTGCCTGCGGGATTCGCCCTATGCCGCACTCGATAGTGCTGCCGTCCTCGACGAGACGCGCGAGGTTGCGGCCGATCTTACGGAGCACTTCGTCGCTTTCGGCTGGCTCGACGGTGATCATGTTCTCATCCTGCGAGACGAGCATGTCGATGGAATTTACGTGTATAAAGCTGTCGCCGAGCGTGCGGGGCATTTTAGGGTTGACCTGCGCGACGACGTACTTGGCGTTGGCTGCGGCGCTTTTTACGATATCGACCGCCACGCCCAGGCTGCACAGGCCGTTTACATCCGGCTCGGAGACCATTATAAGCGCAACATCGATAGGAGTCCTGCCGCTCTCAAATTCCTCGGGAATTTCGGACAGGAACATCGGAACGTAATCGGCAAAGCCTTCCATGAAGGCGTCGCGGACACTGTCGGCGATGAAGAAGCTGGCCATAGAGAATTTGTCGCGGAACTCCTCTTTCGTATATGGCGCGGTGCCCATCGTGAGGAAGTGGATAATGCTCGAGTCGAATATGTGGCTCGAATGACGGACCATTTCGTTTACGAGGTATTGCGGCTGGCCGCAGCCGGTGCCGATGAAGATACTGTCACCGGGCCGAATAAGCTTAATCGCGTCGCGTGCCTCGCCGACCATTTCCTTGTATTTTTCGCGCCAGTTGAAATTATTGCTGTTCATTTTACCCCCTTACCTTTGTTCAAGTTTCATCATTGCGTCGACGGCGATGGGGACGGTGCCCTCCCTGCCGACCACATAAGGGTTGATCTCCATCTCCTCTATCTGGGGAAACTCGGTTACCAGCTGGCTGAGTCGCTGGAGCCCTTCTGCGATTACGTCAATATCCACACCAGGACCCTCCTGGCCTTTGCCGCGGAGCAGCTCATAAGTTTTTGTCCGCACGAGCATTTCCTTTGCCTCGTCTGCGGTAAGCGGTGCAGGATAGAAGACAACGTCCTCAAGCACCTCGACGAGCTTTCCGCCCATTCCGAACATCATCAGCGGGCCGAACCTCGGATCACGGTTCATGCCGAGAATAACCTCCTTGCCCTCCTTGCACATCTGCTCAACGAGGATGCCTATTATCTCGGCCTCTGGACGTTTGCGCGGGATGCGGTACATCATCAGGTCAAATGCGTCCTCTACCTGCTGGGCCGTGAAAAGGTTCATCTTAACACCGTCAACCTCCGTCTTGTGAATAATACTCGGCGACCATACCTTGAGCACCACCGGGTAGCCGATCTGTTCGGCAATACTGACGGCCTGGTCGCTCGAAGTCGCAAGCCCGCCGTCTGGAGTAACAAACCCGTAAGCCTGCAGTATCTCTTTGGTCTGGGCCTCGCCGATCTCGAAAGAACCCTGTCGGACGTTCTTTTCGATAACACGCTCGGCTTTTCGGCGGTTGACCGGAAACAGCTTGACCACCCGCTTGGGCCGGTTCCGCCATGCAGAGTATGTGCTCATCACCTTTATCGTGCGCACCGCGCTTTCCGGCGAGTCATATTGCGGTATCCTTCCCTTGCGGAGTATCTTGACGGCCTCGGCAACACGGCCCGCACCGAGGAAGCAGGCGAGTATCGGCTTGGTCTGTTTCTCGTTTGCAACGCGGACCACCGCTTCTGCTGTGCCCGCGCATTCGGTCATTGCGTGGGGACTAAGCAGGACCAGCACCGTGTCTACATTCTCGTCATCCAGCACCGAGCGAAGGGCGAACTCGTAACGGTCGGCCAGGGCATCGCCCAGCAGGTCCACCGGGTTGTTGACGTTTGCCACCCCGGACATCTGCTCCGAAGCGGTCAGCATCTCTATCGTTTGCGGGCAGAACCTTGCAAGCTCGAGCCCTTCCCGTTCGATGGCGTCGGTCGCCATTATGCCCGCTCCGCCTGCGTTTGCGATAACCGCCACACGCGGACCTGCGGGGCATGGCTCATACGCAAAGGCCCGTGCGAAGTCGAACTGGTCCTTAATCGAGCCGCATCGGATTACCCCTGCGCGCTCGAATACGCATTCGTAGGCGTCTTCGGTACCTGCCAACCTGCCGGTGTGGGAACTGGCCGCGCGTGCGCCTGCCTCGGTAACGCCGGACTTGAGCAGCAGTATAGGCTTGCTGCGGCTTATCTTTTCGGCCTGTTTTATGAACGCGTCTCCGTCGACTATGGACTCGAGATACCCGGCGATAACTTTTGTGTCCTGGTCGTTTCCGAGTGCCCGGATTATGTCAAGCTCATTGATGTCAGCCTTGTTGCCGATACTTATAAGCTTGCTGAAGCCCAGGTCCGTCTGTGCCGCCATGTCGAGCATTGCCGCCAGTATCGAACCCGACTGCGAAAAGTAGCTGACCTGGCCTCGCTTGGGCAGGTTTCCGCCGAAGCTTGCGTTAAGGCCCGATTGCGTCGACATGATGCCGATGCAGTTTGGCCCGATGATGCGCATCCCCGCCCGGCGGGCTGCCTGGGCGATCTCATGCTCCAGTTTTGCCCCTTCCTCGCCGGCTTCCTTAAAGCCGGAAGATACTATCACGCATGCCTTGACGCCCAAATCGGCTGCGTCCTTGACAACAGCTACAGCCAGCTTCGCCGAGACGACAATAACCACAAGCTCTGGAACCTCCGGGATCGACTTGAGATCGGTATAGCTCTTAACGCCCTGAACTTCGTCGCAGTTGGGGTTCACAGCAAAGACTTTGCCCTTGTAACTGCCCCTGAGCACCGCCGCAAGGACTTCATAGCCGACCTTACCCTGCTTTCGAGACGCACCGACTACCGCCACCGAACCCGGACTGAAGAAATGATCTAAACTCATGCACACCTCGCTTATCAACTGAAGCGTCTATTGGTTTGTACTTTATATACCCGTTTTTAACGGTATTGTAAAGTCTTTTATTTTGGCAAGGAAAACCGATTATGAGACCGGCAGGTATTTTGCGAGCCGAGCATTGACGAGGCTGTCTGAACGGTTGATGTGCTCGGCCTTTCAGCTAAATACCGTCATCTCACAGCGTCTCAGGAAGCGTTGTCGCTCTTTGTCAATATTATGTGGAACGTTCTGCGGGCAGATTTTAGCAGCATGAGTTGAAATGATTGGTTCATTTTAACCATGCTGTTGATATCTAATATGTTTGCAGTGTTATACCCGCAATTGCCAAAAAAGTCTCTGTCGCAATGCTCTTGAATTCAATCGCAGAAAGCTTTTTACCCGCATCACAATTTATATCCGTCGCTGTCAGGTGCTGCCTGCTCAGGTCAAAATAAAACGCCGGATACCACATTGTCATACCCTGGCCGGGCACGCTCGGAAGGAAATAAGCAGCGGTATTTATCCCGAAGTCCTGGTAATACGAATCGAAATTTATAGGCGGTATCAAAAGCTGCCTGTCCTGTGTGCCGTCCTCGTAATGAAGCTTTATCTCCACTGCTGGAACATAGCACTTCTGCGGCAGGTTCATATTCAGCGAAAGCAAATAAATCTTTTCAACCCTCGCCGGAGTCAACTTCACCATCGCCGTGGTCGGCAGTTCATGCGGTTCGGTATTGGCCAGCATAAGTAAGTCGTTGTCTTTCTCCGACTCACCCGGCCCCATGGGCCCGATCAAAAACGGCACGTCACCGACCTTTATCTCCCGCGGCAGTTCCTCCTCCAGCACGAACAAAGGCAGTGACCAATACCCCATGCCCCTTTTCAGCCCGTGTGAATCGTACTTCCACATGTGGTCGAAACATGTCTGTATGTCGTCGGTATATGCACTGGAAAGGTCAAGCTGCACCAGAGTCCTTCCGGCAGGGACAGGCTCGGTTACCGTGCGTTTTGCATACTCCCTGGCTGTCCGCTCCATCGTCCAGACACTTACAGGCTGTATCAAGCTGACGTTCCCGATACGTAATTTCAGGAAAATAGTCGCCCTGCCGCTTGCCGCCCGCCTCAGCCGCAGCGTAAGCTGACCGGGCTGCTTTTTGACTACATCGAATATGCCCACGCTGTCAATGGCTTCATAATCGTCCACCCCGGAAAGTTGAATCGCAAAAGTCTCACCGGGTCGGACGTCCTGTTTATCCGCCGAAACGCTCCAATCCCGCCCTGCGGTCTGAACCTCGACAGTGCCGCCGCCTCTTGGCGTGCTGAGTTCGACAAAACAGTGTCGCATCCCTGCAACAGACTCATATTCCGCAGCCTGGCCATTAATCTTCACCTCCGTAACGGGGCACCTGACAGGCACTCGCATCTTAATGAACAGCCCTGGGTCGGTACCGACTTCGTATCGCCTGATATTCCCATGCCTCTGGCAGCTTACATTCAGCTTATCGCGTTCAAAGGCCGCCTGCTCCCAGCGGTCCGGGAACCGAGGCGTCAGCGTGATAAATCCCTTGTCAACGTTCGGCGCTACTCCGAACAGCCCCTCAACCAGTGCCCTGTTCCACGCACCCTGAACCGTACCCGGGTCATCACCGCCCATCTTGCCGTCCGGGCTGAATATATAACTAAAGCCCGGAGTATTGTTACGCGCGCTTGCACCGGCAAGGGTCTCGAGTATATTTGCGCCCTCGTCAAAGCTTCCGGTCAGCATCAATGCCCATGCAACCATAAGGTAATCGCCTGGCGCGGGCACGTGCTGCGACCACACGGCGGGCCACCAGTCGTTGTCGTACATCCATATCCCGCCGTTCTCATCGCGTATTTCATGATTGGCAAAATACCAGTCCGCGAGAATCGCCGCCTGGAACTCGTCCACAAACTCGGTCCATATCGGTATCTCAACCTCAAGCGACTGCGGGTGATACCTCTTTATCCCCAGCGGCCCGGAAGTGCAGAGCATCGCCATCTCGTCCGACCAAAGCTCACGCATACCGGCCTGCTTGATCTTCCTGGCCTTTTGCATGTAACGATGTTGCTCATCCGTCTTGCCGAGTATCTCCGCCATCTCGGCCATATCCAGGCATGCCCGGTGCACCAGCGCGGTTTGAAAAGTTGAATTCGGCGTCCTGTCGTCAAAGTCGCTCTTCCACTGGTTCAAAAAATCGCTGTAAATATTATCGTTATTCTTGTCGTAGTTGCTGTCCAGAAACTTTATCGCACCGACCATCGTGGGCCAGAGCTGCTCGACCGCGGATTTGCCAGCCGTCCAGCGGTAATAATGCAGAAGTGTATTGATATACGACGCCTCGAAGCGCGTCGGGTGTGCGGGCGTGAAAAAGTTTGACTGAATAGTCTTGATCCAGCCCGACTCAGCCTGACCGGCTGAGAGCAGCTTTAAATACTGTCCCGCGAACTTCTCGTAACCGAGGTCCGACGCTGCGTGCACGTGCCTGTAGCAGAAAATATAGTTCCATATATCCACGTACTTCGCGTCGTGGACTATGCCCGGCGGCTGAACAATTCCCGGCATAAGGTCGTTCGCAGCAAGGTTCGCAAAACCTTCCAGTCTTTTATCGGGCAGCCGGAAAACAACAGGCCTGTCCCGGTAAAAACCGTTGGCACAATCCTCCACGCACTTTGCGAAAAGCCCATCCGGATTTTCCATTACCCGCTCGAACGCCTTATCTCCGTCTGTTACTATCTCATAGTGCGTATGGTACGCCTGGCCGGCCAAATCCTGCCGCAAGTCAGCGGGCAGGTTCCGATTCTGGTCGAAATAATTCTTTATCGTCTCTCGAACCTTTTCCGGGTCATTCTCCGGCGAATCTATAACCGCAGCAAAATATGCGACACTTTCACCCTCGCCGGGCACTGTTACCTTCTTCCAAGCGGCCTTTTTGTCGTCATCAGCCTGTCCGTCGGCAAAGCCTGCAATAACCGAATAATCCGTGCTGTGCAGGTACCTTTTGGCGGGGTTGATATGATGGTTTATCATCGGGTTATCCTGTGGTGAACTATAAACAACCCGCCGATGCGAACCGGCGTGCATATCCGCAATTTCAAAATCCGGCACCTCCGCTATGGCGTCGATGCTTGTTACAAGCTCTGCCTCAACGGCCTCGGTGCCGGTGTTCATTATCCTGTACTCGCAAAGAACCCCGTAAAACGGCACAGCGGCCGGTGCTGCTGCTGTGACATAAATTTCCAAACCAGGCTCTGGCGAAACCAGCTTATACTCTGCCCGGCCCGGTCGTATCCGGTAATACTCCTGCTTCATGTCACTAAACCTGAAAGTCTTGTGACCGACCCTTACCGCGGTGGTCAGCTTGGCAAGTTGCTGATACATTTCCATCCGTAAAACAAACATTGCGTTACGATTGCACCTTGCCCCGCCCCTGCGGTGATGTATCTCGAACGTACCCTGCACCCCTTCCTTAAACGCCACACCGTCAGTGAGTCCCTCCTGTGTATATTCCGAAAGCTCCCGCATCCCGCAGACATTTAAACGAAGCTGCTCGTTAAGTCTTTGGCAGTAAGGCGCAACCGCCTGGGCCGGGATGTACGGCCCGGCCTGGTCGAATGTGTTCGGCTGGTCCGTTATCAAAACCGAAACGGGCACAGGCTCGGAAACTTTGTATTCAGCCTGGGCGTCGTCCAAACCGGCAAATAATAACACGAAAAATATTGAACAAAACGAGAAAGTGGATGAAAGTAAACCTTGCTCAAGCATTCAAAAGGCCCTTAATAAAGTTTGCAGCTTTAAGTGCAGCATATCCGGAAATCCTACATTTTCCGGCAAAAAATGTCAAGCAAAACAAAAACATACAGCCGTTAAAGGGCTTGAGAGGCAGTAATCAAATAAAAGAAGTTGAAACCTATGGATTGAAGCGGTTCGTAATCGGCATGCGTCTGTCCTTGCCGAATGCCTTTGGGGTGATCCTTACACCCGGCGGGCACTGCCTGCGTTTGTACTCGTTTCGGTCTACAAGTTTGATGACGCGTTTGACCGTCTGCTCGTCAAGACCCTGGTTAATAATCTCACCCGCGGAAAGGTCCTGCTCGACGTAAGCCTTCAATATCGCGTCGAGGGTGTCATAGTCCGGCAGCGAGTCTGAGTCCTTCTGGTCGTCGCGAAGTTCGGCGCTGGGCGGACGTGTGATAACTTCGCGCGGTATTATTTCCCTGCCATGCAGCACGTTGACGTATTCGCTTAGCCTGTAGACCATCGTCTTGGGCACATCCTTAATGACGGCAAAGCCTCCCGCGGTATCGCCGTAAAGCGTGGAGTATCCCACCGCTGTTTCGCTCTTGTTGCCTGTTGTAAGGACCATGTGACCAAACTGGTTCGATATCGACATAAGAACACTGCCGCGTATCCGCGCCTGAAGGTTCTCGTAAGCAAGCCCCTTTTCGTCCCAGCCGGGCACCGCCGAAAGCATCTCACTGAACCTGTCAAGCGTTGGGCCAATGGGGATGTTGTAAAATTCAATCCCGAGATTCCGGGCGAGTTTCTCGGCGTCGCTGCGGGTCTCGGCGCTGTTGAAGCGGGAGGGCATTGTAACGCCCATCACGTTTTCGGCACCCAGTGCGTCGACGGCAACGGCTGCGGTGATGGAAGAATCTATGCCGCCCGACAGGCCTATCACAGCTTTTTTGAATCCGTTTTTGTGCAGGTAATCGCGCGTGCCGAGTACAAGTGCGCCGTAAATCTCGGCCTCTGCTGACATTCGAGTATTTTCGGGGTACATGCTTTGGGCATTGATTACTTCAATTTCGACCCCGGAGCCCTGAGGTTTGTTCATCTCGGCGATGATCCAGTCCTGCTCGAATAATTTTGCCTCCGCGGTGACGATACCGCTTTGTTCGATAAGCATACTTCGCCCGTCGAAGATAAGCTCATCCTGGCCGCCGACAAGGTTGCAGTAAGCAATGGCGGTTTTGAAACGCTTAGCGCTTTTTGTCAGCACTTCGACTCTGCCTGCAAGCTTGCCGAGATTAAAAGGCGACGCAGAACAGTTTATAATAAGATCGGGATGTGATGAATTGCTGCGAACATAACTGTCAAGCCAGTTTGTTTCCCAAATATCCTCGCAGATGGTGAACAGAACATTCAATCCGTTTATCTCCATTTGCAGCGGCTCGGTGCCGGGGGTGAAATACCGCTGTTCATCGAAAACACCGTAGTTGGGCAGTATTATCTTGTTGTAAACGCTCTCAATTTTTCCGTCGCCGAGAATCGCCAGTGAATTGTATGTTTTGCCCTTGTCAAGATTGGCGAATCCGACGGCAACTTTTATATCGCCGACCGATCGAGCGAGATCATTAATGGCTTCTTGCGAACTTTTTAGAAAATGCGGTTTAAACAGCAAATCCTCCGGCGGGTAGCCGCACAGACTCATTTCGGGAAAAACGAGCAAATCTACGTTACTGGATTCCGCTTTTTTAATCCATTCACTAATCTGCCGGCTGTTGCCCTGTATATCCCCCACGGCTGCGTTAAACTGCGCAATTGCCAACCTTAAAGCCATGCTCATCCCTGTAAAAAAACCATTTCGTCAACTGTAATGTCAGCCGTCAGCCCATCAGCCACGCGTCGATCGCCGCTGCTGCCCGGCGGCCGCTGTCTATGGCCCTTACCACAAGAGAGGCGCCTTCAACGGTGTCACCGGCCCCAAATACCCAATCAGCGGAGGTCTGATGGTTATCGACTTTAACGTTGCCGCGCGGGTCGAGCTCGAGTTTCAACTCGTTGACAAAACCTTCATGCACAACATGCAAAAAGCCCATCGCGAGCAGGATAACATCGACGTCAAGCGAAAACTCACTGCCGGCAACTTCGTTCATTATCCACTTGCCGTCTTCTTTTGTCCAGTCAACTTTTACTCCGTTGAGTTTTTTTACTCCGGATTTGTCGCCCTCGAGCGACTTTGTCAGAACGCTCCACATCCTTTCACAGCCTTCCTCGTGCGAAGATGAGGTGCGCATTATCCTCGGCCACATCGGCCAGGGCGTGTCGGTCGGCCTTTCGACCGGGGGTTTTGGAAGTATTTCGAGCTGATAAATGTTCTTCGCGCCCAGTCTGCGGGATGTTCCCACACAGTCGCTGCCGGTGTCGCCGCCGCCGATGACAGCAACGTTCCTGCCTTTGAGTTTGACAATTTCCGAATCTTCGGCCTGGCCTGCGACAATGCGGTTTTGCAGACTTAAAAAGTCCATTGCGAAAAATATATTGTCAAGCTCCCTGCCGGGCACTTCGAGATCCCTCGGCCGGCCAGCGCCCATTGTAAGACAGACCGCATCGAACATTTTTTCGAGGTATCGGGCCGAGATGTCATGGCCAACCATAACGTTCGTCTGGAAGTCCACCCCCTCGGAGATCATCTGGCCGAGCCTGCGGTCGATGACATGCTTTTCAAGCTTGAAGTCGGGTATTCCGTACCGGAGCATACCGCCTGCCCGAGGGTCCTTTTCGAAAACGACAACATCATGGCCGAGCCTTGCAAGCTGCTGGGCCGTCGCCAGGCCGGCAGGACCCGATCCTATCACAGCGACGCGTTTGCCCGTCTTCTTCTCGGCGATTATCGGCTTGATCCAGCCCTGTTCAAAACCCTTTTCGATTATCTGGTACTCGATATGCCTAATCATAACAGGCTCGTCACAGATACCCAGGGTACATGCCGTCTCGCAAGGAGCCGGGCAAACCCTGCCTGTAAATTCCGGGAAGTTGTTCGTGGATTGCAGGTTCTCACAGGCCTGCTGCCATTTACCTTTGTAAACCAGGTCGTTGAACTCCGGTATCCTGTTACCCAGCGGACAGCCAGTCCCGTGACAGAATGGTATGCCGCAGTCCATGCATCGCGAAGCCTGCGAGAGAAGGTCATCCGGGGTCAGCGGTATCGCCAACTCATTGAAATCTTTTATGCGTTCGCCGACAGCCCTGTATCCGACCTTGCCGCGGGTATGTTCGAGAAATCCTGATCTTTTCTTAGCCATAGAACACCTCTTCTGTCGCCGGGGTGGTTTCGGTGCCGCGCTGTTCCTCGGCCCGTATCCGCTCCAGCGCTTTTCTGTAATCGATTGGCATTACCTTTACAAATCTTCCGACCATATCGGGCCATTTTCTCAAAATCCTCTCTGCCTGTTCCGAACCGGTCCATTTTAAATGCTGCTCGATGAGATTTTTCAGAACGCCCTGGTCCTCTTCCTGCCATACGGTTTCAAGGTCGACCATGTCAAGGTTGCACAATGTGTCGAAAAGCTGCATCTCGTCGAGCACGTAAGCAATCCCGCCGCTCATCCCGGCTGCGAAGTTTCGACCCGTCATTCCGAGCACAACGACCATTCCGCCTGTCATATACTCACAGCCGTGATCGCCAACACCTTCTACGACAGCCACCGCCCCGCTGTTCCTTACCGCGAACCTTTCGCCTGCCATGCCGTTTATGAACACCTCGCCGCGGGTCGCCCCGTAAAGCAGCGTATTGCCGACAATAATGTTCTCGTGCGGCACAAAAGGTGAATCTTCAGGGGTTACAACGACTATGCGTCCGCCGCTGAGACCCTTGCCGAGGTAGTCATTGCTGTCGCCTTTAAGCCTTAGCGTAATGCCCCTTGAAAGGAACGCCCCGAAGCTCTGGCCAGCGGAGCCTTCCATCTCGATATTGACAGTGCCGTCCGGCAGTCCCCGCGAACCGTATTTTTTGGCGATACGGTTGCTGATTATGGTGCCGACGGTACGGTTGACGTTTTGTATTTTTCGCCTGATTGTGACCTTTTTCTTTTCGTCTATCGCCTCGCCGATCTCCTTGAGCATTTCCCAGTCGATGTGGTCCTCAAGCTTGTTTATCTGCGACTTAGCCAGATGGATGAATGTGCCTTCAGGCACTTTGGGCTGATAGAATATCGGAGAGAAGTCCAAACCCTTAGTTTTATAGTGCTCAATAGCTTTGTGCATCCTGAGCTTGTCGACCCTGCCTATCATGTCCTCGAATTTTTTAAAACCGAGCCTGGCCATAAGCTGCCTGACTTCTTCGGCGAGGAACATCATGTACCTTATAATGTATTCCGGCTTGCCGCGGAACCTCTTGCGAAGCTCGGGTATCTGGGTCGCTATGCCGAACGCGCATGTGCCGTCATGACATCGTCGCAGCAGCGTGCAGCCCATCGTTACCAGCACCGCCGTGCCGAATCCAAACTGGTCTGCGCCAAGCAGCGCACCGACAACCACGTCCTTTCCGGTTCTTAGCTGCCCGTCGGTCTGAACCCTTATCCTGTCCCGCAGGCCGTTTGCGATGAGCACCTGCTGGGTTTCTGCAAGTCCGAGTTCCCACGGACAGCCGGCGTGCTTGATCGAAGAAAGCGGGCTCGCCCCGGTGCCTCCGTCGTGACCGCTGATAAGGACCTCGTCGGCGTTGCCTTTTGCCACGCCCGCCGCAACGGTCCCGACCCCGATTTCGGAAACGAGTTTCACCGAAACCTTCACACCCGGGTTCGAACATTTCAAGTCGTATATAAGCTGCGCCAGGTCTTCGATGGAGTAAATGTCATGGTGTGGCGGGGGAGAAATAAGTGTCACACCCGGCGTTGAGTATCGCAGTCCGGCGATCTCGTCTGTTACTTTATGGCCCGGAAGCTGGCCGCCCTCCCCGGGCTTTGCCCCCTGTGCCATTTTAATCTGTATCTCTTTCGCATTGGACAGATAGGTTATCGTAACCCCGAACCGCCCGCTTGCTACCTGCTTAATAGAAGAGTTCTTCGAGTCGCCGTTCGGCTCAGGTGTATACCTCGCCTCGTCCTCGCCGCCCTCGCCGGTGTTGCTCATCGCCCCGATGCGGTTCATAGCAACAGCCATGCACTCATGCGACTCTTTGCTGATCGACCCGTGACTCATCGCACCCGAGCAGAATCTTTTTACTATTTCGCTCGCAGGCTCGACCTCGCTGATGTCAACAGGCTTGTCAGCTTCTACAAACTCGAAAAGCCCGCGCAGTGTACAGGCAGCCTTGTCCTGTTTATTAACGGCATCGGCGAACTCGTCGTATGCCTGCTGGTCCTCGTTAACAACAGCATGTTGAAGTTTCGCTATCGTCGTCGGGTTCCACAGGTGTTTTTCTCCGTCGTTTCGCCAGTGATAGCTGCCGCCGAAATCAAGCTCCAGCGAACCGGGGGCACGTCTTGCGTAAGCAGCGCCGTGCCGGCGGAGCGTCTCTTCGGCGATCTCGTTCAAATCGGCCCCGCCGATACGCGATGTCGTGCCGGTAAAATATTCGTCCACGAGCTCTTTCTTCAGCCCGATGGCCTCGAAAAGCTGGGCCGTATGATAGCTTCGCAGCGTGGATATCCCCATCTTGCTCATGGTCTTGAGCATCCCCTTTTTCACCGCCGCGATATAGTTGTCCGCAAGCTTCGATGTCTCCATCATCGCCGGAATCTCGCCCTGACGCTGCAGGTGTGAGAGGCTCTCGAATGCGAGATACGGATTGAAAGCGTTCGCCCCGTAACCACTGAGCAGGCAAAAGTGCATTACCTCTTTCGGTTCGCCGCTTTCGATGACGATACCCGCCTCGGCGCGGAGCTTTCGTTTTATAAGTCCGTGGTGCAGGGCCGCTGTCGCCAGAAGTGATGGTATCGGCGCCCTTGTCCGCGAAAAATCCCTGTCGCTTGCGATAATTAACGAAGCGCCGTTTTTAATTTCACGCTCAGCGGCGTCGATCATTTCGTCGATGCCCTGTTTTAATGAATGGCCCGGGTCGGAAGTGTCCGCATCGAACAACGCCGAAACTGTCGCGACCTTAAAGTCGTCGCGCTGAACACTGCGAAGCCTTTGAAGGTCCTCGTTGGTCAGTATCGGGTGAGGAAGCTTGAGCTGCTTACAGTGCTCCGGAGTCTCTTCGAGGAAGTTTCTCCTCTTTCCGGTAAACATCATCAGGCTCATCACAAGCCCCTCACGCAGCGGGTCGATAGGCGGGTTTGTTACCTGTGCGAAAAGCTGCTTGAAATAATCGAACATCAGCCTGGGCCTGTCCGAAAGAACCGCCAGCGGCGTGTCGTTGCCCATCGAGCCAACAGGCTCCTGGCCGTTCAGCGCCATCGGCATAAGAAGCATCATAAGCTCTTCCTGGGTAAATCCGAACACGCGCATTCTCTGCGAGAGAGTTTCGGGGTCCTCTATTTTCAGTTCGGGTGCGTCGAAAAGCCCGCGAAGCTCGATCCTGTTTTCTTCCACCCACCTGCGGTAAGGCTTCTGGCGGGCGATCTTGCTCTTAATTTCGTTGTCGGTTATTATGCGGCCCTCTTCGGTGTCGACAAGGAACATCTTGCCGGGCTGAAGACGTCCTTTCTGGCGTATCTTCTCCGGCGGGAACTCCACCACGCCCGATTCGCTCGCTACGATGGCAAGACCGTCGGTCGTTACAAGATACCTGCATGGCCGCAAGCCGTTTCGGTCCAGCGTGCCGCCTATCATCTTGCCGTCAGTAACTACCATCGCCGCCGGGCCGTCCCACGGTTCCATTATCGCGGCGTGATACTCGTAAAAGTGACGCTTGTCGGTGCTGATATGGTACTTGGCACCGAAGGCCTCGGGCACCATCATCATAAGCGAATGAGGCAAAGACCTGCCGTTCATCAGGACAAACTCAAGGGCATTGTCAAAACACGCCGAGTCGCTCGCGCCGGGGGTCAGCACGGGTAGAAGGTCTTTAACATCATCGCCGAAAACTTTGCTCTTCAGTGTCGTCTCGCGTATTTTCATGCAGTTATTGTTACCGCTTAAGGTGTTAATCTCGCCGTTATGGGCAAGATACCGGAACGGCTGAGCGAGCCTCCAGTTAGGCAGCGTATTTGTGCTGTAACGCTGGTGGACAATCGCAAGGGACGACATCATAAGCTCATCGGAAAGGTCGGGATAATACGCGAATAACTGCCACGCCATGAACATGCCCTTGTAGCATATAGTTTTGCATGACATGCTCGATACGTAGAAATCCTCGCCCTGGTCGTCGTATTTCTCACGAACGGTTTTTTCCGCCCTCTTTCGGGCCAGGTACAGCCTTCTCTCAAGCTCAACACCGCTAAGCCCGTTGCCGTCGATAAATATCTCTTTTATATCCGGCTCTGCGGCAAGGGCAAGCTCGCCGAGGCAGCTCGGATCGACCGGCACATCCCGCCAGCCGAGCACTTTCATCCCGTAGTAAGTTATAGCTTTTTCAAGACGATTATTGCAGGCCTCCCTGAGCTTTTCGTCTTTTTTGTTGTTGAAAACAAAGCCAACCCCGTAACTTCCACGCTCCGGAAGACGTATGCCCAGCTTGCCGCATTGGTCCTGGAAAAACTCATGCGGAACCTGGAACAGTATCCCCGCCCCGTCGCCTGTTACATCATCTGCACCCGCGGCCCCGCGGTGGTGAAGGTTCTTTATGATCTGGTCGCCGTACTGAATGATCCTGTGACTGGCCTTTCCAGAGATGTCCACAACAGCGCCTATACCGCAGGCGTCGTGCTCCCGCCGGGCCTCGTAAAGACCAAAATCTTTTCCAAGTTCCATTTCTTCTAACTCCGTACCTGTTAAAATCTACAATTTTGACATTAAGGGTATAAACTTATGAAACAAAAGTCAATACCCTGCTGTTAAAAAGGCAAAAAAACTGCTCGGCAATTATTATATCTCTTTTATTTACAAAAGGTTCTGAATATTCAAAAAACACAGGCAAAAAAATAATCTACAATTTTGTATGTCGCTGATCTCACTATACAAAACTGCCCTGCCGGGAAAAATATGACCCTTTCCCGACAGGGACAGCATTAATCAAATCAGTTGAAACCAGCAATGCGATCAGCAGTCGTAGTACAGATTGAACTCGTGCGGATGCGGGCGAAGAGCAAGCTCTTCAAGCTCATTTTCCCGTTTCCACTTGATCCATGACTGGACAAGGTCATCTGTGAACACGCCGCCCTCTGTCAGGAAAGCGTGATCCTGCTCAAGTGCGTTAATTGCCTCTTCGAGTGAGCCGGGGGTCTTGGGGTACTTGGCCAATTCTTCCGGGGAAAGCTCGTAAATGTCAACATCGAGCGGCTTGCCGGGGTCGATCTTGTTATTAATTCCGTCGATAGCCGCCATCAACATCGCTGTCCAGGCCAGGTAACCGTTCGCCGTCGGGTCGGGACAGCGGAACTCGATCCTCTTGGCCTTGGGGCTCGATGAGTACATCGGGATACGAACCGCAGCCGAGCGGTTTCTTGCCGACATTACAAGGTTAACCGGTGCCTCGAAGCCCGGCACAAGCCTTCTGTAGGAGTTGCTTGTAGGAGCTGCAAAGGCAAGTATGGCAGGAGCGTGTTTCAAAATACCGCCCGCCGCGTGCATACCCATCTCGCTGAGTCCGGCGTAACCGTTGCCTGCGAACAGGGGTTTATTATCTTTCCAGAGCGAAATATGCGAGTGCATACCGCTGCCGTTGTCGTCAAAGACCGGCTTGGGCATAAATGTAACCGTCTTGCCGTGAATTTTCGCAACGTTCTTGATAACGTATTTATACCACATGAACTGGTCAGCCATTGTAACCAGGTCCTTAAACTCCATGTCGATTTCGGCCTGGCCTGCGGTGGCGACCTCGTGGTGATGCGCCTCTATCTTGATGCCCAGTTCCATCAGCTTGTAAACCATTTCACCGCGAAGGTCGTGCATCGTGTCGGTCGGGCTTACCGGGAAGTAACCGCCCTTAAAGCTGGGCTTGTACCCAAGGTTGGGCTCTTCGAAACGCGCTGTGTTCCACGCGCCTTCTACAGAGTCGATCTTGTAGAAACCGGTGTGCTGGTTCTGCTCATAGCGAACCTCATCGAAGATAAAAAATTCGGGCTCCGGACCGATGAAGCAAGTGTCGGCGATACCGGTTTCCTTAAGGAACTCTACGCCCTTCCTTGCAACGTGTCTTGGGTCCTTGGTGTAGTCTTCCTTTGTAATAGGGTCAACGATGTTGGCAAGCACGCTGACTGTAGGCTCGGCGAAGAACGGATCAAGGGCGGCTGTGTCAGGATCGGGAACCGCGAGCATATCGGACATGTGGATGTCCTGCCAGCCCCTGATAGACGAACCATCGAAACCAAGGCCGTCCTCGAAGATACCCTCGTCAAGAGTCTCTGTCGGATACGAACAGTGCTGCCATGTTCCGAGCAGGTCGACAAATTTAAGGTCAACCATTTTCGCTTTGTGTTTCTTGCAATAGTCAAAGAATTCTTTCGGGGTCATATTACTTTCCTTTCATAATGCTGTAACTTTTTTCGATATCATTATTCTTTTCTCGCCGGCCACGCCCGGCAGCACAATAAAAACAACACTGCATACGAGTAAATATATTGTGCAACAGTTATGCCAAACCCTCGGCAATTTCATTTTTGGACATAAGCCGTTATTTTATAAATACTTAACTAAGCAGCAAACATTTAAGGTTTCTTATGCAATTCTACAAATATGTATTTTCACAGAGCATAATTACATATTTGTAACTTTAACAACTTTCTCGTTCATTTGCTGAAGAGCTTCTAACCGATGGCGACATTGCCGCGTTCACCGGTACGAATCCGGATACAGTCGACCACGTCCATAATTATTATCTTGCCGTCGCCGATCTCGCCGGTCCTCGAACCTTCAATAACAGCTTCAACCGTTCTGTCAAGGAAAGGTTCTGTAATTGCGATTTCGATCCGCACTTTCTTAAGCAGGTTCACCTCGAACTTGATGCCGCGGTAGTTTTCCTCATATCCGAGCTGCTCTCCGCAGCCAAGTGCGTTTGTAACCGACATCTTGTATACTTCCGCATTGTAAAGAGCCTTTTTTACGTCCTTCAGTTTATGCGGCTGAATGTAAGCTATAACCAGTTTCATATCTATGTCTCCAAAGTAAACAGATAATTTCTTCTTAATCGGAACCTATGGCCTGCTGTCAGTTTGTGGTCCATACCTGGAACCCGCCATAGGATTCCATGCCGTGTTCGCCGATATCCAGCCCGCGAAGCTCCTCATCCCTGTTGACACGCAGCCCGACGGTCACATCGATAAGCTTGAAAACGATGCCCATTGTAATAAGCACAAAGACCACTGTTGCAACGCTTCCGACGATCTGAATACCAAGCTGCATCGGGTTAAGCGAATATACGAACCCTTCGTTAGCCAGCCCGAGGGCCTCCTTGCCGAACAGCCCGACAGCTATCGTTCCCCAAACACCGCACATGCCGTGTACGGGAACCGCACCAACCGGGTCGTCAATATGCAGCTTATCGAGAAGCTCAACACCGAACACAACCAGCACACCGGCGATTGCACCGATAACCATTGCAGCCCACGGTTCGACAAAAGCACAGGGAGCAGTGATTCCCACAAGCCCTGCCAGCGCACCGTTCATCGCCATTGACAGGTCCGGCTTGCCTACTTGTTTCCAGACGGTTATCATCGCTGCAATTCCACCCAGTGCGGCGGCAATGTTAGTGTTAATAGCTACCCTGCCTATAAGCTGCCCGTCGCCAACGCTAAGTGTCGAGCCTGCATTGAAACCGAACCAGCCGAACCAGAGGATAAAGACCCCCAAACATGCTATCGGGATATTATGACCGGCTATCGCCTGTGCCTTGCCGTCCGGAGTGAACTTGCCCTCACGCGGGCCAAGCATCATGGTGCCTATTAGAGCTGCAAAACCGCCCACAGTATGCACTACAGTGGAACCTGCGAAGTCGGCAAAGCCCATCTCACCGAGCCATCCGCCGCCCCATATCCAGTGTCCGACTATCGGGTAGATAATCGCCGAGATAAGGAATGAGTAGCTAAGGTAGGCGACAAATTTCATTCGCTCGGCCATGCCACCTGCCACAATAGTCGCTGCCGCCCCGCAAAACGCCGCCTGGAAAAGCCAGAACGCGAAAAGCGGAACACCGGCGAAAGTGTCATCAAGCCCCATCAGGCACCAGCCCTCAGTCCCGAGAAAACCGTTTCCGCTGCCGAACATAAGGGCATAACCAACAAGGAAAAAGCCCAGCGACGCCATGCAGAAATCCAGAAAGTTTTTAGTCAAAATGTTGCAGGTGTTCTTGGCACGGATAAAGCCTGCTTCCAGCATCCCGAAACCGGCCTGCATAAAAAAGACCAGGAACGCGCCCAAAAGCACCCAGACCGTATCCAGTCCCTGAGCAACGTCACCGATTGAAGGCCCGCCGTCATCAGCCAGAACCGGCCCGCCGGTAATAAGCAGCACAACAGCCGCCAGTAAAATAGTAAACTTCCACTTCTTAGAACTTTCCCGCTTGCACTTTCTCATGTCATTTTCCTTAAAATCGCTTAGCAACTTCCGTAATTCGGCAAAGCCCCTTGCCGAATGCAATTCGCATTGCAAGCTGTATGCCAACTCAATAAAAAACCTCAATATTACACATAAAACCATTTCTGACAAAGACTTATACTTATATACAAATGCGACAGTTTTTTCACACCACTCTACAATAATGTATATCCGCGGCAATAGAAATACATTAATGTAGCAAAGTTCTTGTGGATTTTCTTATTTGTGGAATTGACACTGAACCCAGGCAAATATAGGTAGCAATGATTTGATTAATGGCTCCCTGCCGGATAAAATCTTTTCTTTTAATACTTGAAAGGCGGCATCTTTTTGGAAACCCTCTTCGATGACAATATGGATATTACAGGCGAAAGGATTATTGACGTAGCGCTGGCAAGCGGTGCCGATATGCTGTTCAGCTACATGCTGCCTGATAAGCTTGGCGATGTAATGCCCGGCACACGTGTCGAGGTGCCCCTGGGACGTTCCAACAGAACCGTAACAGGTTTCTGTGTCACTGTTAAGCGCGTCGACCGCGATGATCAGCAGCGTATTAAGTACAAAAAGGTCAAGGCGGTTTTGGACGAGAAGCCTTTACTCGATGAGCATTTAATGAAGCTCGGAAAGTGGATAAGCGAATATTATGTCTGCCCGCTGGGGCAGGTGCTTGCGGCAATGGTCCCTGCGGCGGTCAGGAAAGGCGCCGGGGTCACAAAAAGGAGCATGATCCACCTTACCGAGGATTATGCCTCCATCAAGCTAACCTCGCCAAAGCAGCAAAACCTTGTCGATCACCTTGAAAAAGTAAATGCGTTCGACGAGGACCGGGCGGTTGATAAAATAAAGACTCTTGAAGCAGCGGGTCTAACAGAAGCGGTACTGCGAACCCTCATCAGGCATAATGCAGTTAAGCTTACCCGCAGGGAAGTGCTGAACTCTCTTCCCGCACTGCCTGAAGGGTTGATGTTGACCCGGGCAGGCTTTGAAATCAACGAACATCAGCGAATGGCCCTTGAAGATATTGCCGGGGCTGTCGATTCGGGTCATTTCGCCGTCAGGCTGCTGCATGGGGTTACAGACAGCGGCAAGACCGAGGTTTATATCCGGGCGATTGAGAAAACGATACAGGCTGGAAAAGATGCCCTTGTTCTCGTACCTGAAATCGCCCTTACTGCCCAGACCGTTGAACGGTTCGCGGTCCGTTTTGAAAAGCTCGCCGTAATGCACAGCGGCCTTACCGATGCGCAGAGAAATTCACAGTGGCAAAAGGTCCGGGCCGGCAAGGCAAACGTGGTTATCGGGGCCCGATCGGCTGTGTTTGCGCCTTTGCCTGATCTTGGCCTTGTCGTAGTCGACGAGGAACATGACAGCAGCTACAAGCAGGACAATGCGCCCTGCTACAACGGCAGAGATGCCGCGATTAAGCGTGCCCAGCTTAAAGGCGCTGTGTGCATCCTCGGCTCGGCGACGCCCAGCCTTGAAACACTTCACAACTGCACCGCCAGGAAGCATTACAAACGCCTTACCCTGCCCCACCGGGTAAGCCCGACAGCAGTGCCGGAAATGGAAGTGGTCGATATGACCAGATGTATAACCACCCCGGGCAGAGAGCTTATCAGCGAGCGGCTCGAAAACCTGCTCACAGAAACAACACAAAAAGGCGAACAGGCCATTCTGCTTTTGAACCGCCGGGGTTACAGCAGTTACGTCGTCTGCAAAAAATGCGGCCACTGCCTGACCTGCAGGAACTGTGACGTTACACTTACCTTTCACAAACGAACCGGCAAAGGCAAACATTTCGGCCGGACAGGCCATGTCGGCTTCGGCACCGCTGTCTGTCATCACTGTCTCGCCAGCCAGCTCGTGCCGAAGAACTGCCCGCTGTGCGGTGCGGTAATGTCACTTATCGGGGCAGGCTCACAACAGCTCGAAGAGCAAATTGCAAAAATCCTGCCCAGCGCCAATGTCTTGCGAGTTGACACAGATTCGATGCGGAGCAGGGATTATTACCAAATGCTGGATGCTTTCGGCAGGGGCGAAATTGACATTCTTGCCGGGACTCAGATACTTGCCAAAGGCCTCCATTTCCCCAACGTCACGCTGGTGGGCATAGTCAACGCCGACACCGCGCTTTCCGTGCCCGACTTCCGGGCGAATGAAAGAACCTTTCAGCTTATCTCACAAGTAGCCGGCCGAGCAGGCAGGGGCGATAAACCCGGCAAAGTTATAGTGCAGACCTTTATGAAGGAATCCCGTTCGATACAGGCCGCGGTGCGAGGGGATTATGAAGGCTTTGCCCGCACAGAGCTCACGCAGCGAAAGGAAATGCACCTGCCCCCATGTTGGCGTATGGCGGTTATAAATCTTCGCGATGAGAAGTATGACAAGCTTGAAACAGCCGCGAATGATCTAAAAGCTCGAATAGACGGCCTTATTGAAAGGAATAAACTTGATATAAATGCGGACGGCCCTTTTGACGCTATTATAAACCGCGTTACCCGCAAGCACAGGATGCAAATAATTCTACAAAGCCCGGATGTAATAACAATCCAGAATCTTTTATCGGCCCTGCGAAAATTACCGCCTATTCGCCCTGCTGTCCATATACTGTTTGACGTCGACCCCTTAAATATGCTTTAAATACGTTAATATTTATTAATTATCTTTGCTTTCACCTGACCGTCCAGGTTGTTACCTGACCATATAATATGGACCGAAAGGCATCATGGGCTGGTACTCAAGATTACCCTGACCCTGCCCGAAAGCAATCGCCAAAGCAAGTAATGCAGCCGCAAAAGCTATAACACCTAATCCAATCCAGAATCTTTTGCTGTGAGCGAGTAATTCAAGGTTGTGCAAAATCTTATGTTCAGGTGAAAAATGTAAATGTGTGTTATTGTGAGCGTACATTATTATCACCTCCTTTAAAGGCTTTTAATTAACGTTTTTTATTAAATTGCCAATTTATCCAACAATTTATACGTTTGAAACGTAAATCAGGTCGATACTAAAGAAAAATGAATATTACTGTATAAATCAGGTATACAAATGCCTTAAATGTGGTTATGTTTTTTCTTGACAAGGACAGGCAGTGGCTGTTATCTGTTCTGTCTAAAGATGAAAATTTAAGGACTTATTTTGTCTTTTATTAACTGTTTTTTTACTTATTTAACCCCCTTTTGGATTATTTTATGGCAAAGAGAAGCAACGGAAAAGCACTTGTAATTGTGGAATCGCCCGCAAAGGCGAAGACCATTAATAAATATCTCGGTTCCAGTTTCGAGGTCAAGGCCTCGATGGGGCATGTCAGGGACCTGCCTTCAAAGGGCATGAATGTCGATATTGAGAATAATTTCGAGCCCACATACGATATAACACCCGGCAAGAAGCGAACAGTAAACAGCTTGAAGTCGGCCGCGAAAAATTGCGACACGCTATACCTCGCGACTGACCTTGACCGTGAAGGCGAAGCGATTGCATGGCACCTCGCGGAAATACTTAAAATGCCGGAAGAGAACACATACCGGGTTGTATTTAATGCCATTACCAAAAATTCTATTGAAAGAGCCTTTTCCTCCCCCGGCAAGCTGGATCAGGACAAGGTCATGGCCCAGCAGGCAAGGCGGATACTTGACCGTATTGTCGGCTACCAGATAAGCCCGCTGCTTTGGAAAAAGGTTACGAGGGGCCTAAGCGCAGGCAGGGTACAGTCTGTGGCGGTCAAGATCATCGTCGACCGCGAAAAGGAGATACGCGAATTCGTGCCGGATGAATACTGGCTGATCCCAGGAGTTTTCAGCGTTGATCTTGAAAAGGACTACACGCAGGAATGGTCGAAGTTCATTAACACCAAAGATGAGAAGGATAAAGGGCCGACCATAGCCGAGCAGAATAAGTGGCTGGCGGAACGAAACGCGTTCAAGGCCGACCTCTATAAGGTAAAGGGTGAGAAGTTTTCGGTAGACAACCAGGCCGATGCGGAGAAAATATTTAACGCGCTGAAAGGTGCTGACTTCAAGATAAGCGATCTCGAGGTCAAGACTCAGACATCAAGGCCGTCGCCGCCGTTCATTACCTCAACGCTTCAACAGGCCGCGGCGAATCGGCTGGGCTTTACCGCCAAGCGGACGATGAGTGTCGCCCAGCAGCTTTACGAAGGCATTGACCTCGGCTCGATGGGCATTCTCGGGCTTATTACCTACATGAGAACCGACAGCACGCACCTTTCGCCCGAGGCTCTCAATGACTCCAGGCGGTACATAAAAAACAACATCGGCCCGGAGTACCTGCCCGAAAAAGCGAATATGTACTCCTCCAAAAAAGGCGCCCAGCAGGCACACGAGGCGATCCGCCCTACCGACCCGGACCTCGTGCCCAACGAGTTGAAAACAGTTCTGACAGACGAGCAGTTCAAGCTCTATAAGCTGATATGGCAGCGCTTCATCGCCTCACAGATGATGCCCGCCAAATATGACGTCACCGCTGTGCAGATACTCGCCGAGACCGCCGAAGGGCCGTGCGTTTACAGGACGACCGGAAGGGTTCTCGTCTTCGACGGGTACACACGAATCTGGACCACGACATCGAACGACCCGACGCTCCCTGAGCTCAAGGTTGACCAGGCGGTAAAAACCGTCGACATCCAGGCCCAGCAGAACTTCACCAAGCCCCCGGCAAGGTACAACGAAGCCTCGCTTGTCAAGGCACTGGAGAAGGAAGGTATTGGCAGGCCGAGCACCTACGCGTCTATCATCAGTACAATCCAGGACAGGAAATACGTCGAGAAGATCGACCGCAACTTCCACGCCACGGACCTGGGCGAGATCGTGACCGACAAGCTTTGCGAGTTTTTCCCAAAGCTTATGGATATAAATTTCACAAGGCACATGGAAGAGCAGCTTGACAAAATCGAGGAGCAGCACCTTGACTGGATAAGCGTGCTTAACGAATTCTACGGGCCTTTCAAGGAGAACCTTGAACACGCCGCAGAAACCATGAAACACGCCAAGGCCGAGACAACACCGAGCGAGTATAAGTGCCCCGAATGCGGCAGCGAGATGGTTTACCGGTTCGGAAAGAACGGCAAGTTCCTTAGCTGCTCGAAGTACCCGGACTGCAAATATGCCGCTCCGTGCGACCGCGAGGGTAAGATGCAGGAGGAAAAGACGACCGAGCATAAATGTCCCAACTGCGGAAAACCGATGGTGCAGAAGTTCGGGCGATTCGGCCCGTTCCTCGGCTGCTCAGGATATCCCGAATGTAAGACTATCCTTAATCTCGACAAGGAAGGTAACGTACTGCCGCCAAAGGCCCCGCCCGAGCCGACCGGCATTACATGTCATAAGTGCAAAAAAGGCGAACTCGTCGTCCGCCAGAGCAAGAGAGGCCCGTTCCTCGGCTGTAATAAGTTCCCGCGGTGCAGAACTATTGTGAGTATAAAGCAGGTGGACAACCTCAAAAAACTCCAGTCAGAGGGGAAATGGCCGCCCGAAACGCTCGAACAGGCAGATGAACTGCTCGGCAGGAAAAAGAGCAAGTCCAAGAAGAAAAAGGCTGAAGACAAAGACGACGAATAGTCCAAGTATTCTTCGCGGGCGCCGATGTTGAAATACTTTTGCTGCCCAGCCAATGCGCTCTTTAACTTTCATGAGTTTCAGTTATAATTGTTAACTGTTCGCAGAATTGATGAGTACAGCTTCGGACTCCTCTAAATAAAAAGAGCAGTAACGACCATTCGCCACTGCTCTCGGAGGAGGAAGAAAATATAAGTGTTAGTTTTTAATTTCAGAAAGTTTATCGGCACTTTTCGGTGCCGGGCTTGAAATAATAAAGGACCCAGGTTAAAAATGGCAAAAAAAGAAAGCACAGATATTTTTGAGACAGTCGAACCTATCGGCAAGCGGGTTCTGATTCGCAAGGACGAGGACAAAAAAGAAACAAAGGGCGGTATCCAGCTGCCCGACAACATCGAAATACCCACGATAACAGGCCGGATAGTGTCGGTCTCTGCCGAGGTCGACCTTTCCTCCGACTGGCCCCTCAAGCAGTATGACAAGGTGCTTTTCAACCCCAAAGGCGCAATACCCGTCGACTTTGAGGGCGACAACCGCCTGTTCGTGGTGGATGTTGAAAACGTGGTAGCGGTCTTTCGCAAGGGTTAAACTGCGCATAAAAAAAGCCGAAGCACTTGCTCCGGCTCGGCCCTGTCAGCCTCCTCCAAAGGCAGGGCCTCGCTTACGCGATGCCGGGGACAAGCACCGCTGTAAGCATTTCTATTTCATGAAAGTTAACGTTTCTTTTTAATACATTTTCTGTTGCGAACCAGCACCGCACCGGCGCCGAAAATGAAAACAGTTGCAGGTTCGGGAATGGGATTCTCTTCGCCCATTTTACCGGGGACCGGCAGATCATCGCCTGGGTTTTCTTCGTCAGGGTCCTCAGGGTCCTCAGGGAAGTCCGGAAAGTCGGGATAATCCGGCACATAACCGCCCGCCGCAGAGGGTGTTGAATTGTTGCTGATCGGGCTCGGTGACCTGCGAAGCCCCCCGCCGCCCGGGCTGCTGACCGAACGTGATACAACCTGCGAGAAGTCGAAGTCGCTTCGCTCGAAAACCGCAACCACCATCTTCGGTGCGTTCATGCTGACGGAAGTTTCGTTGGCTGTCTGGTCGCCCACGTCACCGAGCCAGTATACAAACCTGTAACCCGGCGAAGGTGTGGCACTGACGGTTACGTTCTCTTCTGCATAGGCAGAGTAGACGCCTTCGCTGCTCGCGGCAGGAGTGACAACCCCGCCGTTTGCCGGCGAAACCTGCAGTACCAGCGAATATCCGCCCTGGGCCGCGAATGCAGTGCCCGATGTCATCAACACGGCAAGTACAGACAGACAAACTGTTGCTGTAATGAATCGTTTCATTTTATTCCCCCCGGATATAAAACTTAACTTATTTAACATTGACGAAAAAAATCTTTACTGAACTGCGTTTTAGTTTCTTCTTTTCCTCAGTAAAAGCCCGCCAAGAGCAAGTAAACCCAAAGTTGCCGGTTCGGGGTTGGGAACGACAATACTGCCGTCCGGACGTGTGAAGCTAAAGCCCGCCCCCTCCGTTTTGTAGTTGTGATCCGTGCTAAGCAGCAGCAGGTATGATCTCTCTCCGCCTATCAGCTGGCCGTTGTCGAACTGCCACCATGCCTGGCTGTAGAGATTGTCGCCCTCGGGATGGAAGTCCTCGTCAACCGGGGCCTGACCTTCGCCGAGAGTGGGGTAGATATCGCCAATACCGTCGGTCTCTGAACCCTGCACGAGGTCTCCCGGTTCGTGAAAACCGATACCGAGAAGCGAGAAGTATTCAATGGAATCCGCCGAATCGTAATCGAAGAAGAGCTGGTAGGCGTACAGATACTGGCCCGAACCCGGGTTTGTTATGCCGTCATTCTCATTAAGTGTTGTGTCATAAACGGCGAAATCTATATGGCCCTTATACCCGTCTTGCTCGAAGTATGTCCTGCCCTGGTAATGCGAACTGTAGGGAAGAAAATCAGGATCTTCGGCGAAGGCCGGGATGCTCAATAATGAAATAAAAACCAAAACCGCCAACAAAATCGGGTAACTTATTTTCATAACACCATTCTCCTTGTTACAAACTTTCGGATCGATTTCCGGACAGTTGTACCCAGTAACAAATATCCCCATAATCAACATGTGCTTATTTTAACCGAAACCGACTGCCCATGTCAAGGGTTATATAATAATCCGGATAATTGGGGTATTTTAACAACCGCCCCGCTGGAGGCAAAACGGCCCTGAAAAGCTTTAAATGCATTTCTTATAGGAGTTTGCGTAACAACAACAAGATAATTTGCACCATTTCAACCGGATTTTTTTTTAGCTTACAGCCTTAAAACCAGCCGGTTTTTCCACTGGTGTAAGGAGAATTATTTCCTTTTTTTCAGCAGGATACCGCCAAGACCAAGCAGCAGCATTGTTGTCGGTTCCGGCACTATCGCGGTCATATTTACGTCGGCAACTGCCTCATCTGTAAACGACAGGCCGGTCAGGAAAGCAGTCGGATCGAGCGGGTCGAGCATAGCCTGTTCCTCTATGCCCATAATGCGGAAACGTGCCGTACCAGAAGGACCGAAAGTGTATATCTCACCTGCATTTACAATACTTTCAAGCACATATTCGCTTCCATCCCACAGGTAAAGCTCAAATAACCCGTCACCTATATTTGGCAGCAGCACCGATGCGAAGTTCGTGCCCTGGACTGAGTAGTCATAGCCGATAGCATATTCCGGGTCGAAAAACAGCATCTTATCGCTGACCTGAATGTCATTGAAAAGGAAGCCCGTTTCGGGGTCTGTAATATCGGGCATGATCGGGTTCTGCGGCACGGCCCCGGCATCATGGCCGAGGGATATGACATCTGCCGCAATGGGGTTGCCCGCGGCATTGGTTACGTCGGTAATATTTGAACCATTGTAGTCAGCTTTTTTAACGAAGCCGGACTGCGTCCAGTATATCTGACCTGACAAGGGGTCGAAATCAATAGTGTAGCTTGTTTCGGACAGGGGCACAATTACATCGCTTACTGCTGTAGAGCCGTACATCGAACCGCTGCGGATGCCCGTCGCATCGGTAAAATAAAGTGTCGAGCTTCCTGCGTCCAGTGCCAGTGCCTGGGGGTTGTCAAGCCCTGAATAAATGACGCTTACCGAGCCCGAACCGTCGATATTCCTGCTCAGGATGGTGCCTGCATAGTAATCGGTCCAGTAAACCTTCTGGTTAAAGGAGTCTACCGCCACATCACGGTATCCGTGAATTCTGCCCCATATCGGTCTGGGATCGTATCCACTCCATCCGGTTATCGTATATCTGCCATTCCGTGCCACAAGGTTAGTCGCTCCGGTGTCTACATTGCGGGTGTCGATCGAGGTGTAACGGGTGAAATATGTTGATGGAGACCTTGTGTCATCATGCCGGATAAGGAGTTCTCTGCTGTAAGGATCGAAATCCAGCGCCCCCATCCTTATTGCGTTATCATGGTATCTGTGAATGAGCTCGTCGTTCCGAGCAATGTCGTTGTAATAACCCTGTGTTGTGAAGAAGTAGATATCATCGTTAAGGCTGTCATAAGAGACATCTCCAACATACGCATACCCGCTGGAAAATACCGTCGTTCCGGTGCCGGTTTGAAGGTCGTATTTTATAATCGCGTGGTCGGTTCCAGCGGCAAGGCCCAAAGCCTGTACAACTGGCGTAAGCACAAACAAAGAAACAAGCAAAACAAATAATACCTTACAACAGGTGCTGTTGAATGTGAAAAACCGTCTCATTATATATCCCTTTCCTTCTCCAAATTTAAGACCGGCTCGCATGATATCTGCAATGCTTTCTCAATACCATGTTAAAATAGATAACCAAGCCTATACCTGCTAATATAACATACTTATTAAGTAGTGTTTTGTCAAGAAAGAAATATAACAATGGGCACTGACAGCTTTTATACGGGTATTTTAGGGGACTTGAGTTAAGAGAAATAATGGCCCAGAAAGTCGACTAAAAATGTTGGTTTTGATGTATTTTGCTTGACTTTTTATTAAAAAATTTATATAATTAAGATTCTTGTTATGGATTTGACTTGGTTTATTAAGTACAGGTTTGGGGTGGTGATAATGAAAAAGATAATTATTGGGGTATTGGCTGTTTTTTCTTGTTTTGCCATGGCGGGTGTTTATTCAGGCGGGGATGGGTCTGTAACGAATCCGTACCGGATCGCCAATTCAGCAGACTGGGAGGAACTGACAGCAAGCAGCGGGGACTGGGGCGATTATTTCGAATTGACTAACAATATCGACTTGGGCGGTGTAGCTGACCTGCAACCCGTTGCCGATTACGTTACGCCATTTACGGGTGTTTTTGACGGCCGGGGATTTACGATCTCAAACGCCGTAATGAACTTTCCCGGTACGAATTATATAGGCCTTTTCGGCGACATTTCAGGCGGGGTTATCAAAAACATTAATGTAGATTCATCGGACATTGTGGGCAAAACGCATGTCGGGCTGCTGGCCGGGCGGGTATATGAAGGCGAAATTATTAACTGTCATACCAGCGGATCGGTCGCCGGAACATGGTCAGACATTGGCGGGCTTGCAGGCTCGAATAACGGAATGGTCAGGTATTGCAGTTCACAGGCCGTACTTGACAACACAGGCCGCGGCAGTTACCGGATAGGCGGCCTGATCGGCAGCAATGACGGAGATATTGAATACTGTTACGCGCTCGGCAACGTAACCGGACCTTCAAGTGCAGTCGGCGGGCTGGTCGGTTCCAATGGGGACTCTGGATCTATTCGATACAGTTTCGCAGCGGGCACTGTTGTTTCAGGCAGCAGCGACGCAGGCGGCCTGGCGGGTTCTAATAACGCTTATATCGGCAACTGCTATGCACTCGGCGATGTCTACGGCGGACGGGACAGGACCGGAGGGCTTGTCGGGTGGAACAGGGAATCTGCATGTATCGTCGAATACTGCTGCTCAGTCGGTGCCGTAAGCGGCGAGAGATATTATGTCGGTGGCCTGGTCGGTGACAACGACGGGACCGTTACGGGCAGTTTCTGGGATAAAGACACATCCGGCATGACGACAAGCGCAGGCGGCCTGGCGAAAACTACGGCACAGATGAAACAGGCTGCAACTTTCACGGCTGCGGGGTGGGACTTTCTCGACGATGGAAACGGCACTGAGGACCACTGGCGGATTTGCGTTGACGGTGTTGAATATCCTAAGCTTTCATGGCAATTTACGGCAGGTGATATAGTCTGCGGCGAGGGAGTGGATATACGGGACTTCGCAGCAATAGCGAAAAACTGGCTTACTGCTGAAGGTGACACAGGCTGGTATGACAATGCCGATGTGAATCACGATGGGCTGGTCGGCGAGATGGATATTATTATGCTTTGCGAAAACTGGCTGGGTGGCAGCGAGGGCTTATAAGCTTATTTAGCCGGCCTTTGGAAGTAATTTCAAGGCTTGACCTGGATAAAACGGTGCGTACAATGAACTTCAACAGCTATTATATGGAAAGGAATCCATTGTACGCATCTCGTGAAAAGGTTATTTCAATGGCGGCACGCCTGGTTGCCGTGGTATTTGCACTTCGCGCAGGATTTGAAATTGTTACGACTTTGCTTAATATGCGGATGTGGCTGCTCTCGTGGAAGGACTTAAAAGCGAACCCCATGATCCTTGCATATCCTGCACAAACTTTGGCCAAAACTTTTTTTATTGTTGCTTTGTCACTTTACCTGCTGATGTCGGGCAGGCTTGCAAAAAAATTACTGCGCCAGTACACGGACCTCGAACCGCAGGTATCATTAAATAAACAAAATGTGATTTTGCTGGCGGTCCGCTCCATGGGAGTTTATACGCTGTTAAGCTTTGCGCTATACCTGCTCGGGTTCTTATCGCTCATCATAAGGCATGCAGCTGTAAATTATGAAGTATATCATCAAACGAGAGGCGGAATTGGGTCATTTCTGTTCGAGGTAATTTTCATTCAGAACTTTCATGTTACCCTGATAATCTGCCCGCTTAATATCCTGCTTATCTATTACCTCCTGAACCGCGGCGATTCAGTCATGAATTTCATTCTAAACGGACATTTAAAGCCCCCCGAAACACCTGTTTAATTGCTCCATGTAAAAATTTTACGATTATTACCGTTTTTTCAAAAATTCCCTGACTGAGACTTGTTTTCTATTATATGAGGAAGATATAATCTAACTTATGCTGGCTATAAGTCAAATAGATGAAAGGTGTATGTAAATGAAAAGTAAAGTGAATCGCAGAGATTTTCTAAAATATTCGGGTATTACACTTGCCTGCGGCATTGCAGGCTGCTCGGAGTCGGAAAAAGCAAACACTGTTTCGGGGCTGAAATCGGGTAAAAAGCCCAATTTTGTGGTATTCATGGCAGACGACATCGGGGCTTGCGAGCTTTCCTGCTATGGAAATAAAGAATATAACACACCAGAGCTGGATGAATTGGCACGTACGGGCGTGCAATACAGAACCTGCTACGCATCTCCGGTTTGTCATCCGACACGGTTTATGATAATGACCGGCCAATACGGTTGTCATAACGGGGTTTATAATTTCTCCGGCAAGCGAGGCGGGCCGGATCGCAACAGCCCTGTAGAGGATATCGGCAAAAATCACATAACTTTCGCCGATATACTGAAGCCCGAAGGTTACGCTGCCGCCCTTGCCGGAAAATGGCAGCTTTCCGGTGAATACCCGACGGTCGTACGAGACGCCGGTTTTGACGAGTACTGCATCTGGGCATATCGCAGGTACCTCAGCCCGGAGGATCAGATGAAATACAAGAGCAGGAGGCGATACTGGGACCCGTCTGTGATGAAAAACGGCAAACTGCTGGACACCAAGACCGACGATTATGGACCGGATATTTTCATGGACTTTGCAGTGGATTTTATTGAGAAAAACCGAAGCAGACCTTTCTTCCTTTACTATCCGATGTGCCTGACGCATGGCCCATGGTATAAAACACCGGATACCACAAAAACACTTGCTGACAGAAGAAAAAAAGATAAAGCCAACTTTAAGGACAACGTCGAATACATGGACAAACTCATAGGGCGGCTTGTTAAGGCTCTTGAACGGGCCGGGGTTCGTGACAACACAATTATTTTCTTCACCGGCGATAACGGTACAGGCGGGGGCGGCGGTAAATCCACAGCCACTGAGCTGGGAGCAAGGGTGCCGATGATAGTCAACTGTCCGGGAGTGGTTAAAAAGCAGGGCAAGGTGGATGATCTGACGGATCTTTCCGATGTCTTCGTAACATTGGTTGATTATGCCGATGCTAAGCTTCCGAGCGACCGGCCTATCGACGGGGTCTCTATGCGGCCAACACTAAGCGGAACAAAAGGGAAAAGACGCGACTGGATATTCAGCTTCATCGCGGATCGAAGGATACTGCGCGACAGGAGGTGGCTGCTGGAGGATAACTCGCCCCTGCATTACGGAAGGCTTTACGACTGCGGCAGCAGCAGGGACGGCACGGGCTATAAGGAAGTGACAGACTCGAAGGACCCGGAGGTTCTGGCGGCAAAGGTGAAGTTCGACAGGCTTATAGCAAAGCTCCCGGCTCCGTATATTCCTTATGAAGGGCCGCCGAATGCACCTAAACCGGGCATGGAGAAGAATAACAACGAAGACCAGGACGAAGACTGATATGGTAAATTTCAGAATAAACGCTGTTAATACTAAAAAACCCCGGCTTTAACCGGGGTTTATTTTTAATGCGAATTCGATACGGAGCAGGCTTGCTGCTTAGCTTATCTCTTCATCGATCCATCCCAGCAGTTCCTTGAGGTCGTCCATTGTGACATCGCCCATGTGGGAGATGCGGAAGGCATCTTCCTTCGTCTTGCCGTAACCGTTACCGAAAATGGTGTTATGCTTTTGCTGAAGCGCCTTGATGGTTTCGGCGACGTTAATGCCCTTCGTGTTCTTGACGCACGTAAGCGTGTCGGACGCGTACTGCTGATCGCAGTAAAGATCGAAATTTTTCTTCGCCCAGTCACGGACAAACTCGGCCATCTTTTTGTGCCTGTCCCATACGTTTTCCATTCCTTCCTTGAGCAGTCTTTCGCACTGGTAGTTAAGCGCCATTATATGCGGCACAGCCGGGGTGGTCGGGGTCTGATGTTTAGCGGCCGACTTCGCAAAACTCTGGAAATCGAAGTAATAACCGCGCTGCGGAACGTTTGCGCTTTTCTCCAGCGCCCTGTTGCTTACGGCGGCGACTGCAAGTCCCGGCGGGATGGCGAAAGCCTTCTGCACGGAGGCGAAAGTAACGTCCCAGCCCAGCTCGTCAAAATGAAGCGGCAAGCCAACCATTGCGCTTACAGAGTCAACGAAGACAAGCACATCGGGATACTTTTCCTTCATCATCTTGCTTATTTCATAAACCGGGTTTGTAAGTCCGGTCGAAGTTTCGTTATAGACCATTGTGATGGCCGCGTAGTCACCCTTTGAAAGGGCCTCGTCGATCATCTCGGCGGTTACCGGTTTGCCCCAGTCGACCTTAAGCTCGTCACATTCCCTGCCGCAGCTCTTGATAACGCTTGCCCACTTGTCGCTGAAAGCACCACAGCAGGTCGCCAAAACCTTTTCGTCGAAGTTGACACAGTTGCGGATCGCCGCTTCCCATATACCTGAAGCAGAGGATGTGCTGAGGAATATATTCTGCTCGGTGAAGAGCACTTTTTTGAGCATTGTCACCGTCTGCTCGTGAAGCTGTGAATATTCCTTGCCCCTGTGCCCGAGTGTGTAGCGCGAAAGCTGCTCAAGCACTTCGTCCAGTACGTGCACCGGTCCGGGTATGAATAATTTTGGCGGGTTTTTCCAGTCTGTCATTTTTTGTTCTCCTGAATAAGCTATTTTTGTGTCACTACTTTTTCACAACTCGCTCGGCGTTGAGCTTGTTTATAACAAGGCCCGTAAACACCTTAGGATGGAAGAATGTCGACTTTTGGGGCATTCTCTCTCCGGCGGCTGCGACGGCCTTTATCTGTTCCATTTTCGTAGGGTTCATAAAGAATACGGCCTGTCCGTGGCCGAGATCGACTTCGCTCATAGAGGCCTCCACCGCGTTGCCGATGTCCTTTATATATTCAATGTTAGACTGCTCGGCGAGCTTTTTTTCATCGATACCGAGCTTTTCTTCGAGTATCAGCTTATGCAGCACCGCTGCGTCAAGCCGGCGGCTGGCCGGGGACATCTGGTCGGCATAAACTTCCATCGCACCTGTGTCTTTAAGTGCGGCGGTGTAAAACGCCTCGGTATTTGCGTATATGCCGAAGCAATTATTGCCAAGCTCGAACTGCTCGCGCATAACAGCGAACATTTCCTCACGGGCGGATATTTTTTCATCGACACTCGAATACCTCAGCTCGGTTATTATGAAATTGTCCTTGAGCTCTTCGAGCAGTATCGGCAACGAAAAACTCGACAGGTTCTTAACAAGCCTGTGCGTCGCCAGAACTACCATGCCCTCGTTCCGCATATTCACGAATGTCATCATTCGGTAAATCGCGTCGGGGTTCTGTGTTTCATTATAAAAATTAAGCGCCGTCTCGTAACGGTGATGCCCGTCAGCGACAACCGGTGTCTTATTTTTCATCATCTCGACTACAGCCGATATATCCGCCGGATTGTCGATTGCAAAAAGACGGTGACGCACGTTCTGCTCGTCGGTAAAGTCTATCAGTGCCGGGCGGGCGGCTGCATCGGCTATGACCTTGTCGGCAATATTCTCCGGGTCATCGTAGATCATGAATATCTGACCGAACTGCGCCCCGGTGGCCCGCATCAGGTTAAGGCGGTCGGCCTTTGGTCCATCGAGTGTGTTTTCATGAGCCTGCACACCCCTGCCGAACTCGGCAAGTTTTCCCAGTGCCACAAAACCGCTTCGCTGATAGAATTCGTCGTTTAATGTAAAATCCTGAACATACCCGTAAATGCTGTCATTGTCATCGGCCTTTAAGATGCCGTTTTCGACCATTTCGTCAAAAAAGTCCCCAGCCTGGGCGTACTTGTCGCCGCCGGGCAGTTCCTTGTTTTTTATGACCCTGACTATATTATAAGGGCTAAGAGTGTAAAGCTGCTGCTGCTTAGTATCGTCAATGACATCGTATGGCGGTGATATGCACTTGCCAGCGTCGCCGACCTTATCACTGTCGTACCTGTAACCCTTAAATGCTTTTATTTCCATAACTTAAATACCCGCAAACTCAGATTAAAAAACGCCAATCACAAGAACATGGCGGTTTATTGCACCTTATGTGACGCTTTCGGCATCTAAAGCGCAATAAAGGCAGAAAGATACCATATTTATTGCGCAAATCAAAGAAAAAAAACGGACCTGCTGCATAATTCCCGGCAATTGAAATCATTCACAGAAATGCTCGACAAGGCGAGAAGGTATATGTTATTATTTCTGTACTAGTTATAAACTTGTAACTTTACGCAGAATTTAAGGACCGGATATGTCTGCAAAAGAATACTCATCGTACCAGAAAGACGTTATATCGAATTACTACAAGAACATGGACACCATAGCGATACAGAAACTGCAGGAACTTGTTACCGAGCTGTACCTGGCTGATACGAAAAAAAAGCAGGACCAGCTTTGGCAGCGGGTGGAGAAATCGCTGGACAAACTCAAGATCAAGCCCGCCATCAAGCAGCACATTATGACCAGGCGCTCACCGGAAATACTGGCCAAGAACATCACAGACTGGACCAGGAAATAGGGCCGAGGACCTATTATATATTATAGATTTTTGCTTATTTCCTCGGCAACTTTTTTTCCGAGGAACTGATTGCCCTGTTTGTTGTAGTGTACATTTCCCGGAGAGACCATATACTCATCCAAATGCGGCAGAATATATGAATAGAGGTCGTTCACAGGTATGTTGTTTCGTTTCATAACTGCCTTTGCGATTTCGTTATAAACCACTGCCTGACCTTTGTCTCTCTTTTCACAACCAGCCGGAACGGGGGTGGTGGCGGCGAAGATAAGTTTGGCCCGGGTAGCTTTTAGTCTCTTCACCAGCATTTGCAGGTTGGCTGCATACTGTTCAGGGCTTTCCTGGTTCGTGCCGGAGATGTACTTGTCGCCCTGTTTGACACGTTTCAGGTCGTGCAGGCCCCAGTTGAAGTGGATGACGTCCCACTCGATATCACTGAGCCATTGGTCTATATACTTCAATCCCTTTGCCGTAGGTCCACCGTTTTGACGGAGCCTGTAGACATTGGCCTTACCTTCCATTCGGGCCTGCACGAAGGGCCCGTATCCCATCGAAATAGAGTCACCTATAATAAGCACATTCGGCAGAGCAGCCAAGACGTTCTCATTTTCCTTATATATCTCCGAATAGTTGAATACAACGTTCTGCTCCTCAGCAGGTTGCGATATAACTTGATTTTCAGGTGTTTGTCGCGTTTGAGACTTTCCGCAGCCGGTTATATAAGTGATAAGGATCGTTATTGAACAAATCAATAGTACAGTAATACGAGACATAGAGTTTCCCTTTTAATTTAATAATTACTTCATATTAGCTCTGGAGGTACTATTTGCAATAGCAAACTCTTTTTTAGTTCTTATGGTTTAAATGGAACAGATATATTTCTTGCAATTGGCGAAAGAAGCTATAAAATGTATAAAAAGCGTTTAACAGCAATTAATTTTAACAAACTTAATAAGGGGTGAAATATGTTTGACACACTTGACCGTATCTTTTTAGCTGGACTCGGGGCCATGAGCATGACAAAAGAAAAAGCTGAGCACATTTTCGACGAGTATGTTCAGAAAGGCAAGGTTTCGCGGGAGCAGCAGACAGGCTTTGTAAAAGAAGTCATGGACCACGCGGAAAAGACCCGCAAGGACATGGAAAAGCTGGTCAGCGATGAAGTGAACAAGGCCCTTACGAATATGGGCGTTTTGACAAAGCAGGACCTTGAGACAATTATGGCCAAGCTCGACTCCATCGAGCAGAAACTTTCACAATAATCCGGGGCCCTGACTTGTTTAGGTGGGCAGGCAACCTAAAGCGCAGGTTTCGCCATTTTGGCCTTTACCGGCACATAATGGGGATACTGCTTAAGTACGGCTTCGAGGAGCTTAGCTGGACGATAGGTAAAACCAAGTTCGGGCTGCCCGGCAGGCGAAAGACCGAGCAGCAGTCGGGCAAGGTAAACGATCATGCTTCGCGTGCCAAACGCGCAAGGCTCGCGCTTGAAGAGCTCGGCCCCACGTTCATTAAATTCGGCCAGCTTTTAAGCACCCGTCCCGACCTCGTGCCCGCTGAGTACATCGACCAGCTCGAACACCTCCAGGATCAGGTCCCCCCTGCCGACTGGGAGAAGATACGCCTGGAGGTCAAAAAGGAGCTCGGCGGATTTCCGGAGGAAATTTTCCAAGAGTTCGACGAAAAGCCCATCGCCGCAGGCAGCATCGGCGAGGTGCACCGCGCGGTTACCAAAGAAGGCAAAGAAGTCGTAGTTAAAATCCGCCGCCCGAAGATAGTCGAACGCCTCAGGATAGAATGCGAGGTCCTTCATGACATTGCCGGGATAATAAAGGCCAACTTTTTCCCCAACGACGACACCATCGACCCGCAAAAAATGGTCAGCGAGTTCATCCGGGCCGTCACGAAAGAAGCCGACTTCGCCAACGAAAGGCGAAATCAAAAGCGGTTCATTATGAACTTCGAAGACGATGAAACGATTCATATACCCCGTATCTTCGACGAATACTGCACTGAGGGCCTACTGACGATGGAGTACATCCACGGGCTCAAACCCGGCAACGTCGACCGGCTGGTCGAGAAAGGGCTCGACCCGCACCTTATCGCCAAAAGAGGCGCAGATTATGTATTCAAGCAGGTCTTCGACCAGGGCTTTTTCCACACCGACCCGCACCCGGGCAACTTTTTCGTAATGGACAACAATATACTTGCCCCTATAGACTTCGGCCAGGCCGGCAGGCTCGGCTCGCAGGAAAGACGGCTGCTTAAGGACGAAGTTGTAGCTATCGTTAATAACGACGCACATTACATGCTCCGCGCACTGGAGCGGTCCGAGCTTGTTGACGAGCGAACGGATATGAACTCGCTTCTGCGGGAGGTGGAATCCCTGTTCGACCGCTTCTACGGCCTGCCTTTGCAGGACATACCTTTCAGGCCTTTGATACAGGAAACCTTTGAGATAATGCGAAAGCACTACATCCAGCTTCCGCCGGACTTCACGATGATGATGAAAACGATGATGACTATCGAATCGTTCGCCAAGTCACTCGACGAAGACTTCCCTATTTTTGATCACTTAAAACCCTACGCCCGAAGGTTCAGCCTTGAAGGCGCCAAACCATCCAACGTCTTTAGAACCATTCGCAAGACTATGACAGGCGCCGGTGATATGGTTGCCAATTTCCCCGAGGACATAAACGCGATACTCAACAAGTTCCGCCAGGGCAAGGCCCAGCTGCGTGTGCATCACGAGCACCTCGAAACGCTAAACACCACGCTCGACAAAAGCTCCAACAGGCTAAGCTTCGCGGTTATAATCGCCGCCCTGCTTATCGGCTCTTCGCTGCTGGTCCCGCAGGAGGGAACCGCGCTGGGGATCATTCATTTGCAGACACTGGGGGCTATCGGTTACGTACTGGCAGCAATACTTGGAGTGTGGCTGATAATTTCGATATTGAGATCGAAAACCCTTTAATTGTGAAAGGTATGGACGATGTTCAGAGATAAAGTTGCAATAGTCACCGGTGCCGGACAGGGAATAGGTTTGGCAACAGCACAATGTTTCGCCGAAAGAGGAGCAAAAGTTGTAATCGCCGAAATAGACGCGCGCACCGGCAAGATGGCAAGCGACCAGCTCAAGGGCGGCGGGTGTTTCATTAATGTCGACGTCGCCGACGAAGAAGCGGTAAAAACCCTTGTCGAATCGGTCATAGGCAGGTACAGCAGAATAGACTTTCTCGTCAACAACGCCTCCATAATGGACAACCGGGAGATTTCCCAGTTAACCTCGGAACAGTGGCAGCGGGTCATCGATGTGAACCTTACCGGGCCCTTTCTCACAAGCAAGTACTGCCTTAAATACCTCAAAGCATCCGGCGGCGCTATTGTGAACATAGCATCCACCCGCGCTTTTATGTCCGAACCGAACACAGAGGCCTACTCCGCCAGCAAAGGCGGCATACTTGCTCTTACCCACGCCCTCGCGATAAGCGTCTCACCGGAGGTTCGTGTAAACTGTGTCAGCCCGGGCTGGATCGTAACAGACCAGTACGAATGGCCCAAGCGGGAGCTTTTCAGCAAACTCTCCCCTATGGACCACAAGCAGCACCCCGCAGGCCGGGCAGGTGTGCCCGAGGACATCGCCGAAATGGTCGTCTATCTTTGCAGTCCAAAGGCCGCTTTCATAACAGGCCAGAACTTCGTTATCGACGGTGCAATGACAAAAAAAATGATATACGTCTGATATCGCTTCAGAACAGGCTATGTTTTGCCGACAATTATCTTGAACATATTTATATTTGATCGTATAATTAATGTTTGCTCATTTACAAGTCAAGGGGGCGACTGGCTTCGACCGGACAGGTAGAAGGTTAGGTTGCATGTCCAGGATGACGGTTGGCCTGGTTAATCATCCGTTACTAATAATAACTGGCAACTACCAGTATAAAATGGCTGCTTAAATAAGCGCCCGTCCTTGCGGACCTTGCCCGTGGGTTCGTACAGGGCGTCGACTTAGCGGGCTGGCTGAGGGGCTTTCGCGCGGCCCCGAGGCGAGAACTCAGCGCGATAGCAAAGCCCAAGCCTGTCGTTTGGCGAAAGGCTGAGCGAATCTTTAATAAAACGACTAAACATGTAGAAGCCTGACCGGAAATGTCACGGGACGGGGGTTCGATTCCCCCCGCCTCCAGTTTTCAACATTTCTTTATTTTAGTCTTGACAAGGACTTACGTATCAAGTAAATTGCTATAAGATGCTCACGGGAGCTTATCGGGAGCATGGGAGTAACTTATGGCATTTACTTTTAGCAGAAAAAACAGTCGTGGCAAAACCTGGTACGTAGGCTATTACGTCAACGGGAAATTTATGCGGAAAAAGATTGGCCGCTCCAAGACCATTGCCGAAAAAGCAAGGGGCGACATCGAGGCCAAACTTGAAAGAGGCGAGGCCGGCCTGCTCAAGAAAGACTACCCGATCCGGAAGTTTTTTGACGAGTATCTTGAGCGGACAAAGGGTATTAATTCACCTTCCTACCAGAACCGCAATGAGCGGGTTATAAAGCAATTCGAGAGATTCCTTGATTCCGAGAGGCCATATCTTACAAAACTCTCTCAGATCAGGCCTGAGGTAATCGAAGCATACAAACGGTTCAGGATGAATGAAGTTACCCCAAACGGCAAGACACCCATAAAAAAACGTACCATAAATATCGAGATAAGCAGCTTAAAGACCTTTTTGAACAAAGCATGCAAATGGGATATGCTCTCTACAAATCCACTTTCGGACATGGAATACCTTAAAGAAGATGACAGCAAGATGATCCGTGCTCTGACCGAAGAAGAAGCCCACAAATTGCTGGAAACAGCTAATGGGTGGTTCAGGCCTGTGCTGCTGACAGCTCTTTACACAGGGCTTCGCGAAGGCGAAATGATCAATCTTGAGTGGGATGATGTTGACCTGAAACAGTTCATAATTCATGTCCGCAGGAAAGCGGGTTGGCTGCCGAAATCTTCCGGCAAGACCATCAGAGAAAGGGATGTTGCGATTCCTAAACAGCTTGCTGAATTTCTTGAGGAGCATAAGAAAAATTCAGAGCATGACGACAACAGGGTTTTTCACAACAGGTATGGCGATGAACTAAAGCCTGGTTTGCGTAAGGTGCTTATGCGACTAACGGCTAAATGCGGCTTTCCGGAAGTTACCCAGTTCCATGCGTTAAGGCACACTTATGCTACTCACCTGATTAAGATGTCAAAAGACCTTACAGTCGCAAAAGAACAGCTGGGGCATGTTGATATCAGGACAACGATGAGATACACAGACCTAACGCAAGACAGGAAGCGAGCCGCTGCTCAGTTGATGGATTATTCTTCTGAATTTAAGAAACAATAGACCAAGCTACATACTTTCCACTCAACATAATGCGATATATATGCATCGGTTTCCGTTACACAGGGGCTACATTGATTAAACCAATCCTCCTGTGCTCCCATCAAGTTTCTCAGGATCAATAGTTATTGAATGAAATCTTCTACGTAAAAGGTATGCCATAACCGCATGGATTGCTTCAATGTATAATTTATCGTCTCCTGCTACTGTCGAGTTATCTATCCTGCAAGGATCATCAACAGCATTATATAAGGCCTGATTTTGATTTGTGCTCCAGCTATTATAACAATTTATTGCCCATCTGTGTCCATATCCAGTGAATATTCGCTGCAGTAATCCTTGATGGCAGCAATGAATCTTTCACCATATTTTTTATATTTCTTTTCACCAACACCCTTGACCTCAAGAAAAGATTCAAGGGACATAGGTCTTTTCCTGGCCATATCTCTAAGTGCTGCATCACCAAAAACTATATACGCAGGGATTTTCTTTGTGCCAGCTATCTTAGCTCTTAATTTTCTTAATTGTTCAAATAGTCCTTTATCTACACCTTCCCATGAATCTGAAGCAACTTTTGACACTTTTGCTTTTTTGACCGCAGGTTTGAGTAATCGAGGAGTACCTTCGCCTTTTATAAGAACGCGGCCTTTTTCTGTAATTCTCAAGGTATTGTACTCGCCATATTTTTCGATATAGTCCTGGCCGGTAAGCTGTTCGATCCAATCTCGCACTGTATGTTTTGAGCAATCACTAAGCAGTCCGTATGTACTTAACTTGTCATGGTTGTTTTCAAGGATTCGGCTATTCTTTGAGCCGATTAAAACGGAAGCAACATAATCGCCCCCAAAACGCTGATCTACACGGAGAATACACGATAATATTTTTTGAGCTACGACCAGTGCATCATCTATGTAATCGAATTCACCGAGGCACATATCGCATGCATTACAGCTATCAGCCTCAATATCTTGGCCAAAATAGCGAAGAATTGCTTTATGTCTGCAAATACCTTGAGTGCAGTAACTGTACATATGCCCTAACTTTGTCATAGCTATTTTTTTAGCTTCCGGAGGCATATCGCTCATCAGACTTTTCCAGGTTCCGTAATCACCACCGGAATAAAATAAACAGCATTCTGCCTCCAAGCCGTCACGACCCCCGCGTCCGCTTTCCTGCTGATAATGCTCAAGTGATTTTGGCATACCTGTGTGAATGACATAACGAACATTGGATTTATCTATTCCCATCCCGAATGCAACTGTGGCAACAATAATATCGA
>CAZVPF010000019.1:41498-63051 GCA_964628195.1 uncultured Pirellulales bacterium | reverse complement strand
TATGTTTTTTAACAGTTTAAATGGGAAATGTCAGTTGTTAAATGGGAAATGTCAGCTTATAATTAACGCAGGATTGGTGGATATTCAAGCACATATTAGATATTTTCAAAAGAACCGTCAATACAGTGCGTGTTTAGCGAAAAGGATGTTGTAATACGTCGGCGGTTTGATTATAATCCCGTCAAATAAAATGGACTTTATTAAGGTGCTGCGGATTGAATAATATAGTTTCCAGTCCGAAAGTCGGCAAGATTAAGCTGGCGGGGGCTTGTTTGATTATACTCGGCATTTATCTTTTTATGGCCGGCCAGACGACGCTCTGGGACCGGGATGAACCCCGTTATGCTCGTGCGTCCGTGGAAATGGTTGAGTCGGGAGATTATTTTATACCTACTTTCAACGATGAGCTTCGGCCTCACAAGCCGATCATGGTTTACTGGCTGATGTCGGTGCCTATACACGTACTGGGCAAGACCGCTTTTGCTGCTCGTGTTGCCCCGGCGGTTTGTACGGTGGTTAATTGCCTTTTGATGTTCTATATCGGCAAGTGGATATACGACGCCAGGGCCGGCTGGTGGGCGATGCTTATAACCGCCAGTTCTTTTATGGTTGCTTATGTCGGGACCTCCGCGCTTTGTGACGCTCCGCTTTTGCTGTTTATGACGGCGAATGTAGCGGTATTTGTTCATGCATGGAAGCGGGGTATACAGTGGTACCATTGCCCGCTGATGGGGTTCATGCTGGGCGGTGCGCTGCTGTCGAAAGGGCCCATCGCTTATATCGCAATGCTGACAATTCTGCTTTGCCTGTGGTTTGCACGGAAACGTATCGATCGGCCGGGCGCGCATTTTTTCACCGCGCTTCTTGCGATCATTATCGGGACGGGGCTCTTTCTGGCCTGGGCGATACCTGCCAATAACGCGACCGGCGGCGAGTTTGCCAAGTCAGGTATAGGAAAGCACCTGATTCACAGGATGCTTCACCCGATGGAAAGTCACGGCGGACATTTTCTCATGTACCTGCCTTACTATCCAGCGGTTGTGGCGGCGGGCTTCCTGCCGTGGACGCTTGTTTTTCCGGGCAGTTTGTCTGCCGTGTTCGGCGGGCGAACGGGCGGACGGGACATGAGACTTTTGTTTAACTGCTGGTTCTGGCCGGTCCTTATAATTATGACAGTTGTCGCGACGAAACTGCCGCATTACATTTACTTTATCATGCCATCTCTTTCACTTGCCGTTGCAGGCACCGTCAGGGGGTATGAGACGGGCTCGCTTTCGGGCAGGGACTGGGCGTGGCTCAGGCATGGAATATGGCTTGCGGTTATTATAGTTGTCCCTTTGTTCGCGGGGTTTCTGATCGGACCGTTTTATTTTCCGATAGAAGGCCTGGTATCTGCATCCATCATTACGGGTTTGGTTTTTATGGTGCCGTTTGTTTGGGCGATAGCGATGATTTGGAAGAAGCGACTGAAGATGTCGGCGGTTATGCTTGTTGTAACTGCCGTTGCGTTGGTGTTACCGTTGTACGGCGCTGTCCTGCCGGTGGTTGACACTACAAAGCTCTCGCCTGAGATAGCGAAAATTGTTAAAAGTGAGGTGCCCGAAAGTTATAACGCAGGGGCGTTCGGCTTTAAGGAGCCTTCGCTTGTTTTTTATATCGAAAGACGGGTTGCCGAGATAAACGGCGGCAAGAAGGGAATACGTAACTGGATTAAGGAGCATGAGCCTTGCGTGCTTATCATTCCCGAGGAGATACTTGAACTGTTTAAGGAGCAGGACAGTAAGTTCGGGCTGATGGAGGTCGGCAAGGTAACTGGCGTTAATTATGTAAAGGGCAAGGAGTTTGATATTTACATCCTTGCAAGCAGCGGCGAGGGAGCATGACCGGCAGAAGTATTAGAGATATATTCTCGAAATTGCCTGCAAGAGTGAAGCTGGCAATCGGTGCAAGCTTTATTCTGTTGATATTTTCGGTGGTGTGCGGGTTATTTTTTGACGGGCAGGTCTCACGTTATTTCCGTCAAAGTGAATTTAATTACGATACAAATTACTGGCTGGTGGCTTTTAAGCAGCTTGGCAACAGTTGGGTGCAGGTTTGGCTTGTAATGGTGTGGGCATGGCTTGCGGGCAGGCCGAAGGCTTTCTTCATCACCATCTTCGCACTTCTGCTTGTTACCGTTTCAGTGTGGCCGTTGAAGATGGCTACTTCACGGGCCAGGCCGAGGGAAGCGATAGCGGCCTCATCTACTACTGAGCAGCCTGGAGAGATAGACAGCTTTAAATCGTTCCCATCCGGCGACACCGCCACCGTTTTTGCCGCAGTTACAGTTATAAGCTGTTACACGAATATCGCAGGTTCGGTCACGCTTTACATCATTGCCGCGGGTATCGGAGCCCTTCGTGTCGCGTCTCTGGCCCATTACCCGTCTGATGCTTTCGCCGGGGCGGCTGTGGGATTGCTGGCGGCGGCAGCGGCGCCGTGGGTGCTCGATAAGCTTTTGAACTGGGACTGGCAAGAACTCCGCGAAAAGAAGTGGAACTTCATCGCCGGGTTGGTTTTTATTGCAGTGCCCGTCCTGCTTAGCTTTCTCGAAGAGAAGAACTATATACTTATGTTCCTTGAAGCATACTGGTACATTTTTGTGGCTGTGGCGGGGATATATTTTTTCAAACGTTTAAGAGACTGAAGAAAATCGATATAACCCGAGATACTAATCGAATTGACAAATAGCAAAACACAAAACTTAATATGTCAAATTGCACATCTCGCCACTCATTTTGCGCAGAAAATACGGGGTGGTAAGAAATTTCGACCCCCAATTTAAGGTTATTTCCTATGCCTTTAATGGTAATTGTCATCTAAAATGTGAATTTATACATTTTTAAGCATAGCAAGGTGACTTCAGTTGATATGACCCAAAACCAGTATCCAGGACAAAAACGTGTCATTATTGAGCAACTTAGGCCCGAAATAAATGACGGTGAGTTTCCCATTAAGCGGGTTACGGGTGACACCGTTGAGGTAACGGGTTTTATCTTCGCTGACGGCCATGACAAAATTGCAGCGGATTTGTTATTCAAGTTCGAGAAGGATAAGCAGTGGTCATCGGTTCCGTTCGTTCACGATGTCAACGATGAGTGGCATGGTGAGTTTACGGTTGATCAAATGGGCGCTTATGTTTATTCGGCACGTGCATGGATCGATGCGTTCGGCACCTGGCAGCATGATATCAAAGCGAAAATTCTGGCAGGTCAGAAAGTTGATGTGGATATCCGGATAGGGTGTGAACTTTTAGCCGGCTCCGCTCAACGGGCTCAGGGTGAGGATAAGGAAAAGATCAGGCAGTATCACAAGCGGCTAAAGGCCGAAACAGATATTTCCGAAGTGCTTGCCATCGCCGAAAATGCCTCCCTTACAAGGATCATGCATAAATACCCCGACCCCGACAGGGTGGTGTCATATTCGAGAAATCTCTATGTGTGGGTAAGTCGTCCAAAGGCTGTTTTCAGTACTTGGTATGAATTATTTCCTCGATCCTGTGGGTTCCGAAAAAAACACGGAACATTTACCGATGTTCAGAAACGGCTGCCGGACATAGCAAAAATGGGATTTGACGTTTTGTATTTACCCCCGATTCACCCTATCGGAAGGATCAACCGCAAGGGTAAAAACAATTCAACCCGCTGCACTTCAGACGACCCGGGAAGCCCCTGGGCCATCGGAGCCAGGGAAGGGGGACACACCGCTGTTCATCCCGAATTGGGCACGCTTGATGACCTGCATGAATTGATAAAGAGCGCTCGGGAATATGACATCGAACCGGCCCTGGACATAGCGTTTCAGTGCGCCCCGGACCACCCTTATGTAAAAGAGCATCCGGAATGGTTCAAGTGGCGTCCCGACGGAAACATTCAGTATGCGGAGAATCCGCCTAAAAAATATGAAGATATTCTGCCGCTGAATTTTGAAACCGATGCATGGAAATCTCTTTGGGAAGAACTCAGGGGGGTCGTTATGTACTGGATTGAACAGGGCATTCGTATCTTTCGTGTCGATAATCCGCATACCAAGGCATTGCATTTCTGGCAGTGGCTTATCGGTGAAGTGCATTCGGAATATCCGGACGTAATTTTTCTTTCGGAGGCCTTTACCCGGCCCAAAGTTATGCAGCGTCTGGCCAAGTCCGGTTTCTCTCAGTCCTATACTTACTTCACCTGGCGAAATACCAAGTATGAACTGCAGAAGTACATGCTTCAACTGACCGGCACGGAAACGGCTGAATACCTTAGGCCGAACTTCTGGCCGAACACGCCTGACATCCTGCCTGAGTATCTGCAATTCGGTGGACGGGCGGCGTTTATTGTACGTCTTGTGCTTGCGGCAACGCTCAGTTCAAACTATGGTATTTACGGCCCGGCTTTCGAGCTTTGTGAAGCCCGGGGTTTACAGGGCAGGGAGGAATACCTGGATTCCGAAAAATTTGAAATCAAGGACTGGGATCTCGACCGTCCCGGAAATATCAAGGCCGTGATTGAAAGGATCAATCGGATTCGAAGGGAAAATTTTTCACTGCAGCAGACACGCGATATATGTTTTCTTGAAACGGACAATGAAAACCTCATGGCGTATGTCAAAACCGCTGCCAGGGATTCGAATACAACACTTACCGTAGTTAATCTTGACCCTAATCACACACAATCCGGGTGGGTAAAGATACCGCTTGATGTGATGGATATCCCCGAGCGTCAAACATACTTAATGCATGACCTGCTTGGCGGCGGTCATTATATCTGGTCCGGAGACTGGAATTATATCGAACTGGATCCTCGAATTATACCGGCACATATTTTTGGGATCCGCAAACGTATGAAACGTGAAAATGATTTTGATTATTACATGTAATGAGTATGACAACACAGCATAATCCGACATGGTACAAGGATGCAATCATATATGAGTTGCATATCAAGTCGTTTTTCGACAGCAACGACGACGGCATCGGTGACTTTAAAGGGTTGATCCAAAAACTGGACTATTTACAGGAACTGGGTATTACCGCGGTTTGGCTTCTTCCGTTTTACCCCTCGCCGCTGCTTGACGACGGTTACGATATCTCGAATTATTTCGACATAAATCCTGAATACGGCCGCCTTGCTGATTTTAAGCGATTCCTTAAAGAGGCACATCAGCGGAATATTCGAGTTATTACAGAGATGGTTATAAACCACACTTCGGACCAGCACAAATGGTTCCAGCGTGCCCGCCGTGCCAAGCCGGGCACTGTCTCACGTGACTATTATGTCTGGAGCGACAGTTCGGAAAAATATCGGGATGTAAGGATTATTTTTACCGATACCGAAAGTTCCAACTGGACATGGGATCCTTTGGCCCAAGCATATTATTGGCATAGGTTTTTCAGTCATCAGCCGGATCTGAATTTTGACAACCCCAAAGTGCAGAAAGAGATCATTCGAGCCCTTGATTTCTGGTTCAAATTAGGGGTGGACGGGATGCGGCTGGATGCAATTCCATATCTTTTTGAACGGGAAGGTACGAACTGCGAGAACCTGCCCGAAACTCATGACTTTCTAAAAAAACTGCGCAGGCATGTGGACACAAACTACCCGGACAAGATGCTTCTTGCCGAGGCCAACCAGTGGCCGGAAGATGCCTCTCAATATTTCGGAGATGGTGACGAGTGTCACATGTGCTTCCATTTTCCGGTTATGCCGAGACTGTTCATGGCTATCCGCATGGAGGACAGGTTTCCGATAATCGACATCCTTGAACAGAGCATGGACATTCCGGAATCATGCCAGTGGGCCATGTTTCTGCGAAATCATGATGAATTGACGCTGGAGATGGTCACGGATGAAGAGCGGGACTATATGTATAAGGCTTATGCCCAGGACCCGCGGGCGAGGATCAATATCGGTATACGACGAAGACTGGCTCCGCTGATGGACAAGAATTACCGCCGGATCGAACTGCTTAACAGTCTGCTGTTCTCCCTGCCGGGCACCCCGATTATTTATTACGGAGATGAGATCGGTATGGGCGACAATTATTATCTTGGCGACAGGGACGGTGTTCGAACTCCGATGCAGTGGAGTGCCGACCGCAACGCCGGTTTTTCAAGGGCCAACCCGCAAAGGCTTTATCTGCCGGTCATTATTGATTCGGAATACCATTTTACCACGGTTAATGTTGAAAATCAGAATCTTAATCTTTCTTCTATGCTGTGGTTCATGCGGCGGATTATTGCTATTCGAAAAAGATTCAAAGCTTTTGGACGAGGAAGCATCGAGTTTATAAATTCGGACAACACGAAAGTTCTGACGTTTATACGCCGCTTTGAAGATGAAACACTGCTGATTGCGGCAAACCTTTCACGCTATTGTCAGTCGGCCCACTTGCCGTTGAAAGATTACGTTCATTACGAGGTTGAGGAATTGTTTGGCGGAAATGCTTTTCCTGAAATTACCGACCAGCCCTACCGCTTGACGCTGAGCCCGCATACTTTTTTCTGGTTCTCGCTTAAACATAAGCAGGAGCCTGTAAAAAATGAAGAAACGTTTGATACATTAACGCTGAATGTCACCTGGGACAAGTTGTTTGCCCGGGGGCTCAATGAGCAGTTGGCCGGGGTGCTGAGCAAATACATCTCGCATTGCCGCTGGTTTGCCGGCAAGGGAAAGACCATCCGGGGGGTCAGCCTGGTGGATTATGATTCCGTTCCAGCCGGTGACCAAAAGGTGCACTTGCTGCTGATCCAGGTCACATTCACCAGCGGGCCCCGACAGGTGTATTTCCTGCCTCTTAGTTTTGCCGGCGGAAAAGAAAGTTTATATATACACAATGAAAACCCGGCTTATGTGATATGTCCGCTGAAACTCAAAAATGCTGAAGGGATTCTGTATGAGTCGATAGTGAGTCAGGCTTTTCAGGAATACCTGCTTAAAATGTTCCTCAGGCCCCATAGTCGCAAAAGCCATGCGCTGCGGGCCAAAAAAGCGCGGGGATTTCAGAAAATATACGGTGAAAATACATTTCCGATTCCCTCCGAACTGCTCAAGGCCGAGCAGAGCAACAGTTCGATCGTGTATAAGGATACGTTTTTTCTGAAGCTTTATCGAAGGCTGGATGAAGGTATCAACCCGGATGTCGAATTGTCCGAGTATCTCACGGAACGTACACATTTCAGTAATCTGTCAGCTTATGCCGGCGCTTTTGAGTGGCATCGTGACCGAAAACCGACCATCAGCATCGGGGTGCTGCTGGAGTGGGTACACAGTGACAACAACGCATGGAACTATACCCTGGATTCAATAGAACGCTACCTGCACCAAAGCCTTGTCCATAAAGAACAAAACGGTGACATTCTACAAACTGCACAGAGCATCGAGGAATTTGAAAAGGAATCGGTCCCGCTTGAAATAAGGGATTTGATCGGCGGTATGTACCTCGACCACGCCGAACTGCTGGGGCGAAGGACAGCCGAGCTGCACAAAGCCCTTGCATCGCTAAAGGTCAACAAGAACGTCATGGCGGAAAATTTTTCGCTGCTCTATCAAAAATCGCTTTATCAATCGATTCGCAGCCTGATTCTCGGCGTCTTTCGGGAACTTGGTTCCGGGGCCGCACAACCGGGCAGTCCCCTGAGTGAAGAACTGGACCAGTTGATCAACAACAAGAAAGTTATCCTTGATTATGTACGCAGAATTACAAAGAAAAGAATATCTACAAGTAAGATACGTATCCACGGTGATCTTCATCTTGGTCAGATTTTATATACCGGCAAGGATTTTGTCTTTATTGATTTTGAGGGCGAACCGGCTCGTACCATCAGCGAACGTCGTTTGAAGTATTCGCCTTTGCGTGATGTGGCAGGAATGATTCGTTCGTTTCATTACGCCGCTTACGGCTGCATTTTTCAAAGAATGCTTAAGCAGGGCATAGAAGCGGAAAAACTGTACCCGTGGGCGGAGCTTTGGTATTTAACTGTTGGCGGTATTTACCTGCGAAATTACAGGGATACCTTGCAGAATACAGGCATAATCCCGGATGATGATGAGGATTTTGCACTGCTTCTGAAAACTTTTTTAATTGAGAAAGCCGTCTATGAACTGGGTTATGAATTGAACAATCGCCCCGATTGGCTGGTTATCCCGCTGCGTGGCCTGGATAACTTATTAAAAGGAGAGATAGGACATTCTGAATGATAGGAAAATTATGAATCCTGATAACAAGAATGTATTGAAAATTGAAAGCCAAATAACCGAACATGATATCTATCTTTTTCGGGAGGGCAGCCATTTTAAGCTGTATGAGAAACTCGGTGCGCATTTGAGGACCATTAACGGCAAAGATGGAGTCTTATTTTCGGTATGGGCCCCCAATGCCGCCTCTGTTTCTGTGATCGGTAATTTCAACCAGTGGAATACCAGTTCGCACCCACTCAATTTGCGGCGTGACGGCTCGGGTATATGGGAAGGTTTTATACCGGGGCTTGTAAAAGGCGAACTGTATAAGTATCACATAGTATCAAAACATAATAATTATACGGTTGACAAAGGAGACCCTTTCGGATTGCTATGGGAACTGCCCCCGAAAACAGCTTCGGTGGTCTGGGACCTTGACTATGAATGGCAGGATCAGCAGTGGATTAAAGAGCGAAACAAAAAGATTGACCAACAGGCGCCGATGAGTGTGTATGAAGTGCATTTAGGCTCCTGGAGGCGGGACACGGAATCTCCGGATAATTTTTTGAATTATCGGCAAATTGCTCACGAATTGGCCGATTACGTTTTAGAAATGGGATTCACGCATGTAGAATTTCTTCCCGTGATGGAGCATCCATTTTACGGATCGTGGGGATACCAGACTGTCGGGTATTTCGCTCCCTCCTGCCGGTATGGAAGCTGTCAGGATTTCATGTACTTGGTTGACTATCTTCACTGTAAAGGGATTGGTGTGATAATGGATTGGGTTCCATCCCATTTTCCTGCAGATGAATACGGGCTGGGCTTTTTTGACGGAACGCATTTATTTGAGCATGCAGATAAGCGACAGGGCTTCCACCCGGACTGGAACAGCATTATTTTTAATTACGGCCGCAACGAAGTTCGATGCTTTCTGATCAGCAGTGCAATCTTCTGGCTGGATAAATATCATATTGACGCCCTGCGCGTCGATGCGGTGGCGTCGATGTTGTATCTCGACTATTCCCGCAAAGCCGGCGAGTGGATTCCAAACGAAAAAGGCGGAAGGGAAAACCTTCAAGCTATCGCTTTCCTGCGACGTCTTAATGAAGCGGTAAAAGAGTTTTCGGGTGTTCCTACGATTGCTGAAGAATCTACATCCTGGCCGATGGTGACCAGGCCAACGGAAACCGGGGGTCTTGGCTTTGGGTTGAAATGGAATATGGGCTGGATGCACGACACGCTTGAATATTTCAGCCAGGACTGCATCTATCGTCAATATCACCATGACAAGCTGACTTTCCCGATCTGGTACGCGTTTAACGAAAATTTCATGCTGCCGTTTTCACATGATGAAGTTGTTCACGGCAAAGGGTCGCTTTATGAAAAGATGCCGGGGGACACTTGGCAGAAATTCGCGAATTTAAGGCTGCTTTTGGGGTATATGTTTACCTCCCCCGGCAAAAAGCTGTTATTTATGGGTGGAGAATTCGGACAGACCCGGGAATGGAACCATGATGATCAACTTCAATGGTCTTTGTGCGACCAGCCGATGCATTCTCAACTCCAGCAATGGGTCAGGTCCCTGAATCAATTTTACCGTTCCAGAAGCGCTCTTTTTGAAACCGACTTCCTGGCCGATGGCTTCGAATGGATCGATTTCCACGATAAAAATAACAGCGTTATCAGTTTTATTCGTCGAACTGCGGATAAGCAGGAACCGCTGGTAATTGTTTGCAACTTCACACCCGTTCCTCGTTATAATTATCGAGTGGGTTTGCCCGAGGAGGGGCTTTGGTATGAACGACTCAACAGTGACGCCCTTGAGTATGGCGGCAGCGGTCATGGGAATATGGGGCAGGTGGAGGCATCTCCGGCCTCATTTTACGGTAAGTTCGACTTTTCCATTCAATTGACACTGCCTCCGCTTGGAATACTCGTATTAGAAAAGAACCGTTAAATTACGTAATGCCTTCAATTAACAGTTTTAGAAGCACATGAGTTTAGCATAGCGTTTTGCATGAACTTCAGACTTCTTCCGATAGATTGGCGCCAAATAGTATTTCTTGACCCTGCTGTAATGTATTTCGCGAAATATAGATAGTATCCCTCTAAAACCCTTTGCATATGATCACGGAGTACCCGCTTGACTGTCACGAATATGGTCAAAGATTCCGATAAATCCGGCCGGAAGCTTTTATTTACATTCACCCGGTAATGCGGTATATTACAGGTTTACGGTTCATGACAGATCAGTTGCCGGTAATAGCCGGCGGAAGGGAAACGGCAGATGGCCGGGATGTGTGAAATACCGGAGATACTCGAAGAACTCAAGGCCGGGCGTATGATAGTGCTGGTCGACGACGAGGACCGCGAGAACGAGGGCGACCTTGTCTGCGCAGCCGAAAAAGTGACACCCGAGATAATCAACTTTATGGCAAGCCACGGCAGGGGCCTGATATGCATGCCCCTTACGGCTGAGAAGTGTGACAGCCTGAACCTGCACCCCCAGAGCGTCGAAAATACCGCCAAACTCTCAACTGCCTTTACAGTTAGCATCGACGCCCGGGAAGGAATAACAACCGGGATAAGTGCTGCCGACAGGGCAAAAACGATCCTTGCCGCCGCCGCCGACAGGGCCATACCGGGCGACCTCGCAAGACCGGGGCATATTTTCCCACTGCGGGCCCGTGACGGTGGGGTGCTGGTAAGGGTGGGCCAGACGGAAGGGGCAGTCGATCTTTGCCGGCTGGCTGGGCTAAAGCCCGCCGGGGTTATATGCGAGATAATGAGTGATGACGGGACAATGGCCCGTGTGCCTGAGCTGGTAAAATACTGCGATAAGCATAAACTGAAGATGACCTCCATCGCGAGGCTGGTCGAGTACCGTCTGCAAAGGGAGACGCATATTCACCGAATACAGAACGTAAAACTGCCCACCGATTATGGCGAGTTCAAGCTGATCGGGTATGAAAGCCCGGCAACGACAGAGCCTCACCTTGCACTGTGCAAAGGAGGGGTAGGTGAGCTCGACGAGAACGGCAAGGTTGTGCCCACAGACGAGCCGGTGATTGTCAGGGTGCATTCAGAGTGTCTTACGGGTGATCTTTTCCACTCGCAGCGATGCGAGTGCGGTTACCAGCTTGTAAGGGCGATGAAAATGATCGAACAATGCGGCAAGGGAGCGCTTGTGTATCTTCGCCAGGAAGGCCGGGGGATAGGTCTTGCGAATAAGCTTCATGCCTATAAGCTGCAGGAGCAGGGGCTGGACACTTACGACGCAAACCTTAAACTCGGTTTTCTCGCAGATAAGCGTGATTACGGAATTGGGGCGCAAATACTTCGCGACCTCGGGCTTAGAAAAGTCAGAATTTTAACGAACAATCCGAAGAAGATCAGCCGATTAGAAGTATACGGAATTGATATCGTCGAGCAGATACCCCTTTGGGCCAAGCCCGGCGAGCATAACATTAATTACCTCAGAACCAAGAAAAACAGGTTCGGCCACCTGCTGGATGAGGACCTATAACCGCAAAGCGAGTTGCTGATATGGACAAAGAAGCGGCACGTAAATCACACAGGATATTGGCAAAGGTGCTCTTAGCCTTATTTTTAGCATTTGCGGCGGGCTGTGAGCAGCCTAACCTCGGTCTGGGCCTGATGAAGGGCAATAGCGAGATTTACGAGGCTTATTCCGCGGCCCGGATCGATATAGTCGGCCTGACCAGTATTACACAGAACGAAAATCTCAGGGAAAGCTCCGTGCTTGTTGCCTATGTCGATGTGCTCGATGAATTCAACAGCCGGATCAAGTCGCCCGGGTCTTTCCGTTTCGAGCTTTATGAATTTGTTGCAAGGGCCAACGAGCCGCGGGGAAGAAGGCTTTATTCATGGGATGATATCGACATGATGAGTCCACAAACGAACAATAAGTTTTGGCACGATTTCATGCGGGCATACAAATTCGAGCTCGAAATGGAATTTGTTCCCCGCCCTGGCAGCCGGTTCGTGCTGGAAGTTACCTTCATAACTCCCAAAGGGCTGAGACTTCAGGATACTTTGGAACTTTCATATCCGTGAATTGCTGCTCCTTTAATTTAGCGACAAAAAATTCCGAAATGTCCGGTTATTTATTATCAAAAAATTTGTTTCAATCCGATTATTAATGTAGAGAATAAATTGCTTGCATCGTATTGAGTTTTTAACAGGAATATGCAGAATACGGCTTACAGGATGAACCATACCGACAACATGACAATTGATGACAACATGCTTGTAGAGAGAAGCCGTCAAGGCGACAGCAAAGCTATTGAAACTCTGATAGTGAAATACCAGGACCGTCTTTTTAACGTAATTTTGAAAATTTGCGGAAATAAAGACGATGCCGCGGAACTTACCCAGGAAACATTTGTCAAATTTATAGAGAAAGTTAATACGTTCAAGGGTCGCAGCAGCTTTTATACGTGGCTTTTCAGGATCGGGGTAAACCTGACGATCAATTACTGCAAGAGACGATTTAAGGTAACGCCTCATTCACTGGACCAGGAGACGGGCGGGTCTGGAAGAGACTCGGCGGGCACTCGGCTGCGTGAATTTTTAACCGATGACAAAGCAGGCGATCCGAGCACTATAGTGGACGACAGGGAAATGCTTCAATTGCTTCAGTATGCAGTTTCAAGGCTCAGCGATGACCATAGGGTAATGGTCGTGCTGAGAGATATTGAAGGGATGACTTATGACCAGATCTCCGAGCTTTTGAAGATCGAGGTCGGCACTGTGAAAAGTCGGCTGAGTCGCGCCCGGGTCAACCTGCGAAACATACTTGAAAGTTTGATAAAATGACTGAAAATCAAAACGACATAGACCAGCTTTTAAGCTGTTATATTGACGGCGAGCTCAGCCAGCGGCAGGAGACCGAAGTTCGCAGGCTTGTCGACCACAATCCGGAACTTGCCGGAAAATTGAACAGTATGCAAAGGCAAAAGCAGCTTCTTGAAAACATGCCCGTTGAAAACGCCCCCCAGGGCATTCTTGGCGCTGTTCGTGACAGTCTCGAACGCAAGTTCATTATTGACGAGTACAGCCAGACCGGCCATGGGCTCGAAAGCAAAAGGCACCTGCTTGCCCGTAAACTGCTCACCACCGCTGCTATGCTGTTGCTTGTAGGTGTTATGGCGCTGGTGGTGTTCAACATCATTCGCCCCGTCGAGCCGGGCGATACCATTGCGGGGGAAAACTTTTTCCAGAAATATATTGAGCAGAAAACAGACGACCAATCCGAACAGCCCCGGGCCGATTTTGCCGTTATCGACACACGCAGGCCTTTGTGGGCGACGCTTGACCTGGTAACCTCTTACGAGCCGGCTGTGAACGCTTACCTGAAGCAGGCCATCTCGGAGCTGGGCCTTATACACAGCACCATACCAAGGCACAGGCAGCTGAGCAGCAGCTATACGATCAACTGCACTTACGACCAGGCATCAAGGCTTGTCGCGGAGCTTGGTCTTATCTGGGACAAATGTCGGAAGCAAAGGCTGACAATACACGGCGAAAACCCGGACATCAACTTCACCATTCATGACATTACCAACAGGGAGTTTGCGGCGCTTCTGGATAACGAAACGGACCTGAGCCATGTATCATTCGCAAAACATTTGCTTGATACTCGCCGGATGTTAAAACCTCTGCCGGGAAGTGAAATAATCACCGCCCTGGACAGAAGCATCAATGAAAAGTTAGCTGCCTCCGTTCCGGTAAAGCCTGTTCTCACAAGAGACGAGCAGGAAAAAGTTTCTCAGCTGGCACCGGTGGCCGAAGAAAACCCCGAAGATAAAAAGGTTCACCTTGCTATAAATATCTGCGAACAGTAATCAAACCCCTTGAACGGCATGCGATTATAAACCCCGATGAAAGTTTTCATCCCAAAGCCAGTGCATCCCGAAAACGCAGAGGTCTTCTGCATTGACTATCCCATCTCCATTGAGATCGCCGACTGCTGCGGCCTGCCAATTTCGTGCAAGCGTATGGAAGTCGAAATAATCGACCCTGCCGCTGCTGTCAAAATCAGCCGGGCAGATATCTTCAAGTTCCATACCCGCCAGCGTCAAAAACCTTTGTCCCTCAGGGCTCTGCTGCCTTTGATATACAAGTAAAGGCTGTCCGGCGTTATCTATTGTCATATCAAGTGCATAGAACTTATATGCACTGTCGACAAGGACACTGGACCACAGGCCTGCAAGGTTTGCGCTGAATATTAGCTCCTCCATGCCGTTGTTTTCGATTACGTAACAGAGCATTTCCACGCCGGTATCGGTTATTCGCAGTTTCGGGCTCTTATACCAGTTAGTCACTATACTGCTCGGGCCCGAATATACAACGCTGCGTAGCCACCCTGCAGGACCCAAATGCCTGGCGACGACAAGTTCGTCGTTACTTAAAAACGATACAGCGGCAGCACCATTGGGGGTCACTGCCAATGAACTGTGCCCGCCGGAAAGAGTTTCCAGCCAGTACCAGCCCAGCCCGTCGTTTATGCCAACGTGAACAAGATCACCTTCGCTGTAATTAAGAAATAACTCACACCCCGGGGAGGTTTCAAATTCGAGTGTGTCGATCCGGTCAACTTCAACAACCGGCAGGCAGAACCATTGCGCGCGTTTGATATCAAAAAATGCGTGCTCGATCATCGTCGTATCGTAATTCTTATAAGCCATATGCGGCACGCCCGCTGATGTAAGTTCAAGGTCTGCATTTCTTGCGCCCGGTGACATTGGGCATATCTCCGCAGTGTTCCACGGCCCGGCCGGGGTCTGAACGGAATTAATCATATTAGCGCCCTGACCGCCGTAAACGGTGCAAATATTGCCCCACTCATCGACCTCGACGTCGCACACAGAGGCCCAGTCGCCCTGCGGCAGTGTCTCTATATCGTACCAGCCGCCTGCATAACGGGCGAGCTTTGTCTCCCGCTGGTCATTGAATATTATGACGGGCAAATTGTTCGCGTCAAAAGCAGCCCGGCAGTCATACTCATCTTCGACAGGCATTATCTTATGCAGTACAAAGCTGCTCTCTGCACCGACTGAGCCGATCATAGTTAGCACTGACAAAAAAAGCAGATACAGTTTACACATAAACTCAACTCCTCTTGCCGCTTTTTTTGCCTATCAATACCATCCCTGCCGAAATGAACAGTAACGTCCCCGGCTCGGGCACGACGACTGGGTCGTAAGCAACAATAGTATTGTACTGGTTTCCAAAAGCTACAACTGGGTTGTTATGCACATCGAAATCGAGACTTACAGTCTGGTAATCCAACCCGGTGTCAATGCCATCGATATCATTTATCTCCCACCCTGTTCCGTCGTTATAAAAAAACTGCCCTGCTGCCTGTCCCGAATAATTAGAGGTGGCAACACACAGATTACCCTCCGCGTCAAATTCTATTACTGCGTCAAAGCCGGACGTAGTTAGATTGGTTGAAACCCAGCTTGCAGATTTGACATCGAAGACCGAACATATGATTTCATAACCACCCTCTTTGCTGACCATATACTTGCTTACAATCGCAGGAATATCGTCACTGGATATAGCAATATCGAGCACAAGACCGATACTTTGCCAACCCGGCTGGCCCGGTGTTGCATAAGAAGGGGCTGGGATGATGTTATTATACGAATCAAACACTATTTTCCTGTAATTTGTTTCATATGGCCATCCGCCAAACTCCACCGGCACCCCAACCCAGCCTGTACCTGTAAACATATCAACGTCCGGTTCATATACTCCGGTCTCATAAAGATTGCTTTGCTGATCGTATGCCAATCCTGCAATATAACTTCCTCCGCCTGTTCCATAAATACGGGTAAAATTGCCATTATTGAATCCGATTATTTCAGTGCCCGAAGAGGAAGACTGCATAAACGCCATCTTTCCGTCAGGTGCTTTTGCAGTATGTGTGTATGTTCCCTCGACTGTTCGAATGAATGAAGGCTCAAACATGAACCCCCTTCCGCACCATGCGTTCCCTGCCGGTGTGACCGCGTAACAGCCGCCGTGGCCTGCAACTATGGGTGTCGTTGAATTAGCCATGCCCATAAGCCCGTATGCTGTGTCAACCTCTGTAATTGTCCAGGTGCGATACGACGCATCAGCCGCCGCGGTTATAATAACAGCCAGAACTGACAGTGCATAAAATCTGTTTAAAATGCTTCGCCTCATAACATGCTCCTCCGTCTTAAGTTATGCTTTTCTGCGACGTACCATCAACAGCCCTGATGAAAACAGCAGCGCGGTCGCAGGCTCTGGAGTTACAACCGGGTCGTAAGCGAGCAGCAGCGCGTTTTCCTGCATATCGAAGTACGATATAACCGGGTTGTCTTCCGAGTCAAACGCAAGACCTACTTCATATTCCCCCGCTTCACGAAGGTATTCGTATTCCCAGCCGTTAGCCCCGTCGTTGTACGCAAAGGCAAGGCACGGGTACTGGTCCTGCGGGTGTTCGCTTATGTAAGCAACGCCCACCCCGCCTTTGCTGTCTGATGCGACGGAGAAAGTGCTAAAAGGTGCCATTGTTATATCCAGGAAACCAGCTTGCCACTGGTTCGTCTGGCGATTGAAAACTGCCCAACTTATCTGGTCACTGTAGTCATTATCATAGAAGACCCACGGTACGTCGGTGCTGGTCATTGCCATCCTCATCTTGCCGGGGCTGTCGCTTGATGGGCCGCTGTCCTGTTCGCTTATCAGCCAGTCCCCGCCGGTCAGCGAACCCTTGTAACCGAAGCGGATCTCGCCCCAATCATCATATGCAAGGCAGATATTGCCGTAAGAGTCGGTGGCAATTGCGTAAGCCTCTGTATCTATATCATACACATCCTGGCCGCTCTGAGTGTTTCCTTGAACTTTCTGTGTTATCCAGCCGTAGGGCGAATGATAGCTTACCGCCAAATTGCGGTTGTGGTCATGGTGCGCCGCGTAAGCCTGGCTGTTTTTGTCAAGAGCTATTGTCACACCATTCAAAGGGTTGCCGTCATCTGAAATATTGGAAATATTTGACTTACGCCAGCCGTTCCTGCTGAGCATCATTACCTCACCGTAACGGTTGGCAAATGCCGCCGTTCCGTCGGGTGATGACGCAGCGGTGATGCCCAGACCGGCCTGATTGTTAAAATACGCCCCTATTGACCAGCCCGCGGATGTCATTGTTGAAATCGCGACTTCGCCGTTTTGGGTTTTATATGCGCAAACAGGCCACACCCCCCCGGAACGCATACCCAGAGCGGAGTTTCCATGGCCGGGGTTCGGGTTATCATAACCCCCGATATAAGAATAATACCATGTCCTGCCGGCATAAACATCAGCGCAGAAAACCGCCAATATCGCCAATAGAGTTAAACTTACGATCTGCCCTTTCCTCATCTTTGTTCTCCTAAAAATCCTCTTATCAATATTCCTAAGGTCGATATACCCTTATTAAAAAGTCATTCCGCCTAACCCCCCGAATGACATAATAAATTGTACCGGCAAAAATGAGTTTTGTCAATATACTTTAACATACATTTCTAAGTTACGAAAGTTTATATTTGGCAGCGACAAAAAACCCTTTGCAAATAAGTTGGTTTAAAAATCATGATATGCAAATTATAAATGTGTTAAAATTCGCAAATAAATCAAACACATCTTAACAAAAAAGGCCCTACCTCCTTTGCAGGTGCAGGACCTTTGTTTATACTGAAGAATGTAAAAAGTTAATCGATGTTAGCTTCTGCGAAGCCTGAGAACCGTGCCGGCTCCCATTATAAGCAGTGCCATAGTAGCTGGTTCCGGAACATAAGACAGGTTGCCAAGCAGCATACCCTGACCTGAACCACTGCTGTAAGAGAGCTTAATAGTGTCAACAGGGCCTGCATAGCTTATACATGCCGTATTGCCGCCGGTCGGCGAAGGATCGCCGCTCGCCGTTGAACCGTCAAGTTTACCTGTAGCAGGTGTGTAAGTGATATCGTTGGGGGTAACCATCGGATAGACCGTGCTGCCGCCGTTTTCACCCTCAAGATAAATTACATCAGTGCCATCGAGGTCATACAGGCAGAAAGAAACATCCGTTACAGCCTGATCGAAAGTGATAATTATGCAAATGGGACAAGTCTCCAAGACATTCTGCTCAACTGCCCACCACAATGCGCCATCAGCTAATGCTCCGCCCCATGCAGTGCGGTCCCAGTTATCCGTGGGGAAAGGATCATTGTAAGTTACACTGTTGCCGCTGTGAAGAGCATCAGTGTCACCGGTGAACGAAATGTTTACAAAACCGCCAAAGTAATCATTGCTGAGGCTTCCGCTCGGCCATTGCGTCCCATCCCATGTGATCGTCTGGCCAAATGCAATTACACCTACGCTGATTACCATCAAGGTAACTAACAAACTTCTCATAAACCCACCTCCTAAAGTCGGTTACTAAAAACTAATTTCTTATTAAACTACTTTTTCCTGCGTACCAGAAATCCGCCAAGGCCAAGAAGCAGCATTGTAGCAGGTTCCGGGACAGGATCATTAAATTCGATGTCGCTGAGTATCTCGCCCCTGCCTGTGCCAGTAGAGCTTTTGTAGGTCATAACGATCTTGTCAACACCAAGGAATTGGTTAAGAGCTACCTTCGCTGTATTTCTTACATCACCGGGGCTGGCGTCAAAATCAGTCGATGAAAAAGTGTCACCGCTGATCGCGATTTCCGAACCGGCACTTAAATCCATACTCACCGGGTTAACACCATCGAAACCCTGAACCTGCAGTGTTTCCCAAATTCCGCCACTGCTTCTGCCGTCAACGTCGTAAACATCGAAACTCGGATTTACAAGCTGGCTGAACTCGATGGTAATGGTGATCGTTGGGTCAGTCAGGGCGTTATCAAACTCTGCTGCCCACCACAGACCAGCTGCATCCGGCCATGTGTGGTCGTCGCCGGGAAGGTCCTCATTTGCCTGCGGATGTGAATCATCCACCATAAAGCCTGTATCGCCGGTGAAAGTAAAATCAATTGTAACACCATCTACAATAAAGCTTTGAGCCATCTGACCGCCAATCCAGTCCTCAATGTCCCAGTCAAGCGTGGATGCACCCGCAATGTTCACCATACCCATAATACCCAATAAAATCATTAATCTCTTCATCTTTCCCCTTTTCTCCTTTCTTCTCTTTACCTCTTCTAAGGTCTCTTTCCAAACATATTAAAACGTCTTTTTTTTAACTAATAACGCGATTAACATTATGAATAAAGTGCTGTAAAAATGCAAGCAAAAAATCCGATAAAAATCGGTTTTTCGCTAAATTGAGTAGTTTTACCTACATGCACGGAAACTAAAAAAGCCAAACCAGACCTATTAATTCGGCTATTCGTATTTCAATAGGTATAAATACTCAATTTTAGCAAAAAACTTGATTTTGATTTGACAAATTCAATATAGATGTTATAAAAAAATCGGTTAGTATCAAAAGAAAATTTTCAGTCAGTGGTTACCGCCGTTTGAGAGGGGGGCCTCAGTCGGTGGAGGAGAGTTGATGGAAATGGGTTCCAGGGAAAAGGTGATATTGCGCAAAATAACGGACAGGCCGTTTGTAGGCTGTTCGGAGTCTTTTGCTGTTCTTAAGCAGTCTATCAGAAAGATAGCGCCGCGAAAGACTACTATCACAATTCTGGGCGAGACCGGTACAGGCAAGGAAATGGTCGCCCGCCAGATTCATCATTACAGCGAAAGAAGCAACAAGCCTTTCATTCCCGTTGACTGCACCACTTTAACAGGCCAGCTTTTTGAAAGCCAACTTTTCGGACACAAAAAGGGTGCTTTTACCGGTGCGGGATCCGACACCATAGGTTTTTTCCGTGCCGCGGACGGCGGAACAATATTTCTCGACGAAATCGGCGAACTTGACGCAGACCTGCAAAGCAAGCTTCTGCGGGTAATACAGGAATCCTGCGTTGTCCCCGTCGGCTCGACCGAGCCTCATCATGTAGACGTTCGCGTGCTTTGCGCTACCAACAGGGACCTCAAGGAAATGGTCCGAAAGAAAACCTTCCGCGCCGACCTCTATTTCCGCCTTAATATAGTGCAGCTTGCCATTCCCCCGCTGAGAGAGCGAAAAGAGGACATTATACCCCTCGCAGAGCATTTTATCCGTCAGCATGCCGCCCTTTATGAGGAACCCGTCAAAACACTTTCCGAGCAGACCAAAAAGATACTGCTCAAATACAACTGGCCCGGCAACGTCCGTGAGCTTGCTAACATTATCGAACAGTCCTACGTTATGACCGATGCCGCCGTTATCGATCTCGAATCGCTGCCGGCGTCGATCTTCGCCGATCATTACGACGTAACCCCCGCAGCTTCGGCTGGCGTTAAAACAATGGACCAGGCCAAAAGAGAAGCGGTAGTCAGCGCACTGAAAGCAGCGAAAGGCCGAAGGACCATCGCCGCGAGTAAGCTGCAGATAAATTACCGCCAGCTCATGCGCCTCATCGACCGCTACGCGATAAAGCTTTAATCAGAGTTTAGTTCCTTTCATTAATATTTGAAGGCCTTCCACGTGGGAGGCCTTCTCTTTTTTTGCCCCCGCATTACCAGCTTCTCATTTAATCTGATAACCTGCATTTGCATTTTTGACTTACTTGTGCGGTATTGTAGTTACGTCACTTTGCGACGTTATTACAACATTTCATAAGTATATGTTTCACAAGGGCTTGCATGAGATGCTCCGGTTTCCTGTGACCATATTACAATTTCAGGACAAAAGCGCAATCCAGGCGGCAATAAATATTATCAATTCATAAGCCCTTTTTCAGTAACGACTTAAAATTTTTCTTTCTTTTCTTTTCCCCGCTGGCACGCCGGTCGCTTAATAGTTTCAGTGTTCATTTGAAAAACATAAGAAAGGCAAAGCCAAATGTTAGTCGGTGTTGCGAATATACTGGCTGTCGGCACAAGGGACAAAAAAGAACTGCTCGAACAACTGCCCCTTAAAGTTGTGACCGTTGATCGGGCCAAAGAAGCTGCCGCCTGCCTTAAAAAAAATAAATTTAGCTCTTTAATAAGTAAATGGAACCTTGAGGACCTTGCCGACGGAGAATTCATCCGCCGATTCAAAAACGCCAAGCCCGACGTGCCCACCGTGGCATTTATCGAGCCCGGCAACAGTCTCCAGGAAGCTAAAGCGCGGGAAATGGGTGTAAATCTCGTCCTTCCCGACGATGTCGATGAAACTCGGTTCATGCAGAGCATTTGCACGCTGCTGAACCTCAGCGAGATCGCGAGCCTTTACGACGCGGGCCTGGCCTCATGTTCCGAATTTGTTGAAAT
>CAZVPF010000019.1:0-41398 GCA_964628195.1 uncultured Pirellulales bacterium | reverse complement strand
TTAATATGTCTTCATCTTCTCCTCCAAACCTTGTCGGGTTTGTCAGTCAGTGATCGACGCACCCGACATGAAAGGAACCGCGGCGAAGTTCCGCGATAAGAAAATATAGATTTGAAAATTTAATATGTCTTCATCTTCTCCTCCAAACCTTGTCGGGTTTGTCAGTCAGTGATCAGACGACCCGACTTGAAAGGAAGCATCGCCCAGGCGGTGAGATTAAATAAATTGAGGGAGCAATGCGGCTAATCAGGGGCCGGCTGAAGATCACTGACTGATTTTCCGGCCGGTCCCATTTTCTAACCCGGTTTAATGAGATGTATTAAAGAAAGGAGGGTACCAAAGGCAAAAGGTTAAATAAAAGTCAGTGAAAGAAACAAAAGTCAGTGATCAAAAGGATGAAAAGAAACAACAGGAACGGATTTGAGAATTTTCAAAACAAATTAGTAAATCAAAAAATTTGAAAGGGTAATGAAATGAAAAAATTAATCACAATTTTGTTGGTATTAGGTTTAGTTTCAGTAGCTTCTTCAGAAGTGATATTTACAGACACCTATGATACCACAACAGATCTGAGTCTCTACGAAACAGACCGCCAAACTCCCAAGACTTTTGAAAAGACTACTTTTGATGGCGATTGGCGTTTACATTTAGAAGTTGACGGGAGTAAATCGACTGATGATTTCCACCGCTTTCAAGGGAAGAAGCGGTTGACAGGTGAAGGTGATGGTTTTTGGCACAATGGCATGTATTCGGGCTATTCAATTGATGTTTACATCGACCCTACCTGGGGAACTGACAGCAAGGAACAGCATGTTCAGTTATGGTCACAGTTAGAAGGTGCCTTTAACTATTGGCCTACTTTTGGCTATCACAGCAAAGCAGATAATTCAGCAGTATTTACCGTTTGGCCGGATGCCGGTGTTGGTGAAGCGGGTGATTATGAACTTGAAGTTGCTTTACCACAAGATTTTTCTGACGGCTGGAATACTTTTGAATACAGAATGATGCCGGACGGTAATTATTGGTATGTTAATGATTCTTTAATTGCCGTTAATGATAGCTGGTATGAAAGCGATTATAAGCCTACCGGCATACAGACTGTAATACTTCAGGGTCAGAATTTTGGTGATGATTACAGCATTTATTTTGATAATCTTAGTGCCGTCCCCGAACCCGCCACAATGGCCATTCTCGGTCTCGGCGGTTTGTTCTTCAGAAGAAAGCGCAAATAAAGCAAATAAGCAGCTTATGCGATCAAGGGACCGGCTGCGGGCAACCCCCAACCTGCCGGTCCCATTTTCTAACCCGGTTTAATGAGATGTATTAAAGAAAGGAGGGTACCAAAGGCAAAAGGTTAAATAAAAGTCAGTGAAAGAAACAAAAGTCAGTGATCAAAAGGATGAAAAGAAACAACAGGAACGGATTTGAGAATTTTCAAAACAAATTAGTAAATCAAAAGATTTGAAAGGGTAATGAAATGAAGAGGTTAATATTTTTAGCAGTAGTACTAATTGTCATTGCTTTGACAGCTCCTTCGATGGCACAGGTTGTTGTGGATTCTTTCGATGACGGTATTGATGGCTTTAGTGATGATTATCAAAATACATCATGGACAGACTATTCTTCCGCTGGCATACTTCCAATTGACTACAGCAGCAATACTCGTACGCAGAATGTTGCAGTTTATAATTACTCGCCAGAGGGTGATCCAACCTTCGCAAGCGCCGATTACAGCGATGGCAAGGTAAATATTTCTATGCTGATAGCCGAAGGTCATATGCCAATGTATGATGTTTACAAAGGCTCCAATGCTGTCGGTTTTACTTACTATCCAACAGCCGGAAATTCAATGGATTTCAGCGGCTTTAGCGGCATTCAGATCATTGGAGAAACTACAGGAGTAAATATAGGGCAAGATGATGACATTCTTATGAGAATAGATATAGGTAATGCTGCAAATACCAGCAGATGGGCAACAAAAACCTTCTCAATGGCATCTGGCGATATAGACAGTTTATTCATCGACTTCACAGACCTGAATTACTATGAAGAAGATATTACGATTTTTGATACCGTAGAAATTGACCCTTATGCACTGGACAATGTATCCAGATTTAGCGTATCGTTCTTATTAAACAACTTTGACACACTAAACGGAGCTGCAAGTTTTTCGTATGAAATGGATCAGATCGCATTAGTCCCCGAACCCGCAACTATGGCCATTCTCGGCCTCGGCGGTTTGCTGCTCAGGAAAAAGCGCAGCGCATAACTTAGCGTAAAGCAAACGTAACTAACCGGGCTCGGCCTTTTCAAAAAGAAGAGGCCGGGCCTGTACTTGAAACAAAAGTAAGTGTAAAAAGGAATGAAAAATCAGTCAGTAACAAATTTAGAAAGGGTAATGAAATGAAAAGAATAATCATTCTTACAATGTTGATCACATTCGCCTTCCCAGTAATTGCTGCAACGATTACCGGCGACCCCGTGGCCGACGGTTTCGCTCTGACCGGCCACTCATTAGAAAAAGGCACCTATGTAAAGGGTATCGCCAATTACGGATATTATGCCTATGGAAACGGATTTAACGTTCAGGCTGGCTCCAATCTGGAAATTTCTGACGGCACTTATTCCTGGCAAGCAGGCGATGCGGTTGTAGCGGTTGGGGGTGTCTTTACAGATGACCAGCCGACAGGATGGACACTAAGTGGAAACGCAATGAACTCCCTGTTGCCGGATACAACCCCCTACAGCGGCCCCAAACTTCAGGTCAAGTTCGGCACCGAAGATGCTTCGTGGTATACCAGTACCGCCGCGCCCGGAAGTGGGAACGGTAACAGCAGTTCTAGCAACGGTGGGGGACGGATACAGGTACGTACATCCGCCTATTTCCAGACGGATACACCTCTTAGTGGACAAACTGAACCTTGGACATGGAATGGCAATTCCGGCCAATTACTGGTGCTCGACAAGGAAAGCCATATCGATTGGGACGGCGGTGATGAAAATCTGGATAAACGCGTGGCACGTATGATATGGGTATGGGACGACACGACAAACCAGATAACCAGTTGGGAACTGCTTCTCAATGTTTCGCTCTTGGACCGTGTGGCTCCTGAGGACTTTACCGGAAAACTGCCGAAGATCGGTGATATGGCCATTATGACTGTCCAGGATAATGACGGCGCTTATACGGATGCATTGGTTACAACAGTCCCCGAACCCGCAACTATGGCCATTCTCGGTCTCGGCGGCATTCTTCTCAGAAGAAAGCGCAAGTAATTAACTACGCAGCCAAGGGGCCGGCTGAAAGACACTCGCTGATTTTTCCGGCCGGTCCCATTTCAACAAAAACTGCAGCTTGCTTTATTAAAGCAGGGGGTTAAAAATGAAAAATAATTTTTATTGCATACTGTTTTGCCTTGCCACCTGCACCGCTGCGGCGATGGCGGCCGGCATAGTCGACTGGGACGGCACGCTCTGGTCGCCGGGCGATTTGACGAACACTTACACCGACGCTGCAACTGTAACGTTCACCTTCTCCGACGACTGCGACGGTTACACCGGCCCGACAGGCCTGACCCTTCCAAGCGACGATTTCCAGAATAACGGCACTGGATGGTTTATCTACAACAAAGGTCTGTGGTGGGCCGCACAGCAGGACACTATCACCCTGACGATCGAATTTGACACACCCGTTACAGATGTTTCGTTTTCAATATATGACATCGACTATTGGTCACCCAGCAACGAATCGATCGTGGTCTCAGGTTCGCTTGGCGGCACGGATGTTGTTCCCGATATTGCCGTCGGAAGCAAACTGGATTACGACTCCGTTACACAGACGATAACAGCCACAGACGGCAACGTTGACCTTTCAACTCCTGACAAAGCTGCCCCCGCACGGGCCGACATCCTCTTTGAAAACCCGGTCGACACCATCGTTGTAACTACCAATGGAGACGATGGTCAATTTGGTGTCATCATGGGCGACATGAGCTACGTCCCCGAACCCGCCACTATGGCCATCCTCGGTCTCGGCGGCATTGTTCTTAGAAGAAAGCGCAAGTAATTAACAACGAAACCAAGGGGCAGGCTGAAAGACGCTCGCTGATTTTCCGGCCGGTCCCATTTCAAGAAAACAAAAACAAAAACTAAAACGAAAATCAGAAAGTGAAAGGGTAATGAAATGAAAAAGTTAATCACAATTCTGGTATTATCAATGATGTTAAGCGGTATGACGACAGCAGCCTCAATGAACGGCTGGGATATCGGTTGGAATGATATGGCAACAATTAGCGGAGGGACAGTAACTTCTGTCACCGCGATCTCCGGAGCGTTGCAGTATATCAATGTTGACCAGGCAAATGTGAGCTTTGAAACATATGATATGTTTGACGGTAATCTGCCGCCGGGTTATAGTTATTCCTGGGCCGACGCCACTGGTGACCAGGGCCAGCATTATTTTGACGGGGCTCTGCGCAATTCGTGGTATGACGGCTCGGTTCCCGGTTTGACAGCTTACGACTGGGGCGGATATCCTCCTTCCGGCTCAGGTGCATCTCCGGCATCGGGCAGCTATGAATGGCTGGTTAACAACTACCAGAGTATTGGGCTCACAAACAGCTTTATTAGAGGTACTGATTCTTCTTTTACTTATGACGCTCAAACCGGTGAATTCGTTGTCGAAATGACTTCCGATGGCACATGGTATTGGTACACCGTAGGTACTGCGGATTCTGCTATGAGCAGCTGGATTAAGGACTGGGACTGGAGCGGGGATACCAATGGTGATTTTGCTGATTATTACAACCGGGAAATGACAGGTAATTTTCGACTGATAGGAACCTTCGAAGATGACGGAAATGGCCTGCCAACTTTTACAACTGCTACACTTCAGTATGAAGTAGTCCCCGAACCCGCCACTATGGCCATCCTCGGTCTCGGCGGCATTGTTCTCAGGAGAAAGCGCAGCTAATTAACAGCCGAAGCGTAATCTGCATTCGTTTTTTCAAGGGCGTGTCCGAGGCACGCCCTTTTTTTTGCGCGGTTAGTCAAACAGGAATGCAACGCGTAATTTATGACTTTGCTTCTAATTGTTTTGACATATAATGTCTCAACGCAGCTTCACAGTTTTCTGAAACGGAGAAATTATGAGATACATAAATTTATTAATTATCGTGCAGATCATTATATGCGGGGGCTGTATAGAAACTTCCCGGCAGAGAGACAAAAGTATAACCAGTCGATTTGTTATAGGGGCTTTTCACGGCCCGCCGAGCGAGCAGTTCACCGATGCCAATTTTCAGGATATCAAAGATGCGGGAATTGAGCTGCTTATATTCTGGAACAATTATGCTTATGAGGACAACCTCGCGATGCTTGATATGGCCGCGAAGTTTGACATGAAAGTCATAGCGGTTCATCCTGAGCTTTATGAGATGCTGACAAACCCGGACATGCCGCTGCAGCAGGGCCCGGTTAAGGAGATGATTCGCCGGTTCGGCGGGCATGAGGCCCTTGCGGGGTATGGGCTGATGGACGAGCCCGACGCGAAATTTTTTGACAGGATTCGTGTTATAAAAGATTGGTTCGACAGCTATGACCCTTCCGTCCCGATATATGTCAATCTCTTTCCCGGCTACGCGACGAACGAGCAGCTCGGAACCGAGGCCAACGAGCAAACAGGCACAAGCGCTTATTACGAGTATGTAAGTAGATTCGTCGAAACTGTAGGCCCGGATATATTGTGTTACGATCATTACCCTTACTGGGAGCAAAATGTTGTAACTCCAAACTGGCACAGCGACCTGGCGGTTCATCGCCAGGTTTCGCGAGCAGCGGGCATACCTTTCTGGATGTTCATTCAGAGCGAGGGTATACGGGGAGGTTTGCGTGTGCCCGACCAGCAGGAGGTTTACTGGCAGGGCTTCGAGGCTCTTGCTTACGGGGCGAGAGGGCTCTTGTGGTTTACTTACTGGAACCCGCCTTTGCCCCCTTCGGATCTGCCGGCCGATGCCAATCCCGTTGCCCGTGAAGAGCATTACAACGCGATGGTCGACCGCGAGGGGAATAAGACACAAATGTATTACTATGTCAAAAACGCCAACGCCCGGTTAAGCAAGTTCGGCTCAGCGGTTTTCGGCTGGGATAATAGGTATATAGCACGGTATAGGGACGGCGAACTAATCGAGGGCAGCAGCGAGGGCCCTGTTGATATCAGCGGACAGGGATTCGATCTGCTTGTGGGTACTTTTGTTAAAAACGGCAGGGCAAGGGCTGTTATTGTCAACGATGACATACAGGGCGATGTCAAATTCGAGCTGGATACGGATAACGTGATTTTTGCGCATTCTTGCAAGCTCGATGTTTCCGGCTCGCGCTGTGAATATGTGCTTGGCCGCGGAGGTGCGGTGCTGATTGAGTATTGATCGGCAGAACAAAGATTACAGAATATCGTGGTAAAACCGCCCGCAGCCAGGGTTTTTACCAGGCTGGGCTAAAATAAAAAGACAATTGACCCATCCCGTGTGATTGTTTTAACTTATTTGAGTTAAGGGTATTGTGTCGGGGGCCGCAGGTTGTATAATGGTTTTGTGGTTTTATAAGCGGGACCGAGATGCCTTCAATAGTGAGCAAACCTGACGCGATCGACAAGCTTCGCATACTCAGTGACGATGCGCGATACGATCTTGCCTGTGCATGCAGCAGCAGTAAGGATGAGCACAGGGTGCGTTCTAACCAGGGGCGGTGGATATACCCGGTTTCGCTGCCCAACGGCGGCAGGACGACGCTTTTCAAGACGCTGGTTTCAAATGTTTGCGAGAACGACTGCAGGTATTGCCCGCTGAGGAGCGACAGGGACGTTCGGCGGACGACCCTTTCGCCCGAGCAGACCGCGGAACTGTTTATGCACTATTATAACAGCGGCAAGGTGTTCGGGCTTTTTTTGTCTTCGGCGGTGGTCGGCGGCTGTGACGATACGATGGGGTTGCTTGTGGATACGGCAAGGCTGCTTCGTCAAAAGCACAAGTTTCGCGGGTTCATGCACCTGAAGGTTATACCGGGTTCGTCGAAGGAGGCCATCCGCCAGGCCGTTTCGCTTGCGTCTACGGTTTCGCTTAATGTCGAGACCCCCGGCGGCGAGACCCTCAAGCAGCTTACCTGCAGGAAGGATTTTGTGCGGGATATCGCCGAACCGATAAAGTACATAAGCGAGCTGACGGCTAGGGGGCAGAAGTATGAGCGGGTCAAGCAGACCACCCAGTTTATCGTCGGCGCAGGGACCGAGGACGACAAGGCGATAGTGAAGTATATGTCCGCGCTTTATAACCGCGTCAGGATGCACAGGATATATTTCAGCGCATATCAAAAGGGGCTGGGCGATGAAGCCCTTCCGGGTGAGCGGTTCAAACTCCAGCGGCCGGATGCGACTTTTGTGCGGGAACACAGGCTTTACCAGGTCGATTTTCTGATGCGGAAATACCGGTTCGGGCAAAACGATATACTGTTCGACAAGACCGGCCAGCTCGATCTTGACAAAGACCCCAAGCAGATATGGGCAGACGCGAACCCGGGCTTCTTCCCCGTGGACCTGAACCGGGCGGGTTATTATGATATACTGCGCGTGCCGGGGATCGGTCATGTGACGGCCAAAACAATATTGGAAAGGCGCAAAGAGGGGCGGCTGAACTCGATACGCGATATCGGCAAACCAGGCAAAAGACTGCGACTGGCAGGTAAGTATGTCTGTTTTTGACTTGGAATTGGGCTTTTTGGGGAATAAAAGCTCAACAGGGGGCGTTAAATGACCGAATTGAACAAAATAGCCCCTTTTTTTTCTTGAAAAATATTTTTAATGTGTTAAATTTGCATGTCTATCGTTTTTACGAATATCGGTATTGTAATGAATCGTAATTAATGGAAAGGAAACAAAACAGGTATGATTAAAGTCAGATCACGTTCGGGCGAATCGGTTCAGCAGATGGTAAAGCGTTTTAAGAAACTTTGTGAGAAGGAAGGGCTGATCCGCGATATTAAGCGCAACAGTTATTATGAGAAGCCTTCGGAAAAGAACCGCAGGCGCCGCAGGAAAGCGGCACGGATGTCACGAATCGCGAACCGCTACGGCACGAAACGATAGACCTGTAACCTTTCCATGTAAAATAGTATTTATCACCGGCCTTGTTTGCTTTGCGAACTTGTCCGGTGTTTCTTTGCGCTGAGAGAAAATGACGGGGTTCAAACTTAATTCACAATATAAGCCAAAGGGCGATCAGCCCGGCGCGATTGATAAGCTGCTCGCCGGGCTGGGCGAGGGTAAGAAATTTCAGACTTTGCTTGGTGTTACAGGCAGCGGCAAGACTTTCACGATGGCCAACGTTATCGCTCGGGCCGGCCGGCCTGCTCTTATTATTTCGCATAACAAGACGCTGGCGGCGCAGCTTTACGAAGAGTTCTGCGAGCTGTTTCCGGAAAACGCCGTTGAGTACTTCGTAAGCTATTATGATTACTATCAGCCTGAGGCATACATACCCCAGCGGGATATTTATATCGAGAAGGACGCGTCGCGAAACGACGACCTTGACAGGCTGAGACTCTCGACGACCACGAGCCTTTTGAGCAGGGAAGATGTGATAATCGTGGCCTCGGTTTCGTGCATATTCGGTTTGGGTTCGCCGGAGGATTATGAGGCCAGCGTTGTCACGGCGAGGGTGGGCCAGACAGTTGAGCGCAACGAGCTGTTGGGCAAGCTTGCCGATATTCAGTATGACCGTAACGATTATGATTTCGCGCGGGGCACGTTTCGTGTTAGGGGCGATGTGGTTGAGCTTTGGCCTTCTTATGAATCGTTCGCGGTGCGATTCGAGTTTTTCGGCGACGAGATAGAGAAGATTTCCTATATCAACCCGACCTCGGCCGAGATTCTTGCCGAGGAAACCCAGATATTCATTTATCCGGCGCAGCATTATGTGATGCCTGCCGAAAGGATCGACTCGGCCGTTGAAGGGATTAAGACCGAGCTTGATAAGCGTTTGCTGGAGCTTCGGCACGAGGGCAAACTGCTCGAAGCGCAGCGGCTCGAGGCCAGGACGAAGTATGACCTTGAGATGATACAGGAAGTTGGGTATTGTTCCGGGATAGAGAATTACGCGAGGCACCTTGCCGGGCTAAAGCCCGGGGCGAAGCCTTATACGCTGATAGATTATTTTCCGGATGACTTTCTGCTGTTCATTGACGAGTCGCATGTGACACTGCCGCAGCTTCGGGCCATGTACGCAGGTGACCGCAGCAGGAAGGAAGTGCTTGTCGATCACGGGTTCCGGCTGCCAAGCGCGCTTGATAACCGGCCTTTGCGGTTTGAGGAATTCGAGCAGATGTGGCACCGGGTGGTTTTTGTTTCGGCGACGCCTGGGCCTTTTGAGATGGACAAATGCGGCGGAGAGGTTGTCGAGCAGATTATTCGACCAACCGGGCTGCTTGACCCGGAGATATTTGTGCATCCTGCCTCGGACCAGGTGCCGGATTTGATGAAGCAGATAAAACAGCGGACCGCGGCGGGGCAGCGGGTATTGGTTACTACCCTTACCAAGCGGCTGGCGGAGGATTTGTCGTCGTATTTTGCGAAAAAACATATACGGTGCAGGTATCTGCACAGCGAGATAGACACGCTGGAGCGGGTGGAGATTTTGCGGGACCTGCGCAAAGGTGAGTTTGACGTGCTGGTGGGGATAAATCTTTTGCGTGAGGGGCTTGACCTGCCCGAGGTCTCGATGGTGGCGATACTGGACGCCGACAAGGAGGGTTTCCTGCGGAGCGAGACTTCGCTGATCCAGACGATCGGGCGAACGGCCAGGAACGTCAACGCCAAGGTGGTGCTCTACGCCGACAGGGTAACGCCATCTATGCAAAAAGCTATTGACGAAACGACCAGAAGGCGTAAAATTCAGCTTGAGTATAATAAAAAGCATAACATTACGCCAGAAACGATACGCAAGGAGATACGTTCGAGCCTTGCCGAGCAGCTAAAGGCCAAAAAGGTCGCCCAAGAGGCGATAAGCCTCTCCGAGGCCGAGTATGACCTGGGCGAACTGGCAGCGAACATCGAAAAGGAAATGCTCGAAGCAGCCGAGAAACTGGATTTTGAACGGGCGGCAATGCTGCGGGACAGACTCAAAGAAATTAAGGAGGTGCCTGAACTTGAGCGTACTGGTGACAGACGAAAAAACGGTATCAAAACCAAAAAGACTGAACCTGGCGGACGTTGAGCCGCTTGTTGACATGGCCATTGCCGAGGACTTCGGCGACGGTGATCCCACGACGCATGTGACGGTTCCGAAGAACATGAAGACCCGGGCGCATATTGTCACCCGCGAGGAGATCGTCGTGTGCGGCATGGAGGTGGTGCGGCTGATACTGAAAAAGTATGACCCGAAGCTGACGCTGCGTGTGAATATCAAGGACGGGCAGCGGGCACATGTCGCCAACAGGCTTGGGACGATAAGCGGGCCCTACCGTTCGATGCTAAGCGCCGAGCGTGTGGTGCTCAACTTCCTGCAGCGGCTCTGCGGCATAAGCACGCTGACGTGGAAGTATGTAAGCGCGGTCCGCGGGACGAAAGCAAAGATATACGACACACGAAAGACGATGCCGGGCTGGCGGAAGCTTGAAAAATACGCCGTCCGCTGCGGCGGGGGGTATAATCACAGGATGAACCTCGGTGACGGTGTGCTGATAAAAGACAACCACATTCACCGGATGGGCCAGAATATAACACCGAAGCTTAAGAAGATGATTAAAGAGGCAAAGGCTTTCAAAAAGGTCAAGTTCATCGGGGTCGAGGTCGATCACGTGGACCATCAGCTTAACCACGTTTTGAAAGTGCCCGGTGTCGATGTGATTCTGCTTGATAACATGGGGCAGTGGCAGCTCAAGCACGCCGTGGAGATGCGAAACAAGATGTGCGGCAGGAAGCCTCTGCTCGAAGCGAGCGGGAACGTGACGCTTATGAATGTTCTGACCGTTGCTCAGTGCGGCGTCGACCGGATTGCGGTAGGTTCGATAACGCATTCGGCTGCGGCGGTGGATATAGGCCTTGATATGTGAGAATGGACCGGCAAAAACAAAAAACTGCGGGTCTTGACCCGGATTTAATAAGCGAGCCTCTTGCCGGCGGCAGGACAGGACGAAAAGTTATCGTATATAGTTCCACCTCGAGCACAAGCGACGTTGCCTGGCAGTACAGCAGCAGCGCAGGCAATGACGGGCTTGCGATTTTTGCCGAGCACCAGTCTAAAGGCAGAGGCAGGCACGGCCGTAAGTGGGAGGATGAAACAGGCAAGTCACTGCTTGGTTCCGTGCTGCTCAAAGAGCTTGCTGGCTCGCCCGATATGGTCACACTGACCGCGGCGGTGGCGGTGGCTGAGGCCGTTGCAGAGACAGCGGCAATAAGCCCGCGGATAAAATGGCCGAACGATATAATTGCAGGCGGGCGGAAGCTTGCGGGTATATTGATAGAATCGCGCCGCGGCCGGTCGGCAGCAGTGAGGGGCAGGGTTCAATTTGATTATGTTATCGGTGTGGGCATTAACTGCAACCAGGACCGGGGGGATATCGAGGCGATGAGGCTTGATCAGCCGGCGACAAGTATTTATGCAGAGACCGCGCGGATCGTGGACAGGAACAGGCTTGCCGGCATAGTGCTGGGCTGTCTCGATAAATGGCTTGATACTGCAAAAAGACAACCGGAGGCAGTAAGCAGGAAATGGCAGAATCTTTCGTCGCAGCTTGGCAGCAGGTTGACGATCAGTTGTGATAACAGGATATACCGCGGAACTTGTATCGGCATTGACCCCGCACAGGGGCTTATAGTTCAACTCGAAAACGGGGGGGTCTCTATCTTCCCGGCATGCCAGTCAAGCATTGAGAAATAGTTTATCGGGGATGGCCTCGGTGCCATGTTTTTTCCGGCATGAGTTAATTGAAAACAATATTTATAACTGCACTGTTCTTGGTCAGGGGTGTCGGATTTAAAAAAATTTCATAAATTTCAATTTATTATGGTTAGATGAATTTTTTGAGTTAAAATCAGTCCTGTGGTTTCAAAGTATGAAGGTACAAAGTTTTTACAGAGAGCGGCATGAGTGTTGAGAATTTATTTTTCGCAGGCGGCGGAACAGGCGGGCATATTTATCCATCACTGGCAATTGCCGAGGCGGTACGGGAAATCGCCCCCCAAACAAGGATAACCTTTCTCTGTTCGAGAAGGGAGATAGACGCACGCATACTGTCGAATCACGATTTTGAGTTTATTCCGATACCGGCTATCGGCCTTTCGCTGCGGCCTGACAGGCTTATGAGATTTTTCGCCCTTTACGTCCAGTCAAAAGAGTTCGTCAGCCATATACTTCGCCCCGTAAGCGGAAGCAGCGCGGTGGTAGGCTGCGGGGGATTTATATCGGCTCCGGTGATTACCGCAGCGAAAAAATATTCGATACCTTCTTACCTTGTCAATATTGACTTTGTGTCGGGTCTTGCCAATAAATTCGCAGCCAGGCATGCACGCAAAATATTTTTGCAGTTCGCCGGCTCGGCTGATTATTTCAAAGCTCACCGTGAAAGGACTGTAGTTTCGGGCTGTCCGCTTAGAAAGGGTTTTGACGTTTGTGATAAGCAGGCCCTTGCGGCGGAGTTGGGGATTTCGCCGGACAAGAAACTGCTGGTCGTTACAGGTGCCTCTTCCGGGGCGGTGACAATAAACAACGCATTTGTATCTATATTGCCTTCGCTCAGCTGCGCCCAGGACTGGCAGATAGTGCACCTTACAGGGGCGGGCAATTTAGAGAAAGTTTCAGGGTCGTACAGCGGTGTTAAAATAGAGCATAAAGTTTTGGAATATTTTCACGATATGCCGGCCTTACTGGCATGCGCGGACCTTGTCATAGGAAGGGGCGGCGCGCTTAGCGTGGCTGAATATGCCGCATCGGGCACTGCGTCTATAATTCTGCCGTATCCATATCATAAAGACGAACACCAGCGTTTAAATGCCGAACCGCTGCGCAAAACTGCTGCCGCAGTGGTGGTCGACGACCTGCCAGATAATCCTAAAGAAACAGCAAAACAGATGTCAAGGGCACTGATGGACCTTCTTTGTGATGACAACAAAAGGACACACATGGCAAAAGCGGCAAGGAACCTTGCTAGACCGGATGCGGCGAAACTTATCGCCCGGGAAATAGTAAATACCTCTACTTAGTAGTAATTATCGCTAAATTCACACCTTAAATAGCACAATAATAACACCTTTCTAAAAATGCAATTGATTTTGACACGGCTTTTGATAACATGCCTCTTTTCAGGGCGGATCGCTAACTTTGGAAATTGAATGTTATGGAAAACATACGGCAAAGTCTAATCAGCAGAAGAGCCAAAGTTGAAACACTCAGGAAGTCGAAAAAGGAGAACCCATCCTTTTCCGCTTTGGAAGATTCCGTCACCTCTCCGGAACTTCCGCTGGTTTTGGTAGCTGAAGACGATGCGGGTCTTGCAAAGCTTTTGAGTAACAGTCTCAAGCGTCATAATCTGGACATAATAAACTGCGTCGGCGTGGGCGAAGCTGTCCGGATACTTTCAAGTCGAGAAGTCGCCTTCATGGTGTTGGATTTCAAGCTGAAAGACGGCGATTCCCGGCAGGTTATCAGCCTTATGCGGGAAAAGAGCATTAATGTTCCTTTTGTCGTACTGACTGGCAGGGGCGACGAGCAGCTTGCCGTCGAGATGCTCAAGCTGGGTGCGGCGGATTACCTTGTCAAAAACGACCGCTCCCTTGAGAAGCTGCCGCATATTATACAGGCAGAGCTGAAAAACAGCCGGAGGGAAAAGCGTCTTAATGAAATTGAAAAACGGCTGCTTAAAAGCGAAAACATATCGACCGCGCTTTTGAACACGACCCGGGACGCTTCCTTTGTGATGAAGCCCGACGGGAGGATTATAATCGCAAACGAGCTTGCCGCCAGAAGGCTTGACATGCCGCTTGAAGAAGTTATCGGCAGCAATATTTATGAGCTTATGCCCCCGCTTATATCCAGTTTGCGGAAAAAGATGGCCGACAGGGCAATTAAAACCGCCATGCCGGTGCATTTTGAGGATACATGGAATGCAAAGGCTTATTCACATAGTGTTTATCCGCTTGTTGACGGAATGGGCAGGGTTTATGAGCTTGCGGTCTATTCCCAGGATGTCACCGACAAGGCAAGGACTATCGAGCTTATCGACCTGCAGCGGGACCTTGCTGTTGAGCTCAGCAGGACGCACGAACTGAGAAAAGGTCTGGAGCTTTGCTTCCAGGCGGCGTGCACGGCAACCGGATTCGATTGCGGAGGGGTGTTCCTGCTGGACGAACAGGGCAGGGATTTCAAATTGCTTTATTACAGCAACATCCACGAAGAGTACATACGTGAGCTTTTGACGGTGCCTGCTGATTCGCAGAACGCGTCTCTTATCGCAGCCGGCAGGCCGATCTACACCAACCAGTATAAGCTTGGCGTGCCTTTGTGCCAGATAGACCCGGACGAAAAGCTTCAGGCGGTTGCGTCGGTGCCTATTATTTTTAATGAAAAGGTGCTGGGCGCGATAAACATCGCATCCCATTCGAAGAGTGTCGTTCCAGATTATGTGAGACATTCGCTCGAGACTATCGCCGCTTTAAGTGCCGGGGCCATAAGCAGGCTTCGCACGGAGAATATTCTTAACCAGACGCGTAACCGACTTACGGAACTTATTCAGTCTGCGCAGGATGTTATCTGTATTGTAACTGCCTCCGGGGAGATACTTTATTATAACGGTCCTCCAAGTTATGAAGTTTCGCCCGATCAGGTTATAGGGAGAAATTTTTTTGAGCTTTACAAAAAAGAGCAGGCCCAAAAAGTAATAGACAATGTCAGGTTGGCCGTTGAGAAAAACAGGACGGTTTATGACGAGATAATTCTGACCCGACAAGGCCTGGACCAATGGTTCTCAATACAGTTTACGCCTGTCAGGGACGAAGAGGGCAAAATTTATGCCGCCTCACTGATCGCTCGCAACATTACCGAAAAAAAAGCCGGCGAACAGCAGCTAAGAGAAGCTAAGTCCCAGCTTGAGGAAAAGGTAAGGATAAGAACCGCAGAGCTTACAGAGGCCAATATACTGCTTGTCAAACAGATCGAGGAAAAAGAGAAAACAAGACGTTTGCTCAAAGAGCGTGAGATGCTCGAAAGGGCCGTTATAGATTCCACACCCGCACATATCGCGGTGCTTGACAGGCATGGTAATATTCTTACAGTTAATAACAGGTGGGAGGATTTCGGGCGTGAAAACGGTGCGATGCTGACCAGCATAGGGCCCGGGATGAATTATCTTGCATGCGCGGAAGCTGGAGCAGGTGAAAGCAACGGTGAAGTTGAAACAGCGTTAAAGGGTATCAGGGACGTGCTTGAGGGAAGTTCCGGTTTTTTCGAGTTCGAGTACCAGTGTCCGACCGAATTGGAAATATACTGGTATAAGATGACAGTATGTTCGCTTGAACATCCTAACGGCGGTGCTGTTATTTCACACATCGATATTACAGATCAGAAAAAGGCCAAGCTCAAAGTTGCAGGCTATCAGCAGAAGCTGCGATCGCTTGCTTCGGAGCTTACGATAAATGAACAGCGCCAAAGAAAGCACATCGCCCAGGGGCTGCACGACAGTATAATCCAGTCACTGATTTTCTTGAAAATAAAACTGGACAGTGTTTTTCATTCGCTGGTTAACGCGGACAAAGATTCATTCGACGAGATGAAGGGCATCCTGAACGATCTCATACAAAGGACAAGGAACTTCACGCTCGAGCTGTCCAGCCCCATGCTTTACGAATTGGGCCCTGCTGCGGCAGCAGAGGAGTGGCTAAAGAGCAATATCAGGGAAAAGCATGGTATAGATTTTGAGTTTCAGTGCGGACAAGACCTGCCGGGCCTCGAAAACGACCTTAAAGGTTTTCTGTTTCAGGCATTCAGGGAACTTCTTGTAAACGTTGTCAAGCACTCCGGAGCCGATAAAGTCTGGGTTGGACTGGATCATAAAGACGGGTTTATTGAACTTTTTGTTCGTGATAACGGCTGTGGTTTTGTCAGCAAGCCTTGTGAAGATAAGATCTCCTGCGGGTTCGGCTTGTTCAGTATCCGGGAAAGATTTGAGTCCATAGGCGGTTCGGTGAAGATCGACTCCGAGCCGGGCCGGGGAACCTCCGTGGCAATAATGTCACCTTTAACGCTGCATAATAAAATGATTGAGGAAGTATAAAATGGCTACACGTATTGTGATAGTAGATGACCACGGTGTTCTTAGAGAAGGTTTGAAGCTTATTATCTCTCAGCAGAGCAGCATGGAGATAGTCGCCGAGGCCACAAACGGCAGGGATGCGGTGGATCTGGTCAGGACACACAGACCCGACCTTGTCCTGATGGATATAAGCATGCCGGATTTAAATGGCATTGACGCGACGGCCCAGATCAAGAGCATGGCCCCCGAGGTTAAGATACTGGCGCTGTCGGCGTATTCGGACAAGCGTTTTGTTGCTGATATGCTAAAGGCCGGTGTGAACGGATATATACTTAAGGACGTTGTCAGCGAGCAGCTTATAACAGCTATTAATAAGGTAATGAAGGGGCAATTCTACCTTTGCCAGAAAACAACGGGGGTTGTAATTCAGGATTATGTCAAACAGGTTCCACCTTGCAGCGGGTCATCGAGAATCGATACGCTGACAAGCAGGGAAAGAGAACTGATGCAGCTTCTTGCAGAGGGCAAGTCGAGCAAGGAGGCCGCGCGGATACTGCACCTGAGCATAAAGACAATCGACGCAAGAAGAAGAGAAATTATGAAAAAGCTGGAAGTCAACAGCGCAGCCGACCTGACCAAGCTTGCAATTAAAGAAGGCATTACAACACTCGAATTTTAGCCAGAACATTTATTATTCGGACTTTCCCTAACGAGAATATTGCTAATTCAAAAATAGCAATAAACTTTCAATCCTCATGAACTTCCTGTCGTAATAACAGTAGGTAAATTTAACTACGTATACCTGCGAAAAGTATTCGATAAAAATGAATAAACCAAACAAGATTAAAATTATTATAGCCGATGACCATGGAATTATGCGGGATGGTCTCAGCTATCTTATAAAAAAACACCCTGATATGGAGATTGTTTGCCAGGCAAGCAATGGTAAAGAGGCGGTAACTTTAAGCGATTCACATGACTACGATGTCATGCTGATGGATATTCATATGCCTGATGTTGACGGCATCGATGCTGCAAGAAACATAAAAAAATCCAAGCCACAGACCAAAATTTTGGTTTTCTCTTCCGATATGACCCTTTCGACAACTAGGAGGGCACTTGACGTTGAGGTAGATGGTATTGTCTTAAAAGAAGCTTTGTTCGTTGAACTCGCCGAAGCGATAAGAAATGTCAATCTCGGCAGAAAGCATTACTGCAAAAACGTCAAGAAGATGATCTCAGACTACTGCCTGACAGATAAAAAGCTGAAGACCAGCGAACAGTACAGCTTATCAAACAGTGATTATGAGCTTATAAAGCTGCTTTCAGAGGGTAAAAACGTTAACGAAATAGCGGACATACTTTCGAAAAGTCCCAAGACCATTGATGCCCGCAGGCGTCAGGTTATGAACAAACTCGGCCTGGACAGTATTGCTCAACTCACAAAATTTGCGATTAAACACGGCTTGACAAATCTTTAAAAGCCTTGTTTAAATAGCTTTTTCAGTTCTATCAATTCTTCCCATTTTGCCTTCATTATTTGTTTTGATGTCTTAAATATATGGCAGGTGGTTTGTTTATAATGAATGTTTTCGGACCTGAATATTTGTTTTTTTTTCGCAGAAGCAATTACCAAAATCTCGGGAGCAGTTGTAAGTCCTTTTTTTATAGTTACTTATGGCTGCGAGTAATTTGCTTTTCAACTTCAAGGTTTATCCTTATTAAATAAATTGCCTATCTTCCGAAAAAGGGAATAAGAAAGCCCGGCTGAAATACAAGCCAAATAATTTGATGTAAATCTGGGAAGTTAAAACAAAACACAAAGTGATTGAAAAAGGAAGCTCCTGATATGGAAAAGGGCAAATTTTAAAGCGTAACTTATTATCAGGAGAAAAAATTATGTTTAAGAACATGACAGTTGGAAAGAAACTTGCTTTTGGGTTTGGATTAGTATTGACACTGCTTGTCATAGTAGGGTCAATTGCCTATTTTGCCATAAGTAAGCTTTCCACAAAAACCGAAGAAGTTATTGCAAAAGGGAACTTAAGACAGGAACTTACCCAGAAGGAAATAGATCACCTTAACTGGGCACAGCAGGTGTCATCTTTATTCACGGATTCTGAAAAAACAGAACTGAATGTCGAAACCGACGATCATAAATGTGCTTTTGGAAAATGGCTTTACAGTGAGAAAAGACAGCAGGCTGAAAGTGAAATACCAGCTATAATTCCAACTCTCAAGGAAATAGAACATTGTCACGCGGAACTGCATAATTCAGCTATAGATATACAGCAGCAGTTTGTCCAGGCGGATATAAAGCTTGCACAAATGCTCCAGCAGAAGAAAGTGGACCATCTGACCTGGGCTCAAAATATTCAGGATGTGTTTGTAAATAATTCACTCACAAAAGCCGATGTCGAAACGGACCCCCTGAAATGTGGTTTCGGCAAGTGGCTTGTATCGGAAAGTGTAAAGAACATGAGGCTGCACAATTCTCAGTTCGACCGACTTTGTGAGAAAGTCGAAAAGCCTCATAACGCCCTTCACACTTCGGCTATAAAGATCAATGAGCTTCTCGCAGCGGATAAGCGTTCGGAAGCAGCGGAATATTATATGAACAACACCAAGCAGCTTGCTTACGAGGTTTGCGGCATAATCGACGAGATGATCGAGTGGAACAACGAGCAGGTGAACTCGATGAGAACTGCTGCTAACACTTATATGAAAAAAACCGTTCCTGCTCTTGAGGAAACCCAGCGTCTACTTGGAGAGACATGCGAAAAGGTCGACGAGGCAGTCAGGAAAACCAACACTGAGATGAAATCATTAAGTTCGGCTGCAAGTTCGCTAAGCATGGTGCTGTCGACAGTTGCGGTAATACTCGGTGTAAGTGCGGCTGTTCTTATCGGTAAAGGCATTTCAAGCACGCTTAGAAGAATTATCGAAAGCCTCAAGATGGGCGCTGAACAGGTCGCAAGCGCTGCTTCACAGGTTTCATCGGCCTCGCAATCCCTTGCAGAGGGCGCCACAGAACAGGCTGCTGGTCTTGAGGAAACTTCTTCAAGCCTTGAAGAGATGTCTTCAATGACAAGGCAAAATGCTGAAAACGCCAAACAGGCAAACACACTTTCCGACAAGGCAAAGAGTTCGTCGGATAAGGGCAGCGAGGCAATGCATCGGATGAATACCGCTATAGACCAGATACAGAAGTCTTCCGACGAAACGGCGAAGATAATCAAGGTAATCGACGAGATCGCCTTCCAGACAAACCTTCTTGCTCTCAACGCCGCGGTCGAGGCCGCCCGCGCAGGTGAGGCCGGAAAGGGCTTTGCGGTCGTCGCCGAAGAGGTTCGTAACCTTGCGATGCGTTCTGCCGAGGCCGCCAAGAACACAACCGAAATGATCGACGAATCGGTAAGAAACTCGCAGAACGGTGTCGAGATAGCTCAGGAAGTTACCAATATCCTGACAGGCGTTGTTGAGGACGTTTCCAAAACTTCGGAACTCGTTGACGAGATATCCGCCGCTTCAAACGAACAGTCACAGGGAATCGACCAGATAAACACCTCGATGACCCAGATGGACAAGGTTACACAGCAAAACGCCGCCAATGCCGAAGAAAGCGCGTCGGCATCGGAAGAACTCACGGCACAGGCCGAGCAATTGACCGAGGTTGTGGAAGAGCTTGTAAAGCTCGTAGGCGGCGGGGGTAGGGAAAAACAGGCCCGCCAAAGGTTCAAAACAAATAATTTGAAGAAAAGCGACAGTGTCTTTCACCACATAGCTGCAAGCAGCGGTGATAACGGCAGATCGCAAAACTATAATACAAAAAACGCTGAAGACCAACAGCAGATTCAAGACCCGTCATTCAGCGATTTTAACAGCTAACAGCTCCCTTTTTCATGTTCGGCTTGCCCGGGTCGGTTCCCAGCCTTCCCGGGCACTTTTATTTTAAATGCCAATTTTCAATATTTTCACTTCTTCAGATGCACAATAGTATCAATTAACTGTTTACTGGCATTGAAGTTTGCTATATAATCATTTTATGTCAGCAGTCATTGCCGACCCATTTTGATGGACAAACAAAAGGGAATTTGTCTGGATTTGAACCTCCTTTATGTCGGATAACCAGGATAATAAATCAGTATATGTAAGAAAAAGGCCGAAAGGGCTTAAGAAACCCGTTAATCGGGAATCATCTATAAATTACCCGCTTATATCGGCGTGGTTAATTTCACTTATAATTCACCTTTTTGTGCTTTTCTGGTTTAACCGGGCAAAGATGGGCAACCAGCAGCAGCACGGCCTTGGTGAGCTTGACGTTGCTCTTATTTCCGACACCCAGCCGGCCGAGCTTGATTACGCCACCCCGGACACCCCTTCCCTTGATGAGCAGATTGAGTTTAACACCGGCGCCGAGCAGCAGTTAAGCTCCGATTCGCTCACTCAGGTTGAGTTCGAGACCGGAGAGGGCGATTTTTCGGATATATCCCTCGATCTTTCGGCCGCAGGGGCAGCGGCAGGGACCGCGGCATCGACGGGGTCATGGAGCGACCTGATTACAGCAGGAGGCTCGGCTTCAGAGGGGGCGAGTTTTTTCGGGCTCGAAGCCTTCGGAAGCAGGTTTGTCTACGTTGTCGACCGTTCAGGATCGATGTCCAATATGCCGATGCGCACCGCCAAGGCCGAGCTTTTGCGAAGTATTAAACAGCTTAAACCGGGAATGGAATTTTTCGTAATTTTTTACAGCGACGGGTTCAAATCAATGCCTGCAGAAGGACTGCTCCCAGCAGGCAGGGCCAACAAACGTATGGCCGAGCAATGGATAGAGCAGATTTCTCCAGGCGGAGGAACGAACCCGACCGAAGCGATGAAAAAAGCAATGGAGCTTTCCCCGGATGCGATATGGCTTTTGAGCGACGGTAAGTTCAGCCAGTCGATTGCCGAGGAGATAACAAAGATGAATTCGAGCCTGGGGATTTCCATACATACCATCGCTTTTTTCAACGCAGCCGGCAGCGAGCTTCTAAGCGATCTTGCCCACAGGAATAACGGCGAATTCATATATGTGCCCGAACCGAACAAATGAAACTGATATGGAGAATAAAATGAAAAGATCGAACCTGAAAAATTACATCAAACCCCTGTTTATGCTTGTTATTTTCATTGCAGCGGCCTGGGCGACGGCGACGGCTTTCGGCCGGGAAGAAGCTGTCGGTGGGGTGGCTGATGCAAGCCAAATAGGCGACTCGGGCGGTTCCGGCAAAATGACACTGTTTTCGATAATTGCCGCCGGCGGGGTGATAGGTTATGTAATTATTCTTGCTTCGCTTATAGCTTTCGCGTTTATTGTCGAGAACTTCCTCTCGATCAACAGACGCAAACTTGTCCCTGAACAGCTTGCCGACAGGCTCGAGGAGTCCATCGAAAAAAGCGAGTACGACGACGCGAAAAAAATATGTGCCCAGGACACATCGCTGCTGGCCGACGTAGTCGCGGCGGGTCTTGAGCATATTAAGTCAATGTTCGGTTTTTATGACATGCAAAACGCGATGCAGGAGGCGAGCGAACGAAGAATTGCCGCTTTGTACCGTAAGCTCGAGTATCTTGCGTTTATTGGTGCCGCGGCCCCGATGCTGGGTCTTCTGGGCACGGTTACGGGCATGATCAAATCGTTCAACCAGATCGCGCTCACCGAAGGAGCGGTCAAGCCCTCTCAGCTTGCAGGCGGCATTTCAGAGGCTCTTATTACTACATGTTTGGGGCTCATCGTGGCGATACCGGCGATGTTCTTTGTCACGTTCTTTCGCAACAGGATCGACAGTTATGTCGCCGAGACCGAGTCGGTCGTTGAGAAACTTATGACAAGGTTCAGGACAGGCCGAGGTGCGAAGACCCAATGAGGCTGAGAAAGAGAAAAAACGCCCCCGCTTGCGAGATTAACATGGCCTCGCTTATCGACGTGGTGTTCCTGCTGATCATTTTTTTCATGGTTGTCTCACAGGTGACACAATCCCAGGCCCGGTTTGTTGACCTGCCCAAAGCCGCCCAGGGCCAAAACGCCCAGCCCAGCGACCTCAAGCAGATAGTCGTAAATGTAACCGGTGACGGGACGCTTATGTATTTTCACAAGGCCGGCACGCTCACCGACTTTTCAGCCATGCTTGAGGAATACCTTTCCCAGGTACCTGCGGATTTGCTGCAGATACTTATACGCGGCGACAGGCAAGCCGACTGGAAACATATAAACGAACTTATGAAAGTCTGCACCGAGAAAGGGATAATGAACGTTAAGATAGCGGTTTTCGATCCGAAGGCACAATAGAATGAGACTGACGCATCAACGAAGAAAACTTGACAAGATAGAGCTTAACATAGCCGCCATGATCGACGTGATCATGCTGCTGCTGATATTCTTCATGTGCACAATGTCTTTTTACGAGCCTGAAAAACAGCTTGACCCCGCTGTCTCCAAACCCGGAACAAGTTCAAGGCCTGATTATAATAAGTTCGAGCCGGTCAGGGTCAACATCGAGAACATCGCCGAACAGGTGACGATTTTCTGCGATACTACCCGCTGCAGGGACCTTGACCAGCTTTACCAGGAACTTGTGCAGAGACGAAAAGTAGCCGATGTGGATGTCATTATCGAAGGAAGCGAGGATGTTCCGTTCGAGTACATGGTCTCGGCGGTGGACCTTGCGTATAAGGCAGGGTTTACAACAGCGGCGTATTCGCTGAGGAGCGGTTCACTGTGAAAAATTATGTGCTGAAATGTGTCAGGGTCCTTTGGGCTATGTTTTTTATATGCGCCGCAGCCGGCGGTGCGTTCGCTCAAAGTGAGGATATAAATTCGCTGCTCGCGCAGGCCAAGACCTCTAAGACGCTTTCACAGGCACAAGAGCTTATTACCAGGGCAAGGCAGACGCTTGAATCGCAAACGGGCATTTCACAGCTTGATCGTGACTTTTTCCGTGCGGACATAAACCGAACCGCCGGACGGATATATGTAACAGCCTGGCAGATAGAGCCCGAAAACGAGCAGAACAAGATTAAAGCGGAAAAGAATCTTCTAAACGCGATCTCTTTTTACGAGCAGCTTCATGAAACCATCGAACAGCAGGTATCTTCTTACCGTGCGAAATACCGAAGGGCCGCTCTGGCGGAAAACGCGAAGTGGCGGGAACTTGTCGGGCAGCTTTCGAGGACCAATTACGCAATCGCCTGGACCTCTTACAGCCTTGCGTTAATACAGGACAACACTTCCCGAAAGAACCATTACCTTGACAGGGCGATAGAGCTTTTCAGCAACTTTACCAATTCGGGCTACCAGGCCAACCCCATACTTGCCGACTGTTTTCTCGGCCACGCATTCTGTCTCTATGAAAAGGAACACTACTACGACGCGTCGCGCCTGCTGGACGAGTATGCCATAACACCGGAAAACACCGAGTGGCCCATTTTCAAGCAGATAACGTACCTGCGGATAAAAATATACAAAAAACTCGGCTCGAATATCATGATCGAGACCGTTGCGGGTCAGTATTTCGACAGGCTTGAAAAGGGCAGCAGGTACGACTTTCTCGAGCTTAATATGGCTATCGAGCGGGTTCGTGCGCTTTCCTGGCTGGCCGCGGCCCCGCAGCAGGTAAATCCCTACAGGCAAAGCTATCACCGCAGGCTGGAGGTCTTTTCGTCGGGGCTTTATCCTTACGGAACATCCGTCACATCGAGACTTGCCCAGGCCATGGAAAAGGCCGGACTTGTAACTCCTCTTACGGCCCTTCGTGCCGCGCGGCAGGCCGTAACGGATGAAAACTTCGCTCTTGCCGCCGAGAAGGCGACAGAGGGGCTCGCTGCCGACGGTGATTTTACAACCGAACAGATACTTTCCGACCTGCGTTACATACGAGCGGTGGCTTACTTACGGCTGGCGAACATTGAGATGACCTTCCAGTCAGCGGCGGAGTTTATAACCGAGCACCCGGGCGATAAGCGTGCCCCTAACGTCGCGAAAGTCGCGATGCAAAGCGGCATCGAGGCTGTAAAAAAGAATGATTACCTCGTGGAGCGTTTCCTGCAGGTTCTTGACACCATCGAAAACGTTTATGACCAACAGGAAGATATAATTACGGATGTGCGATGGTACCGTGCCGCGACGTTTCTTCATGATCACAGCTATGCCCAGGCCCTCGCTGCGCTGCAAGAGGTCTCGCCGGGCAGCCGGTTTTACCTCGATGCGCTTTACGGACGGGCCCTGGCCAATTACAAACTTGCATCGCTTGACGATTTTACTCGCCCCGATACCCAGCAAAAGCTCCGGGCAGCGGCAATAAGTGTCAGCGAATTTGCGACGGCTGTGAAGAAAAGCTTCGTGGAATCGCCGAAGCTTTGCGACAGGCTCGCTGAAGTTGCCCTGGCCTCGGCAAAAGCTCTGGTAAAACTTGAGCCGCCGGATACGGAGTCCGCGATACAGATTGCAGAAACAATAGAACGCCTTTCATGCAGGGCGTCTTATTTCGACGACAATATTCTTGCGCTCAGGCTGTGGGTCTCGGCGAAGGTCGGCGATATGGAAAAGCTTGACCAACTGCTCACCGCGCTTAAGACCAGGGCAATTTCGTCGGACACGCTGATAGATTCGTTGTATAACTCGGCGCGGATATTACGCGACCGGCTCGACGAACAGGACATGCAGGACCAATGCGGGCATATCGTGCAGCTTTACAGGATGGCGCGGGACCTTACGGCGCAGAGTGACAATGCAAAACTAAGAGCTCAGACCGTAAAGGCTGAACAGCTTCTTGCAGATGCGCTCCTCGATTGCGGCAGGTACGAAGAGGCCGCGGACCGTTATAAACTGGTCGAGGCCTCGATGGGTGAAAATACAACAGCCGACGTTATCGAAGGACTTGCGATTGCCCAGCAGAAAATGTCCGACTTTGCCGCCGCCGCGCAGAACTGGACCCGGCTTGCCAGGGCCACCAAAAAACTTACACCGAAATGGTACGAAGCCAACTATAACGAGATATTTTGCGTCTATCGTTCCGGAAACAAGGCCCAGGCGAATAATATGCTCAACATGTTCAGGGCTCGCTATGACTTCGAGGCCGTGCCGCAGTGGCAGGATAAATTCACCGAGCTTCAGGCGGAGATATTAAAGTGAACCACTGGGACAGCTTTTACAGGATACTGGGCGTTGCCGAGCACGTAATAGAGCCCACCTATTACCACATACTTGGTGTGCACCCGAAAGAATGTGAACCTGAAAAGATCCACGCTGCACTGCTGAAGAAAAAACAGCTTTTGCGCCAGAACGTGCCCGGCCCGCAGTTTATACCCCTTGTGATACGGTTCGAGAAAGAACAACTCGAACCGGCGGCGGAGACTCTGCGGGACCCCCAGAAGCGGCGCAGTTACAACAAACAGCTTTTGGAGAAAGAAAAGACCCGCCGCAAACAGGACCCCGAAGCGAAAAAGCGGCAGCTGAATAAGGTTCGCAGCATCATCCGTGAATCGGTCCGGAAAGACGGCACGCTGGACAAGGCCGGCAAACAGCTCCTAACCGACCGCCTTGTCGCGGCGGGAGTGGCCAGCGACGCAGTCGAGCAGATAATATATCGAATACCCGAGCCGGTAACGATCTCGCTTGAATCGGCCTCCCCCGAGGACGTAGAATTTTTTGCAGGAGCCGTCGAGCTTGCCGTCCAGCGCGGAACGCTTGACAAGCAAGACGAGCAAAACCTTTACAACCTGGCTTCACGCCTTTCAATAAGTCACCAGGCGGCAAAGGAGAAAATAAAATCACAGCTTAACCAGGCAATGCTTAAACGCAGGAACAAAGCGGATAAACAATCGGCTGGCCCGAATGACAGCCAGGCTTTCGGAGCGGTTGTTGACGATGAACAGCCTGCAGAGCAGCAAGCGAACCGAGAATACCTGCCGGAACAGGTAACTGCGACTAAACCCCAGAAGCGTAAAAGAAAAATGAAAGGCTTTGACCTGGCCGGTCTGCCTGTCGATCGGCTTGTTAACTACGGTGTGCCGGTCTTGTCGGTAATTGTCCTTACGCTTGTTATACTCCTGTCAAAGCCCCGCGGCCACAGACCGGAAAAGTTTGAAAAGGACAAGACAGCCCCCGATCTCGCGCTCCAGCAGTTCGAGGACGACGACCAGCCCGACTACGAGACACTTGAAACGGCGAATGAAAAGCTCAAAACAATCAATCCCGTTCCTGAAATTTCGTTACCTGTCACCAATGCCGACAGGCTTGTTGCGGTGTATTATCACGGTGATGATATCCACAGGCTCCTTGCCGACGTGGTGACGACACTGGTCGGATGTGCGGACAGGGTTGCGCGTTTCACAGGTTCCGAGAATCCTTTTAAGGAGCGTTTTGAGTCCCTCATCGGCTCTGCCGACATAGTAAGAGACTTAACAGCAGCAGTTGATCTGCCCGTCGATGAGTTCGAGTTATATGAACAAGGTCCCGTGTTGAGCGAGACCGAGCTTGACGAACTTCGCGAGCAGCTTTATTCCGAGCAGCTTGTTATGCGTTTTGCAGCGGTCGACCTGCTCGCTATTGAAGGAGCAGGGGCAGGAGCTGACTTGCTGGTCGATGAGCTTAAGAAAGATGCCGGCAGGACATCTTCGCGAACAATGACATATCAGATTCTTTCGGCGTTGGAGAATAACCCTTCCCATTCAACGCTTCGCGATATTGTGGATGTTGTTTCTTCGACGAAAGACGCTTTCAAGGCTCACCAGGCTGTAATGACGCTTATACGTATGACAGGCATCACACCGGAAGATGCGGGGGTATTGCCCATCAGGCACAAGCCCGAACAACGGGCCGCCGCGGGCCGGTGGTGGCTGGCAGCGGTAACCGGAGTTGCACCTTCAATACGCCAAAACAGCGACTATGCCGAAGGCGCCGCACAGGTTGCTGCAAAGTATATTGACTTTTGTAAACTGTCCGCAGCAGGGGCATATTATATAAACTCAGCGGCGGCGGGGCTTGGCTCATACCACTGGCCGGCAAACGGCAGGAAAGCTGCGGCACCGTCCCTTGCCGAAGGTGATATTTACGGCACCCCGGAATCTTTCGAAGATTTACAGACCGCGGTCGAGGAGCTTTCTGATCAGTATGCAAGGCTTGTTAGGACGCATCCGAATCTCGGCAAATTTGCCGTCACCGCCGATATTGTCCAGCTCGAAGGGCAGGTACTGCTTGCAGCGTCGGATACGCCTTTTGAAAAGCTTGCTGTAAACATGCGGCAAAGTGCTCTCATGCTCGAAATAATAATCACCGAAAACGATATCGACCGTGGCTATGAATTTGCGATACGAAAACTTTATCAGTCTATGGAAAACGAACTCGAAAACGCTCCTGGCGCAATGGCTGAGCTTAGAACATGGGCCTGTTACAAACTCAAGCTGCTCGACCTGTTGTTAAAGCAGCACAATAAATTCTGAGAACCGATATGAAAAACATACACGTTATATTTTTTGGATTATCAGCCTTCCTGGCCTTTTTAACAGCGGCCGATGCCCTGCATTTAGCCCGGGCCGCAGAAGACTCCGGGCTCGAAACTATAAGACAAAACATAGAAGAAACGGAAAACACGCTTCTTGGCGACCCTGCGGCATTTACTCTTGACACCGCGATTGAACTTAAAGACCTGAAAGAGGAAATAGAGAAAAATAACCACCGGGCTCTGTCGGAGCTTGTCATCGGTTTCTCGTACATTTTATCTGAGCATTATTTTGCTGCTTATGAAAAAATCGCTTCTGCCAATAACAACGCTTACGCGGTCGATTTCGCTCGCGGAGCTCTGCCTTTTTCTATTGAATATGTGCTTGAGCTGCTTAAACCATACAGCAAGGCCGATGTGAAACCGAACCTGCTTGACGAGTTCTGCGACGCTTGTGACGGCAGCGGTTACAAGATATGCACTGTCTGCAAGGGTACTGGCAAGGTAGGAGAGAGGCAGCAAAGAACGCGCGACCAGCAGCCCGGGGAATCCTACACATGCACGAACTGCCGAGGACATGGAGTTACCATCTGCGCCAAATGCGCAGGGTCAGGCAGGCTAAAAAGAGACAATGGTAATTTACCTGCCCCCCCCCCGGGGCTTACTTCGCCCTCGTTCATTCAGTCAGCAGCAAAATTTATAACAGCCGCATCGCTCGTTAACCAGGGCCAGGCTGATATATCCTCATCAAGGTCACGAAAAAACATCCCTGAAATAAAAAAATAACAGCCAAGGCAAAAAGCTTGGCCCGATAATAAAAGCCCTTTACCCAAACGAATAATTTCAATAAGAACAGCCCCTACAATCGTTACAACTGAAACGCTTTTTTCCAAGTATATTGTATTTCCCATCGCCAAACTATTGAACTGTATCCCCTGAAAAAACTATAATCATAAGACAATTAAATGGGGGCAGGGCATCCGGACCGAACAGGCCGGTTTGTTGAATTTTCCCCATAAACAGAATTATGAATGTAAATTTGAATTTGGCTTTGGAGAAAAGAAATGAAAAGGTTAGTAACTATCACAATCGTTTTGTCTGTAATCGCACTTTGCGGACAGGCATTGGCTGCAACTGTTGTAAGCGGATGGGACCCGACTGCCGATAACTATGGCGGCATGAGGCTCAGAGAATTCAGGCTCAACAATAACGGCGGAGAGGTGTATCTCGGCTCAGACCTCGGCGGCGGCGCCAGGGTCGAAAACGACTGGGTATATAATGACGAATGGGGTTTTGGAAGCAGCGAGATCAACCTGTTCGAGATGAGCTATGACTCGGCAACGGGCGTTATTTCATCGAAGGTTACCACTGCTTCCGGCGCTGCCGAGCAGTACACGCTCAGCTATGCGATCAACCCGGCATTGCCTCTCAATTACATCCAGATGACCCTCGTCGCCAGGACATCCGGCACCTCGCTGTCGGTTACCGACCTGCAAATGGTCACTGCAGGCGGCACGGAAGCACTGGGTGATTACATGAACATCACAGGCTGGAATGACTGGAGCATATACGGTAACTTTGATCAGGATTTCACCCTCTCAGGTAAGCTCACACTTAACGGTTATGCTTCCAGCCAGGAAAGCAACAAAGCTCAATTTGTTGTCGGCAATGTTGAAAACCCGATCCCGGAACCGGCTACAATGGCAATTTTTGGTTTCGGCGCTATGCTCTCTTCACTGAGGCGTCGCAAATAATGTAAAGAAATGACTTTCAAAATCTATAAAGCTCCCGTCCTCAAAAGCGGGGGCTTTTTTTGTATCTGAATTGCGATTGCGCATAAAAAAAGCGGCCCATTGCGACAGGGCCGCTTGTCACGAATTTGCATGGTTCTGCTGAAGCTGTCATTCGCCGTTTTTGAGGTCGAGGATCAACCCCATAGCAGTCTCGAGAGCCTTGTTGACCACCTTTTTCTCGGAGGACTTCTTTCGGGCCTCGACTGCCTTTACTTGCCTTTCGGCCATTCTGTAATTGTTCAGTTTCTTTTCCATCGTTAAACCTTGATCTTTTAGCTTATAACAGTTGTCGCTATTATAAGATATATGGACTTAAATGCCAGCGGGAAATGAGCGAATAATTAAACTTTTTACATGCGCAAAGTCAAGGTCTCATAAACACTTATAACAGTATTGATAAGGGGGGTATGTTTTGTGGCAGGAGGATAAAAAGTATAATTTTTTATATCCTGCAGGAAATTTTTTCCGGGAGACCGACTGGTTTTTGAGATTTTTGCACTACTTATGCCCTTGCCGTCGTTTCAAAATATAAGCTATTATATCCCGCCTGCTGATAATCCCGGCAAGTCGGTTGTCTTCGTCGACGATTATAACCCGTCTGAAGTGGTTGTTTATCAGGCAGTCGCAAATATCCACAAGGCTCTCGTCCGGTCCGAAGGTTACAACTTTGCTTGTCATAAAGTCCCTTACCTGACCGTTGCGGTTTTCAAGGTCGCAGGCGATCCGCAGGACGTCCTTTTCCGAGATCACCCCTGCAAGGGTCATGTCGGTATTGACGACCGGCAGGCCGGTTATCTTGAACTCGACTATCTTGCTGATAACTTCGTATATCGGGCTGTGCTCCCAGACTGTGACCAGCCCGAACTTCATCACTTCCCGTGCGGTGAACTTTTTCCTTTTCGGACCGAACAGCTCCGGGTGCTGCTGTTCATAAATATCCCTGCATGCTGAGATGATATTTCTCCGGCTGATAAGACCCCGGAGCCTGCCGTTCTCGACTATCGCAACCCTCCTGAAATTGTTGCGCAGGAAGCATTCGCAGATTTCATCTATTCCCGCCTGGCCCGAAAAACTGACCACATTCCGTGTCATGTAGTCACTTACCATGTCCGCTTCGGCGGTTTCGCAGTCATAAAGGAGACGCAGCACATCCTTTTCAGATATTATGCCGTCAAGAAACCCCTTTTTGTCCAGCACCGGCAGGCCGGTTATATTGTGTTTAACCATGGCCTCGATTGCGTCGTATATATTCGTGTCCCCTGCTATGGTCACCGACGCACTTCGCATGATGTCCTGTGCCTTAAGTTCCGCGATGTCCTTTACGTCTTTACTAAGGGTTCCTGCGCTCATTTTCAACTCCAGACTTATTCAAGTTATTTTAATTCTCATGTGCGTCAATGATGATAAGAAATTGTAAACCCCGGGTGACGTTCAAATGCCTGTGGTACTATATCGACATCAAAAAAGACCGTCTTAATCAAAAAGACCTATAAATACATCACAGTTTTGAACATTGCTGATTTGCCCTGATTTGCCGCCAAAAAGGCCTCAAAACGTGTTTTTCAGGAACTTGTCGGTATATGCTTGCATTTTTGCCCGGCTCTGCTATGCTGTGCGGCGAATAAAATTATATAAGGGCCTGCCTTAGGGCCCGGCCCGATAAAGTTGAAAAAGGAGATAAAAAAATGGCAAAACAGAACGGACCAGTATTATTGAAACAGATAAAAAAAGCAACCTCGCATGTGCCGGTTATCGGTGTTTTCTCGCCTTGTGACCCGCGTATAGATGAACAATCCCGCCAAAGGGCCCAGAATATCGTAAAAATGACCGCCGAAACCATATCGGGCAATGTGTTGATGCCCGACAGGACCCCCGTCGATGTCGTTTATTCAGATATGCTGGTCGACGGCGAGGCCCAGGCCGACATTGTCGCCGAGCAATTCAAAAAAGCGGGCGTTGATATCATCATTTGCGCACCGGACACTTGGGCGTTCCCGCAGCTTACGGCGATAAGCCTGCTTCAGCAGTTCCCCAAAGACACGCCTTTCAACATCACCTGCGGCAACAGCGGGCCCAAGCCCGGCGTTGTTTACGCTCACGCTCTTCACGGTGCGATCAGCCAGTACGGCAAGATGGTCGCTCTTAACGTCGGCAACTGGCCCGACACCGGTATTAATCCGAAAATGAGTGCGGCAACGGCCAAGAACCTTATCGACTGGTGCTACTCGGCCGTTACCTCTGTTGCCCTAAAGGGCAGAAGAGTGGTCATCTTCGGGCACGATTCGATGGGAATGGAGACTGCGCTTGCTCACATTATTGCGACAAGAAACACGTTCGGCCTTGAGATAACAAGGCTCGATATGAAGCTGCTGTCCGACATGCTGACCAAGGACGCTTATAATAAAAAGGAACTTGCCGAGCTGCGCAGCTGGGTAGATAAAAATGTCGGCAAACGTCTCGAAATAAAGGACGAAGACGATTCCGAGCGTTTCAACCAGTCGCTTGCAATGTACCTTATCGTTCGTGATATAATGCAGGATCTAAACGCCGTAGGCGGCGGTTTCATGTCGCAGCTCGAGTGGGGCTCGGATATGCGAGGCTTGCCATTGCCTGTGGCAGATGTCATGGAATCGCTTTTCAACTCCACCTTCGACCATAACGGCGAAAAGGCACCTTGCCCTTACGCGACCGAGGCGGACGTGCAGGGGCTTTTGACAATGCTCTTTACAACGTGGCTTTCCGGCGGAAACCCGCCGCTGTTCATGGACTTCCGAAAGGTCTGGGAAGCATGGGAAATCAGGGAGCTTGCGAAAAAGAGCAAAATAACGCTGCCCAAAAAGGCCGACTGGCTCGAAAAGGGCCTGGTCGACGGAAACAACTCCGGTTCGGCTTCGTTCAACTGGGCGGGCAAACCCGGCACAAGTGCCGCGCAGCTTATGAAAAAGGTATCCATGCCGCTGGCAGACGCTGGCTATTTCCCGGGCGGTGGAAATTCCGTTACGTTTATGACACCCGCCGGCATCGAGGGTATCGCTTCTCGAATGGCATATTCGGCGATGAACGACAAGTTCTCGCTGATCTGGGACGAAGCCTGCACAACGCAGGTACCCGAAAAGCTGGGCCAGAAGATGGTCAACCTTACGACATGGAGCTGGCCGCATACGTTTGTCGTGCCGAAATACGCGACTATGGCCGAATACAAGCAGTACGCACCTGCAAACCACTTCCACATGACATGGGACCTGCCTGTCGCAAGGCTCCAGCACTGGATGGATCTGACGGGCGTTATCTCTGCGACACCCTGGGCGGCAAGGCCGAGCTTCGTGGAAGGTGTCGACAGGCCCCAGCCGCTTATTCATATAATTAACGGCGGTGAGAACGCTTACAAAATGCTCAGGTAACTCCCCGAACTCGAACGGGCCAAAGGCTTTGAAAGGCTTGTAAAATGTTAAAAGGTATACCGGAGATAATCTCACCGGACTTGCTCAAGTGCCTCATGGAAATGGGGCACGGTGACGAGATAGTTATCGCCGACGGCAATTTCCCCGCCGCGTCTATGGCACAGAGGTTGTACCGCGCAGACGGCCACGGTGTCCCCGAGCTGCTCGAAGCGATTTTGCAGCTTTTCCCGCTGGACCCCTATGTGCAAAACTCCGTCGCCCTTATGCAGGTTGTCCCCGGTGACGATACTAAACCGACGATCTGGGCCGAATATAAGAAGGTAATCACCGACAGCGGCGAAAAGTTCAGCGATTTTGAATTTGTCGAAAGGTTCGCTTTTTACGAACGGGCCAAACAGGCTTATGGAGTTGTCGCAACAGGCGAAAGTGCGCTGTATGCGAATGTAATTCTTAAAAAAGGAGTTATTTAATAACAGTAGCATGGAACAGCCCAGCCCTGAAAGCCAATCGCAACTCCCCGAAAGCGTAACATCGCTCAATATAGACGGCAGGGAGGTTTACCTGGTCGGAACCGCGCACGTCTCGAAGGAAAGTGTCGAGGACGTTAAACGCACAGTGGAAATTGTCCGCCCTGACACCGTCGCGGTAGAGCTTTGCCCGGGCCGGTACAAATCTATTGTTGAAAAAGACTCCTGGGAAAAAATGAATATTTTCAAGGTCATTCGCGAACGCAAGTCGGTCTTTTTGATGGCGCAGCTTATCATGACCTCTTTTTACAAGCGTCTGGGCAGGCAGTTCGGCGTCGAGCCGGGCGCCGAGATGATACAGGGAATTAATTCGGCGAAGCAGCATAACGCCGAAATATTACTTGCCGACAGGGATGTTGAGATCACTCTTAAAAGAGTCTGGGGTTCCCTTAGTTTTTGGAATAAGCTTAACCTGCTCAGCCAGGTTATCGCCTCGGTTTTTGTTGGCGAGGAGATCGACGAGCAAACCATTGAGGAAATGAAAAAGAAGGATCAGCTCGAAGCGGTGATGGAGCAGTTTTCCGAGAAGTTCCCCGGCATTAAGGAAAGATTGATCGACGAGCGGGATATTTTCCTTGCTGAGAAGATTCGCACCGCGCCGGGTCAAAAGATTGTCGCCGTTGTCGGCGCCGGCCACACACCGGGCATACAGAAACACATAAACACCGAGCATGACCTTGGTGAGATAACCAAAATCCCGCCCCCGTCGAAATGGATGGCGGTTTTCAAATGGGCTCTGCCCGTTCTTATAATCGCATTGCTTGCCGCAGGGTTCATCAAGGGCGGCACGGAGACCGGCACCGAGTCGGTCCTGCTGTGGATACTTGTCAACGGCATATTCTCGGCGGTCGGCACAGCAGCGGCCCTTGGGCATCCGCTTTCGGTGGTAACGGCATTTATCGCCGCTCCGCTGACAAGTCTTTACCCCCTGATAGCCGCCGGGTTCCCAGCAGGAATCGTTCAGGCCTGGGTCAGAAAACCGACCGTCGCCGATTTCAAGGACCTGCCCCACGCGATAGAATCCGTAAAGGGCTTCTGGACAAACCCTGTGATAAAGATTTTCATGGTAGTTGTTTTCGCAAACCTCGGAAGCGCGGTCGGCACGTGGGTGGCTATAGGCTGGATATCAAAACTCCTGGCCTCTTAAAACGCCTGGTGTTCGGTTCGATTGATTTCAATTTTCAGCATAAAAAAACCCCGCACAGACCTTGCCTGCGCGGGGAAAATTTGAAAGGATCGCCCGAAATCAGCCGTTGAATTCTTCAAATTCATGACTTGACTGCGATACAGAATTCTGCTGAGAATGCTGGTTGCGGTTTACGCCTCTTTTCGAGTTTCCGTTTGCTATATGGTGATAAGTCTGGTCGCTCTGGTTAAGACGGTTTTTCTTGCCGCTGTTCTTCTTCTGGGTGGTGTTTGTGTTCGCGGTACCGCCGCTTCCGTTAACCATTTCAAGCAGCTCTCTTACCATTTGGTTCATCTGTTCGGCCTGGGCGCTGAGCTCTTCCGATGCACTTGCGCTTTCCTCGGCATTGGCCGCATTTTGCTGTGTAACCTTGTCCATCTGGCCGACGCTCGAATTGACCTGCTCGATACCGGTCGCCTGCTCTTTGGATGCCGCCGCAATCTCTGAAACCAGCCCGCTTGTCTTACCGATGCCTGTTACTATATTCTCCAGAACCTTACCGACCTCTTCTGCGATGTCGACCCCGTTCTGCGAGTTCTTGACAGATTCTTCAATCATCTCTGACGTGTTCTTGGCAGCTTCCGCCGAGCGCATCGCAAGGTTGCGAACCTCTTCTGCGACGACTGCAAAGCCCTTGCCCGCCTCGCCTGCGCGTGCCGCCTCGACCGCTGCGTTTAAAGCGAGAAGGTTTGTCTGAAAAGCTATCTCGTCGATAACCTTGATTATCTTAGCCGTCTCATCGGAGGACTTCTGAATCTCCTGGATCGCTTGGTTCATTCGCTCCATAGCTTCGCTGCCGTTGTCAGCCGCGCGCTTTGCCTCTTCCGAGAGACTGTTTGCCTGTTGGGCGTTCTCGGAGTTCTGCTTGGTCATCGAGGACATCTCTTCAAGACTGGAAGAAGTTTCCTCCAGACCCGCCGCCTGTTCGGTCGCGCCCTCAGCCAGTGACTGCGAAGCAGCAGAAACCTGTTCGGAGGCTGCCGCAACCTGCTCAGCCCCTTCGCCAAGCGACGAAGCTATTCTCGAAAGAGCCTTCTTGATACCTAATATGATGCTTATCGCGACACCAAGTCCCGCAACACATGCCGCGATGCTGACAATTATAACACCCCAGCGTGTCTGAGCGGCGTGGTGTAGCATCTGCTCGTCGGTCATTACGTTTTCCGCAACGGTGTCACGAACACCCGTGAGGTATCCCTGAACCTTTTCGAGGCAGGGCTTTGTTTTGGTGGCAAATATGTTCTGTGCTTTCTGCATACCATCGACCTGGGCGTCGTTCCATGCGATTATATCATCGATAAAACCGCAAACTTCATATGCAAGAGGCTTTGTGTTTTCCATGTAATAGTTCGCCGCTTCCTTGCGTTTGTCCTCTTTGAGCATCTGGTTGATGTGTATTGCGCTTTCATGAAGCCGATTGTGAGGCGCCTCTATCTTTGCGCATATTCGATCAAACTCAGGGTCCTCGCTGCGAAGATTCTTAACATGATCCGAATAAAGCCACAAACCGAAACCGCACTTATGAGGATCTGTCTGGACCTTTGCCTCGGCCAGGTCGGTATTTACAAATACATCCTTGACCTGGTGGGCCCATGTAAGGTGGTCGACCTTTTTCTGCTGAAGCTCCGCGCTAAGCATAAGATCGGCCTGTGTGAATGTCTCGCCGATATGCTTTGCCGACTCGTGCAGTTCCGTATGCCATTTTTCAATGGCGTCAAGGTCACCCTTGATCTGCGGACAAAGATGCTCGGCGTGTTTACGCGCATCGCTGTAATACCACTGCCCGAATGCGCACTTATGCGGATCGGTTTCCACATTCAGCTCGGTCACATTCTCGTCGGTAAGCAGTTCGGTTACCTTGTTTGCCCAGTTAAGATGATCAAGTTCGCGCTGCGTCATCTCGCCCCGAAGTTTGTTACCGCCGATGACTTCAGTGGCATCGCTCACGATAGTGCCGATACCCGACACCGACCAGAACGCCAATAGTGCCAGCGCGAAAAGCACCAGCCCGAACCCGAAAGAAATCTTTTTTCCGATGGTCCATTTACTCTTCATTGAATCAGCTCCCAAAAAATGTGTAAAATTTCCTTGTTTAATTTTCAAATTACGGGCAATAAGCGGGACCCGCATTTTCATGTTCATGCAAAACTCGTTCAGCCGCTTATCATTCGGCTAATGAAAAGAGGGGATTAATGAATGAAAAAAAATATTTTTTTTGTTTTACGCATTAAAAAGGAAATTTATGTCAAAAAGTAAAATTTTCTTTATTCCCCTGTGTTTTATAGGTGTTTTTTGAGGGGTAAAAAGAAATATTGTTTATTGGAATGATGGAATTTGCACATAGCTTCTAAAAACGAAAGAGGGAAATTATAGGACTGAGTTAGGGCTTTTTAGCTTTATCCTACCGTTTTGCTGGGACAACAAGTGTTTTGCTGTGATGTAAGAGCTTTTAATCCGCCTGCTTGTCAGGGTGATTTTGGAAGTTGTTCGTTTGCCCTGCGCTTTCATATTCCGGTTTTTGGGCCTTTCGCCTGGCCGGAAGTTCGATGATAGGTATCCTCGGTTTATGCGGCTGTTGTTCCTGCTGGGGTTCGGACTGGGGATGTTCCGTATGCTCCGCAGGCTCCGTGTCCTGAGGCTCTGTTTCGGGTTCCTGTTGCTGGCTCGGCGTATCCTCGGGTTTTTGAGCGGTTTCTTGCTCAGCGTCGCTTGATATTATCGCATTTTTAACCGCCTCCTCGGCTGGTTCGCTGGTAAGAGCCCGCAGGTAGATCGATTCATTGCCCTCCCGCTGCTCCGCGGAGATAAGCTGGTCGCGCATAAGCTCAAGCAGGGCAAGGAAAAGCCCGACCATCACCAGCTTGCTTTCCCTGTTTTTGAATATGTCTTCAAAAGTCGCCGGCCCTTCGCTCTGCAGCCGGTGCAGTATCTCTATCTGGTAAAGGTCTATCGGCGTGTCGTCTTTTATGTTTTCGTAGCTTGCCAGGTTGCCGGTCGCCTCCATCAGCTTTTCAAAAGCCTCCAGCAGCGTCCAGATACTCACCTGGTCCATATCAACTTCCGGCTCGTGCTGGTCTTTAAGCTCCGAAATAATACTGTCCGGACGGGTGAATTTTTCGCTTCTCTGTTCGGCTTTACTCGTGAGCACCCCTGCTGCGTCCTTGAACTTCTTGTATTCAAGCAGTTGCCTGACAAGTTCCTTGCGCGGGTCGTCCATCTCCCCTTCATCCCCTTCCTGCTCTTCGGTGCTGGGCAGCAGCATCGCCGACTTTATCTCCATAAGAGTCGCAGCCATAACAAGAAAATCGCCTGCCACGTCGATATCAAGCATTTTGAGCATCTCGATATAATGCAGATACTGCCCCGTTATCCTCGCGATTGGGATATCGTAAACATCCACCTCATCCTTGCGGACCAGGTAGAGCAAAAGGTCCAGCGGGCCGGAAAAAACTTCAAGATCTACCCTGTATTCACTCAATTTCGCCGCCTTTAGTTCTGTCGATGTAATCTTCAATTATTTTAGCCGCTGCCTGGGCGTCACTTTGCAGCACCTTAACCTCGCATACCGCGAGCCTGCCTGCAACCCCGCTGTAGGGAAGCAGGTCGCCCTCGACTTCGGCGCGTATCCCCCCGGCCTCCAGTTCGAGCCTCGCCATGTTCGCTTCCATAGCATTGTTAAATTCTGCTATTGTAACAAGCTTATCTGCCATTATCCCAACCCCACGGCCCTGCGCACCTTGCTTAGCGTTTTACGCGCGACCCGCCTTGCACGCTCGGCTCCGCTTGCCAGCACTTCATCCACGTAGTCCCTGTTCTTTTCGAGCTCGGCCCGTTTTGCCCGGTACGGGGCGAAGTATTCCATGATAAGCTCAAAAAGTCTTTTCTTTACATCGCCGTAACCCATGCCCCCCGCACGGTAGCGGTCCTGCCACTGCTGTATTTCGTTTTCATCGGCAACGAGTTTCAAAAGCGCCATAACATTGCATTTGTCAGGGTCCTTGGGTTCCTCGACCGGCGTCGAATCGGTGACTATCCCCATTATGCGCTTGCGAAGCTTTTTCTCGTCGTCGAACATCTGGATTGTGTTGTCATAACTCTTGCTCATCTTGCGACCGTCTATTCCGGGCACCACAGCAACGGACTCGATTATCTGGTCCTCAGGTACGGTCAGTATTTCTTTGTATGTATTGTTGAACTTGACTGCGATATCGCGTGTAACCTCTATGTGCTGCTTCTGGTCTGCACCGACCGGCACAAGCTCGCTGTTGAATATCAGTATGTCCGCAGCCTGCAGTACAGGGTACGCGAAAAGCCCGTGGTTGGGGCTCAGCCCCTGGTCAACCTTGTCCTTATAGCTCACGCAGCGCTGCAAAAGCCCCATCGGGGTTACACAGGAAAGTATCCAGGCAAACTCGGTAACCTCAGGCAGATCGCTTTGCTTCCAGAAAACGGTCTTTTCCGGATCCAGGCCGAGGGCAAGATAATCCAGAACCACATCTATTGTATGCTCTTTAAGCTCTTTTTTGTCCGGATTGCTGGTCAGGGCATGGTAGTCGGCGATAAAGTAAAAGCCCTCGTTTTCCTCCTGCAACGCAAGGTGCTGACGCATGGCCCCGAAATAATTGCCTATGTGCAGCTTTCCTGAAGGCTGAATGCCCGAAAGAACTCTCATTGTAACTCCTGTAAATCAGCACTTTTGAATAATAACAGCGAATTGCCGAAATTAACACAGCAGGTATAGATTAACAATGTCCGGAAAAAAAGTCAATAACAAACAAAATGGCCCGGAAAACATCTGAAATTTACAAATTATTAGTTTATGTTGTCATTAATGGAAATTTGTTGTGATTAAATGCGAATTAATTACTTATAACCAAATTAACAGAAAATATCATTTTATAGGCCTTTAGGGCCTTTAATAACATACTGGAGCGGCAAGATCTTTTAATAAATTAATTTTTTGCCGGCACTAACTCGTTTTTTTCTTGACCGGGCCGGGCTTTTTTGATAACATAACAGTTGACTTATGTGTTACTTTGAAAATCTTATATTGCGGTTATAAATTGTTTCTTGTTGCGGAAAGGAGGTGGCAGGCACTTAAAACGTTTTCAAATTGTAAAACTGTAGTGTAGAACAAAGTTGTGGTAGATGAAGTAAATTTTTTATTATTGTTCAATCCCGTTGTTTGGCGGGGTTTACAAATCGGAGGAAGATGAATGAACAAAACACTCCTTATTTCAGTAATATTGGTCCTTTTTGCAGGTAGCTCGTTCGCTGCTTTTGACTGGTGGGTCGGTTCGGCAGGCGGTGGTGACGGCAGTGACTGGATGGACCCCCTTAACTGGCATCAGGGTCGTGTTCCACTCAATGACGACAGCGCAAGAACCGGCAAAAACCAAGGAGTTACAGTGTCGGATAATCAGGTAATCAACCTTAACGCTTACACCAATCCGCAGAATGTACTTCTTGGTCAGTTGACTAATTGGGTAAATGCGACTGTAAACGTAGGTTCTGGTGGACATCTTGATGTCGCAACTGAGGTCAAGATCGCAAACAGTTCAGGCGCATCAGACACTATCAATATCACAAACGGCGGAATGGTAACCTGTGAAACCAACATGAAGATTGGGCAGATCGGTGCTGGATATATGTACATGAACAACGGTACGCTTGCAACTAATTCAGGCGAGGTCTCAATCGCCGTTCAGGACCCCTCAAGTCAGGGTTATCTTACAGCTGTCGATTCTTCGATCACTCCTGCTGGCTGGTTTATTGTAGGTAAATCAGGTTACGGTGAGGCGACACTTGATAATTCTACCGTTGTCCAGGATGACGGCGATGTTAAAGTCGGCTTGTTTGCCGGAGCTCAGGGTAAGCTATGGATGAACAATGGCAGCTACATTCATGTCAATGACAACTGCGGAATAGGCGAGGAAGGCACAGGCCAGCTTTGGGTACAAGGCGGCAGTAACCTCCAGGTTGATAATAACATTGTTATCGGTGACCTCGGAAACGGCACTCTTTATGCCGTCGACGGAACAATTACATGCGAGTTCCTGTTCGTTGGTGAAAATACATGGGATTCATCTGCCGACGGTTACAGAACAGGCGGTACGGCCCTTGTTGATATAGAGGACATCACAATTGTTATCAATTGCCCGGCTATCACTCCTGATGGTTTTACATTTGACGACTGGAACGCTTACAAGGCCGCTGTTGCCGGTTACATAGCGAACGACAAGATAGTTGCCTACGGCGGCACACTTGGTGTAAATATGGTTGTTGATGACATCAACTCAACTATTGAGCTTTCTGCTGTTCCCGAGCCCGCCACACTGGGCCTGCTTGGTTTCGGCGTTCTTGCACTGACAAGGAAGCGTAAATAAGCTCTGTTTTTTCAAATGCTTTTTCAAGGCCGTCCGCTTGGGCGGCCTTTTTTTATGGAAAAATTTGCAAAAACCTGTTGGAGACCATTGCTGTGATGGTTATAATACTATGTTTATCGGCTTGGTTCTCACAATCCGGATAAGGTTGTGACCGACAGCGGAAAAAATAGGGCCTGTAGCTCAGCGGTAGAGCAGTGGACTCATAATCCATTGGTCCCTGGTTCGAATCCAGGTGGGCCCATTTTTTAGGTTTTTGGGGTTTTGTGACTGGTTCCACAAGCTTCTGCAAATTCATGATAACTTCCGTCATTGTAAGGGGTTACCTCTTGCTCCTCAAT
>CAZVPF010000018.1:0-72282 GCA_964628195.1 uncultured Pirellulales bacterium | reverse complement strand
TTAGGGAGTGTTCATTCTACTGTGTAAATGGCCTTACGGATTTTTGACAGAAGACACTTCTGCCTTGATTTCCTTATTCATAATTGTCTTTCTTTTTTAATTTTGCTGTTGGAAATAAACTGTTCCATTTTCTTGCTCTTTCTTGAAGAACCAATCTTCACTTCTGTCTATCATTGTTCGCCAAACAATTAAACCCCAGAAGTGCCCGGAATTGTCCCCGCTGGCATCCGTCAAATTTTGCCAATCATTTTCATCAAGTAACTCTGTTGCCAAAGGCCCAGAAACAAACATCTGAACAGAATCGCAGTGGTTGTTAATCTTGTCTGCAATTCGTCTATAACTCGCTTGCTGATTTGAGAAGTCCACTGATTCCATTGCTCAAGTCTTCTTTGAGGTACTTCTGTCTGTTCTTTACCACCGATACTATATAGCATTTTTATTCTCCCATTTATTTTTTAAAGCTCCATTTAGATTTACAGTTTGAAATAAGGATAGCCACCGGGCGGTTGATATCGTTCAGCTTTCGTGAACCATTTCGACATTCCACTTTTGTTCTGGTAAGCTCCCGGAGATTTCGTGCCGGGTGGAACATGCTTCCGTTGTCCAAGAGAACCTTTTCTTCCGGTCTTTTCCCAACCCATACTTTCCATGACCAAACAAACAATCACTCCCACAGCCTGCCGACCACGTGGTGTTGTATGGGAATCATAGTTTGACAGGTAATCTTTGAAGGCGGGGTTTTCTTCAAGCTCCTTTACCACTCCAGCCAAGGCAGGACGATTATGATGTATCTCTGAGTCTTTCATTCTTTGCTGGATTACCGGATCACAAAAAAAGTCAAGCCATTGCTGAAAGTTGATTCTACTGTCGTTAACTACATCAACGAACTTTCTGCCCATTGGATGATCTGTAAATTCTTGAGTGGTCAACTTACTTCTCTTTGCCATAATTTTTACTCCTTAAACAAGACAAAATCAACACGGCAACTTTTACGACATGTCAACATTATAGCCCTCTACATTTGGGGTGCAAGGAGAAAATTGAAAATCTTTTGATTTCAATATTGAAGTATAGAGATATGTAAAAGCAAGAATTGCGACACGCCTAACCCGGTTTTACTTCTTTTAAGTAGCGAGCTTTTAGAAATGCACTTTTTGACAGGAAAAAGGGGGATTTTTAAGCTTGCTGGACGCTTGCCGGTATGTCCTAATTTCCGGGTTTTGCGTTATTTTCCGACTTCTGGGAATGAGGAAACAGGAAACAGAATACAGAACACAGGAGACAGAAGACAGGTTATAGGTTTCAGGTTATGGGGATAGGTGTTGAAACACGGGCGGGTGAAGTGATTGTTTGACAATTTGGGGGGAATTGGTTAGAATTTTGTTTTTCAGGCAATTTTTGGTCGTGTTTTAAGCGGAGTATTTATGAAGGTTTCTGTTGAGTGGCTAAAGGATTATATTGATATCGACGCTTCTGCGGTTGAGATAGCGGGTGTTTTGAGCGATCTTGGTTTTCCGACCGAGGAGATGCTCGAGGCAGGGGGCGATAGGGTAATAGATATCGAGGTGACGAGCAACAGGGGCGACTGCCTGAGTCATATAGGCGTTGCGCGGGAGCTTGGGGCTCATTACGGGGTAGAGGTTAAGCTGCCGGATATTTCGTATGACCAGATCGAGGCCGAGGCGGGGGATTTTGTGAAAGTTGAGATCGAGTCGCCTGAGCTTTGCCCGCGGTATACGGGGATGTATATCGAGGGGGTTAAGGTCGGTGCGAGCCCTGAGTGGCTTGTAAGGCCGCTTGAGGCTGTAGGTATTCGCAGCGTTAACAACGTGGTGGACGCGACGAACTACGCGATGATGGAGACGGGGCAGCCGAGCCACGCGTTTGATTTTGACAAAGTGCGCGAGGGTAAGATAATCGTTCGCCGGGGCAGGAAGGGCGAGAGCCTTGTGAGCATTGACGAGACGAAGTGCGAGCTTGACGAGGAGATGCTGATGATATGCGATGCGGGCGGGCCGGTTGCTATTGCAGGTGTTATGGGGGGACTTGACAGTGAGATAAGCGAGGGTACGAGCCGGGTGCTTTTGGAAAATGCGCGGTTCGACCCGGTTAGCGTTCGGCGGACGGGTCGGAAGCTGGGGATAGGCAGCGAGGCTTCGTACAGGTTCGAGCGGATGGTCGATACGCACAGGGTTGACTGGGCGGCGAGGAGGACGGCGCAGCTTATCGTAACGGCTGCGGGAGGCAGGATCGCGAAGGGAATGGTCGATGCGTACCCGGGGGGAGTGGATGCGAAGAAGGTGGGTGTTCGGCTGGGGAGGATAAAGCACCTGCTGGGGATCGAGGTGCCGGAAGGCGAGGTGATGGGGATACTTTCGGGGCTTGGGTTTGACCCGGCGAAGGAAGGGGATACGGTGCAGTGCGTTGTGCCGAGCTGGAGGCATGATATTTATCGCGAGGCGGACCTTATAGAGGAAGTTGCGCGGTGTTACGGTTATGACAAGGTGCCGGTCGAGCGGAAGATACGGATCGAGGTTGCTCCGGTTGAGAAACGCGAGAAGCTTGTTAATGAGCTTCGGGGTTACCTGGCGGGGTGCGGGTATTACGAGACGGTAAATGTGACTTTTACGGATGAGAAGACGGGGGCGGTTTTCGAGGGTAAGGACGCGAAGTATCTGTCGGTTACGGATGAGTCTCGGAAGTCGGCGAGTCTGCTGCGGCGGGGGCTTTTGGGTTCGCTTGGCTGTGTTATGCGTTCTAATTTTAACGCGGGCAACCGGGGGTGCAGGTTTTACGAGATCGCGGACACTTTCGAGCCTTCGGGCGGTGAGCTGCCTGAGGAGCGGATTCGGATAGGGCTGATGTGCGAGGGCACGCTGCGTGAGCTGCGCGGGGTTGTTGAGGGAATCGCGGCGACGGCGAGGCGCGACGCGGCGGTTACGCTCGAGCAGTGCGAGATCAGCTGGGCCGATGCGGGTGCGAAGGTGATTGTTGACGGTGAGCAGGTCGGGCTGTGCGGGCAGGTCGGCGAGGAGGCGAAAAAGTTTTTCGATCTTGAAGAAGCCGAAGTGTGCGGGGCGGAGCTTGATTTTGAGGCATTGCTGGGTATGTACGGGCAGATACCGCAGCTTATGGGGCTGGCGAAGTTTCCGGCGATAAGCCGGGACCTTTCGCTGATACTTGAGGAGGCGGTGAGCTGGGCGGATATTTGCGGGGTTGTTGAGGCTGCGGCGAACGAGCGGCTCGAGGCGGTGGAGTTTGTGGATATTTACCGGGGCAAGCCGATACCGAAGGGCAGCAAGAGCCTGACGCTTTCGCTAAGGTTCAGGGATGATGATGGAACGCTGACGCATGAGCAGGTTGACCAGTGGGAGCAGGCGATAGTCGGCAGTCTCAGGGACAAGCTCGGGGCGGAACTCAGGAAGTAACAACAGGTGAGCCAGAGCATATGCTCGATGACAATGCCGAAGGTTGATACAAAAAACGCCGATCTTTTGCTAAGACCGGCGTTTAGAAATCATTTTAAGTGACGCTTAAACTTCACTCATTTCTTTCTGCGAAGCATGGCCATGCCGCCTATGCCCAGAAGGAACATTGTAGCAGGTTCGGGAACCGCAGTTATTTTGTAGCGATCCTGGCCTTGATCATTGTATTCTGTTACAACTACATAACTGTCATTAGAGGAACCAAAGCCGGTAATGCTGTCGTCGGCTATCCAGCCGTTGATGCTGTCAATAACATCGACCGGGCCGTCACCACCATCAAGATATTTGGGCAGTGTCAGGATGCCGTCTGTTATGTCAACGAAACCTGTCCCCGCGCCAAAAGCGAGGGAGTTTCTCAGGTCAATCCTGCCGCCGTCAAGATGGACTTCGCCATAAGAGGTTGTACTTTCTGCTACCTTAAGTACCGGAGCGTCTACTGTTCCGCCTGAAAGGAAAATGTACCCTGTGCCGTCTTTACCGGCAGAAAGCCTTCCGCCGTTTCCAATAAATACATCGCCGCCTTTCAAAGTAAAAGTGCCCTGGTAACCAGCTGCCTTGCCGACCCATATAGACTGGTTTGTAGGTCCAACGTCCAGGGTTCCGCCTGTCATTTCAAGTTCACCATTAGGCTGACTTGAACTATAGCCAAGGTGAAGGAGTCTTGAAAGCGCATTCGTACCAGATGTAATGAGACATTTATCGGCACCATTTTTGCCGATAATCGTCTGCAGCGACTGGCTCGGCAGGCCCGAAGTATCAGTTCCCGCCCAGTTGTCAGTGTTGCTCCAAAGGTTGTCACCGCCTCCATTTGTCCATGTTGACGCAGCAAATGCCGGTGCAATTAAAAAGATGGCAATTGTGGTGAGTAAAAAACATTTCTTCTTCATCGTCTTTCCTCCAAAACTAAAATAACATTAAAAATCAAATGTGATAAAAAGCAAGGGATGTATGATAGACTTATTTTTTACCTGGGGCCTAAACAAAATGCTTTTCACCACTACAAAACTATCTTAACCAACTTAACAAAAGCGATTATAACGGAAGCGAGAAGAATGTGCAAGTGATTTCTGTTATTTTTGTAATTATTTTTGTATTTTTGTAAATAGAATTCCATTCTTACGTTTTTGATGAAGCCAATGGATTATTTTTGTGTAAGTCTATTATTAACAGTGATTTATCCAAAAAATTGCATCTGTGGGTATTATTTACAATAACATAGAAGCAAGGCTGGGCGATGGAGCATTGAGCGTATAAGTCGTTTATTTGAAAAGATTTAGATAGGGAAATCTTTTTTTTGGCCTGTTTTTGTCAGGCATTATGTTTATAGACAGATAACGGGTAATCTAACCCCAAAAAGTGTAAATTATATATAAATAATTTATGCAATTTTGAAAATAAATTCAAAAAATGTGAAAATTTAATTGCAAATAACTGGGAATACTGTTATGATAACGGTTATGGATTCTAAGTTCAAAGCTGTGTTTTTGAAGTGAAATTATTTTGGCAAGAAGGAAGGTTTGTGGCCATGAAAAAGAAGTCAGGTTTTACTCTAATCGAGCTTTTGGTTGTCATTTCTATTATTGCTCTGCTTTTGTCAATTCTCATGCCGGCGTTAAGCAAGGCCAAGCTTTTGGCCAAGAATGTGCTGTGCAAGTCAAACCTCAGGCAGTGGGGGCTTGTTTATAACATGTATGTGATTGACTATGACGGGAATATGAGTGACGGTTTCTCAAAGACCAGTGAGTCCGATTTCGAGCCGGGCGGCAAGTGGATCGATTCAATGCGGATTTATTATTCCGATGTTGAAAACCCCGAGTTTCGTTTTTGTCCCATGGCTGATAACCCTCAAAAGAACCAGAATGAAGAAAATAAGAACTTTACCATTTGGGACACCGAGGCTTACAATAATTATAACAGTCCTTTCGTATACAATATGCGGGGCAGTTATACGTTTAACGCGTGGCTTTATAATCCGGTTGATGACGGCGGATCTGAAATCGGGCTATATGGAAGGCCGAAATGGAATTTCTGGAGAAATGTAAACAGGATAAAGCAAGCGGACGAAGTGCCTGTATTTGCCGATGGATGGTTCTGGGATTCTGCCCCCCTTGAAAGCGATAGTCCTAACACTGCCAACCCCGGACCGGGCAAGGCTACCGGAGAAATCGGCAGGTTTCTTATAAACCGACATCAAAATGGAATAACCAGCGGGGCTTTTGTTGACGGTTCCGTGCAGAAGATGTATTTAAAAGGTTTGTGGGAATATCCCTGGAGCAAGAGGTTTGACACAAAAAGGGATCCTCTTCAGGGTGAAGACTGGCCTGATTGGATGCAGGGTTTTCCGGAGCCTAAGTAGTATTTTATGAGTAAGACTTGAGATATGTTATGTCTTTTAACTTTATAATGGAGGTGTGATCGTTATGAAAGCTATTAATGTTCTGATTATTGTAACGTGTTTTGCCGGTCTTTGTTTTGGTGCAAACAATTACACGGGCATAGGCAACTGGAACGATGAGCTCAACTGGAGCGAGGGTATTCCATTTGTCAACGGAGGAAGCACGCTTCAGGCGACCATATATTCCGGGGCCGAGTGTACTGTATCGCATGGAGAACCGAACGATGCAGTTTGCGGTTACCTGCATGTCGGCTGGGGCGGTGATTCAACATTAATAATTAAAGGAAACGGAAAAATTACAGGCGGCAATGCACTTAATGTTGGGGCTAGACCTTCTACAAACGCTGACGGTACCTTGTTGATGACCGGCGGTGAGGCGACATTCGCGAATGTTTACGCGGCAAACGGCGGCGGTGCAATCATTGACATCGGAAACCCCGGCGGTGTTTTTAATATTACCGGCAACTTAAATATGACATGGGACGCTTCCAATCACAGGGACGCGACTGTAACCATTCATGAGGGAGGCGTGCTGAACATAGGCGGAACAGTCGGTATCGGTGACGGCGGAGGTGAGAAAACGATAAATATCGCCGGCGGAACCATTGTCTTTGACGGTGATAAGACAGATGACGTGGAAGATCTTATTCAGTCAAGCATACTTATTGCCGAGGGGGGCAGGGCCGAGGTTTTATACGATTATGACACGACTACGACAGGTAAAACAACGGTAACTTCAAGCGTGGTCGACCTGAATATCGCCTGGGATGTAGGGCCTGTGGGGTTTGTCGATAAGCTTCAGTTCTGGATCACATGGAACCCGGGAGATAACGCCCAGGAAACGGACGAGCATTATGTTTATTTCAGTGACGACCAGGAACTTGTTGAAAACGGTGATCCTTCGGTTTTGACCATTCGTGACACGCCGAACCTGTGGACTCCGAGGCTTGAATACGGTCAGACTTATTACCTGCGTATAGACCAGGTGAACACGTCCCACCCGGACAGTCCGTGGGCAGGGCCTGTTTATCAAATCCAGACGATTGGTTATCTTCCTATTGATGACATGGAATCCTATAATACAGGTTTAAATCTTATCAGCAGTTCATGGACAGAGGCCGGCGGTGCGACGCTTGATCTTGACACCGCCATTTTCCTTGCCGATCAGTCAATGAAGCTGGAATATGATAATACGGCAACAGGTTACTCGGAGGCGGAGCTTGCACTTGACAGCCATGTCGATTTTACGGCAGATTCGCTTAAGTCGCTTAGTATAAGCTTCTGGGGCGACAGCTTGAATGACGTCGATGACATGTATGCCGCAATCTGGGACCCCAACAGCGGTAATACCGCAATTGTATATTTCAACGGTGACAGCTCTGAGCTGGCTGATGAAGTATGGCATCAGTGGGATATCGACAACGCGGACCTGGCGGTGCAGGGTGTTTATATGTACGACATAAGCAACATAGCAATCGGTTTCGGGCAGAGGGGTTCGTCGACACCTACCGGCAAGACCGGGACCGTGTACATTGATAATATTTTTGTTTACCCGGAGAGGTCGGCGATAATACCCGCTGACGTAACAGCCAACGGTATCGTTGATTTCAGCGATGTTGCGCTTATAGGTACACAATGGCTTAAGAGTTATGAGCATGTTACCGCTGCGGCTGTGGCCAGTTCACCGATACTTTATTATCCTTTCGATGAAACGTCGGGATTTTACGCAATCGACCAGGCGAACATTGACAGCCTTGACTGTGATTCGTATGCAACGGACTTCTCATCAGCTCACTGGGACACGGATGGGAAGGTTAACGGCTGTCTTAGGTTCGAGGACAATTTCGGGCTTCGTATGAACTGCGATGGCGACCTTTTCAACACACATGTCAGCACGGGGCTGACTATGACAGTATGGCTGAAGGGCGATCCGGCTTCGCAGCCTGCCAATAAGGGCTTTATATTCGCAGGCGGGCTCGGCAGCGATGTCAAGGTCGGATTCAGGTGTCCGGATATTGCCGGCGGAGGCGGTGAAACCGCTAACATGTGGAAGATCAACAATAACTTTTTGCGGACTGCGATTACGGCTGATGATTATGAAGGCCGGTGGGTTCATTACGCCCTTACTTACAGTTATGACGCTGTTAATCCCGGTTCGATGAAAGTTTACAAAGATGGGATATTGGCAAGTGAAACGGAGATCGAAGAGGCCATTTCGCAGCTTGACGAGTTCGCGATCGGGATTCGTCACAATGCGGACAACTCGGAATATGCGGGCAAACTGGACGAGTTCAGGATTTACAACGTCGAGCTTTCCCAGGCCGAGATACTGACGCTTGCGGGTTTGAGCGAAGTCTATCAGCCTTTCCTCGAGCCGGTTGATGTTGTCGCGGATCAGCAGGTAAATGAGCTTGATCTGCTTGAGATAGTTGAGGCCTGGTTAATGCAGCCTGTTTTTCCATAGGTTGAATTTATTTACTTATAACCGCAGCGGCTGTGAAAGCGGCCGCTGTGTATTTTTTACTATTGTATGTACCAAGAAAACAGGGTATTTTTGAAGGAATTTTACAGAGTGTTCCACATTGATGTGAGAGAAAAATGAAAAAACGACTTGCTTATCAAAAACTGCGTGACAAAATTTATTCTCATATAAAGACCAGAGGTTTGCAGCGAGGCGACCTTCTGCCTTCGATCTGTGCGCTTGCAAAAGAATGGAACACAAATTACGGTACGATGAAGACCGCTTACAAGCTCCTTGAAAACGAGGGGATTATTAATTATCAAAGCCGGCGAGGCGCCGTTGTAAGCCACGACCTGGATTCGCCGAAAAAAACTGCTATGTGCTATATTCGCTGGCAGGGGGACGCGTTTTGTTTCGAGCTTAATAAGGGCATTAAACGCTACGCAGATGAAAATGATATTGAGCTTATAGTTATTGACGCTATGCATTCTGACAAGCGTTTTTTAGATATTTTAAGACACCCGCCAGAGGGTGTGCAGGGGATGGTCGTCGTTCCGGAATCCGAGGACCGTTACGAAGAAGCGGTAAATTCCGCTATTTCCCAGGACCTGCAGATAGTTTTTCTCGACAGGATAATTCCGGGTATGCAGGTCAGTTCCGTTTGTTCGGATCATTTTTCGACCGCTTACCTGGCTACTGATCATCTGCTTGAACATCATGATATTCCGGTTAATTATCTTGGCAGCACGCAACTGCTCAGTTCGACGAGGTACTGGGTCGAGGGCTGGTCGGCGGCGATGAATAAGCACAATTTTTCAGATTTTATGCCTTATCTTTTCGATCTTGACAAGATATCAAAAGACCTTGAACGCCGGAGGCTCAGTCACCAGGAAATACTTATCGAAGCGGCAGGTATGATCTTCGACAGTTGCAAGCAGGATATATATTCCATCTTTGCCGGTAATAATTATATTGCCCGTGCGGTTTATTTCGCAGCCGAAGAGCGCGGCCTGGAGATAGGCAGGGATGTTTTTGTGGTTGGCACGGGTGACGCCCCTCGCTGCGACAATCTCAAGGTGCCTTTGACGAGTGTGTGGCAGAATACCGAACAGGTAGGTTACGAAGGCGCTAATCTTCTGCATCAGCATATCGAAGGCAAAATTAAACATCCGGTTCACAGGCTGATGCCGGTAAAACTCGTCTGCCGGGCAAGCAGTCTCGGCATGGCTGAAGACCAGGATGCAATCGAACTGGCTGGATAGCTTTTGAGAGTCAACGGCCGAACAGGGCCTTATTAATAACAGGTATATTATGCTTAAAAGGGAATTAGACAATGAATGATCATCGTTATGCTGCGGTTACACGAAGGAACTTTTTAAGGATGGGGGCAGCGGCTTTGGGTTCGCTCGGCTGCGGTAATCTGCTTGCGATGGGCAAGCCTGTAAAAAGCGGCAATCCAGCCGATGTTCTCAATGTGCTTATAATAACCGCCGACGATATGGGTATATATACTCCCGGCTGTTACGGGGGCAAGACGCCCGATATTTCACCGAATATAGATATGCTGGCAACCGAGGGTTTGAGGTTTGAGAACGCTTTTGTGAATGCTTCGGTCTGCCAGCCCAGCAGATCGGTCTGGGTGACGGGCAGGTATACTTTCAGGAACGGGGCCGTTGGGTTTAACCCGATCACGACCGGTGTGCCGCAGTTGGGCGGGACACTCAAAAAGCATGGTTTTTATACGGGTATTATCGGCAAGAAAGGTCATTACGAACCGCTTGAAAATAACTGGGATGTTTCGGAGGATTATCTTCCCGGGTACGGTCGCGACCCCGTTGTTTACGGCAGGTATGTCAGCGAATTTCTTGATAAAAGTAGCCGGTCGGGCAAGCCGTTCTTTTTGCTGGCGAACCTTTACGATCCTCACAGGCCTTTTTCCAAGGGCGAGCTTGAAGCAAGGACAATGAGCAACGACATGCCGCCCGACCCGTCACGCGTATACAAGCCTGAGGAAGTATTTGTGCCGGGTTATCTGCCGGACAGCCCTGAGGTTCGCGAGGAACTGAGTTATTATTACAATTCGTGCAAAAGGGCTGATGATGCGGTGGGCATAATCCTTGATATATTGAAAAAGCGCCGGCTCGATTCAAATACGGTGGTGATGTTCCTTTCCGATAACGGCGCACCGCTTCCGTTTGCCAAGGGCAACTGTTATCTTCAGTCGATGAAGACCCCTTGGGTGATACGCTGGCCCGGTAAGATAAAGCCGGGCAAAGTGGATAGGTCACACTTTGTGTCGGGTATCGATCTAATGCCGACAGTGCTTGATATCGTCGGGGCCGAACAGCCGGAGCTTATGGATGGTTATTCTTTTTTGCCTGTTATAGAGGGCGTTTCCCAGCCTCAGCGGGACCATGTTTTTGCAGCATATCATCGCGGCCATGCACGCATACTCGAGACGCGGGCTCTTCATACGTCTAAGTTTGGTTATATTTACAACGCATGGGCAGACCAGCCGCGGACAGGTGGAAAAATTGAGTTCTCGGCCGACAATAAGATAAGCATTCTCGGTCCGCTTGCTGAAAAGGAGCCTGAAGTTAAAGAAAGAATGGAGTTTTTCCGTCACAGGCCTGTCGAGGAGCTGTATGATTACCGGAATGACCCCCATGCTTTGAACAACCTTGCAGCGGATAATGCCTATGCTGAGGTTTTGAAGGATATGCGTAACAAAATGGTCGAGTGGATGAAGGCCAAAGGGGACCCGAATCTTCATTCGCTTGAAATATATTTGAGGGTGAACGAGGGGTATAGTTGATTGTAACTTCATATTATAGTTATGGTAAAGAAGCAAAAAATGGATAGAAGATTTTTCCTTAAAAAGACGGCAGCGGGATTGACGGGACTTGCTTTATCATCGAGCGTTTACGGAATGGCAGGGCCGGCACCTCAGAAGAAAAAGAATTTTTTGATTATTACCGCCGATGATATGAGCTTTGAGACACCGGGCTGTTACGGTAATAAAACTCCGGATATAACACCGCATATTGATGAGCTTTCAACTCGCGGAGTGAGAATGCGAAACGGTTTTGTGACGGTGGCGATATGCCAGCCTTCACGTTCGTCATGGATAACCGGAAGGCTGCCGCAGCATAACGGCACAACCGGTTTTAACCCAATCGCACCAAGTGTCCCGAGGCTCGGAAAGATCATGAAAGACTCTGGTTATTACACGGGTATCGTTATGAAGGTTGATCATTACGCTCCCGCGACCAGCGAGGACTGGGACTATATCAACGGTAAGTTAAAGTATAAAGGCAGGGACCCCGGCGCATACGGGCCAATGCTTGAGGAGTTTTTCGCAAAGGCCGAGCAGGCGGGCAAGCCCTTCTTTTTGATCGTAAATATAACCGATCCGCACCGACCATACGCAGGCAGTGAATTTGAAAAACGTGCGACAAAAGGGAACGTTCCCCCCGGACCCTCAAGGTGGTACACAGCCGAGGATATACAGGTTCCCGGTTTTCTTCCGGATACGCCTGGTATGCGCGACGAGTTGAAGGATTACTACAATTCCGCGAAGCGATGCGACGATTCTGTCGGCGAGCTGGTGAAGGTTTTCGACAAATCAGGGCATAACAAGGATACGATCTTGATGTATCTTTCCGACCATGGCGCACCGCTTCCTTTCGCCAAGTCGGGTGTTTATCGTCAGTCCATACAGACCCCGTGGATAATAATCTGGCCCGGTGTAACCAGGCCCGGCTCTGAAGACAGCGAGCATTATGTAAACGGTTACGATTTTATGCCTACCATTCTTGACATGGCAGGGCTTCCCGGACCGGAATACATGGACGGCAAATCCTTTGCGCCTGCTTTGAGGGGCGAAAAAGTCGAAGGCTTTGACACCGGTTACGGTATTTTTATCCGAGGGCATTGCAACGTTTATAACCAGCGTTCGATCCACGAAAAGAAGTGGACCTACATTTACAACGAATGGTCATACTGGTCTTACGGCGATCTCGATTATATAGGTGATAATATGATACCCGCTCTTTACCCGGCTTCGGAGACCGATGAAAAAGTGGCGCAGCGGGTGGAGTTTTATCTTAACCGCTGCCCAGAGGAGCTTTACGATTATGAAAATGATCCATGGAGTCTTGTCAACCTCGCTTCGGTTCCTGAATATTACGCACAGTTAAAGATAATGCGTCAAAAGATGCTTAAAAGGCTGACCGAAACACATGACCCGGCTCGCAACTCTTTTGACTTTTTTATCGACAGGACTAAAAAGATGCAGCCTGTTGACGGACGCAACCTGATAGCAAATCCGGGTTTTGATGACGGGGCAAGCAGGTGGCAGGGAAGCGGCATGCCTCCCGAAATAGTGACCGATAAAAAAACCGGCAACAAATTCGCAAGGATCGTTGATCTGTCAAAAGTAAACGGTGAGAACTGTCATTGGATAAGTGAAAAAATACCGATAAAGCCCGGAGCTTTTTATGAGGCAAGGTTTACGGTCAATGTAAATTGTGCGGATAATGCGATGGCGTTTTTAAGGTTTTTTGACGATAAAGGAAATATGCTGGGCCAGGGGCGCTCTGATCTTCCGATGCGCTGTTTTGCACCGAGGAAAGTCGAGATATCGCCCTTTAAGGCGCCGCAAAATGCCGCCAAAATGGATTTTATGACAGGCACGGTCGCAAGAGGCTGCGGAGTTTTCTGGATTGACGATATAGAAGTAAGAGAGGTTCGTTAAATAATTATTTGTCAGTTTTTTGGAGATAAAATGAGAAAGTTTTTGTTTTCTCTTATGGTGCTTTTGTATGTAAGCAGTTCCTTTGCGGCATTGAATGCAGTAAGGTGGCGAAACCGTGTCAGCCAGGGCGGGGGCGGGACCGGAGACTGGAACCAGCCGCTTGACTGGAGCGAGGGCAGGGTTCCGGGCATTTCAGATTATGCCACCAGCGGTTATCTCGTTGATCCCGGTGCTGGGCCTATCGTGAGCAGTCCTTCGCCTGTGGTCGGCAGGCTGCTCTGGGCGAGGGGGACAGGCAAGCCTTCTTACCCGGTTACAATAGAGGCCGGCGGTTCTGTGACTGTTGAACAGGATGCGATTTTCGGCAATAATATCGGCACTGTGGGCGAGCTTATAATGAACGGCGGGACTTTGACTACGGGCACCGACCTGCAACTTTGTAATTATGCACAAGGTCACGGCAGGCTTTTCATGAACAGCGGCGTGGTTAATGTTGGCGCAGATTTGATTATCGGCGGCGCTGTTGACGCCAACGGTATTATTATCATGCAGGGCGGAGTCATCAACGTTTCCAATTCTTTATTGGTGGGTACGGTTTCGGGCTCAATGGCACGCGTACATATTAACGGGGGGGCTATAAACTGTGCGGGGTTCGGTATAGGGCTTCAAGGCGGGATACACATCGGCGGGGGAAAGATAATATGCTCCGGGGACCACGAGGCGATAATTAATTCGGCCATAGACGACGGAAGGATCGCAAGGGCAGAAGGGGCTGATCCTAACCTTGTTCCGGTTGTCTATTATGATCCTGTCTCAGGTATGACAACTCTTGAGATAGATTTCTTTGACCCGGATATCGCCGCTTCACCTAAACCGGCGAATATGGAGCCCGAGGTGGATAAAGAAACCGGCCTTAGCTGGGTTACCGCGGCAAACGGGGCCGACTCTCATAACGTGTACTTTGGTCAATCCTATTATGAGGTTCTAAATGCTTCGGATCCCTATACGCTTCCGGGTAGAGGGAACCAGGCGGGCAACACTTATGACCCCGGTTTGCTGGAGCAGAATACGGTTTACTATTGGCGCATAGACGAGGTCCGCGGCGGTGAGGTAAGTAAAGGCAAAGTTTGGCAGTTTACAAGCAAAAGGGACTTTAAGATGTTCCCGCGGGGCTGTGAGCTTGCGCCGGTTATTGATACGGTTACACTGAGTTCATCGGATATTGATGAGAAGCTGGCGGTGATCACTCTCCAGGGCCAGATAAACAGCGCCGGTACAAGCAGGCTTTTTGTCAAGCGATACGATACCGGTGACGACCCGTTCTGGCTGGACTGGCTTGTTACTTCCGGGCAGGTACTCGGTGCGAATCAGCTCACGGTCGATGAGTTATTTTCCAAGTACGCCAACGAATACAGCAGGGTGGTGGTTTATGATCCTGCTTTACCTTCGACGATTAACATAGCTACGATGATCGCGTCTGTAAATGACGGCATTGTGGTGCATCCGGATGATATAACAACTTACGGCAACGGGAAGATCGTTGAGGACTTGAGAGGTTTGTGGACATCAAATGTCAGTGCTTATCAATGGGCTTATGACAATCTCTGGGATCAGATGAACCATGACGTGCTCGGTTTTTATCACCCAACGGCAAACTATCACGCTTTAAGGGATTATTTTGTCGCTAATAAGATCTTCCATATATTTGTCACAGGCCAGAGTGTTGAAAACCCGCCGGCTTCAAGTTACGACGATGAGTACGCTTTTCTTGAACAGCTTTTTGCCGACACCAGGCCGAACATTCCGGTTATGGGCTGGTGGGCCGGCGGAACGATTGACCCGAGCATCGGCGAGGTAGGCGGCACCAAGCTGGCGAGTTATTACGGTAAGTTCATGGTAGGCTCGAATTTCGGCGCGAATTTCAGCATTTACAGCGGAACTAAAGTCAGCATTCCGAATATGGTTAAAGATTATAAAAAACGACAGGCGCCTTACGCGCCTCAGCTCGATCCGGACAAGGTTTATGTCGCTTTTACGGTTGTTGATTCGGGCTCGGGGCCGTCTTACTGGCAATACCGTCAATATGAAGTTTGGCAGGACGGGCAAAGAGGCTCGGTTGCGATTAACTGGTCACTTGGTCCGGCAATTACCGAGCTGATGCCCGGGGTGATCAACTGGTATTATCAAAATGCCTCCCCTAATGACAGCTTTTACATGGGAATGTCAGGTCCGGGCTATTGTTATCCTTACGTTGATTTTATGAGTCGTGTCGATTACCCGAATACTTCATGGAACGTATATCTAAACCTCATGCAGCACTATATCGACCTGCTCAAATTTAACCAGGTTCACCTGTATGGCGAGATAAGCTGGAGCAGTTGTTTTGAACGTACACAAAACGATCCGATCACGATGAAATTCGTAAACGGGCTTAGAGGTATAGACACGATTATGATTGATATGGCCCGTGATGACTGCATCGAGCCGGATTTCAATTATCGGCTTGGCGATAAATTAATTTCGCATATTACCACACGCTGGACCAACGACCCCGGTGAGAACCCCGTCACGTTCCTGGTAAATGACATTCAAAATCACACCCCTGCCGGACGTCCTGCTTTTATGCAGATTCAGTGCAACAGTTGGGATTACTTTCCTTCTGACATTGAACAGGTTTATTCACTGCTTCCGAGTGATTACGTTGCGGTATCGCCCGGGAACCTGAGAGTTCTTTACGAGCAAGCTGTAGAGGCGGTCAGTCCTAATCCTGCGGATATCAATAAGGACTGGAGTGTTGATATTGCTGATTTTGCATACATTGCCGAGCAGTGGACAACCTCCGGAAGTGACCCGTCAGCGGACATTTTCCCCTTTACCGGCGATGGGATTGTAGAATCCGATGATATGCTTATGCTGCTTGAAAACTGGCTTTGGATGGATTGATTATTCAAAGAAGCGAAATCATGTCGGATGTGCACTATAATATTTGCGAAGCACATCCTCAGAGAAGTGATATTATGTATGAACGGAAGTTGAGGGAAAGAATGAAGATTGCTTTTAGCGGCTTAGGTTACACCTTTTTTTTGGTGCTGATATCAATTTCGGCCATTTATGCCAACGCAGCTCCAAAAGATGCAAATGGAATTAGTCAGGAAGTTATTAAAAAGGAAGATATTGTTTATGGTTACGGCATTGTTCATTCCGACAGAAATTATTCTGACCCGCAAACTGTCGAATTGATGCTTGACCTCTGGGTTCCCGGGAAGAACGACACGGAACTAAAACCACTGCTTATATATATCCATGGCGGCGGTTTTAAGGGGACCATGAAAAATAAAATACGCAAACATCAGTTGTTTTACAGGCTCGGGGAATATTTTGTGCCTAAAGGATGGGCGGTTGCATCGATTGAATACCGGGTTAAGAACGATTTTCCATTGTCACCTCCCGGCAACTGGGCGACCCCTTTTATAGACAAAGGAACCGTCAGAAACATAGATTTCCCGGAAGTGCATGCCGCTGTCCGTGATACAAAGGCTGCCATAAGATGGTTTCGCGCTAAAGGCTGCAGGGACTTCGCTATCGACCCGAACAGGGTGTACCTGGTTGGGACCTCTGCAGGGGGCTGTACGGCTGTTGCCGCTGCTTTAGACCAGGACAATTTTTTTGATGACGGCCCGAAGGATACGACAGCCCAGAAAAATAATCCCGGTTATGATGATAAACCTAATGCAGCTTTTGTGATTGCCGGACGTGATATTTTTGTTACCGAAGACGTGTTTTTTGGGAGAGATAAAGATTTGCTTTCCTGGCCCATTGAATACTCCGATTATGACGCGCATGATCCGCCCATCGCGGTTTGGCACGGCAGTGAAGACAAGCTTATTCCCGTAGAGTATGGAATTGATATTTATAACAGATGTCAGGATGCGAAAATTAGTTCGAAAAAATATATTATTGCCGGCGGCGGTCATGTATGCTGGAACTGCGAATATGATGGAAAGCCGATTTTGTTTTGGATAGAGAATTTTGTAAAGGATTTCTTTTGAGGCGCTTGTCCAAAATTATTCTTTATTAAGTAAGTAATGGATAATTACGCGAATTAATGGATTTATTGGCAGATTTGAAAGGGAATAGGTTGTCACGGGAGAATTTTATAGATTATGTCAAGAACGGCCGGGACAGGCCGTTTGTTTCGCTTCAGATCGGGGCCAGTGCGGGCTTTGATGTGAAACTGGCCGGTAAGCATTGGAACAGCGAGGGGACTATTGAAGATACAATTGCAGCTTATGAAAAAGTCGGCGGCGAACCTCTTTATAACATAGGTCTGCCGGGGCTGGATCAGCTTGACCCCGGCCTGGGTAAAAAGGTAAAAAAAGAGGACAAGCCCAATGAAAAGATAAGGCGGGAGTTTGTCGAAACTCCTTTCGGCACGCTTGAGTGGAAATTCCACGAGATACCCAAAACAGGAACAATGTTTTTGAAGTACCCGGTTACGGTCGATGACGAGCAGGGGGCTTTTGATAAAATAAAGTGGTATTGTGAAAAACACCACAAGGCCGCCGATAAAATACCCGGCGTGCTTGGCCCTGCTATAGAAAAGATACAAAAGCATGGGGCGGTTTCCGTGCAGTGGAACCTTCAGCCTTTCGAGATGTTCGGCCTTGCCCCTGTGGACAGCCTGGTGCTGCTTGCGAAGCTTTATCCGGAGGATTTTCGGCAGACATGCGATTTCATTCGTGATGCAAATGTCGACATATTGAACAAGGTCCTCGATGCAGGGGCCGATTTTGTTTTTCTTGGCGGGCCGGGCTCTGAAATGCTCTCGCCGGATATGTATAAAGACTTCCTGATTCCCGACTCGCAGGTTCTCAGTGCGGAAGTTCACCGTCGCGGCAGGCTTATATACAGCCATATATGTTCGCCTGTTGAGCCATTTCTGACGATGGGTTTTTACAACGAGATGGGTATCGATCTTTTCGAGACGCTCTCGCCGCCGCCGGTCGGCAATGTGCCGGACCTTTCAAAGGCGCGTGATATCCTCGACGATAACATGTGCACACGGGGCAATATAGGTCTCGACCTTATGCTTAACGGGACCGTTGAGGAAGTGGAAAAGGCAACAGTTGAAGTGCTGGAAGCAACAAAAGGAACTAAGCATATGGTTGCGGCGTCTGATTACCTTTTTTACGACATACCTCTTGAGAACGTTCGGGCAATTGTTGATACCGTAAATAATTATATCTGAAAAAGGATTGTCATGCTGAAAAATATTATTCTGGTCATTATCATTTTTGGGGCAATGTCTTGCAGTAAGGCGCCCTCGCCGTCTGCTGACAACCAAAAGACAGAGCGGCATAAGGCAGAGAAGAAAACGGGTCATTATGAAAACCTGCTTTTTCCGCAGGGGTCGCCGCCTGCACAGACGGTTAATATTGTTGAAGTTGTGGGGTTTACTAAAGATGAAAAATTGACGGCAACCACATTGCAGGGGATTGTCAATGCCGGCCCTGAAAGCCGGATATATTATCATCTTGCAGAAAACACCAATGACCGTTTGTGGCTTGACTATATGCAGAAAAAAGGGTATGTAGAAAATGTCGAGGAAATCACATTCGACAAGGCCTTGGAGAAATATTCCTCTTACTTTGATGCTGTAATTGTTTATGACCCTGAACTGCCGGCCTCGATAAATATAGGGACAATGATGGCTTCTCTGCAAAAGGCGATCGTCACCGGTCCCGACCATGCCGGAAAGTTTCAGAATAAAGATGTCATCGATTTGGCAGGCAGATGGCAAAGCAATGCAGAGGCTTATCAATGGGCTTGGGAGAACCTCTGGCCCGAAATGAACCAAACGGTGCTTTGCTGTTATCATCCTACCGCGTGCAAACACCAGATACGTGATTACCTTGTCCGAAATAAGATATTTACGTTCTGGATTACAGGTCCCGGTTACGAGGATGGGGTAAAAAGCGATCATGAAAAAGAAAAAGAATTTGCCGAGAAGGTTTTTGCGAACACCGCCCCAAACATACCGGTTATAGGTTTCTGGTACTCAGGCAGGGATTCGGGCATCGAAGAATATACAGGTGTTGGGCTTGCGGGCAAGTATGGAAAGCTTACAGTTCCCTGCGACTGGACGTCCAATATGAGCTTTTTGAGCGGCGTAGAGGTTGATTTCAAAAAAGCGGTCACGGATTATAAAGAGAGGTTGAACAAAAACAGAACCCCGCTTACGCTTGATGAGGAGAAAGTTTATATATGTTTCGATATTGTCGACTCCGGCGATGCGCCGGTTTACTGGCAGTGCGACCAGTATTTCGTGTGGCAGGACCCGGAGAGGGGAAAGCTGCCGATTAATTATGCCGTGGGCCCGACAACGATGGAGCTTATCCCGCCGATACTGCAGTGGTATTTTGAGAATGCGACGGCAAAAGATTATTTCTACATGGGACTTTCAGGGGCCTGTTATACGGCGCCCTATCGGGAGTTTATGTCATTGACGGATAATCCCGAAGCGGCATGGAGTGAATATCTCGGGCTTACACAACAGTACATGGACAGGCTGAGTCTCAGCGAAATAAGCCTTTACACCGATGCATGGGAAGTGTATGACAGGGCCGAGCAGGACGCAACGACTATGAAGTTTGTAAATCACCTCAAGGGGCTTGAAGCACTGATTCTCGGGCTGGGCAGGGACGAACATATAACTGAAAAAAGTCCCCATTATTTCCTCGGTGAAAATAATGTTCTGGTTTCACACGTCGCGACAAGATGGGACCCTCAAAACATCGGCAGAAACCCGGACAATAACCAATGGCTCGTTGAAGAAATACGCAAAAATACGCCGACATACCGCCCCGCTTTTATGCATGTCCACCCTCTTAGCTGGTCGTATTATCCTTCTGATATGCTTGAAGTGCTCAAGACCCTGGGCCCGGAGTATGAGGCGGTTACGATTTCGCAATTCAATGAATTGTATAGAAGGCTGCCTGGAAAATTGACACCTTAACATGAGATTTGTTCCCTTTACCGGCGACTATTATTGTGTTATCCCTTGGGGATAAGGTTCGGTACGGGTTAAAATGAGGAAAATATTTTTACCTATTCTGGGGATTTCAACTTTTAATAGTTGCGGCACGGTTCAGCTTAAAGACTAACGTTCCGATGCGGAGTGTCATTTTTTAATCGACGTTGTTTATTCAGCTATTTGACTGGGTGGGTATCAGACGTTTTTTCCGCAGCATTTTTTGTATTTTTTCCCGCTTCCGCATGGGCATGGGTCGTTTCGGCCTACTTTCGGCTGTTCGAGTTTGACCTGTTTGACCTGTTTTTCTGTTTGTGGCGCTGTTGCGGCGGCGCGCTGTTTTTCGGCCATCTCGAACTGGCTTACCTGGTCGTGCTTTGCCTGGCTGACGTTCCAGACGTTTCGGGTTTGTGTGCCGGGGTCGATTCGGACCTTGAATATTGTGTCGGTTACCTTGTCGCGGACCTGGTCGAGCATTTCGTTGAACATGCGGAAGCCTTCCTGCTTGTACTCGATCTTGGGGTCCTTTTCGGCGAACGCCCGGAGGAAGATGCTCTCCTTGAGGTGGTCCATTGAGTAGAGGTGGTCCTTCCAGGTTGCGTCGTAGATTTGTATGAGCACGTATTTTTCGAGGTCTGCGAGTTCTTTTCGCATGAACTTTCTCCCGGCTGAGAGGGCTGCCTGTTCGAGCCGGTCGGGCGAATCGAAATCCTGGTTGTCGAGGCCTGCGCCAAAACGTTCGTTGGCCCATTCGGCGAAAGCGTGGAGGTCGTCGGTTTTGTGCTCGGTTACCTCTTCGACGAGTTTGCCGTTGTTGTAACTCGAGCTTTGCTCGATAAGCTGGTCGTAAATATTTTTCGGCGGTGTTTCCTGCAGCACGTCCGGGTCGAGGTCGATTCGGTACTTGCGTTTTGCCCAGTCGGCGAGCGATTTCATTGCGTAGGGGTTGGGGCCCTGGGGGCCGAATGCCATGTTCATGGCGAATTCTACCGGGTACTCGATCTCCCTGTTGCGGTATTTTTCATTGACCGCTTCGAGCATTTTTTCTGCGGCGGGTTCCGGGCCCAGTTCCGCAAAGTCTTCGTGCGAGAGGCGCAGGTCGAACTTCGCGTTGGCCCAGTTTGTAAGGGTCCTTAGGGGGAACTCTGGCTTTAAGAACTCGGCGACCTGGGAGGCGTCTTTTTTGTCGATCTGCTCCTGGGCCGATTCGATTAGAGCCTGGGCAATTTCTTCGTGGTTCATTTTGCGCAGTTTGGATTCCTGCACGTTTGCCGAGAAGGTGCTCATGGCCCACCTGGAAAGGCCCTGGAGGTTCCATGTTTTGGGGTCCTCGAAGTCCTCGAGGTATTCGCCGAGGGTTATCTGGACGTCGTTTTCGGCGTTAAGTTTTGCGCGGGATTTTATCATTTCCTCGATCTCTTCGGGCGAGATGTCGCGTATTTTCCGCTCGTCGAGGTCAACGCGGAAATTGCTTCTCGACCATTCGACGATGCACCTGTACGGGTAGAAGGGATCAAGTATGTTTTGGCAGTTTGCTTTGACAGTTTCTTCGACCATTTCGGTTATTATGCCCTTGAGGTCGGCGCCTTTGAGTATCTCGCGGCGGCGCTGGTAGAAATATTTCCGCTGGTAGTCCATGACCTCGTCGTATTCGAGAAGTGACTTTCGGGACTCGAAGTTTCGTTCCTCGACTTTTTTCTGCACTTTTTCGATCTGTTTGCTTATGCCGGGATGGGCGATTGGCTGTCCCTGTTCCCAGCCGATGAGCGTGAGCATTTTCAGGATGCGCTCGCCGCCGAATATTTTCATAAGGTCGTCGTCGAAGCTGAGGAAAAAGACGCTTGAGCCTTTGTCGCCCTGTCTGCCTGCACGGCCTCGGAGCTGGTTGTCGATACGCCTTGACTCGTGCCTTTCGGTTCCGACGATGTGCAGTCCGCCGATCCGGGCGACCTCTGGGGAAAGTTTTATGTCCGTGCCGCGACCGGCCATGTTGGTGGCGATGGTCACGTTGCCGTATTTTTTGCCGTCTCGCTGTTCGTGCTGGCTGCCGGCTTTTTCGACAATGCCTGCTTCGCGTGCGTGCTGTTTTGCGTTCAGCACTTCGTGGTCGAGGCCGAAGGAACGCTGCAGGGCGTTGGAGATTGCTTCGGATTTTTCGATGCTTATCGTGCCGACGAGTACGGGCCTGCCGGCGGCGGAGACGGAGTGTATTTCTTCGACGATGGCGTTGAATTTTTCGGGCATTGTTTTGTAGATCGTGTCGTCTCGGTCGTCTCTTATGCAGGGTTTGTTGGTGGGGATGACGACGACTTCGAGTTTGTATATGTTCATGAACTCGTCGGACTCGGTGGCGGCGGTTCCGGTCATGCCGGACATTTTGCCGTAGAGCTTGAAAAAGTTCTGGAGGGTGATTGTCGCGAGGGTCTGTGTTTCTTCCTTTACTGTGACGTTTTCTTTTGCCTCGACTGCCTGGTGGAGCCCGTCGGACCACTGTCGGCCGTGCATGAGCCTGCCGGTGAATTCGTCAACGATGACGACCTTGCCGTCCATGACGACGTAGTCCTTTTCGCGCTCGAAGGTGACGTGCGCGCGCAGGGCCTGTTCGAGCATGTGCGGCCATTCCATGTTCGAGCCGGTGAAGAAGGAGCCTACGCCTGCGATTTCCTGGGCTGCGCCGATTCCCTCGTGTGTGAGGTGCACGGATTTACGGTCGTGCTCGACTTCGTAATACTGGGTGACGGTTTCGAGTTTTGCCTGTGCCTGTTCGAGTTTTTGCTGGTTTTCTTCGATAACTTTCTGAGCTTTTTCGGCGCGGGAGCTGTCCTTTGCTTTTTTGGCCTCGGAGAGCTCTCCCTGGGCGTTGGCAATGGTTCGCTCGGCGGTGTCGATCTGGTTTTTTGTCCGGTCGTAGCCGCTTTGGAGGTTCATAAGCTCGCGTGCGACGGTGTCGGCTTTTTTGTACCGCGTTACGTCGTCGAAGGCGGGGCCCGATATGATAAGCGGGGTTCTTGCCTCGTCTATCAGGATCGAGTCGACTTCGTCTATGATGCAGTAATCAAGCGGGCCCTGGGCCATATGCTCAAGGGAAATTTTCATGTTGTCGCGGAGGTAATCGAAGCCGAACTCATTGTTGGTTCCGTAGGTTATGTCGCAGGCGTACTGGTCCTTTCGATGCTGGCCGCGTGTGTCCATGTCGGCCTGTATTGCGCCGACGGTCATGCCGAGTGCGTTGTAGACGGGCGACATCCACTCGGCGTCACGTTTCGCGAGGTAATCGTTGACGGTGATGATATGGACGTGTTTGCCTGTCAGGTGGATAAGGTAAGAGGCGAGGGTTGCGACGAGTGTTTTACCTTCGCCGGTTGCCATCTCGGCGATCTTGCCTTCATAGAGCACGTTGCCGCCTACAAGCTGGACGTCGAAGTGTCGCATGTTGAGGTTTCGCCGGGCAGCTTCGCGCACGACGGCAAATGCCTCGGGCAGAATGTCCGTGACGCTTGTGCCTGAGGCAATTGAGTTTTTGAATTCGGCTGTCTTTGCCTTTAGCTCCTGGTCGGAAAGCTGTTCTACCGCAGGTTCAAATTCGCCTGCGGCAAGGGCGGTGTTCATGTAATTTTTGACCATGCGCTCGTTGCGCGAGCCGAATATTTTGTGCAGGAAACCGCTTATCTTTTTTTTCGCCATGTTTTTTTTGCTTAATCTTTAACGCGGGTAACGTACTGGCCTGTTCTTGTATCGATGCGGATCATCTCGCCGATCTTGATAAACGGGGGCACCTGGACCTCGATGCCGGTCTCAAGCGTGGCCGGTTTGTACTGGTTGGTTGCCGTTGCGCCTTTTATTTCCGGGGCGGTTTCGGTTACCTCGAGGTCGACGGTGTTGGGCAGAGTTACCACGACGGGTTTGTTGTTGTACATTGCGACCTGAAGCTGGGTGTTTGGTTTCAGGTACTTTGGGCCCTCGCCGAACTGCTCGTCGTAAAGTGTTATCTGCTCGTAGTTCTCAAGGTCCATCAGCACGTGCTCGGAACCGGAGGAGTAAAGGTATTCGTAATTTCGCTTGTCGAGGTATGCCTCTTCTATGTTTTCCTCGGCCCGGAGCCTGATGTCGCGTATGTTTCCGGTTTCGATATTTTTGAGTTTTGTCTGGTAGACCGCTCCGCCTTTGCCGAGCTTGACGTGCTGGTAGTCAACGATGGTATAAAGCTCGTCGTCGACCTTAACGGTTTGGCCTTTGTTCATTTCCGATGCTCTCATTGCTGCTCCTGTTAAAACAAACAGTTATTACGTGAATTTCGAATCCATATTTATCGTTTTCGATCCGTCAAAGTAAGGATTTAATAATAAACAAATCGGGCGAAAAGTCAAGAAGCCGTTGGTGTTAGATGTTGGTTAGGGTGGTCAGGCACGGGATTTTTTGCCTTTTTTGCGGCGTTTTTTGGGGGAATTGACGGATTTTATGTTTGGTTTTCTGGTTACGAGTTTTTCTGCGGGGGCGAGGTAGAGGTGTCTGCCGGCGACGTTTACCGATGCTATTCGGACCTTCATTTCCATGCCCATGTATACGCTTTTGCCGGAGTGGCGGCCTACCACGGCCTGTTTTGCGTCGTCGTATTTCCATTCGTCCATACCGAGGTCTCCGAACTCGATCAGCCCCTCGATGCCGAATTTTTTGCACTGAGCGAAGATGCCGAATCCGGTAAGTCCGGTTATGACACAGTTAAGCTCCTGGCCGACGTGCTGTTCGAGCATTTGCAGTATGAGCACCATTTTCAGCTCGCGTTCGGCCTGGGTGGCCTGCTGTTCGGTGAAGGAGATGTGCTTGCCTATCTCCCGGAGCTGCATTTCCGGCAGGACCTCTTCGAGGCCGATCTTGTTCAGGGTGCCTTCGATGTAGCAGTTTATGAGGCGGTGTATTGTCAGGTCTGCGTATCTTCTTATGGGGCTGGTGAAGTGGCAGTAGTGGGTCGAGGCAAGGGCGAAGTGTCCGACGTGGGAGGGTGAATACTCTGCCCGCTGGAAGCTTCTCAGAATGTAGATGTTTACGGCGTATTCGTAGGGCTTTCCCTTGACCTTTTTCAGCAGGTCCTGGATTGCTGCTCGGTCGAGGACTTTTGGTATTTTAATTCCGCATATTTTTACGAATTTTGTTACCTTGCTCAGGTCGGCTGTGTCGGGGTCCGGGTGTATTCTTCTTATAAAGGGCACGCCGAAGCGGTCGAGGGTTCGTGCGACTGCTTCGTTTGCCTCGACCATGAACATTTCGATAATCGTGTGCGGGTAGCTGTCGTCGGCGGGGTGGGCGTCCACGACTTTTCCCTGGTCGTCCATGACAAGCTCGATCTCGGGCAGGTCGAGGTGTATCATTCCTTTTCTTCGGCGACGTTTTTCTATCAGCCCGGCGAGTGTTTCCATGTCCTTAAGAAGCGCGACGACGGGGCCTGGGACGCCCTGGGCGTCGCCTTTCAGTATTCGGTCGGCCTGTTCGTAAGTGAGCCTGGCTTTGCTTTTTATTATGCTGTTGGCGAACTCTGTGCCGAGGACTTCTCCGCCGTTGTCGTAGGTGATATATGCTGTTTTGGCGAACCTTTGCTGGTCGGGCTGAAGTGAGCATATGCCGTTGCTGAGTATTTCGGGCAGCATTGGGACCACTTTGCCGGGCAGATAGACGCTGTTGCCCCTTTCCCGGGCCTGTTTGTCCAGCGGGGAGTCGAGCCCGACGAATTCGCTGACGTCGGCGATATGGATGCCGAGCACCCAGTTGCCGTCGCTGTTTCTTTTGATCGAGATGGCGTCGTCGAAGTCTTTTGCGTCGGGCGGGTCGATGGTGATTATCATTTCGTCAGTTATGTCGTCTCGCCTGGGGGCGGATTGAGGGTCGAAGTCTTTCGCGGCCTGTCGGGCCTGGTCGATGCAGGGCTGCTCGAATTCGTGGGGCAGCTCGTACATTATCATTATTGATTCGATTTCTGCGTCGTACATGCCTGCTTTGCCGAGTATTTTTGTTATGACGCCCTGGGCGGGGAGGTGTTCGGCGGGGTATGAAATGATCTCGACCTGGACCTTGTCGTCCTGCTTTGCGCCGCTGGCTGAGATGTCCTCGACTTCGATGGGTTCGACGAATTCGCTGCCGTCGGGCTCGACGTACCATTCGCCGTCGTAGTTTTTCAACTGCCCGACGATGTTTTTGTAACCGCGGTCGATTATTTCGGTGATTATGCCGTGATAACGCACCTGGCCGTTACGGTAGCCCTTTTTCATGGGTTTGGCTGCGACGATATCGCCGGTCATCGCGCCTGAGGCGGCGCCGTGGGCTATGAACAGGTCGCCGTGTGAGTTGGGTTCGAGAGGTATGACAAATCCGAAACCGCGTTTATTTGCCTGAAACTTGCCTATTACTTTGCCCGCCATATCTGGCGGGGCTATTAGGTTTTTGGGGCCCTTGGCGACTTTGCCCTGCTTTTTGAGCTCGTCGAACGCCTGCCTGAAGTCTTCCCATTCGTTTTCGGTTATGCCGATTTCTTTTGCCAGGGCGGTTAATTTAACGGGCTTGTAATCTTTTTGACCGATATGGTCCAGAATTAATTTTTTCAATGGTTCCATGCTGTTTTCTTGATTAATTAACTTTCTCCTTTTGATGAATCTTAAAATGAACAAGACGCTTAGTCAATGTATTATCGACTAAGCGCCTTTATGTGTCACACTAAAAATTGTTCGTTTTTTTGCCGCTATGCGGACGCTTTCTGTTCGAGTGCCTTGAGCTTTTTGCTTAGCCTCGATTTTAACCGCGATGCGGTGTTCTTGTGCATCGTGCTTGTTGCGGCGACTTTATCGAGCTTCTTTTGCAGCTTTTTATACTGCTCGGATGCTTTCTGGTAGTCGCTTTCCTTCAGGGCATTTTCAAAATGCTTTATCTGCGTTTTGACCATGCTCTTTCGGGCCCTGTTGGTGACCCTTTTTTTAGCGTTTTGCCTTACTCGTTTTCTTCTTGACAATGAATGTGCCATTTCAACTCCTGATAATACTTTATCTTATACTCACTGCTGAGAGGTTGGTTTTTCAAGCTCTTCTCTTAATGTTTTAACTCTCTCGCTAACATCTTTATAACCGTAATCAAGCTGCATAAGTTTCCTGTGCAGCTCGAGCGCTTCGGGCTTCTGGCCCTGGTTTTCGAGGCTCCTGGCAAGATTGTACCGAAGTTCCTTGCCTATTGGGCTGTCCTTGACTTCGCAGAGCCTCAGCGCCTCGCGGAATATATCAATCGCATCAGCATACCATCCTTTGAGGAAAAAGCAAAGCCCTGTTTTGTCCATTGCTGAAAGTTTTTGTCTCGGGTCCTTCTGGGCCTCCTGGAGCAGGGGTATCGCTTTGTCGTATTGGTGGGTTATCAGGTATCTTAGGCCCAGCTCGAATTTAATCCGCAGGTCGGTTGGGTACTGCTTTGCGCAGTTTTGGAAATGCCGAAGCTCTGTCTGTGCGAACTCGTTAATAAGACGGTCGTGCTCCTGTTTTAAGTTATTGTTTTCAGGGGACTTAGCCATTTGGTCCCTGATATCTCGGACCTGTTTTTTTAGTTTTTTTATCTTTATTTCGCCTTCGAGTTTTTTAAGCGGGAACTTGTTTGACTGCTGGTAATGCTTCTGCAAAAGTTCAACAGCTTTGTCGAATTGCTCGATGGTTCCGATATCAGCCATAGCGTCTGCGTATCGCAAAATATTTTCTATAGATGGGTCATTTTCGTAGTTTTCTTTTGCTTTCTGGACCTGTTGGGTTCGGTATTCAAGCGTTTTGACCTTGCTCTGCTGGGACTGGAGCTGTCTTTGCATCTCGATGTCTTTAATTGACTGCTTGTAATCGGGCTGCAGGCCGTATTTTCCTTTCTGCATGGTCATCTTCGCCGAGAGGTTTTTGAGTCTTTCTATCAGCGGGGAGTCGTCCGGTTTGAGCTGGACGCATCTTCTGCAGGCCTCGACTGCTTCGCTGTAGAGCTCCATCTTCTCGTAAGCGTCGATAAGCAGCATATAAGTGCTGACCGAGGGCTTTTCACTGGCCTTGTTGGCCTCGAACAGTAGGTTTGCTATCCAGTGGGCGGTTCTGTAGTAAGTGCCTTGCATAGCTGCTTTTAGGAGGTTTTCAGCATAGGAAAGGTTGTCCGGGTCCTTGGCGAGCAGGTATTCAGCGTTCAGCATTTCGGTCAGGGGTTTTTTAGCAGTTCGCCTGTTGAGTTTTTCCTTGATTGATGGTTTTTTTCCGCCTTTTCCCTGCCTTATCAGTGCGAGACGTCGAAGCGCAATGTGCCCGTCTTCGACATTTTCCGGTGAGAGCCTGAGCCCCTCGATGTACATGTCGATAGCGTAATCAAAATTGTCTGTTGCGGCGACTTCCTCGGCACGCTGGAAAAATGCCCGTGCCTTTTCCGAGCCTGTGTCCACATCGTAATCGGTCATTGACAAAATGCTCCATTGTTACGCATTAGAAAAGTTGATATTAATGGCAAAAAGCGTGGTTTGTCAACAAATAAATGTCTTGAGAATGACCTGACTATGTGATATATAGCTGATTTACTTTGAAAATTGAAGGGAATTGAGATGTTATCGGCACTTGAAATTTACGATCCTCAGATATACGAATTGATCACACAGGAATCGGCCCGTCAGAGCGGGTCGATCAGGCTTATTCCATCGGAGAACTATGTTTCCCGCGCGGTTATGCAGGCTACGGGCAGTTGTTTAACGAATAAATACGCGGAGGGTTATCCTGGAAAGCGGTATTACGAGGGTCAGCAGGTAACGGATCTTATCGAGACGCTCGCTGTCGAGCGTGCCAAGAAGGTTTTCAAAGCCGAGCACGCGAATGTTCAGTCTCATTCGGGGTCGCTTGCGAACCTGGCTGCATACAGTGCGCTGGCAAAACCGGGCGACACTATAATGGGGCTTTCACTTCCCTACGGCGGTCACCTGACTCACGGCTGGAAGGTGAGCTTTACGGGCAAGGTTTACAATTCGGTGCCTTACGAGACTGACCCGAAGACGGGTACAATTGACTATAACAAGCTCGAAGAAGCGGCGAAGAAGCACAAGCCGAAAATAATTATTTCCGGTGCCAGCGCATATCCCCGGGAGATAGATTTCGAGATATTCGGCGATGTTGCAAAGAGGGTGGGGGCGTATCACGTAAGCGATATCGCGCATATATCGGGGCTTGTCGTTGCGGGTATTCACAAAAGCCCTGTGCCTTACGCGGATGTTGTTTCGACGACGACTCACAAGACGCTTCGCGGGCCGAGGGGCGGGATGCTTCTTTGCAGGGGCGAGCACGCTAAAAAGATTGATTCGGCGGTTTTTCCGAACCTTCAGGGCGGCCCGCATGTGCATACGGTGACTGCGCTTGCTGTTGCGCTTGCAGAAGCGGACACCCCGGAGTTTGTCAACTATGCCAAGCAGGTAGTGAAAAACGCCAAAAGACTTTCCGAAAAACTGCTTGAGTACGGGTTTGATCTTGTTTCCGGGGGGACCGACAATCACCTTATCCTGATCGACCTGAGGAATAAAAAGGTGGGCGGCAAGAAGGTCGCCAAGGCCCTTGACCGGGCGAAAATAGTTACGAACTATAACTCGATACCTGGGGACCCGGCCCCGCCGACCGATCCGAGCGGTATTCGCCTCGGCACGCCGGCGGTTACGACACGCGGCATGAAAGAAGCGGAGATGGAGATAATCGCAGGACTTATCAACCGAATCGTCGAGAACGTGGACAACGAGTCGATCGTGGAGAACGTCGGCAAGGAAGCTCTTATGCTGTGCTCGCGTTTCCCGGTGCCGGACCATTTTATAATTCCGCCTAAATCGTAAATTCAGGGAACCGAAAGATGGGCAGCGGACTGTTAAAGACGGCGGTGCTTGGTGTTTGCGACCTTGCGAACAAGGTTACCGATATGGCCGTTCGCACGGGGTGTTTTGAGATTGCGGCAGTTGCCGGCAAGGACCCGGACCTGCTGGCGAAGACGACGATGAAATTCAAGTGCGAGGGTTTTGACGATTTTCGCCAGATGATAGTTCAGACCGAGCCGGAGGTTCTTATTGTAACCACCGCCTCTTATGTAAGCGACGAGTTTATCCGCCTTGCGCTCAAGCAGAAGTGTCACGTCCTTAAGCTGATCCCGCCTTCGCTTAACTTCGAGCAGTGTGCAGAGCTTGTCAAGCTGGCGGGAAAGAACAAGGTTCGTTTTCTGTGCGGCAACACGGGGAGATTTTCGGCGTCGTATAAAAAACTCAGCGAGTACGTAAAGAAACATGGCAGGGATTCGTTTTACCTTGTCAAGGGTTTCTGCAATTTCGCGGGATCGGGGGCCCGGCTTGACGAGCGTTGGCTGAGCGACCCGCAGATGGCCGGCGGCGGGGTTTTGCTGCACAACTGTTACGGGCTGATCGACCAGGTTATCGCATGTTTCGGCCTGCCGCAGAGCGTTTACGCGGTTACAGGCTCGCTTGCCCCTGACCGTCAGCAGAGGCTTTCGGTTACCGAGGACAACGCTGTCGTGACTATGACTTTTACGGACACCCTTGCCGGCTGCGTTGTTGCCGGCAGGACCTTCGGCCCGGAGACCGAGCGTTTCGAGATGCATTGCAGGGAGGGGTATATAATTTCAGGCCGTGACGGTTTTGAGATATTTGACACCGAAGGTGCGCTTCTTGAGGAGGGGCCGTTTAAGGACGAACAGGACAGGGCGCTTTTGGGGATGCTCGAAAGTTTTGGCAGAACATTACAAGGGGACGAGGAAGCGGTTTTCCCGGAAGACGAGGGTGCACAGATGAGAAATATGGCGTTGATCGAGTCTGCGTATCTTTCGGCGAAAACGTCGATGCCGGAAGAGCCCGCGAGGATAATGACCATTGCCGAGTCCGGTACGTCGACACTTTGGCCGAGTTAAAGAAGCTTGAAATAAACGGATCATTTGATATAATAAATTTGAAATTATGTTATTATTTGTTGGAGATCTACAGTGGAAAAGAAACAGGTCATCATGGTCAGTGTCGTAGTAGTATGTCTTGTCGTTGCAGGAACCATAACCGTTATGAACATGGGCGGCGGCGGTGGCGGCGGCGGCGGTGCAGGCAAGGTAACGCTGAAATGCGGCAACAGCGACACAGTCTTTGAAATGGATGCCCAGGAATACTCCGAGAAGGTCAATGCATTGATGGAAGAAAGGGGCATGGACCCGATGATGATGATGTCCGGTCCGGTGGGTATCGAGTGCGAACAGTGCCCCGGCGGGCTGGCGTTTGTTGCCGTCAAAGACCCGAAGACAGGTGAATATTATATCCCGCGCATGAGATAATCGGCCCGGGAAGGGTTAGATTCAAGGCTGCTGCTGCAATGAGGCAGTTACATATTTTTGATAGTCGCCGCTGTCCTTTTTGAATACAGGGGGGTAGCCTTTTGTCCTTATGTGCTGTTTTATCGTCTCGATCCTGTTTTCGGGATTGGGGTGAGTCGAGAAGAACTCGAGCGGTCTTGACGAGTGCTGCTTCTGGAGTGTTTCCTGGACCTCGACCATAGCGTAGGGGTCATACCCTGCCTTGAACAGGTAATCTGTACCGATGGTGTCTGCCTGGTACTCGAAATCGCGCGAATATCTCAATCCGAGCATAGTGGCGGCAAACTGGGAAATCTGGGTTGCCGTCGGTGATGTGTTTTCCGAAACAGCGGCGAGTATAAGTCCCATTCCCCGCTGCTGAGCGATCATCTGGGCGGAGTGTTCGGCGTTTACGTGGGCTACTTCGTGAGCGAGAACCGCGGCAAGCTGGTCTTCTTTTTGAATTATTTCGAGCAGTCCTTTTGTAATGTAAACGTAACCGCCGGGAACTGCGACGGCATTTGCCGAATCGTCATTTACGGCGGCGAATTTATAGCCAATTCCGGGATGGTGGCTTTTGGAGGCGACATTTTGACCGACGGAGTTGATATAGTTCTGCAAGGCCTGGTTGTTTATCGGCCCGCCGAGCTGTTTTTTGATCTCTGGTGCGTAGGCGTTGCCTATTTCCTGCTGCTCCTGGAGGGAGGGCATGAAAATACTAAGCTCTCTCTGGCCTGTAACGGGGTTTGTTGAACACCCAAAACCTGCAAGTGAAATGATCAACGCGGCGAAGGCGGATATAACTTTCCTGCGGACAGCCATAATTTTCCCTTTCTTTGGTTAAGTTCCTAAAGCATCGTCAAAATATACTTGCAACTACTATTAATTTCTCTTATAAGAGCGTCCTGAAAGCCTGAGGGCATATACATGGCCCTAAGTTTTCATTATAAGTCCGCAAGGCGAAAAAATGGAAGAAAAAATACAGGATAATGGACATTGCGAAAAATGCACTCATCGCGAGGGCTGTTCGCAGGTTTATGAGAAACTGGGTAAGGTTAAGGGTCCGAATGTCGCATTTAAGGTATTCCTTGTATTTTTGATGCCGATAATAGTGTTTATCGCCGGGCTGGTTTTGTGTGAAAATTATTTATTTACCGGCGGGAGAATTGCTGAAAAACTTGCGATTTTTTTAAGTTTTGTTATCTCTCTGGCACTTAGTTTTGGATACGTGTTTTTGATAAAGGCCCTTAAGATTTCGGGTCTTACAAGTGTGAAAAAAGAAACGGAAACGAAAAATGAGTAATAATGCGAAAGTACGGCTGCCTGACAGGGTTATGCCGAAGGAGTCTGTTGTAAGGCGAGGCACCTGGACGTTCCCGTCGGGCATTCATCCGCACGATCATAAAGAATATTCTCAAAACCGCGGCATAGAGCCTGTTCCGTTGCCGGATAAGGTGGCGGTTTTGCTCAGTCAGCATATCGGGGCGGTCTGCACAGCGGACGTAAGCAAGGGCGACACAGTCGAAAAGGGCCAGGTCGTGGGTTCGAGCGAGGCGTTTGTAAGCGCGCCTGTTCATTCGCCGGTTCACGGCAAGGTAAAGGATATTTCGCTGGTAAGTCATCCTGTTCTGGGCAGGGAGACAGCGGTTATTATCGAGACCGACAAGGATGCGGATAATGCGCAGCCTCTGGTAAGCGGTAATTTCGGTGCGGACTTTTCGCCGGATAATTTCGCGGGTGAGAAGATACTGGCGGCGGTTCGCGATGCGGGTATAGTCGGTATGGGCGGTGCGGGTTTTCCGACACGTGTAAAGCTCGAACCGAATCCGAAGTCTCCGAAGAAGGTTATTATAATCAACGGATGTGAGTGCGAACCTTTTATTACATGCGATTACAGGCTGATGCTTGAATGGAGTTATCAGCTTATAGCGGGCATCAAGCTGGTTTGCAGGGCGACGGACTGCTATAAGGTTCGTATCGCTATCGAGGACAACAAGCCCAAGGCGATCGAGGCGATGTCGCGGGCGCTGGGACAGTGTAAAAGCCATGCCGGTATCGAGATAGTGCCTGTTAAGACCAAGTACCCGCAGGGCGGTGAGAGGCAGCTTATCCAGGCTGTTACGGGCATGACGGTTCCGACCGGCGGGATTCCTCCGATGATCGGGGTTGTTGTGCTGAACGTTGCCACTTGCGCGGCAATTGCCGACGCTGTGGTTATGAACAGGCCTTTGACGCACAGGGTGGTAAGCGTGACAGGTTCTGCGGTTGTGACACCTTCGAACCTGTGGGCGCCGGTGGGAACGTCTATAGGTTATTTGATCGAACATTGCGGCGGGCTGAAGGAAAAGGCTCAGAAGGTTATTTCGGGCGGGCCGATGACGGGCTTTGCGGTAGCGGATCTTGAAACGCCCATAAGCAAGACAACCGGTTCGATAACGATACTGACAAAGGACGAGATAACCAGGCACAAGCTGAACAAGAGGCGGACTGCGTGTATCAGGTGCGGCAGGTGTCTTGACGCGTGCCCGGAGAGGCTTAACCCGACGAAGATCGCCCACGCTGTGAACAACGATATGCTTGACGTTGCGCAGGATTATTATATGTCGGCGTGTATTGAGTGCGGGTGCTGCAGTTATGTTTGCCCGGCGAATATTGAGCTGACAGGTCATATCAAAACTGGCAAGATACTGCTTGCACGTCAGAAGAACAGGATGCCGAAGTAGAAAACAGTAATATGAGAAGTCAGTAAGCTGTGAATAACCAAGAGGAAATGAACTGATGCTAAGTAAACTGAAAGTGTCACCGGCCCCGCATATCGGGGGGCCATTGTCAACTCGTGTGGTTATGCTCGACGTTATAATCGGGCTTTTGCCGGCGGTTGCGATGGCGTTTTTTTATTTTCGTCATTATGCGGCTGTTCAGATAGGCTCGTGCGTGGTCGCGTGCGTTCTGACGGAAATGGGGTGCAACAGGATACGCAAAAAGCCCTCGAGCATTGACGACCTGAGCGCGGTTGTGACGGGTATAATACTCGGTTTGTCGCTGCCTCCGGCCGCTCCGTGGTGGGTTGGGATTATCGGAGGGTTTTTCGCGATAGCGATAACGAAGATGGTTTTCGGCGGACTGGGCGGAAATGTTTTCAACCCGGCAATGGCGGCGAGGGCGTTTTTGACGGCTTCGTTCGGGCTGGCGATGACGACGTGGACGCTGCCGGCGACTATCGACAGTGATATGCCCGAGCTTAGCGCGGCGAACCGGTACGGGGAGCAGACGGTTCAGGCGGTTTCGCAGGCGACACCGCTGGGCTGGGCAAAGCAGGTTATTAAAGGAAAGGCCGAGGCAAGCACCGTAAAGCCGATGCTGAGTATGGCGTTTAAGGGCGAGACGGGCGGCTGTGTGGGCGAGACAAGCGCGATCGCCCTTTTCATTGGCGGGATATATCTTCTTTTGCGAAAGACCATAACTTTTCATGTTCCTGTCGCGGTGCTGGGTTCGGCGTTTGTTTTCGCGGAGATCGCTCATTGGGTCAACCCGGAGGCTTATGTTCCGGCGACGGTTCATATCGCCGGCGGCGGGATGATGATGTGCGCGTTTTTTATCGCGACCGACCCGGTGACGATGCCCCTGACCAGGAAGGGCATGTGGATATTCGGCATAGGAGTGGGGGCGCTTATAATGCTTATCCGTGTTGTTGGCGAGTACCCGGAGGGTGTTATGTATGCTGTTTTGACTATGAACGCGGTAACGCCGCTTATCGACAGGTTCTGTAAACTTACACCGATTGGAGGGCCGGGCAGTGGGAAATAAGATTGTATTTTTTTTCAGGCAAAGCTGGCTTTTGATCGTGGCGGCGTTTGTATTCGGGCTGCTGCTTGCGGTGACCGATTATGCCTGGCGGCCGCGGATTGAACAGAACCAGGCGGATAAGTTCAGCGAAAAAGCAGGCGCGATGGTGCAAAGGGCCGAAAAGTTCGTTACCGCTGCAAGCGGGGCGGAGATTTCCCTGCCTGACGGCCAGAGCGCTGTGGTCGATATCAAGAAAGGGGTAGACGCAGCGGGTGTTGCGGTCGCGTGGGCGTTTGTCGCCGAGGGCTCGGGTTTTGCCGACAAGATAAGGCTGGTTATCGCGGTGGACGGGCAGTTCGAAAAGATAAAGGGTTACGGAGTGCTCGCGAGCAACGAGACACCGGGTTACGGGGACCAGATCAAGAACGAATACTTCAAGAGCCAGTTTGTCAACGCCCCGGCTGGTGAGCTTAAGCTGCTCAAGACCGGCGACCCGAAGGTGATCGACAAGGACATCATCGCCATAAGCGGCGCGACGGTGACCAGCGAGGCGATGGTCGAGATATTCAACAACTATGTAATTCCGGTGAAGAACTATCTCCAGGAAAAAGGAGAGCTTTAATATGGCACAGACATCGCTAAAGAAAACATTTTTTAACGGCTTGTGGGACGAGAACCCTGTGTTCCGTTTGCTTTTGGGGATGTGCCCGACGCTGGCGGTTACGTTCGCGGTCAAGCCTGCGCTTACGATGGGGCTTTGCGTTATTTTCGTACTTGTCTGCTCGAACATTGTTGTGAGCCTTATGCGTCACCTGCTCAAGCCGCACCTGCGTATACTTATGTTCACGCTGACGATTTCGACGTTCGTGACAATAGCGGATCTTTTCTTAAAGGCTTTTGCGCCGGAGATGAGCGCGGCACTTGGACCCTACATTCCGCTTATTATCGTGAACTGTCTGATTATCTGCCGGGCCGAGGCGTGTGCGAGCAAGAACGGGCTGGTGGTAAGCGTGACCGACGCGGTCGGAAACGGGCTTGGTTTTACGGGCGTATTATGCGTGCTGGGGGGGATACGTGAATTTCTCGCCGCAGGGACGCTGTTCGATATACCGATGACACCGGAGAGCTTTGTGCCGGTCTCGGCGATGGCGCTGCCGGTGGGGGCGTTTATCACGCTGGGCTTTATGCTTGCTGGGGCGAATTTGATCTCTAACAGGAAATAGGTGCTGATATGGATATGGTGACAACTTTAATACTGTCGTTTATTTCGATTGTGCTGATCAACAACCTCGTGTTCACGAAGTTTCTGGGTATCTGCCCGTATCTCGGTGTTTCGGGGCGAATCGACATGGCGTTCGGAATGGGCTGCGCGGTGACGTTCGTTGTGACCGTCAGCGGGATACTTACGTGGCTGATAGATTATTTCGTGCTGGTTCCTATGGGGCTGGAGGTAACCCGGTACGTGTGCTATATACTGGTTATCGCCGGTGCGGTGCAGCTTGTGGAGATGTACGTGCGGAAGTTTTTCCCGCCTTTGTATGAGAGCTTCGGCATATTTTTGCCGCTTATTACGACCAACTGCGCGATACTCGGATTGTGCCTGTTCATTAACCTTTGGGGGATAAGCAGCTTCGCCGAGGTTGTGGTGCTGAGCTTTGGGGCGGGGATCGGGTTTACGATGGCGATCTGCATTATGGCGGGGATCCGCGAGAACCTGCAGTTCGCTGATGTGCCGGCTGCTCTTCGCGGGGCGCCGATAACGCTTATAACAGCGGGGCTTTTGACGCTCGCGTTCATGGGTTTTTCGGGAATGATAAAATAAGTTACAGGAAATTATAATGCTTACGATATTGGCTCAGATTGATATAGTGCAGCTTTGGCAAAGCGCTTGGCCTGCGGGGCTGACGACGCTGGTTATCGGCACCGGGTTTGCGATAGTGCTTCTGGTGGCGAGTATAAAGCTGCGTGTTGAAACGGATCCGAAAGTCGAACAGGTTCAGGAAGCGCTGCCGAATATCGACTGCGGTGCGTGCGGTTATGCAGGGTGCAGCTCATACGCAAAAGCGGTGGTCGCCGACCCGGAGAAGATCGGCATGTGCGCACCGGGCGGGCCGGACACATCGAATAAGATCGCCGAGATTCTTAACCTGCAGGTAAGCGGGGACGGGCCTGCGAAAAGGCCCATCGTGCACTGCAGGGCGCATACGGATGATAAGACTTTTTACGGGGTTTACGAGGGGATAGAGTCCTGCACGTCGGCAAATGCAACCGCGGTGGTTCAGGCCTGCAAGTTCGGCTGCCTGGGTTTCGGTGATTGTGTGAGCAGCTGCAAGTTTGACGCTATCCATATTGTGGACGGTTTGGCGACGGTGGATTACGATAAATGCACGGGTTGTTCAGCGTGTGCGAAGGCATGCCCGCGGAACCTTATCGAGATGGTTCCGTTCAGAGAGGAGAATATGATGACCGTGGCATGTTCCAGCCGGGAGAGCGGCAAGAACACCCGCGGTATGTGCAAGGTCGGGTGCATCGCGTGCAAGATGTGCACAAAGCAGGATCCGGAGCTTTTCGAGATGCAGGGCAACGTCGCGCGAACGAATTATGAAAAATACCAGCCTGGCGAAAAGCCCGACACAGCCATGAACAAGTGCCCGACGGGGGTTATTGTGCTGCGGGGCAAAACCGCACCGGATCCAAGGCCGGCGGGACAAAAAGCGACAGCGTCTTAAAATCAATAATCGGTGCAGAAATAATGCTTTACCCCCTCTTTAACAGTGGTTATCATATTTTTTATGGACATAAAAAAACATATAATGTACTGGAAAAGCAGTTCGCAGGAAGACCTTGAAGCGGCAGGATCTCTGCTGGAAAAAAAGCACCTTAGACACTGTATGTTCTTCTCCCATTTGGCATTGGAAAAAGCGATTAAGGCACATGTTGCAAAACAAACACAAAAGGTCCCGCCAAGAATTCATAATCTAATAAGACTTGCAGAAATTGGTGAGATAAATATAGATGATAATCAAATGAATTTTTTAAGGGAATTCGGAATATACCAATTAGAAGGACGCTATCCGGATTCCGAGCAAATTATGTTGAACGAATCATTTGTTCAGGTGGAATTGGAGAAAGTGAAGGAAATTCACAAATGGTTGATCAGTCAGTTATAGATTCCATAAAAAAATATTTTGCAGAGCTTGAGAAGTTGGGTATACACGCCGAAAAAGCCGTGCTGTTCGGCTCCTATGCCAAAGGTAAAGCCGACGAACTGAGTGACATTGACCTTATTGTAATAGCTCCGGAATTTGACGGCAGCAGGCAGATACAACTTATGAAAAATTTATGGAGGGCCACCTCTGCCGACAACCGAATAGAGCCTATACCCTGCGGGAAAGAGGAATGGGAAAAGGATAATTCAAGGCCGGTTCTTGAAATTGCACGAAATGAGGGCGTTATCATTGCTGCTTAAGAACTGTTAGGAGTAAACGTTCACCTGTTTACTCTCAGCTTTCGAAGAAGTCTACGAATTTTCTCGGGGACCTTACTTTGACTTGTCGCAGGATTTTTTCAGGAAATATTTGCTGTTTTGCGCTGGTTGAATACCAACATGACCCATTTTTGTACACCCGCAAAAAATTATATAGGTAATTTCACCTACACAAAGGCGGAAATAAAGACCGATTAAGGCCTATTTGCGGTCCATTTAAGTTTCATTTTGGTACTAATGTGTTCGTTGTGCGCACTTTTGGGGCCAATTTGCGCGCAAAGTGTCACAAAAACATGATTTTTTAATTGAACAATAAATCCGGCCTGTTAATCTGTTATCATGCTCACGCCCCTATCGATCAGTTTCGGGCAGACAAGTTCACACGAAAAATCATTCAAAAAAACCGTTATTTATTGGGAAAGAAAGGATGTGTAACAATGGCAGAAGAAAAAGGTATGCAGTCTCTAATGACCGAAGCTCGTAAGTTTCCGCCGCCGAGTAACATTCAAAACAATGCCTGGATAGACTCCGAGCAGCAGTATCAGAAGATGTGGGAGCAGTCTATAAACGACCCGGATACCTTCTGGCTGAAATACGCCAAAGAGCAGGTAAAGTGGTTCAAGGAGCCCACCGAGACGATGAAATATACGTGGGACACCCAGGCACGAAAGATCGAGCACACTTGGTTTGCCGACGGCAAGCTGAATATCGCCTACAATTGTCTTGACAAGCACCTCGGCACGCCGACCGAGAACAAGACGGCGATCATATTCCAGGGCGACGAGGATTCCGACGTGCAGAAGTTCACATATAAAGAGCTGCACGAGCAGGTTTGCAAGTTCGCGAACGTTCTAAAGAGCAAGGGCATCAAGAAGGGCGACCGGGTTGCTATTTATATGCCGATGGTTCCGGAACTCGCGGTCCAGATGCTCGCATGTGCGCGTATCGGGGCGATTCACTCGATCATATTCGGCGGTTTCAGCGCCGACGCTATTACCGGAAGGGTGAACGACTCTGACTGCAAGATGCTGATAACTTCGGATGTTTCCGTCCGCGGGGGCAAGCATATACCTCTGAAGAAGATATCGGATGAGGCTCTTGAAAACACCCCGACTATCGAGTCGGTTATCGTAACGAAGGTTTCGGACGATCCTTGCAATATGAAAGACGGCAGGGACTTCTGGTATCACGAAGAGATGGAAAAGGCTTCGGCTGACTGCCCCGCCGAGGAAATGGACGCCGAGGACCCGCTGTTTATTCTTTACACCTCCGGTTCGACAGGCAAGCCCAAGGGTGTTGTTCATACTACAGGCGGTTACCTGGTTTACACCTCGCTGACTCATAAGCACGTGTTTAATATCCATGACGACGATATCTACTGGTGTACGGCTGATATCGGTTGGATTACGGGTCACAGCTATATAGTTTACGGTCCGCTGTGCAACGGCAGCACCTCGCTGATGTTCGGCGGTGTTCCGACTTATCCCGACGCGGGCAGGTTCTGGCAGGTTTGCGACAAGTTCAAAGTTACGGTTTTCTATACCGCTCCGACGGCTATACGTGCATTGATGAGGCTGGGCGAGGAGTGGGTTATGAAGTACAAGCTGGATTCGCTGAGGATTCTCGGTTCCGTCGGAGAGCCGATCAACCCCGAGGCGTGGATGTGGTATTATAAAAAGGTCGGCAGGAACAAGTGCCCGATCGTCGATACATGGTGGCAGACCGAGACTGGCGGGTTTATGATAACCCCGCTTCCGGGCGCTCATACGCTAAAGCCGGGTTCTGCTTCAAGGCCTTTCTTCGGTGTCGAAGCGGTTGTTCTTCGCGACGACGGAAGCATGTGCGACAGGGACGAGGGCGGCAAGCTTTGCATAACCAAGCCCTGGCCGAGCATGATGAGAACGATGTGGGGCGATCATGACCGCTTTATCGATACTTATTTCACGATGTATGACAATAAATATTTCACCGGAGACGGCTGCCGGGTCGATAAAGAAGGTGACTTCTGGCTGATGGGACGTATTGACGACGTTGTGAATGTCTCGGGGCACCGTATCGGCACTGCGGAGGTGGAATCGGCGCTGGTAAGCCACGCGAAAGTGGCAGAAGCGGCTGTTACACCGATACCGCATGAGGTGAAAGGTCAGGGCCTTTACGCCTACGTTACTCTTGTAGAAGGAGTGGATGAAAGCGACGAGCTGAAGAAGGAACTTATCAAGCACGTTCGCAAGGAGATCGGTCCCATCGCGACTCCTGAGGATATCCAGTTCGCGCCGGCATTGCCGAAGACGCGTTCGGGTAAGATTATGCGAAGGATTTTGCGCAAGATCGCGGAGAAGAGCACCGACAACCTCGGCGATATCACGACACTTGCAGATCCGAGCGTGGTCGAGAAACTTATCGCCGGTCGCGGCGCATAAAGCGCAGAATGAAAATTGAAGTACGCAAAGCCGGGCGCCCTCATGCGCCCGGCATATATTTTTTAGGAAAGGAACGAAAATGAGCGATGAAATCACACCAGCAGCAGCCGTCAAAGCCACTAACCCCGGCTGGGCGGTGACATTCGCAGGGATGGGGATCAACCTTGCTCTGGGTATTCTTTATACCTGGAGCGTAATAAGCAAGGGCGTTCCTGAAGATTGGGGTTGGACACAATCGGATAAGTCGATGCCATACGCGGTTGCGTGCCTGGTGTTCTCACTTATAATGGTACCGGCCGGACGTATGCAGGACAAACTGAGCCCCCGTCTGGTCGCGACGATAGGCGGTATTCTCGTAGGTGCAGGGATGATTATCGCAAGCAGAACGACATCGCCTATGGGGTATATGGTCGGCTTTGGAATACTCGCAGGAGCGGGGATCGGTTTTGGTTATGCTTCAGCGACGCCGCCGGCGGTAAAGTGGTTCCCCAAGGCAAAGACAGGGCTTATTGCCGGTCTGGTGGTCTCGGGTTTCGGGCTTGCGCTTGCTTACGCGGCTCCGCTTTGCGATTGGATGATCGCGAGCTTCGGGCTGCCTGATACTGTGATGTACCTGGGCATAGCTTTTCTCCTGATAGTATGCGGGCTGGCACAGATACTCAAGGCCCCGCCGGCTGACTACGAGGCCGAGGTCAAACCGGTCGTGCCGGCAGGCGCCGAGGCCAAAGCCGAAGGGCAGCCGGTAAAGAAAGAGAATTTCGAGCCAAGTGAAATGTTAAAAACGGTCCAGTTCTATATGATATGGTTCATGTACGCCTGCGGCGCAGGTGCGGGGCTTATGGTTATTTCGGTGGCGAAAAAGGTTGTAAACGCGCAGATAGCCGACACGCTTACGCTTGTTGCGCTGATAGGGCTTGCGATAGGCAACGGCGGCGGAAGGATAATCGCGGGAATGGTCTCGGATAAGCTCGGGCGCAGAACGACGCTGTTTATCTTCCTTCTTTTCCAGGCGGTGCTGCTGTTTTTGCTCTCGCAGGCAAAGGGCGACAGTGTACTGGCGACGGCACCGGTGCTTATTGTCATGTACGCGCTTATCGGGGCCAACTACGGGTCGAACCTTGCGCTGTTCCCGTCGATAACCAAGGACTTTTTCGGTTTGAAGAATTTCGGAATGAACTATGGTTTAGTTTTCACGGCGTGGGGGGTAGGCGGGTTCATGCTTGCCAAACTCGCGGGAGTGATGTATGACAAGACCCAGTCTTTCAACTTTGCTTACTTCAGTTCCTGTGCACTGCTTATAGTGGCCGCGATAATGGTCTTCATGGTAAAGACCCCTTCGCATACGGAGCCGGCAGAGGCAGCCGGGCCGGACGTTTCCGAACAGGACAGCAGCGAACCCGGGGGCGAACAGCCTTCCCAGCCGTAACGCAACCAGAATTGTAAACCGCGATAAAGTCTGCGCGGTTGGCAGATAGATCGATTCTCCCTTAATTTAAGGCGGTGTCATGGGGCTTTACCGAGTTCCGCGACGCCGTCTTGTTTTTTCACTCCTTGGCACTTTTTTATTTTTTTCGTGAGTAATTTACCGCCTGTGCGCATAATGTAATAGTGGCGGCTGGTTTTTGTCCTGCCTTTTAATATGACTTACGAACCTTTTTTAGGAGATTTATGATGAGGACATCGAAATTAACTTTTGCCCTTTTTCTTTTTGCGGCAGGTCTTTGCCCGGCGGTTTTGGCCGCAAACGATGAATCGGTCGCACTGACAGTTTACAATGACAATTTTGGCGTTGTGCGGGAGCAGCGGTTTATGGAGCTTTCGCCGGGTATAAGCCAACTGAAGTTCACCGACGTGGCGATGCAGATCGACCCGACGAGCGTAAATTTTGAATGCGTGAACACACCGCCCGGCATGTACACCATACTTGAACAGAATTATGAATACGACCTGATGGACTCTCAGACGCTGCTGAGGCGTTCGATAGATAAAAAAGTGAGCATCTGGGTGCGGGGCAGCGGCTCGGACCCGGGTAACGAGATGACGGGGATACTAAGCTCGGTGAACGGCAGGGACATTATCCTTCGCGACCCGGATACAAACAGGATATACGTTATAAACGGCGAGACCGTGGAGCATATTGCGCTGGACAGCGAGTTCGATGACCTCGTAACAAAGCCTACGCTTGTGTGGCTGGTGCAGGGCCCGCGCGGCGGCAGGGATGCCCAGGCCCGGCAGCTTTGCAGGGTGACCTATACCACAGGCGGGATATCGTGGGACGCGGACTACTCGGCGGTACTTAACGAAAAGGAAGACGCTATAGACCTGTCCGGCTGGGTGACGATCAGGAATAATTCGGGCGGTTCGTACAAGAACGCCTCGATAAAACTCATTGCAGGCGATGTCCGCAGGGTGGAGCAGCCGAGATACAAAGGCTACCAGGAAGAAAGAATGATGATGGCGATGGATTCGGCAGCCGGCAGGGGCGGCTTCGAGGAAAAGTCGTTTATGGAATACCACATGTACACGCTGGGTCGCAAGAGTACGATCAACAACAACCAGGTCAAGCAGATCGAGCTTATGACGCCTGCGGCCGATATTCCCGTCGACAAGCTTTACGTGTATGAATGGCAGAAGATGGCTGATAAGGTGCAGATAAAACTTGAGTTTGAGAACGAAAAGGAAAACAATCTCGGGATACCGCTGCCGAAAGGAAAGGTTCGCGTTTTCAAGACCGACCCGGCTGATGAGATGCTCGAGTTTGTCGGCGAGGACCTGATAGACCACACACCGGTGCAGGATAAGGTCTCTCTGTATATAGGCAACGCTTTCGATGTGAGCGCGGAGCACACACTGGAAGACTCGCAGCGGAGCAGGAATACGCTGGTGGAGACTCATAAGGTCGAGGTAATAAACAGCAAGGACGAGGCGGTCACGGTTTTTGTGGACCAGAAATTCGGCGGCTACGTGAACTGGACTATTGACGATGCAAACTTTGAGCACGAAAAAACCGACGCCGAAACCGTTCGGTTCAAGGTCAAAGTCGCAGCACAGACGACAGAGACACTTGATTATACGGTAACAAGAAAATGGTTCGACGGCGGTCCGGCCAGGCCGATGAGGTCGAGATAAGAAGTTTGGAGACGCATATAATCTTACGGCTGCAGGCGTGGTAAAAGCAAGCCTGGTTCATGAACTTTTGCTTTGCTCCAGAATACCCGAGAGGCCGTATTTTGCGACCATATTGTTTAAGAAGGTGACATCGATTTTCTCGGCGGAATTATGAAACATTGACCGGTTTTAGAAAGATTTTGAATAATTCAGGTTCTTGCATTCATGAACGCCTCTTTGACGGCCTGTTTTACCTGCTCTTCGGTCCATTCGGGGTGATTTTGCCGCAGCCACGCGGCCTTTAGCTTTCTTGCCGAGATCATCATGTCATTGGCGATCCTGAGCTTTTGGGCAGGCGACATCTTTTTGTATATCTGTCTTTGTATTTCATCTGCTTCCATAGCTTCAATTATACCCCGCAGGGCCTTATTATGAAACACAAATATGCACACCCGGCCTCGGGCGCTCGGGCAGGCGCATGCTCCGCAGTCCCGGCTTCTCATGCCGCCGGGACTGTGGTTTCGTAACAATACGGATGCGGTTCATTCTTTACTCAACAACCAATATATCATGAATCGGGAGCATGAACGGTTCCACCTGCGCAACGCCGTTTCGCCAGGTGAAGTTCATCTTCCTGCCTTGTGGTTCCATGACAATGCTGCGCGGCTTCTCATCGAGCCTAATCTTCACCGTCAACGGTCCGACCGGCGGGATATTGTCAAACGTGTATATTTCCTTATTAGCGTGCGGTCCTGCTGTATTAACAAGATTGACCGCCAGCCTGCCGTCCTTGCGGTTGACCACAAGGTCCACATTACGCGAACCTGTCACCTCGACCATAGGCTCGTCGAAAATCTCGCGTACCATCCCGCCGATAAAGTCCCTTGCCTGTGTTGTCGTCGCGATATGGTAACGGTAGCCCATGTTCATATATATCGCCGCGATCCTGCCCCTGCCGAGTTTGCGGACAGTGCCGGCAATTTCGTACTCGCCGACCGGCTGGTCATTGCTGTAAAGCCTGCCCATCGGTTGAACATCGCTGCCCAAAACGGGATTTCGCATAAATCCGAAGTGACCTGCCTGAATACCATCGTAGAACAGCCACCGGGTCTTTTTCGCAATATCTTCTTTGAACTCGATTCCCAGCTCTTCCTTGAATATGTCCGCCGGTACCGGCCCGATGACAAGCAGGCTGCCGCCGTTCTTTACATACTCAATAAACTCCCCGTGCAGATCGGGCGGAATATACTGCCACTCGGGGATAATAATCACCGGGTACTCGCTCATATTGCCTTTCAGGTGGTGCTCGGCTTTTATATCCACATGAAGCTGATTGTCCAGCAATGCCCAGAGTATCCCCTTAATCGGCATCGCCAGGCCGGCAGGATTGAAAGGCCTTTCCATTTTGCGGTACATTGACTCGGTCGAATAGAAAAGACATACCTGTGGAACAGATTTCGCTTTATGGCAGATATCCTGCCTTGCCCTGCAAAATTCCGCAACTTCTCCCATGACATTCATGTGCCAGTCACGTATTGACCCGTCGCGATTCTGGTTAAAGTAAGCCTGGAAACCACCGCCTGTCGCCAGCACGACTGCTGCCTCGCGTTTGAGCTGTATCGGGGTCTTAATGCTGCGGTTTATTATATCTTCCCACTTCGCGCTGAAACCCCACGCCATCAGGTCCCAGGGCTTTCCCTGGTGACGCAGACATCTGGCCTCGTACCTGCCGCTGCGGACGCTGTCCTGCATCGGGTAATCGCCCGAAAGGAAATCCACATCGACCGTAACCGGCTCGAACATAAGCGACGAAAACGCCCAGTTGCTGGCAACCTGAACACCCGGGTCGTGCTCGTGAAGTTCTGTCACATAGTGGTCAACATAGTCTCTGAAAGCCTGTCGCTGAAATTCCTGAAACTGGTGGAATTTATCGTCTTTCTTTTCTTTCGGATATTCCTCAAGGACGATGCCTGTCTGCTCATTAAAAGCCTTTATCGCCGCGTCGCTGTAGTCGTTTTCTACAGCCCAGCACTCGCCGTCGATCCAGTACCCGTCAACCCCGTACTCGTCGCGAAGCTCCTTAAGCTGCGGTATCAAAAGCTCGTCAACATAAGGGCCGAAAACCGAAGTTTTCTTATCGTCTCTCGTACCGTCCGGTTTGATCCTTGCCCATTCCGGGTGCAGTTCGACCGCCTTATTGTCCCACACGCCCGAGTAATGCATATACAAAGCGACTCCGTTGCGTGCTGTCACTTCTCGCCAAATCTTCAGTGGGTCGCCCACGAAACCGCCGGCCTGGTTGCCCACTTTTGTCGGGTAACTGGTCCTGCCTGCATGGCCCTTGCAGTCCACCTGGATATAGTCAGGCCGAACCTTGCGTATAATATTCTCAACCATTTCCTCGGTCACGTTTTTGCCTATCTCCTTATCCCCGTCATTGGCATGAAAGTCGAAGTGTATGCCGAGGAAGCTGTCTTCACGGCGAAGCCTCGGCGGGTATTTACTGTCTGCAATCGCAAGCTGCTGGGCCTTGTTCATTGCTGGTGCCGAATTTACCGTTTGCTGCTGTTCATCACAGCCGCAGAAAATCGCAAGTGAGAGAAATACCGCGCCCAATACCGCCGCCGAAATTAATTTACCTGAACTTAACTTTCTTTCCATGCAAACACCTTTCGTATTATTTTATAATTGTGAAAGTTTGTACCATTCAATATCCCTTAGGGCCTCGAGGACCGTATCACCGAGTTGGCCCTGTTCAACGCTGCACGTTTCATCATACGGCACAACCGCCAGTATGTTCGTCTGCCCGAAGCCGGCAATAACACGCGGGCCTGTCTGTTCTGCTATGCTCGCGTCGTATTCCCTGTATCCGTTTATCACAACCCCCGCCACTGCAAGCCCGCTTGCCCTGAGGCACGCAAGTGTCATCAGCGTATGGTTCAGTGTCCCAAGGCCCGGCCTGGCAACAACGACAACGGGCATATCGAACGCCCGCGCAAGGTCCAGCACTGTCATCTCAGCAGTGAGCGGAACCATTACACCGCCTATGCCCTCGACTATAACCACCTCGCTGTTTTCACGAAGGCGTTCATAACTTGCCGTAATCGCCGCCCAGTCAAACTCGCGCTGTTCGTATTCTTCGCAGACTGCCGGGGCAGCAGGTATCTCATACCTGACCGGGTTTATCGTAGTAAGTGACTCCCTGCTGTCTGCGCACATAGCGAGGAACTCCGCGTCTTCGCTTACCAGGCCCTCCCTCTGTTTCCTGCAGCCCGAAGCGACAGGCTTGATAACCCCCACATTCCTGCCCTGCTGCTTAAGTATTTGCGCGATCGCACCTGCGATGACCGTCTTGCCGACCTCTGTGTCCGTAGCTGTTATGAAAAAACCCGGAAACTTCGGGAACGTAAATTCTATCATTCGCACGTCTCCTCGATAACAACGGGCAGATCCTCCCGCAGTGAAACTTCTATTATCTCCATGAGCTCGCCGAGAAGCTCTATGTCCATAGCCGGGGGCGGCATCAGTATTATAACATCACCTAAAGGCCGCATCATCGCTCCGCGTGCCCGCATCTTCGTGCAAAGCCGGGCCCCGATCCGAAGCGAATAGTCGAAATTCTCACCCGTGGCCTTATCGCTGACAATTTCAACTCCGCCCATAAGACCCCGACCGCGAACGTCACCGACAAAATCCATCGCCGCAAAACGCTGCATATACCCCCGCATAAGTTCTGTCGCTGGTGTCATTGAAGCAATAATATCCTTCTTTTCGAAAAGCTCCAGCGACGCTATCGCCGCTGCGCACCCCAGCGCATTGCCCGTATAAGTGTGCCCGTGATAAAACGTCTTGTGCTCGCTTACGCCCCCAAGAAACGCGTCATATATTTCGTCGGTCGCCATTGTCGCGGCCAGTGGCAGGTAACCGCCTGTTATCCCCTTGGCAAGGCACATTAAATCCGGGGTTACCTGCTCATGTTCACAGGCGAACATTTTCCCCGTTCTGCCAAACCCCGTCGCTACTTCGTCTGCGATCAGCATTGTCTCGTACTTGCGTGTAAGCTCCCGGACCCCTCGCAGGAATCCCTGAGGGTGCACTATCATTCCCGCCGCACCCTGCACAAGCGGTTCTACAACCACCGCCGCCACATTGTCTTCATGCTCGTTCAAAACCTGCTCAAGCCGGTCCAGCGCATCGTCCCTGCACTGTTCGGCTGTGCCCTCAAAGCGGTACGGAAAAGGTGTCTCAATAAACTCTGCCGCAAAAAGCAGGGGATTGAAAATCCCGTGGAAAACATCGATCCCCCCCACGCTAACCGAACCAATCGTATCACCGTGATACGAATTACGAAGCGCGATAAACTTCTCCCTGCCCCTGCGGATATTATGGTAATACTGGAACGCCATCTTCAAAGCAATCTCAACGCTCGTCGCCCCGCTGTCGGAATAGAAGACCTTATTGAGCCCGTCGGGGGTAATCCTGACCAGCTTCTCAGCCAGTTCCGCCGCGCGGGTCTGCGAAAGTCCCAAAAGCGTACTGTGCGATATCTTATCGAGCTGTCCGCGAATCGCGTTGTCTATGTGTTCAACCCGATGGCCGTGCACGTTGCACCACAGGCTGCTCACTCCGTCAATATATCGCCTGCCCTCGGTGTCAATAAGATAAAAACCCTCGCCTGAGTCTATAACAACCTGCTCGTCGGCAAGCCAGTTCGCCATCTGCGTGAACGGATGCCAGAGATATTCCCTGTCTGCTTTTAAAAGTTTTCGGGTAATTTCATTCATAAACCGGTATTATCTACATATTATCCTGATGGTCAACCGCTTTTTACCGGTGCTGACATCTTCCACCGCCGGTGTTTACCCCTTTTGCTGTTGACTGTCTACCCTGTTGTGCATTCCGCGGGCTGTGTTCTAAAAAAACTTGATTTATCCCCCGGAAACGCTATAATAACATCTCTATTTTTGTCAACTTATAAGGAAACCAATGAAGAAAGTCGCAATATACGATACAACCCTGCGTGACGGCATGCAGGCCGAGGGCGTGAGCTTTTCGCTGTCGGACAAGCTGCTTATCGCCAAGAAGCTCGACGAGTTCGGTTTGGACTACATCGAAGGCGGCTATGCGGTCAGTAACCCGAAGGAAATGCAGTTTTTCCACGAAATTGCCGCTGCGGGCCTGAAAAACGCCAAAGTCGCCGGCTTCGGCAACACCCGTCGCGCCAACACCAAGGCCGCTGACGACCCCTCGCTGGGAGCAATACTCAAGTCAAAGGCGCAGGCAGCGACGCTGGTCGGCAAGACATGGGACCTGCACGTTACCGAAGTGCTCAAATGCTCGCTCGAAGAGAACCTGAAAATGTGCTTCGACTCCGTGCAGTACATGAAAAAGAAAGGCCTTGAGGTCATCTTCGACGCCGAACACTTTTTCGACGGTTACAAGGCCAACCCCGAATATGCGATGAAGGTTTTGGCCGCTGCAGCAGATGCCGGCGCAGACGTTCTCGCCCTTTGCGAGACCAACGGCGGCACGCTTCCCGGCCAGGTTTACGAGATAACCAAGACTGTCGCAGATGTATTCGGCGGCTCGCTGTCGATCGGCATCCATGCCCACAACGACACTGACTGCGCCGTGGCCTCTTCACTCGCTGCCGTCGACGCCGGCGCCGACCATGTTCAGGGAACAATAAACGGCCTCGGTGAACGCGCAGGAAACGCCAACCTTTGCACGATAATTCCGAACCTCGTGTTCAAGATGAATCGCGATGTAATGAAATCCGAGAAACTCCGCTCGATAACCGAGCTTTCGCGTTTCATATTCGAGGTCGCCAACATGACCGCTGTAGGCAATATGCCTTATGTCGGCGAGAGCGCGTTTTCACATAAGGCCGGCCTGCATGTAAACGCCCTGCGAAAGAACCGCAAAACTTATGAACACATAGATCCGTCAATGGTCGGCAACGAACGCAAGTTTCTGATATCCGAGCTTTCCGGGGCCTCTAACGTCCTTGCAAAGCTTGAGCAGACAAAACTCGCCGAGGACCGCACGCTTGCTAAAAAAATACTCAAGACCGTCCAGGACCTCGAAAGCCGGGGCTACCACTTTGAATCGGCAGAGGCAAGCTTCGACCTTCTTGTTAAAAAAGAGCTTGGCGAATACAGCCCGGCGTTTCAGCTTGAAAAATTTCACGTCAACGTTGAAAAGGACCTCCACGATAAAATAATTACCGAGGCAACAGTTAAGCTTTCGGTTGACGGTGTAACCGAACACGTCGTAAGCGAAGGCGACGGCCCGGTCAATGCGCTGGACGGAGCGCTCAGAAAGTCGCTCGAACGCTTCTACCCCAACCTGCGGCAAATGCACCTAATCGACTACAAGGTGCGTATCGTCAACCCCTCAGCGGGTACCGCCGCGACCACAAGGGTAATAATCGAATCTCGTGATGATACGGACACCTGGGGCACGGTAGGCGTCTCGGAAAACCTTATCGACGCAAGCTGGAAAGCGCTGGTCGACTCGGTTGAGTACAAGATCATAAAGGACCGCACGAAGAAAAAACGAAAGTCCGCGACGAAAAAAGGCAAGCTGAAAATCAAAGCTGCCAAAAAGAAAAAGGCAAAGCCCCGCAAAAAAACCCCAAAGCGAAAAAGGGCCAAAACAAAAGCAGCCCGAAAAAAATAGACCATAAAAACGTATAAACCATACGAAAGGTCGGTCATGGAAGATATGGTTTTTAAGAAACCGCCCCTGCCGTGGTGGGCCGGAGGTCTGCTGCTCGCTGCTGTGCAGATACTCGCTGTCACCATCCGCAAACCTCTCGGCGCTTCGACACAGTATCTAATACTCGACACCATGGCACTGAAAAGCATCGCCCCGGAATATATCCGAAACCATCCGGCTGTATCCGTAGAAAAATACCAAACACTCGGCTACGGTTTCTGGCTTGTCATCGGCATTGTTCTCGGTTCCTTCATTGCCTCTCTTGTCATGGGTAAATTCAAACCCCGCGCAGTCACAGCCTGGTCGGCCGCCAGCTATAAGAAACCCCGCACCGCAAGGTTTGCGCTGTGCTTTGCCGGCGGTTTTTTAATTCTTCTCGGCGCCCGGACAGCAGGCGGCTGCACGCTTAGCAACTTCATCTCAGGACTCGCTCAGCTTTCACTTTCCTCGATAGCCTTCACCCTGCCCATGCTCGCAGCAGCAATCCTCACCGCAGGACTGGTCTATCCCAACCCCCCGCAAACAGGCGCCAAGGAAGGAGCGGAAAAATGACTTTCAGCGTAACTGGTCTTATCATCGGAATACTTTTCGGCGCATCGCTTTTTCTCTCCGGACTGACAGACCCCGACAGGATAATCGGTTCACTCCGTCTTAAAGACTACCATGCCCTCCGTGTGATACTGCTTTTCATCATTGTTCCAATGGCAGGCGTGTGGGCGCTGGACGCCTTCGGTCTTGCCAATTTCAACATAACCACAACCGCGCCATTTGCCGTCATACTCGGCGGGCTGCTGCTCGGAGCAGGCGTTGGAATGACAGGCTACGGTCCGGCACTTGCCCCCGCTGCTGCCGCGACAGGCCGGGCAGACGCACTTATCGCAACGGCCGGAATGCTACTCGGGGCCCTGGCTTTCATATTCTTGTACCCCGCGACAATCGAACCGCTGACCAGGATCGCCAATGCCGGAAAACTAACTCTTGTGCAGGCAACCGGTATACCACGGTTTGTTTGGGCAATATGCCTGTTCGGCCTTGGTCTTGTCGCAATAATCCTCACAATACCGGAAACAAAAAAGAACCCATAAACTGGTCGGTTCCTGTCGAAAGTGTCATAAATTCACCAAAACTTATTTCAATTGCCTAAAAAGCATCGGAATTTTCCCGTTTGGAATTGCGGGTTTGCCTGATTTATGTTCCAGCGCCCGCATTTTATACTCAATAATGCTGATTTGGGCATTAAAATATCCGGCAAGGTTATAAACCAGCGTAAATCCGCTCGGAAATGTCAAAAATAAATCGACCAGACAGACCGAAAATTTCGTAATCTAAATAGAGTTAGAATATTTTAAGAAAGGCCAAAAATGGCAACTGCAGAAAAAAAACTAAGCGAAATGAAATGCACGCCCTGCCAGGGCGGTGTAGAACCATTCGGCCCCGACAAAGCCAGGCAGTACATGCAGCAAATCGATCCGCAGTGGGAGCTTGTCGAGGACAAGAAGATCAAACGAACATTCAAATTCGATGACTTCCGCGGGGCCTTTGAGTTCGTAAAAAAGGTCGGTGAGCTCGCCGAACAGCACCAGCACCACCCTAACATATCGTTCACGTGGGGCAAGGCGACTATTTCCCTTTCGACACACAAGATAAACGGCCTGCACGAAAACGACTTCATAATGGCGTCAAAGATCGACAGACTTTGAGAAAACTTGAATAACAATATTTAGCGGGAAAAGAGATGGCTGACATAATGTACATACAGGTATCTCCGCGCGACAGGTCAAAGTCGACCGCCGTCGCCGAGGCGTTTGTAACTGCTTACAAACAGTATAACCCCAACGACAATGTCGAAACGGTGAACATATTTGAGCTTGATTTGCCCCCATTCGACGGTCCGGCCCTGCAGGCGAAATATAATATCATGCACGGTAATGAATCGACCCCTAACGAAAAAGCCGCCTGGGCAGGCGTTGAACATTTAATTCACCAATTCAAAGCTGCCGATAAGTACGTCTTGAGCATACCAATGTGGAACTTCGGCATTCCGTATCGCCTTAAGCAATACTTCGACGTGATTGTCCAGCCGGGCTATACTTTTAACTTCGACCACGAAACAGGCTACGAGGGTCTTGTAAAGGACAAACCTGTATTCATCGCTTACGCACGCGGCGGCGACTATACAACCCCCGAAATGGCTTCTCTCGACTTCCAGCAAACATATATGAACACCATACTCGGATTCATCGGCCTGACCGACATTACCGACGTAATTGTCCAGCCGACACTCCAGGGCGGCCCGGAGGTCGCTGCGGAAAAACTTAGACTCGCCATAGAGCAGGCCCAAAAAATTGCTGCGGAATTCTGACCCGGAAATAATTCAGGGAACCTCTAAAAATTCATTTTGGCGGTCATGTGAATCTTTTTGATTCTGAACTGCGTCAGGAAAAAGCCGCCTTAGCTTCAACTAAGGCTGATTTTCCTTTCTTGTCAGAATACAAAAATCTTCTACCTGCCGCACAAAAGCAATTATTAGAGCTACCCTTTAATATCTGAACTTAATGCAGTAATCCTTTTTTAAGGGGATAAAAATGAATACTAAAAAATACATCCTTTTTATAGTAATGCTTTTGGCTGGGTTGTTACTCACAGGCTGCAGCGGCAGGGCGCAGTCTGATATTCAGCCGGACAACAAGCTGCGACAAAACGCAGGCTATGACTGGCCGGAGTACCAAAACTACCGCGCCGAAGCATACGGCTCGCCTGTATACTGATTGTAATTGAATTTATAAAGGCGGCGTGGAAATGTCCTAAACTTTTTGCCCGTCCTTGATAGAGGCAGTCAGCTCGGCAAGGCGGCTCTTTGTGGACCCGTCCGTTTTCTCCATCTGCCCGATCTTGCTGCAGGCATGGAGTACCGTAGTGTGGTCACGTCCGCCTAAATGCCCCCCGATTTCCTCAAGGCTGTGCGAGGTCATATTCCTCGCAAGGTACATGCATATCTGCCTGGGAAGCGCGATGCTCTGGCTTCGTTTTTTGCTCTGCAGGTCCGCCAGCCGCACATCAAAATAATCCGTCACCGCGTTGATTATTTCTGTTATAGTAACTCTTTTTTCCGGAGCAAAATCCTGCGCCCCCAGCGCATTTTTTGCCAGTTCAAGAGTAATCTCCTCGCTCGCCGTCTTCGCCGTCGCGTAAATAATCGTCAGCGCCCCTTCAAGCTCGCGAATGTTCGACTTAACCTTGCCGGCGATATACTCGGCAATTTCCTCTGAAATGTTCAGCCCCCTCAGATGCGCTTTCTTCTTAACGATTGCGATCCGGGTTTCATAACTGGGCGTATCCAGCCTCGCCACCAGCCCCCACTTGAACCTGCTTACCAGCCGGTCCTCAAGGCTCGGAAGCTCGCCCGGCGCACAGTCCGCGGTCAGCACTATCTGCCTGTTATTGTTATACAGCGCGTTGAACGTGTGAAAAAACTCCTCCTGGCTCTGCTCTCGTTCGCGCAGAAACTGAACATCGTCGATTATCAGCGCATCGACATTGCGAAAGCGGTTTTGAAACTCAAGCAGGCTGCCTTTCTCAATCGCCGAGATAAAATTATTAATAAACTCCTCGCAGCTAAGGAACATCACCCGCGCATTTTCAATATTTTTTATCACCCCGTGACATATCGCGTGCAGCAGGTGTGTCTTGCCCAGACCCACGCTGCCGTAAAGAAACAGGGGGTTATAAGTGTTCCCCGGCGAATGGCTTACCGCCACACAGCTGGCGTGTGCAAGCCGGTTCGACGGGCCGACTACGAAACTGTCAAAAGTGTAATCCGGGTGCAGATTTATGGAAGGGTAACTCTCCGAGCCGGTTTTCGCCGGTGCCGTTTTGTCCAGCACCGTAAAACACACCGTCACCAGGTGCCCCGTTATACTTTGCGCCGCCTGGGTAAAAGTTTTCCCGCAGGTCACACGCAAATAACTCGCCATCGATTCTTCGGGACAGCCGATAACAAGTTCACCGCCGTTAAAACTTACCGGCACAAGCTGCTCGAACCATTTTCGCGAGTTAACCGGGTCAAGCGACTTTGCCCGCTCAAGAATATCGACAAATATCTTCGCCGTATCCTGCTTCAAATGTAAACCTCCCTTAGCCGGTTGCACAAAATAATTCAGCAGGCCGTTCTAAATTTTTAAAACAACATTAACAAGTGGTAAATATCCGTATAAGTAACCGCGAGGACGGTTTGAAATGCTATCCTTAGCATAAAGCTGTCAGAAAAACATCCTTAACAAAAACAGCTTTACAAATAATAACCACCTGGCAGCAGGCTGTCAAGGTTTTACCGTGAACATAAAAAAAATTATAAGTGATTGTCCCTCCTAAAACTCAAATGAGTATTTCTACCTATAAGAACACTTTTGTAAGTTTCGCGACAGATGCTTAGGTTATTTTTTCCTGCAGAGCAATTCCCCCTTCCCTACGGGAAGTATGGTCGAATCGAGTCTCTTGTCGCTAAGTGCCTTGTCTAAAAAGGGTTTGAGGTCCTGGTAATGGCTTTCGGCATTGTCGGCGATCAAGAGTCCGCCGCTTACCATGTTCGGCACAACCAGGTCAAAGCAGCTTTGGTAAACATCTTTTTCGGCATCGAGGAAACAAAAGGCAACCTCCCTGCAGTCAGACAGATGCTGCCGGGCGTCGCCGTGGACAAGCGTTACTATATCCCCGATACCGGCACTTTGGAAGGTCTCATTTGCAAGGGCGACCTTTTTTTCGAGCACCTCGAAAGTGGTTATCTTTGTTCCTGTCATACGGCAGGCAAGCGACAGCCACATAGTGGAATACCCCGCGCTTGTCCCTATCTCGATGATTTTACCCGGCGGTGCCACAGCGGCAAGCAAGGCGAGAAACTTTCCGGTTTCCGCTGGTATCTGCCTGAGCCTTTCAAGTCTTCCTGCCCCGCTTTGCCTGTCCCGGGCATCGATTTCTTCAAGCACTTGCATCCGCTCTGTTATCGCCTTTGGTATGTTATGAAACATAGTTTCTATCCCTTGGATTTCACTTGTTTGGCTTCTGTTTCTTTTTAACCATGTCGGCGATATTCTGAACTATATAATAGAAGGCCGGAATGAAGAAGACCCCGAGGATGGTAGCCATGAGCATTCCGCCGAACACAGCGGTGCCGAGTGATTTCCGTGCCGCCGCTCCCGGGCCTGATGCAACTACAAGCGGAACGACCCCGAGTATGAACGAAAAGGCCGTCATAAGTATCGGGCGGAATCGCAACCGGGCCGCTGTTATGGCCGAGTCGAAAGTGTCGTTCCCTGAGTCGTGGTTAGACTTTGCGAACTCAACAAGCAGGATCGCCATTTTTGAGGCGATGCCTATAAGCAGCACAAATCCTATCTGGGTGTAGATGTTGTTTTCGAGACCGGCAAACATAGTAAAGACGACCGCACCGAAGATCGCAAGCGGCACGACCAGAACAATCGCAAATGGGACCATCCAGCTTTCGTACTGTGCCGCGAGAAAAAGATATACGAATATCGAGGCCAGCGAGAAAATTATCGGGGCCATATTACCGGCCTGCTGCTGCTGGAAGCTTATACCTGACCATTCGTAACCCAGCGACGGGCCGAGCACCTCGCGGACCTTGTTTTCCATGTACTGCATCGCCTGGCCGGTGCTGAAGCCGGGGTTCGGCTGCCCGGTAACCGTTGTGCTCGGGTAGAGGTTGTAGTGATACACGGTTTGCGGACCGGATATGTTGCGCACAGTGGTGAATGTCTCGAAGGGAACCATTTTGCCCGCGCGGTTGGGAACCTGCAGGTCTGTTATATCTGCTGCCTCGTCGCGAAACTGCTCGTCGGCCTGAACCATTACCTTGAATGTTCTGCCGAAGATGTTGAAATCGTTTGCATACGCAGAGCCAAGCGTCGACTGCATCGTTGAAAATACGTCTGCCAGCGGAATGTTCAGTGACTTTACCTTTGTGCGGTCGATGTCGACATAGAGCTGCGGCACGTTGGCCTTGAACGAACTGTTCACACGGGAGACCACGGGGTCGGACATGCCCATAAAAGCCAGCCGGTCGCCGGCCTGCTGAAGCTGCTCGAATCCGGCTCCGCCTCGGTCCTGTATCTGCATCTCAAAACCCGTCAGCCCAAGCCCGAAAATAGGCGGCGGGGCAAAGGCGAAGCACTGGCCTTGAAGTATGCCGAAAAGCTGCATCTGTACGCGTTCTGTAACTGCCTGCACGGACTGGTCGGGGGATTGTCTTTCGCTCCACGGCTGGAGCATTATAAAGTAGGTCGCCGAATTCGACGCCACCACCCCGTTTAGCAGCGAAAACCCGCCCACTGTAACGTATTCCTGCACAGCAGGTGTCTCGGCGAGGATGTTGTTAATGCGGTCGGTAACCTGCTGGGTGCGGTGAATGCTCGCCCCGGGTGGAAGTTCTACGCTGATAAACATGAAGCCTTCGTCCTCGTTCGGCAAAAAGCCTGTCGGAAGCGAGATCGAGCCTGCGTAGGTCATAAGGCAAATGACGACAAACAACAGCATCGCAAAAGCAGCCTTGCGGACTACGCTTTTTGTGATGCCGATATACCCGGTTGTTGTCTTGCCCAGCGCCTTGTTGAACATTCGAAAAAGAATATTGTTCTTATTCGAGGCGGTGGGCTTTAGAAATATGGCGCAAAGGGCCGGGCTGAGAGTAAGAGCGTTGACCGAAGAAAAGACTGTCGCCGTCGCGATTGTTATCGCAAACTGCGAATAAAGGGCCCCGGAGATTCCGCCTATAATGATGGTCGGCACGAAAACCGCAAGCAGCACAAGCGTCGTCGCGATAACAGGTCCGGTTATCTGGCGCATACCTTTTTTAATCGCTTCTTTCGGGCAAAGCCCTTCCTCATCGATAATACGCATCGCGTTTTCGACGACAATAATCGCATCGTCCACCACTATACCTATGGCAAGAACCAGCCCGAACATGGTGAGTGTGTTTATGGACATGCCGAGCAAATTAAGCACGGCGAACGTCCCGATAAGCGAAACGGGTATAGTTACAGCGGGAATAGTTGTCGTTCGCAGCCTCCCGAGAAATATGAAAACAACCAGGACAACGAGGACAACTGTAAAGACAAGGGTTATAAGAACTTCCTTTATGGACTCGGTAATAAACCGTGTGGGATCGAACGCGATACTGTATTCGAGGTCCTCGGGGAAAGATTGCTTGAGTTTTTCCATTGTGGTGCGGATGTTTTCGGCGACTTCCAGTGCGTTGGCCCCGGGCCGCTGGAAAACACCCATTACAGTTGACGGTGAACTGTTGTGCTGTGCGAACCATGAATACATCTGCGAGCCCAGGCGAACCTCGGCAACATCTTCAAGGCGGACGATCCTGCCTGTATCTTCGGTTTTGAGTATTATATTTCGGAACTGCCCGGCGTCCTGGAGCCTGCCGAGTGTTTTTATCGTGTACTCAAAAGCAAGCGTATCCGGGCTGGGCGGAGCGCCGACCTTGCCCGCGGCGACCTGAATATTCTGTTCGCGAATTGCAGCCAGCACATCCTCGGTGGAAAGCCCCCGGGCCTTTAGAAGCTCGGGGTTCAGCCACACCCGCATGCTGAAATCCTTGGCGCCGAAAATGGTTATCTCGCCCACTCCCTCAACGCGGGACAGCGCGTCCTTGAGGTAAATGTTGATGTAGTTGCTCATAAAGGTAGAGTCATAAGTGCCCTGCGGAGACATAAGAGCGATAGCCATTGTTATGTTGGTCGACTGTTTCTGGGTCGTAACACCGTATCGCACAACTTCTTCGGGCAGCACGGGCTCTGCCATCGAGACCCGGTTCTGCACGAGGACCGTTGCCATATCGATATCCGTACCGACCTCGAATGTAATCGTAAGTTCCATCGTGCCGTCGTCTGAGCTTTTCGACGACATATAAAGCATGTCCTCAACACCGTTGATCTGCTCTTCCAGCGGGGTTGCGACGGTTTCGGAGATGACCTCCGCGTTGGCACCGGGGTACTGGGCGGTAACAATTACGGTCGGCGGCGTTATGTCGGGCGTCTTTTCGACGGGCAGCATCGGAATCGCCAGCCCGCCTATGAGCACGATGACTATCGAGATAACTGTGGCGAATATCGGTCTCTCTATAAAAAAATCACTGAACATATTTCAGCACTCCTGTGGTTCGTTTAGTTGGCGGTGTCCTGCTTGTCTGAAGGTTTCATTTCAGGACCGGATGGGTTTTGTTTTTGCTTGCCCATTTCGGCCATTTGCTGTTGCGTCATCGGGTTAACCTCAACCCCGGGAAAAACGAACTGGCCGCCCTCAAGCACGTAACGCATGTCTTTTTCAAGGCCTTGTTCGATCAGTCGCATTTCACCGTGAAGCTGGCCCAGTTGTAAATAACGCTTTTCGATCTTGTTTTCACCGTTTACGAGCATGAGATACTTACCGCCGATATCTGTGTAAATGGCTTTTTCCTCGACAAGCAATGCACCCTTAACTGTCCTGCCTGGCAGCTTGACCCGGACGAACATGCCCGGCAGTATTTTGCGGTCGGTGTTCGGATACACCCCCCGAATGGTTATTGTGCCCGTGCCGGAGTCAACCATATTGTCGGTATAGTCAATCGTGCCATGGTTGGGATAATCTTTCTGGCCCTCGAGTGCAAAGGTGAACTTGACTGCCTCGGTTGATGCACCATTGAGCTTGCTAAGCTCGCTTAAAAGCAGGGTTTCACTTATATTAAAGTAGATGTATACAGGTTCAATGTTGACAATGGTGCACAGCAGGCTGTTATTCATGGGCCCCACGAGATTGCCAACGTCAACGAAGTTTCTGCTTATTCTGCCTTTGATCGGTGAATATATTTTTGTATAGCTGAGGTTCTGTCTGGCCTCGATAAGTGCAGCTTCGTATGACAGCACATCCGCTTTTGCCGTATCGACATCCGCCTGGGCGGTAGTTAACTGCTGCTTGCTGACTGCGTTTGTCTTCACAGCTTTTTCGATCCGCTCGAGGTCTGTCTCGGCACGTTTCAGTCGGGCCTTGGCCGACTTAAGCCCGGCTTCGGCCTGTTTTACCTGGGCCTCGTAAATTTCGGGCTCGATCTCGAAAAGCAGCTGCCCTTTGTCGACGTACTGCCCGTCCTCGAAGTTGATCGTTTCAAGATAGCCCTCTACACGGGCTACGATGTTAACCTCCTGCGTCGCCTCGGTGCTGCCGGTGAACTCGTGGTACTCGGTAATGTCACGCTGCTGCGGGGAGGATACGACCACGGAGGATTTTTGCGGGCCGCCCATCCCCGGTGCCGCTCCGCCGGTCGAGGTTATTCGATAAATGAACAATGTGCCGCCTGCGAAAACCAGCAGCACTATGATCGCCCATATTACATTGCTTACCAGGTTTTTTTTCATGTTGTTTCTCCGCGTTAATCCTTCGCTTATTTACTGTCATTTAATGTAGGGTCTTTGCTGCTTGAAAAAGCCCGGATCAGGGTACTGCTTTATTTGGGCTTTGGTTGTTTCAGGCCGGCTTTGAATATCAATCTCTGTACTGTCCGTCTTTTGGTTGGGATTTATTTCATTCCGCCACCCGCCGCCGAACGCCTGGTATATGCCGATCCAGTGCCTGGCTATCTGCCCCTTGCTTTGAGCGAGGCTGTCCTGCTGGTTGAAAAGTGTCCTCTGGCTGTCGAGGACATTCTGGAAATCGGTCAAACCATTCTCGTACAGCGAACGGACGAGTTTTATGGACTTTCGCGAGGCCCTTACCGAACGCCTGAGAGCCTGGAACCGTTTCTGCTCTTCGGCGAAAAATACCATCGCGTCGGCTACTTCTTCCACGGCGAGCAGTACAGACTTTTCGTAATTTATATAAGCTTCTTCGGCGAGAAGTTTCCTGATTCGAATTGTGTTGCGTACCCGGTTACCGTTCAGGATGCTCCACCTGAAAGACGGCCCCACACCGTACATTCTTGAATTCCATTCGGCGATATTCTCGAAGTCCATGCTCTCAAAACCAAAGTATCCGGTTAAAGAAAACGCAGGGTATAAATCCGCTTCTGCAACCCCGATTTCGGCGGTGCGTGCTGCGAGGGTTCTCTCAGCCGACCTCAGGTCCGGTCTTTGCCTCAATATCTCAGCCGGCGTCCATCTCGGGACGGTTTTATCTACAGTCGGTATCGAGGATTTGCCTTGCAATCTTTCCATTTCAGCCGGGAAAACCCCGACAAGTGAAGCTAAACGGTTTAGGGCCTGGGTCCGCTGTTTACGCAGTTGCGGAACCACGGATTCGGTGTTTGCAAGGTTGGTTTGTGCCTGCACGACGTCAAGCTCGGGAACAAGGCCGGCATCATAGCGAGCACGTGTAAGCTTTAGGGTTTCACGCTGGATTTCGATATTATCGTTTGCAAATTGTATCCGCTGCTGGGCCGTGCGAAAGTCAACGTAGTTACTCGCGGTCTCGGCGAGCAGTGCGACCATAACCCCTCGGTAATCCTCGACAGTGGCGTGATAAGAATACTCGGCGGACTGGACCGAGCGTTTTATCCTGCCGAACACGTCGATCTCCCACGAGGCGTCGAAGCTTGCAGAATAGCTGTCGTAAGATTCCGGCGGAAATCCGCTGGCGGACTGGTAGCTGTTGCCGCTGGGCCTGGTTCTCGAATATCCTCCGAGCCCGTCTACCTGCGGATGATACAGATTCGCCGCGACGTCACGCTGGGTTCTGACCCGCAGTACACGCAGTGCGGCAGCTTTGATGTCGTGATTGTTTTCAAGTGCCTCGCTTATCAGTTCATCCAGCGCAGGGTCATTCAGCCTCGTCCACCACCCGGACAGAGTGTTCGGGTCGGCATAGCTTTCGTCCCGGCTGGGGTTCGACCAGCGGTCGGGTGTCTGCATAGAAGGTGTTTTGTAATCCGGGCCTGCGGTGCAGCCGGTGATAAACAGTGCCGCGGCCAGGGCGGCTGGTATTAAGCTGAATTTCATTGTCATGCTCGTTACGCTCATAAGGTTATGTTCAAAGGGTTCGTTTATTTTTATTTTCGGCTTTTTTAAGGTATTTCACGACGAATGCCCGCTGGGCCTTTTTATATTTTTCAAGAGCAGCACCAGGCCAGAACTTCTGCGACTCGACAATTCCAAGCGTCATCAAAAAATACATCCTTGCTGCAGATTCAGGGTTTACCCGGCGAAATATGTTTTCGGCAATACCCTGCTTTATGACATCACGAAGGATAGCGACACCGTCCTCGTACTTCGCTTCCATTTCCTGCTGGTCGGCAAGTCTTTTTGCGCCGTATTTCTCTGCCGCGTCAAAGACAATATCATTCTCGGCGCAAAGCCCTATTATGCGATCGTTTAACTTTCGTATTTTTCTGTCGGCGGGCAGCTCCTGTGCGGCGATTTGCCTTGCGGTTTCCAGCAGCATTTCATGCAGGCGGTTGTCGATATAGTCCAGCAAGTCCTGTTTGCTGTGGAAATAATTGTACATTGTGCCTGTCGCGATGCCCGCGCGCTCGGCGATATCCTGAATCTTGAGGTTCTTAAAACCCGCATCCTTTATGACGCTCACCGCGGCATCGTAAATGGCCTGCTTTGTGGCGTTTTCAAGAGCCTTTTTTCTTTTTTCTGCAAATCCAGACAATATATATCCCTATTGTGACTTAAAACTCATAAAAATGAATAGCGATTCATATTAATGAATAAGAATTGCAAATCAAGTGTTATTTTAATTTTTTTTTGGGGGTATTTTAGCTGCCGGTGGGAAGCGTTATAATAAATGATGTGCCTTTGCCGGGCTCTGACTCCACCGTAACAGAACCGTGGTTTCTCTCGAGTATCTTTTTGACTATAGTCAAACCAATGCCGTCACCGGTGCACATACCAGGTTCAAGACGGTTGAATAATCCAAAAATGTCATCTAACTTATCGTTTCTGATTCCTATCCCATTGTCAATGACAGCGTAAACGGAATGGTCATTAACGGTTTTTCCGGTTATGCTGATTTTGCCCGGCCTGGACGGGTCAAGATACTTTAAAGAGTTGTCTATGAGGTTGGAAAATAATTGATTTATCTGGTTCTCATCCCCCAGGCAGGGGGGCAGTTTGCCAACCTCCAACTTGACTTCGTGGTTTTTGATCTGGTAGTTCATTGTTCTGACAATACTTGAGATAAGATTGTTCATATCAACGGATTTTATTTCAATTTTGCGACTGCCGACCCTTGAGACATGGAGCAGGCCGCTGAGAAGGAAGTCAAGTTTTTCTGCGCCGGCTTCAATAAATTTCATTTCTTCCGGAATTATTTCATTTATCAGTTCGACAGTCTTTTGTTTGTCATTTGAGTCTGATATCTCTTTTTTTACAAGTTCGATAAGTTCTTTGCAGCTTTGTGAAAGTTCCCGACAGAACCCCCTAATATTTATAAGCGGACTTCGAAGGTCATGGCTTGTAACGTAAACAATGTTTTGGAGTTCGGCGTTCTTTATTTCAAGCTGTCTGTAGAGTTTCTCTCTTTCAATCTGAATACTCTTATGCTCTGTTATATCCTGTATCGTTCCGAAAAGCCTGACCGGTTTGCCTCTGTTCATCTCTGCCATGCCCTTAAGACGAACCCAGAGCTTATGACCCTTTCTGCTTCTAAATCCGAGCTCGAATTCATAACCTTCGCCGGTTTCCATCAGATGTTCCACGGCACGGGCAAGTTTCTCCCTGTCGGGCGGTTCGAAAAATGTCAAAGCTTCGTCCAGACGGACCCTGTAACCCGGTTTCACGCCGTGTATCCTGCATGTCTCCTCGCTCCAGTGGACGGACTGATTTTTAACGTCGAGTTCCCAGGCGCCTATCGAAGCCATTTTTTCAAGCTGGCGACTCATTTCTCTGTTTCGTATAAGTTCCAGGCGAGTTTCGTGAAACTCGGTTATATCCATAAAAGTCATCAGGGCTTCTTTAACGTTGCCCTTTTCGTCAAATATCGGAACACCGTCTACAAGGCACCAGACCGGACTCGGGGATATATCGCGACAAACCCCTATCAGCCTGTTGGATATCTTTTTCTTTTCAGAGAATACTTTACTTACCGGGAAATCGGCGATGTCCATTTGTTCGCCGTGCTCATTGACCAGTTTCCATTCTTTGCTGTAGGCATCACGCCCAGTAATTTGAGATTCATTAAGTCCAAGCATATTACGTGCCGCGGGGTTGGAGCGAATGATCTTCGTGTCCGGACCGTGAACCACGACGCCCATAGCAGCCGTATCAAGAAGAGTTTCAAGCTCGCTGGATTTTTCGATGAGCTTTTTTTCTGTCAGCTTCTGCTCCACAATTTTACCGATAAGCATCGCGGAAGTGTGCAGCTTCTTTTTGACCATATCGACGATAAAGGCAGGGCGGGTCCTGTAACTAACCGCTTCTTTTTTCAGTTCCTCGATCGAAACTTCAAAATCCTCCGCTATCTTTGTGAGAAATTTATCATCTTTCGGGGGATCACCATAACCAAAATTTATTGACCCAACGATATTGCCGCCTGCAAAGATCGGAACGGCATATATGTAAAGACCGCCGGCACATTCGTTATCCACGGGTTCGCCTGTTTCAATCGCTCTTTTGGAGGCGTTTGTCCAGCAGGATTCGTGACAAAGCCACTTTCCGGAAGACAGGGCCTGTAAATTATCGTCCGTGCGGCATAGTTTGCGTGAAGCCTGATCGAGCATTCTGCACCATCCGGATGAAAAAATGCCAAGTGCGTAGTCACCGTTTTTCTCGTAAATAGCAGCCGATGTCTCCAGGAATGACAGATAATCGTGCACAATGTCCCGAAGTACATCCCTGCCCACAAGATTCAGAATGAGTCCGTTTTTGTTCAGCCTTGAAAGGTCGCCGTATTCCTGCATATGTGTGTAATTATCTGCGGCATTGTTTTTAAGGCTGCGGCTAAGAAGCCATTGAATTTGTTCATAGCTTGAACTCATAGTTTGCGGGGACTTCGAAGTTACTGCGGGTCCTTTGTCTCTTTTACCCAATTGTGTCATATTTCCAGCCTTTCATAGTAAAAGCCGGTAACGCAAAAATTCATTATATCACAAATTTGTGCATTTACAAGAACAAAGCAGAGCAGTTCAATACGCATTTTCAGACGGCAATTAGCTGAAATTATGTTTAAGTGGATTTCCGTAATAATGATATGCTTGGTAATATTAATTTAATGGACATAAGTGATATATGGTGTTCTAATGGGTCGAGAAAATATTACTGTAATTTTCGGAGACTACCATGAGAAATGTAAGCAAATCAATCACGATTATCATTTTTTCGGTTATTTCTTTATACTCGGCAACGGCGCTGTCAGATGTAAAACTGCCGAGCGTTGTCGGCGAGGGGATGGTGCTTCAGCGAGAGACCGTAGTGAATATTTGGGGCTGGGCTGACCCGGGTGAGCAGGTCGGCGTCCTGCCGGGCTGGTCGGCAAAAAAGGTATATAAAGATACTGCAGGCCCGGACGGCAAGTGGATGGTTGAGGTTGCGACACCCAGTGCCGGCGGCCCTTATGAAATAACCGTTAAGGGCAATAATGAAATAACGCTGAAAGACGTGCTTATCGGAGAAGTCTGGGTTTGCTCAGGCCAGTCGAATATGCAGTGGACCCTGGCGAACTCAAAGAGTTGGGAACAAGAAAAGGCAAACACGGATATTCCTTCAATGCGGCTGTTCAAGGTTGCCCTTAAACCAAGCCAGACCCCACTGGATGACTGTGATGGAAGCTGGAAAAAAAGCGACCAGCAAAGCGCAAGTGTGTTTTCGGGTGTCGGGTATTTTTTCGGCAAGTACATTCACGAACGGCTTGGTGTACCGGTGGGTATAATTCAATCGGCATGGGGCGGGACACCTGCTGAAGCGTGGATGCAAGTTGATATTATTGAAAGTGATGAAGAATTCAGCCCGATTATCGATATGTGGACGGATTTTATTGCCCGGGAAGATGAATTTAAAAAACAATATGAACAGCAGCTTGAGGAATGGAAACTTAAGGTTGAAAAGGCTAAATCCGAAGGTAAGAATCCCCCGAGAAGACCTTTTGAGCCGGGACCGCTCAGGGTACAGAACAGGCCGGCCTATTTGTATAACGGAATGATAAAGCCAATACTGAATTACACTATACAGGGAGCCATATGGTACCAGGGCGAGTCCAACGCAGGCAGGGCGTATCAGTATCGAAGGCTTTTCCCCGCGATGATAGCAAACTGGCGTCAAAGCTGGGGGCTCGGTGAGTTTCCTTTCTATTTCGTGGAGATAGCCCCGTTTAATTACGGCACAGATGGTGTTGGCGCCGAAATCCGCGAGGCCCAGTTTATGACCCTCAAAAGCAGCCCCAATACCGGCATGGCAAGCACAATGGGTATAGGCAACTGCGAGGATATTCACCCGACAAATAAGCGTGATGTCGGCAAGAGACTGGCGCTTATCGCCCTTGCTAACACTTACGGGCACAACTGGCTTGTCAGCAGCGGACCCTTGTATACACACCACCGCATTGAGGGAGAAAAGATAAGGCTGTTTTTCAACCATGCAGGAAGCGGCCTTGTTTTCGAGGACGGTGAACCTGGCGGTTTTGAAATTTGCGGGCCTGATAAAAAGTTCCACCCGGCACGGGCGATTATCGACGGCAGCACTGTTATTGTTTCAAGCGATAATGTAGGCGAGCCTGTCGCTGCGAGATACGGATGGCGGAATTGCCCCGAAGCAAGCCTGTATAACAGGGAGTCGCTCCCGGCAAGTTCGTTCAGGACAGACGACTGGCCGGGTGTTACATACAAAAAATTCCGGTAATTAACCCTAACTTATAAGCAGGAAAACAAATAAGCCGATCCTCAGTGGTCGGCTTTTTTATTTGCAACAGCGGTAAAAATCACTCTGCCAGTTTAACGGCTGTCCCGGAAACGGTCACCATCAGCATGCTTGAGTTTTGCCCCACTGTTTCGTAGTCGATATCTATGCCTATAAGTGCATCTGCTCCAAGCTGGCTTGCTTCTTCCTGCGCTTCCTGAATTGCGATTTCACGGGCCTTGCGAAGTTCCTTTTCATAGGCCCCGCTTCTGCCGCCGACAATGTCGCGGATACCCGCAAACAGGTCCTTGAAAATGTTCGCGCCTAAAATGGTCTCCCCGGATACAACGCCAAGATAAGAGGTTATCTGTTTACCCTCCACCGAGTTTGTAGTAGTTACGATCATCTTTGCCTTTCTTTTAAGTCCTCATATTGATGAAAATTCATGTTGTATGCCATTCACGAAAAGCAAATTAAATCAGGATGGCCGGAAAAGTCAAGCTTTTTAACGGTAAATTTACACATTACGCCTGTGCCGTTTGATGTCAATGCGCAGGAGACTTGGAACAGTCGCAGACCTTCAGGTCTTCGATTCTGTCTGTTTTTCTCCTTCCGAATGGCCAGACGGCAAGGCCGGACAGTTTGATTGTCTGAGTTGAAATTTCCTTCAGCAAAAGCAGATTCAAACCCATCCTTATGGTTATGATAGCGGCAAGTTTGCCGATTTCGTTCCAGGATGGCGCCGGCGAGGTTCGGAGTATGCCGGCGCCTATGAGAAAGCCCAGCCCTAATGAAAAGGCGTGTCCAAGTTCAAGGCGGCAGCGTTGGATGGCCTGTCCGGCATCTGCACCAAACGCTGTGTGCTTTGCGTAAAGCAGCAGCGTCTTGAAAATACCGACTGCTATTGCTGTCGTCGCCATGAACCTGCAGAGAGTGATCATGTAATAGTTAATTATCTTTACGGCTTCTTCCATATTCGTTTTAATTGGTACAATCTTATGCGGCCCAAAGGCCCCCCATTTTTGACGTTTTTATTATCGGCGGCCCAGGGCTGTTACATAAATATTTTTTTAAAATTTTATACCATTTCGGCAAGTCTTTTTCTTATAATTAAATCTCTTGAACGAGATGTTCAGCCGTGTTATGATGCTGTTATTAATTGCTGCAGCGGCTGTAACTTTTGAAAGGCAGATGGATATGGCAGAGCACACCGACATTGGGCGTCAGAAAAGAGAATCTCTATACAGCAGCTTTGAGAAGCTCCTGCAGGATGTCAGTTCCAAACATGCTTATTATTACGAACTCTACTGGCCGGTAATGACCAGGATCGTAAACCATGAATTGGTCGAGCGGGATGACCTCAAAGAGCTCGTCGGAGATAACCCGTATTCCGTGATGTTTCGAAACCACGCATGTCACGTAAACTTCATTACCTCGATATTCAAATTAAAAAGCTCCCAATGTCTCGTGGAGGTTGTTATATGGGTTTACCGCAGCTATACCAATAGGGGGTTTTCACCAAAATACTTCCAGGCAGAACTTTCGGCATGGAAAAAAGCTGTACGGGAAATTATTTCCGAATATATCGACCCGGAGCCGATAACCGCGTTTTATGACCTTATGATCGCCAGTCATGAAGACTTCCTGTATCTCGCCCAGCAGGAGGAAAAGACTATCATGGCGGCAGAGCCCTACCAGGCGACCGCAAAAGATTTCCTTGAGTCGGTCTTAAAAGGCGACGAGCGGGGTGTTGACAGCCAGATCGCCCAGCAGATTCGCGGCGCGTCGCAGTTACCTCAATGGTGGGAATCGGTTGTCACGCCTGTTCTTCATCGTATAGGGCAGATGTGGTCGCAGGGCCTGATAACCGTCGCCCAGGAACATCTTGCGACAGCCATAGTTCGGCGTCTGATGGCAAGGCACTTTCCGGCCATGCCGAACAGGCGCGAGCGAGGAGACAGACAGCTTGCCGTCGTCGTTCCACAGGGTGAGCAGCATGACGTAGGCGCAGAAATGGTCAGGGACTGTCTCGATATATGTGGCTATGAAGTGCTGTTCACCGGGGCAGACACCCCGGCAGAGAGCATTGTTATGCTTCTTAAATATAACCAGGTTGACGGGCTTTTAATAAGCACCACGATGCCGTACAACCTTACGTCAACAATGGAACTCATCGAGCAGATAAGAGGGCAATTTCATGGGGCGGAGCCATATATAATAGTCGGCGGACAGGCTTATTCAGCCGACCCCGAGCTTTGGAGAAAAGTCGGAGCCGATGCCTATGAAAACAAACTCGACCAGCTTGTAATAAACCTCGAAAACAGGCTCAGTACAAATTACGATACATATTGACCGAAAAATTACACTAAGGGCAGAGGCCCTTGGTGGTCAGGCAAAAAATCATACATTTTTAATCAAAGCTGAACAAACACCTGCTTCCATTTACGAAACCCCTTTGCTCATTCGGCAATCAGTATATAGGTAAAAATAACTAATAATTGTGCATAAATCTTTGAATCCTCACCATAAAGGGTTATAATTAAAATTATAAATGAACCGGCTTAAGTTAAATTTGGCCCTATCTTCTTCTTTTGATCAGACTGACGTGCTTCAGAAATAAAAATCGGGACCTTGAGTATGAAGCGACCAATTGTAGTATTCTTGTTTTTTTTCCTGTACAGCATGGTCACAGGCTTATCGGCAGAGACACTGGCAGGACAGCAAGAAGAGCCAAAAATTCTCATAGTGAATTCCTACCATCCCGGTTTTGAGTGGACCGACCACATTGTTGGGGGAATTAAACAGTATTTCGACAAAGCCGGAGTTGAAGCACGGTTCACAATCGAATACATGGACACTAAACTGCATGACCCCGAAAAGATTTTCAAAGCCTATAAAAAACTTTTCAGCTTGAAATACGGACCGAGCGATTTCGACGTTGTTATTACCACTGACAACAACGCGTTTGATTTCATGGCGGCAAACCGGGACGAACTTTTTGGCAAAAGCCCCGTCATTTTTTGCGGTGTCAATAATTTTGAACATTCGATGCTCGACGGACTCTCGGCCGTAACCGGGGTTGAGGAAGACATCGATATAAAAGGCACCATTGACCTTGCGCTGAAACTGCACCGGCAAACAAAAACTATCGCGGTGGTAAGCGATGTAACCCCAACCGACCGGGACAACAGGCTCAGGCTGAATAAAGTAAAACCGCAATACGAAGAAATAATAAGTTTTATCGAACTTACAGGCCTTACATCCGAAGAGCTTAAAAAATCGCTGCAGGAGCTTGACAATAACACAGTGGTATTGTTTTTTGACCATTACCGGGACAGGTTCGCAAATGTATACACGCTCGCCGAAGGAATAGACATTCTTACCCGGCATTGCAGGCAGCCTGTTTATACGCTCTGGGCCGATAAGGTCAGGATGGGTCTGCTGGGGGGAGTGGTCATAAGCGGCGCCAATGAAGGCAGCTATGCCGCTGAAATGGCGATAAAAATTCTTAACGGACAAAGGCCTGCTGACATCAATATCCTGCGGGAAAAGCATAATAAAATAATGTTCGATTTCTCGCAGCTTCGACGCTTTAAAATTTCCGGCTACACTCTCCCATCCGGAACCGTTATTGTAAACGAGCCCGACAACTTTTTCTACAGGTACAGGGGCTATGTCGCCGGAGCGTTCGCTTTTATTGCGATTCAAAGCGGTATCATAGTTTTTCTCGTTATCAATATGACAAGGCGCAAACGCGCCGAACAGGCCCTTCATGAGGCTCACATCCAGCACAGAGAAATAGTCAAAGCGGCAAATGTCGGCCTATGGAGCTGGGATTTGGTGACGAACAATGTTAATTACTCGCCGGAGTGGAAAAAACAGATCGGTTACGAAGAAGACGAGATAAGCGATGACTTCCAGGAGTGGCAAAGCAGGGTTCATCCTGACGACCTCGGCCCGACACTGGAAAAAGTTCAAAAGTGTATTGAGCAAAAGAAGCAGGAACACAGCATAGAATTTCGTTTTAGACACAAGGACGGTACGTACAGATGGATACTTGCCCAGGCCGCAATACTTACCGGCAAAGACGGAACAGCACTGAAAATGCGCGGTTCGCACATTGACATAACTGATGTTAAGCTTGCCGAGCAGGCACTGCTCGAACATCGTGAACTGATGGATTTTATTATTCGACACGATCCGAACGCCGTCGCGGTTTACGACAATCATTTAAATTACATCTATGTCAGTGACAGGTATAAGAAGGATTATAAAGTAGAGGGTCAGGATCTTATCGGCAAACATCACTATGAGGTTTTCCCGGAGATGCCGCAGCGATGGAAAGATATACATCAGCGGGTCCTTGCGGGCAATATCGAACACAGCGAAGACGATTATTTTGTGCGTCAGGACGGTTCTATAGACTATAATCGCTGGCAATGCAGGCCCTGGTACCGAAGCGACGGCAGCATTGGTGGAATGATAACTTATACCGAAGTTACCACCAAGCGAAAGCTCGCAGAAAAAGCCCTTGAAGAAAGCAGGAAAATCCTTAACGACACCGGTAAAATGGCCAAGATAGGCGGCTGGGAGCACGATCTTGTGACACGAAAAGCAACCTGGACCGAGGCACTTTACGACATCGTTGAAATTCCTTACGACCAGCCCATACCTGGACCGGACGAACATCTTGATTATTATCCCGCCGGGGAGCGTAAAATAATCGGTGCCGCGTATCAAAAAGCGATAGACCGGCACGTTCCCTTCGACCTCGAACTGCAATTTTATACACCTGGTAAAAAGTTGAGATGGGCCCGGGTTTATGGAGAACCTGTTGTTGAAAACGGCAAATGTGTTAAGTTGCAGGGTATATTTCAGGACATAACCGAACGTAAGAACTTCGAGCTTGAGCGTGAGCGTTTCTTAAAAGTTCTCGAAAGCAAGAACAAGGAGCTGCGGAGTATTGTTTACGTTGCATCTCACGACCTCAGGACCCCGCTGATAAATATATCGGGGTTTGTAAAGGAACTTTCACGGCATTGCGACGAGGTTAGAGGCATACTCGAAGGGTTGAACTTCGACACGGAAAAGCACAAACAGCTTGACCTGATATTAAAGGATTATATACCCGAAGCGGTTGATTTTGTCATTGCAGGCACCAGTAAAATACAGTCGCTGCTGGACGGCCTGCTGTCTGTATCGCGGGTCGGAACCGCCGCCGTTGAGATAGAAAAGCTTGACATGAATGAAATAGTTGGCCAGGTCCTCAAAACAGTTAAGTACAAGGCCAGGGAAAAAGCGGTTTCTATTGAAGTGGATGATCTGCCTTGCTGCATGGCAGATGCGTCACTCGTAAACCAGGTATTCTCCAACCTTGTCGATAACGGCATTAAATATCCTGACATTTCCCATTTAAACTGTTAAAAAACATAATTTCTCCTAACGACATCCA
>CAZVPF010000017.1:0-75754 GCA_964628195.1 uncultured Pirellulales bacterium | reverse complement strand
TCCACAAATAATTGAGGATGATTATACAGAGGGGATGATTTATGTCAACAATAAAGTAGCTATTTTTATGACAAGATTTAGACTTCAACATGCTAATTAATCTGTTTTTTTAAATTAGATAATAAAAATTAGATAATTACAAAATTTGCAGATTGTAAGTGCTTTATATAAAAGGACTTAAAAAAGCGGTCTTTGCTCGAATCCTCTCATCCGCATTATTCAGGATAAGTCATCGCCCTGGCCCCAATTTCTCAAGTGCGACATAATCGGACCGCGAGTATATCGTTGACATAGCGGGCAAAATGCCTACAATAATACTCGAACTGGACGCGGCACCTGCCGATCCGAACCGCTCTTTGAAAAAGCAATATGTCTATACCCCCTCCGGGCAGATACTGCGGCAGGGAATCTATGACGACCAGGGCAGCGACCCGAACACGGCGGACGATTATTATTACTGCGTCCACGACCGGCTGGGCTCGGTGAGGATGGTCCTCGACAACGAAGGCATCGTCAAGAAAGTTTCGGAACCAACGCAGGGGGCATATGTAACACTGCGGGCGGTTGAATTTTTCCAACACTCAAATTTTTTGCAGCGGCAGTTCTTTAATATATTCGGGCAATTCTATACGGCCTGCTTTTATTTCATCCACGGCGGGCATTTTTCCGGCCTGGAGCAGCTCAGCCGCGGCATCGAGCGTTTTGTCGCTGTTCATTCCCGCTACGGCGGTTACGCGGGCCTTGTCTATGTAGAATGCAGCGAATTGCCGCTTTGCGGTTTCGCCCTCGATATAAATCTCGTCCCATTGCGGGGCATAGCCCGCATATCGCAGGCGGAGCTCATACTGCGTGGTCCAGAAGAAAGGGACCCTGTTATAGGGGTACATTTTTCCCATCATATTCGCTGCGGCGACTGCGCCCATGTTCTGGGCATGCTTCCAGTGTTCGACCCGGATCATGCCTGAGTTTTTATGGTCCGGAAAGGCGGCAATATCGCCTGCGGCAAAAACATCCGGGGCAAGCCTGAGGTACCGGTCCGTCGTAACACTGCCGTTTTGCGAAGTTTTAATGCCTTTAATCTTCGAGACCGCCGGTTCGACCCCTACGCCGACTATTACAAAATCCGCAGTTACAGGGGCCGCTTTGTCCAGCGTTAATTTCAGTTTTTCACCGCGGGGCTCAATTTGGGTGACCTTGTTTTCAAGATTGAAATTCACGCCGTTATTTTTGTGCTCTTCGAGAAAGACCGACCCTGTTTCCTTGCCAAGGGTGTATTCAAAGGGCACGGATTCCGGCGCGATTACCGTTACATCGATGTCATTGCTTCTCAGGGAAGCTGCGGTTTCCATGGCGATGAAGCTTGCCCCTATTACGGCAACGGATGAGGCCTGTTCAGCCCGCCGGCAAATATCTGTATAATCATCATAACTGCGCAGGTAATGAACTGCGGGCAGATCGGCGCCGGGTATCGGCAGCTTTCTCGGAACCGAGCCTGCTGCCAGCAAAAGCGAGTCATAATTTACTTTTCCGCTGACATTATCCCGCAGGGTCTGGAAATGCACGGTATGAGTTTGAGTGTTTATCTCCGTGACCCCTGTTTCGGTCCAGAGTTCGATGTCATGCTTGTCGTAAAATTCCTTTTTTCTAAGCTGGGGAAGCTGCTGTTTCATGTTCTTCAGGTAAGACTTGCTCAGCTCTGTGCGGTCATAAGGAGGCTTGTCCTCGCGGGTAATCATTATCACTCTGCCCTGGAAACCTTCCTTTCTTAACGACTCGGCGGCAAGTGCACCTGCGGCTCCGGCGCCGACGATAATGAAATCACGGTCATCATTTTCACGCACCAGGCGGGTCATCTGCGGTTCCTTCTGGCGAAGGGGTTTATCCGGTATTACGACGATAACATCCTCGCCATCGAGTTTAACCTCAAACGTTTCAAGGTCATCGAGGGCCGGAGGTTCCTCAGCTTTGCCATTGACCACATCGAACACCGCCTGGTGCCAGGGGCACCTGATTCGCCCTTCATGAAGCAGGCCTTTGTCTAATGAGGCGCCGAAATGGGAACATTCCGATGCGATAGCGTAAAAGCCTCCATTGACATTTGCGATAATTATGCTGAAATCTTCGTCAACCTCGACCAGTTTCATCCGGCCCGGATAAAGATCGCTTAGTTTACATGCTTTTATTTCCCTGACCATGCTTTTAACCCTGCATTAAATTTTTATTCACTATTAACCGTGACAGATCAGTCGGCTGCGTCCTGGATCGCCTCGCCGCCATGTTCAATGTCCTCGCCGGCGCCTTCCATAGTATTACAGCCTGCAAGAGCCAGAACAAATGTTACAAGCGTTACACAAAAAATGACTTTGAACCTGTTCATTTTCATCTCCTGATTAATTAATTTTTTACTTTATATACTATATGCGATATTTATGACGGTGTTAATTAGGGATAACCTTAATGTAAGTCAGGCATTTGCTGGTATGAGTAACTTTGATACAAGTTATATATGCCCTGGTAGGGTTTTTCCTGATTGAATAATAAGCCTGCTGAATTAGAATCATTAAAAATAAAAACACTGATTACAGGAATTATGCGGATAAAACCTTATCAAATAAAACTTATAATATTTGTATCGGTCATTCTTGCCGTGGTTATTGTCTTTTACGGGACAGACGCAAAGCAGCATTTTACTGAAACAAAACTGCGAGAGAACATAGACAAGTTTCGTGATTTTTTAAGAGCGAATTATATAAAATCCATATTAATTTACATTTCAGCGTACTCGATACTCGCCGCGGCGCTGCCTGTCGCGTCGCTGCTTCTGCTGGCTGGGGGCATTTTGTTCGGAACATTTGAAGGGAGCCTTTACTCAATGACCGCGGTGGCATTGAGCTCTGCGATAACGTTTTATTTCAGCAGGTACTTTGCCGGTAACTGGATACAGCAGCGCTTCGGTGAAAAGCTGGAAAAATTTAACGAAAACTTCCGTAAGTACGGCACGTGGTATTTGATATCCGTGCGCTTTATTCCTATAGCCCCCTTTTGCGTTCTAAATCTTATCGCGGGCCTGACAAGAGTTCACATTCACACCTTTTTATGGACAACGTGTCTCGGCTCTATTCCGGGTGTATTGATTTTCACTTTCATCGGGGGGCAGCTTGTTTAACCGCGAATATATTTTCATTCGCCGGGCGGGACCCTGAAACACGAAACTATTGGAAGATGATCGGATGCCATTTCAGCAAGGTCGTTGCGAGGTGTCTCCGCGGTGATGATTTCAATATCGCCTTTGAAAAATACGTGATCGATGCGTGCCAGTGGGTACCGGCTGGGCCAGGTCCTGAAAGACATTTCTCCGCTGTTCTTACAGTCTAAACATTCGGTTACCTTTTTATAGTAGGAAGATTTTGGGGAGAAGTTGAAGTCGCCGCATAAAACTGTGTTCTCAACCCTGTTGTTTTCGGCAAGTATCTTTTCGAGAATGTAATCGATCTGCATTTGCTTTTCGCGCGCAGTGAGACCGAGATGCGTGTTAACAATCCTGATTTGCGTTTTATTGACGGATATTGTTATTTCAATAGCACCACGTGTTTCAAGCCATTTCATGTTGCCGGGCTTTGGCAGTGTGTGTTTTTTCACTTCGCGGATCGGAAGCCTGCTCAAGATTGCGTCACCGTATTTTTCCGTCTTAACCTTTACCAGCGGATGAAAATGGTATTCCATGTTGAGCAGCTTGGCGATTTCGGCTGCCTGGTTATAATTCTGGGTTCTTTTTCTGCCGTGGTCGAGTTCCTGAAGTGCGACAATATCAGGCTTGTTCTGGGCAATAACCCTTGCGATGCGTTCAATGGAGACCTTGCCGTCAAGCCCCACACAGGAATGCACGTTATAGGTCATCAGCCGAAGGTGGTCCTTTTCTACGGTTTCCAGGTCGAGCTTGCGCGAGGTGTATTCGGTGCGAAAGTTCTGCGCCGCGTTGTAAATGTCGACAGGACGAATATATCCTTTGGCGTCGTCAATATGCACGTCACAGGGCAATATCGCGAATGCATCTGTTTCACCCCTGCCGGGCCCGCCATGTGAGCCGTTCTCGTTCGGGAAAGAAAAATGTTCACCCTTCGGATTGAATCCAAGTATCGCAATATCACCGGCATACTTATGGCTGCAGAACTTTACAAAATCCTCCGCGAGTGGTTTAAGATACTGGTGGTCGGAGCCGAAAATTTCACCTGCCTGGTCCGGCAATACAAATTCACCGTCAATAGTGAAAGCACGCACTTTATCGTTTTGATCGGGAAATGCAGCGAGCGGCACGTTCGCGTTTTTTACGAGCTTGCTGCAAATTTCCGCTTTTTTTTGGGCATCCATCTCCACAGGGATATAAACATGCCCTACGGGCCCCATACCTGAAACGACGAGTTTTTCAGGCTTATGCTCTGTTTGCTTATTCTTTGGTTTAATCCCGGGGTAGACGTTATCCCTGCGGTCGGTATCACCGTCCGAGTTGTTTATCTGTGCTATATCGATCTGAGAGGCAACGGCATCATTAATTGTCCGACCGTACCACCGGGCAAAGCTTGCAGTGTTCTCCTGGCCATGGTCGGAATAAATCCAGACATCGTAATCCCTGCCGGGCGAAGACTGCGCGGCCCTGTAAACCCTCTTTATCGCATCGTCGATCCCCTGCAGGGACCAGTGAGCGAAGTTTGACGACGGGCCGCGCCGATGACTCTGTTCATCATAACCGAGAAAATTCATATGTATAATCGGCATGTTGCGGGCGATATCTATCTTTGCGCCGGTTACGGCGAGTTCACGCAGAAATATGCAAGTGCCGACCCTTGACGGTATGAACTGGAGTTCCTGCCTGAAGCCCTTGCCGGTTGTTATTCCCCGAACGGCTTCGAACAGGGCAAGGAAAAACTCGAGCACTATCAGGGTGCCCATTCTAATAAGCGCGGGAATATTCAGCAGTGTCAGCAAAATAAAGCCAATCGGATACCTGTGACGGAACAAACCCTCAGGTGAAAAGTCGGCAACGCAAAAGTGCGTCTCCTCCGCGCCGCCTGAGTATATATCGCAGTATGCGCTTCCCCCCTCGAGGAGGCCTTTTGCTTTTGAAGCTATTTCCCTCTCTATTTTCTGGGCCTCGAAAGGGTCGAGCATCACTTCGTTTCGCTGCCGCTGTTTATCGAAGAAGCTGAAACCCGGCACGGCCTGTTTAACACCGTAAAGCAGCTCGGCCTGAACAGCGGGGGTCGTGGATGGAAATCCCGGGTAATGACGGTACATATTGTATTTTTGCTTTTCAAGAAGTGACTTGAGAAAAGGGAGCCTGTTTTTTTGAAATGCCTTTTCGAGTTGATTTTTTGCCAGCCCGTCTACCTGGATCATTACGAGGCCGCGCCCCTTCTGTCCCTTATTCCTGCTGTCCAGCCGCATCAAACGGACATAAAAGTTTGCCCTGGTAAGGGTTCTTTTGAAAAAATAATATAATTTACCGATCTTAGAGAGCATATTTTTTTCAACTCTTGCCGGACAAGGCCTCGTCAACCGCTTTCAGAGCATTGTTGAACATGGACAACTCCGTTTTTACCTGCTGTAGCGCGGTTTGCCAGAAACTTTCATCCTTCGGCGCGGCCTTATTATAATCTTTCACGGTGTCTCGGTAAATATCAAGCATGGAGCTGACAGAATTTTGCATGGAAAATTTTTCGGCTGTCGCATAAGCCCGCTGTTTCATTCTTTCTGTTTTCTCATTGCTGAAACCGGCGATTTTCGACAATGCTTCGGCAAAGTCTTTTTTGCTTTCTTTCTTTATCAGAAACCCGTTATCGCCATTGCTAACCACTTCCCTTATTCCCGTAGCGTCAAGTGCAACAACAGGCAGTCGGGCAGCCATCGCTTCGGTTATCACCATTCCCTGGGTCTCGGTATGAGATGCGAAGACAAATACATCAAGTGCGTGATATGCGTTTATAAGATCTTTTCCCCTTAGTGGGCCGGTAAGTATTACCCTTTCAGAAACACCCTTGTCTTTTACATACTTGTGTATCTGCTCTTTCACCGGGCCCTTGCCGACCAGTAAAAAGTAAGCGTTTTTATTCTTTTTGAGAAATTTAACCACAGCCTGCGACAGGAATATGAGATTTTTTTCCTGGGCTATTCTGCCTACATAACCTGCAACGAACGCGTCCTGCGGGATATTGTATTTATCCCTGGTTTGCCCTCCGTCACCGTTATTATATTCATTTACATACACGCCGGTAGGCACGATCTTGATGGGGCTTGTAACACCGCGTTCGAGCAGTATATCCCTTATGGACTCACTGGGCGCAATTACACAATCGCAGAGGTTTTCATAACCGCATGAAAGGGCTGTTATAAATTTCTTCATTTTCGACGACTCAACGGGCGTGTAATGGGTGTAAAGTTCATAGCGCGTGTGATGTGTGAATACAAGCGGTATCCCGAAACGCCCCGAAACCCGCTGGGCTGTGCTGCCGATAAGGAACGGATGGTGGGAATGAATAATATCAGGTTTGAAGTCTTTCAATTGGGACTCAAGAAAACCCGGTATAGGCAGCATTACAGAGTAGTCAATACTGCTGAAGTGCTGTATCGAGGGTATCCGTATAACATCGGTTTCGTCTTCGTCCTTCCCTTCGTAGTCCGGGGCGACAACGACAGTTCGATGCCCCCTCTGCCGGTACTCATCAGTAAAGGCTTTGACCGAGTTTGCGACACCGCCTATCCGCGGCAGGTAGGTATTGCTCATCATCAGAATATTCACGCCTGCTGTCTCCTGTGGACCTTTATAAAACCTGCGCTGGGCTGAACCTGTGCAGTTTCAAAACCGGGTATTCTCACGGCGATATTTTCCGGATTACCATGCCATTGGGCATCTAATTCGATATCGCAGCTTTGTTCGCTGAAAGTATAAGACAGGCTGAGCTTTCCCCATATTGTCGGGGCAGGACCAATCTTTATATTTTTGCCCGGGCTGCTCCAGTCAGTGTGTATGCCCGCGCCGAGAACGAGCGACTTTTCGCCAATGTCTTCATAAAGCAGCGAGTTGCGCATGAACGTAACCCATTCCGCAGCGGCCCAGACGTGCTGTCCGTCGCCCATACAGCCGGCCTCGGTTTGCGGGTGAATGGCCTCGGGCCACTGACCCGTCGGTGTTGCAAGCCTTGTCAGTTCGTCTTCCAGCGGCATGAATCTTTCGTCACCGGCCTGCATGAACACCTGTGCAAGATGTATAGTTAAATACGCGTTTATGCCCGAATGCGACACATCGAGTAGGAAACCGTTGTTGAAACAATGCTTATTGAAGATATGTTCAGCCGTAGCAAGCAGCTTTTCATCGCCGCGCGAATACACCTGTGTCGGATACCTGCAAACAAGCGAACCAATCGCCGCCGAGTCCATTCGCCGGTTGCATGAAACCGGTATGCCCTTAACCCCAAGGCGCTGCTGAACAGCGTTTATGCTTTTTTCAATGCTCTCTATAAGCCTGCCGGCCTGCTGCGTTAATCGGCTGGCGGCTGAGCTGTCACCTGCCCGCTGCAATATATCAGCAGCGCTTCTTAAACCGGCGACCGCCCAGTAATCGTCCCAGTAGTAAAAATCGTTCGGGCCGAAATGCTCGGCGCTGAAACCTGCCGGCAAAAGCCCCGCATGGTCCGTGCCGTTGTCGGGACTGGTGCATTTGCGAATTATCCAGTCTGCACCTTTTTCGACGGATTTCTGCCAATTTTCATCCGGTGTCTCATTTACGAACCTGCGGTACTGGTCCATTATCCAAAGCGCCTGGCCGTTCGAGTCCCATTCGCCGTGCTGCGACTGAAAATATCCGTTCAAATTCTGTTTGTGCGGGTAAGTGTCCAGAACCTTTTTAACCCGATGCGGTACATTTGCGCATAGCATCGCGTAAAGAATGAACGAGGCGTCTCGGAACCAGAACTTTTTATAAGTGAACGGGCCGGGGTAAACTTCCTTTTCGTTCGAATGCATCAATACGGTTCGCACGGCTGTATCGTAAAGAAACTGCTTGCGCTGATCGGGAATGCTTATCCTGCAATAGTCCCCCATGCTGCTTTGCCAGGCCTGCTTTGCAGGTTTCGGCGGCGGGAGTTTTATGTGCGGCTTTCTTGTATCGAGCGGGACATTGACCTCGATTTCGTTTGAACTTTCCTTCTGCATATCGAACACAGCAGCCGCCGTGGCAAGGCCGATTTTGCACTTGATTTTGTCTTCGGAAATAGTTCTTTCATCCAGCATATTATTAATTACATCGCCGTGTTTGTACTCGCTCAGGAAATGCCGGTCCGGCTGCCGGGCGAACGTAACGCTGTCCTTGTTATTAACATTCCAGCCTTTAACAGTTTCATCATATTCAATTTGATGCACGAAGCTTATGCCTTCAGGGTTGTAGGGCCGAAGCGAAACGATCAGGCGGCAGTGTTTATTTAAATTCGTCGACAGCTTTATACTGCACACCGGCGAGGCGTTTTCAATCTTCATACTGACCGTTTCTTTGAGCGAGCAGCCGTCAGTGTTATGCTCGGTAATTACCGAAAGATGCCCATCTTCAAATATCAGCTCCTGGTCGGGCTTTTCCCTGTGCCTCGACGGGGCGTATAAATTACCGTCACCATCAAGGAGCATAAAATCAAGCGACCAGCCGTCCCAGTGGGGCATTACAAGCCCTGCGGCGTCGACGATGGGGTAATAAGCACAGTCCGGCTGACCGACGGCTGTCCAGTTTCGCTGTGTAAGATTCACATAAGTAAGCGAAAAGGCACGGGGAATAAATGTTTTATTATAAGGATTGAACTGCTGGTTGATCCAGTAAGGCCATATCCAGTCCTGGTTCTGGGGAATCGCCCTGCAGTTTATAAGACCACGCGAATGAAAGATCGCGCTGTCGCGTATCAGCTCTATCGGCCCGGCAACCTCGGAGGGCTGCGCGAAGTTCTGGAAATAGGACCAGATCATTACAGGGTCGAGAAAACCGTGCGACCTCGCGAGCTTTCGTATTACAAATTTCCACGGCAGCCATTTAAGCCACATATATAACCTCTAATAACAAAATATGCTGTTAAAATTCACACCCGGATTGTCTTATCGGCAAACCGGTTACAATCAAACGTTTTCCTTCTTTTCTTCTACGATCACCTTCCTGGGCCACCTGTATTTAGGCCCGGCAAAGGCACTTGCGATCAGAAGGAGGATGAAGATGATAAGGAAAATGAAGAACAGCACCTTTGCTATTGACGCGGCCGCGGCTGCGATTCCTGTAAAACCAAAAAGCGCGGCCAGCAAAGCCACTACGAAAAAGATAAATGCCCAGCCTAATAAACTCATTGTAAAATCCTTTCATTTTAATTATTAACGCAAAGTATTTCCTCTTTAAATCTTTCAAGCCTTTTGTGATCAATCTTAAGGCTCTTTTTCTGTGTTTTTACAAAAGGGTCGATGTTTTCCGGCAGAGCAAATTCACTTATCTGATCATAAAGTGCCAGCAGTTTCTTTTCAATGCTTAGACACTTGTCGAGGGTTTTGATATCCCTGTTGACTCCCGATGATATCTTTTCATCAATTAAAAAACACTCTGCCTCCGCATCGGGCGACATTGCATAGTTCGGAGATACCCCGCATTCCATAAGCGCCTGTTCAACAACGACCGAGAAAACAAGAATCTTCTGTGACCTCGAGTAGAGCCTGTACCTGACGCTGTCCCTGCGAACATTTTTTGCGGCTGAAAGAAACACGCCTGCAACGTCCTTTAGTCTTATCGATATGTCGCTGAGTTTATTTAATATTATTTGCGAAATCATTTGCTGCTTTCTTTCTTAAACACCATATATACTACGGCATAGTCACAGCACGTTTAAATCGGGATATATCTGAAATGGACACAAAGAATACCCTATTTAACTCTTTCCATGCGTCAGGAAAGGGGTTTAATTAAACTTATTGCTGATTTGGGCGGAGAAAACCGGCTGAAAAGGCGCTATTTTAACGAAGTAAGACCCTCTTTCAAGGCGTACTTCGTAAGTTCGGCAAGGTTGTCAAGTTCCAGCTTGTCCATTATCTTGGCACGGTGGGTTTCGACGGTTTTGGGACTGATGTGAAGATCCGCTGCTGCCTGTTTTGTGGTTCGCCCCTCGGAAAGAAGCTGCAGCACCTGTCTCTCTCTGTCGGTAAGTGAATTATAAACGTTAGCTTCTTTGTCTCCATCGCTGAGAGCGTTCTGGATTACGACGTCGGTTATAGACGGGCTCAGATAATTATTCGATTCATAGACAGTTTGTATCGCCCGGACTATCTCATCAAAAGCGGTGTCCTTGAGCATATAACCGCACGCACCGGCCTTTAACATCTCGATGATGAATTTCTTTTCGGAGTGCATCGACAGGGCCAGAACCTTTACGTTATCAAAATCACGATTAATGACACGCGTAACATCAACGCCGTTCATCCCCGGCAGGCTGATATCCATCAGCACCACATCAGGCTTCAGCTCCCTGACCATATTCACAACATCGGTGCCGCTGCAAACAGAACCAACTACCTCGATGTCATCTGCTTTGTCGAGCATCGAATTTAGACCGTCTACCAGTATCTGGTGGTCCTCTGCTATTAAAACTTTGATAGTCATCTTTGTTTCCCTTAATTCTAACATTGATAATCAGTTATTTAACACCGACATCAACAACATTACAGACAGAAACAATGCCGGGAAAAAAAGAAGACACGCTTGAACAACTCCTCTCTCACTGCAGAAGTATGAGATCTTTTTCACTGATTAACAGTTTATTAGAGATTATCGCAGTGTTCAATAGGGAAATTCCTGATTTATTACAAACGACAATTGTCTACAATCTTTAGAAATGCCTTGATATATTACTTTTATGTTAAAAACTCGGGGAAAGAATTATGACATCTTCTGAAAATTACGACACAGCAGTACTTGGAGGCGGGCCTGGCGGTCTTCCGGCGGCGAAACAGGCGGCGAAAAGAGGAAAGAAAGTTTGCCTTATCGAGCAGAATCACCTCGGCGGGGTTTGTCTTAACGTCGGCTGTATGTCGACAAAGGCAATTTTACATGCAAGCGGCTCGCTTTTTGAAACATCGAAGTTCGACGAGCTCGGATTCAGCGTACCGGAAATAAAAACCGACGGTAGAAAATTTATGAACCGTATTGCCGAGGTAGTTGAAAAACTCCGTAATGACACATACAAAGCTTTGTCAAAGTATGAAAATATTACGCTTCTGGAAGGTCGCGGCCGGTTTACGGGCAAAAACTCGCTGGCCGTAGAAATGGAACTCGACGGAGAAAAACAAATACGCGCCGAAAGCATTATTATCGCCACCGGCGCCAATACCGTAATGCCCGACTTCCTGCCGTGGGAAAGTTCGAGACTGTGGACCTCGAACGAGGCCCTTACCGCCGAGGATTTGCCGAAAAGCATACTGATTATGGGCGGCGGTGTCATAGGCTGCGAGTTCGCGTGCATGTACGCAGAGCTGGGAATAGAAACGGTTCTGGTTGAAATGAAGGAAAGACTGCTCGATCTGCTTGAAGACGAAGATGTCTCGAATTTTGCCCGGGACTGCTTAACTGAAAAAGGCGTAAAGGTGATCACCGGCGCGAAAGTCGAAAACATGCAGGCAGATGAAAATGAAATTGTGACGACTCTGCCGGACGGTGGTGAGTTCAAAACGGACCATGCCCTGATCGCGGTAGGCCGAAAGGCGAATGTTAAGGGTATTAATCTTGACTCGGCCGGTGTAAAGGTTGAGGGTGATATTATCCCTGTCGACACACGATGCAGAACGAATGTGGAAAATATTTTCGCGGCAGGCGATGTCGCCGAAAACCGCCAGTATACTCACCTTGCCAACCGCATGGGTCTTGTGGCCGGTGACAACGCGGCAGGCTATGAAAACTGCGACGACCGCAAAGCGGTGCCAATCGGTATCTACCTTCATCCGAACATAGCATTGGTCGGCCTTACCGAAAGACAGGCAAAGCAAAAGGGAGAAAAAGTCAAAGTGCTCGAATCGTCATATTCGTCAAGCGGAACGGCGATTGCATATAACAAAGCATCCGGTAAAGTCAAGCTCTGCATAGACAACGAAACGGGCATAATACTCGGCTGTGCCTGGATAGGGCCGCACTCGACGGACATGATACACGAGGTCGCCCTTGCCATGCGCAACGAGCTTACTGTAACGGATATATATCGAACCATCCACGCCCACCCGACTTTCGCGGAAATAATAACAGACGCTATCGAGCCATGGATACGTGATAAAGGCGTTATCTGCCGAGCCGGCGAGCTTTAAGCATGTCTCGCTTCAAGGTCGTTTCGTATCAGCAGGTAATCCATAATATCCTTGTGCGTTATAACACCTTTGAGCTTGCCGTTTTGCACAACAAGCAGGCGGCTGTGCTGCATCTTATTAAAATCCTTTAGAAGCCTGAAGGCGTCGGCGTTGACATCAACCATATTGCTGTCGTCGCATTTGTGAGCGATATCGGACACGTTCTGCTCGTGCCACAGGCCCTTCGGAAAATTCTGAAGCTGCCTTGTCGTAAGACATCCCACAAGCTCGCCGTCCCGCACGACGGGGTACATGCGGTGATGGTACTTATAAAAATATTCCTCGACAGCCTCGCTGAGGCTGATATCGGCAGGTATGGTAACCGGGTCCGTTGTCATAAGTTCGCCGACTGTCTTGCCCGATATCATGTTGCGGAATACCAGGTTCTGATATGACCCCTGCGAAGCGCCTTTAATGAATAAACCGATCAGCAGCCACCAAAGCCCGCCTATAAAGTTGCCCGCGAGTATCGACAAAACACCGAGTATCATGAGAAGTACAGCAAAGGCCGAGCCGAAATTTGAGCTTATCCTTGTCGCCTTGTTCAGGTCATTTTTCCAGCCCCAAAGCGCCGAACGCAAAACCCTGCCGCCGTCCAGCGGAAACGCCGGTATAAGATTGAACCCGGCGAGTATGAAATTGATAAACATCAGGTAACCGATGACTCCTTTGAAAGGTTTTGACCATTCAAGCCGGCCGCTGAGCTGAAGAAGCCCAAGGAAAACGAAACCGATGAATATGCTCGATATCGGTCCTGCTATTGCCATTAGAAACTCGGCTTTGGGGCTTATGGGTTCGTCATCCATCTCGGCCACCCCGCCGAATATAAAAAGCGTTATCCCTTTCATCGGCATGCCGTACTTACGAGCAACAAGCGAGTGGCAGAACTCGTGGAAGACTATCGAAAACACCAGCCCGATCATGCCGGCGATTCCCATTATCCAGTAGGTGCCCGTCGAAAGTCCCTCGTAATATTGCGGAAACAGCCCCTTCGAAAGGGACCAGGTTATCAAAACCGCAAGTATTATCCAGCTCAGGTCGATACTTACCTGGAACCCGAGCAGGTTGAAAAGTTTTATCTTCTTACCGAACATTAAACGCCTCTCTTTCCTTTTTTGTTATAAACTGTAAATCGAATGCTAATTATTTTTGTCTTTTTCAATACCTTTAAGCTGGTGCTTCAAAACAGCAGGCGGCACAAGACAGGTAAGCAGTGAGGTAATGACAAGCCCCGCGTAAATATTGCGGTCAATAATATTTTTTGCCGCCACAGCCTGGGCAATAATAAGCGTGATTTCGGCCCTGGGTATCATACTGACCGCAAGAACCGCCGATGTTTTTTTGTCACTGATTAAAACAGCCGGCAGGAATGTACCGATATATTTACCCAGAACAGCAGCGGTTAGAATCACCAAAGAGGGAACAATAATACCGGCACCGGCGCCCGGTTCGATGTTCAAACCGACGTGAATGAAGAAAAACGGAGTGAACAGGTCATAGAGAACGTCAAAAGCAGTCTGGTCCTTTACCGAGTCCGGGTCCCTGCTGAAAATAAGGCCCGCGAAAAAAGCCCCTATGGCAAGAGAAAAACCCATAAGCCCCGCGACCGAAGCTATTATTATCCCCGCTGCTATGACAACTATCGTCAGGTCCGGCGGTTTTTCAAGCTGTGACAATTTTTTACGCAGGGGCTTTTCGGCATAATGCGAAAACAAAACACATGCGAGCATGAACAGTAAAAGCTTACCCAAAAGCTTGAGGAAATGAACAGCAGCGGCGGAAAATCCCAAAGCATTTTCACTGCCTGATGCATTGTCCAGCACTGCAAAAAGCATTGCCATTAATATCACACCCGCGATATCGTCGAATTCGGCCATATCAACAAAAAGCTGCCCGGCCTTTGTATCTATTTTGCGTCTGTCTGCCCAAATACTTGCGGGTATTCCAACGCTCGTGGCCGAAAGAGCGGCTGCGACCGAAGCCGATGCTAACACAGGCAGGTTTAAAATATAGCGAGCCGAGACATATCCCGCCGCGACGGAAAACAGCAATGCAGTTATCCCGACAAAGCCGGCCCTGGTGAGATTCTGGATCATTTTTTTGAGATTGCTGTCGAGTCCTATTTTAAAGAGCAGTACTATTATCCCGAGATCTGCGAGGAATATAAAGATATTTTCGGCATCCGGTTTTATGGAAAAACCCTGAATATAGGGGGCAAGTATATTAATCCCCGCACCGAGAATTATAAAAAAAACCAACGCGGGTATTTTTATCAGTCTCGAAAGTGATTTCAATAAAAGCGCAGATATTACCAACGCCCCCATCACCATGACCGTAACTGTTACCTGGTGCTGCATCTTCTGTCTCCGTCGATCATTTCCTTCCCGCGAGCATCTTTTTGAGCGTGCTGAGCGAGTGAGTGTTTACAACATCCTTTTTTTCCACCCAGCCCCGCCTGGCCTGGTAAATACCGAAACGCATATAATCGAGATCGCTGGTGCGATGAGAGTCCGTTGAAAGAACAATTTTCACACCCGCCTCTTTCGCGGCCTTGCAGTGAATGTCGTTGAGGTCAAGCCTTTCGGGGTGGCAGTTAAGTTCGAGAAAAACACCCCTTTCGGATGCGGCTTTTATAACCTTTTCGATATCTATCTCATAGGCCTCGCGCTCGTTTATCAGCCTGCCGGTAGGATGCCCGAATACGGTGAAGTTATGGTTGTCCATTGCCTTTATAACTCGCCTGGTCTGTTTATCGCGGGAAAGGTTGAACTTTGAATGCACCGAACAGACCGTCATATCCAGTTCGTCAAGCACTTCATCCGGCAGATCGAGCCCGCCGTCTTCGAGAATGTCAACCTCGCAGCCTTTCAATATTGTGAAATCCCTGAGCTTTTCGTTTATCTTGTCTATCTCCTTGAGCTGCTTTCTGAGCTGCTTCTCATCCAGGCCTCCTGCAACGGTAACCTTTTGAGAATGATCCGTCATGGCGATATAATCATAGCCCATCTTTTTTGCGGCCTCGGCCATTTCTTCGATACTCGCCCGCCCGTCGGTATATTTGGAATGACAGTGCAGGTCGCCTTTAATATCACCAGGTTCAACGAGGTTCGGCAGTGCATCTTTTTTTTTCGCTGCCTCTACCTCGCCGCGGTTTTCCCGAAGCTCGGGCGGCACCCACTTAAGGCCTATCTTTTCGTAAACCTCCTGCTCTGTTTTGCCCGCGACCCGTTTATCTTCCTTTTTAAAGATACCGTACTCGTTTATCTTGTATTTTTTCGATACGCCTATCTTGCGAACAGCAATATTATGCTCCTTTGAGCCGGTAAAATAAACCATTGCCGCCCCGTAACTTACCTCCGCCATTACCCGGAGATCAACCTGCAGGCCGCTTCGCAAAATAACCGTGGACTTTGAACTGCCCTTTGAAACTACGTTCTCAACCTCATCATACCCGGCAAACCTGTCCATTATATCCGAACCCTTTTTGCACGTCGCGAGTATGTCGATATCTCCGACGGTTTCCTTTCTGCGGCGATAGCTGCCCGCGATGGCAAGGTCCTTAACACCTTTTGATTTTTCCAGGTATTCATAAAACGGTTTTATTATTTCTTCTGCGCGTATAAGTTTCATCCTTGCAGGGCCGCGGTTTTCATATTTCTTAACCGCCTGCGCAATCTGCTGCTGCATTTTCTCACCGAATCCTTCGAGCTCCTTTATATGCCCCTCATCCAATGCCTTTTGCAGGTCGCTGAAAGATTTAATATCCAGTTCCCGGTATAAAGCTGCAACCCTTTTCGGGCCGAGGTTGGATATATTCATCAGCTCGGCAAGCTCCTCGGGCACTTCCTTCTTCAAATCCTCAAGCAGTTTGAATTTTTTATTCCTGACGATTTCACTTATCTTGCCTGCCAGGTCCCTGCCTATGCCCGACAGTTCGGAAAGGTCCCTGCCGTTATCTATCATATCTGCTGCGTTTTGCGAAAGGCTTTCTATAGTCCTCGCCGCATCGCGATAAGCACGCACACGAAAACGATTTTCGCCTTTTATCTCCAGCAGATCGGCTGTCTTATTGAACAGTTCTGCGATATCCGAATTATGAACGGGCATATTATTCCTTTTCAAGCATCTGCTTGAGACTTTGCGCGTTTTTGGGTGCGTAGCCGGCCTGGTCGTTATCGAAATAGAAGTATACGTCCATACCCTTCGATGTCCACGTGGAGACGGCGCTGGCCCAGCCGGAAAGCTGTGTATTATCGTAGCTGCCCTCGTAAGCGTAGCGCGGACCGTGCAGCCGAATATATACAAAGTCGGCGGTGACCTTTTTCGGTGAGACTTCCCCTGACATGTCATAAATACAAAATGCCGCGTTATATTGCTCAAGCAGACGGTAAACTTCGTCATTATACCAGGAATCGTCCCTGAACTCGAATGTGCATCGCTGACCGTCGGGCAGCAGTTTCAGGAACTCTGCGAGACGTTCGGCATTGCAGTTCCATCTCGGCGGAAGCTGAAAGAGTATCGGTCCGAGCGTTTTGCCGAAATAGTTTACCCTCTCGAAGAACATATCCAGCGCCTCTTCGGGCCTCCTCAGCTTTTTCATGTGCGTGATGTACCTGCTTGCCTTTACACTGAAAGTGAAAGCTTCGCCGACCGTATCAACCCAGTTTTCTATAACATCTATGCCCGGAAGCTGATAAAAGCTGTTGTTGATCTCAACGGTGTCAAAAACGCCTTTGTAAAAATCAAGGTATCCATCTTCCCCGTCTTTTGTATCATAAAAACGGCCCCGCCAATGCGGGTAGTTCCAGCCGGACGTGCCTATATATGTTTTGCCTTTTTCCATTTTACATCGCGCTCGCTTGCCAGTATGGCGCTTTACCGTAAAACTCATGCAGTTTAACCTCGTAGTCCCTCTCCGGCGGTGTCGAGTCGTCGTACTCGGGGCTTTGTTTTATCTGCTCCTTTTCGAGGTCCGCGACAATATGCTTCTGACCCCAGTCAACGTCTTTTATCCACTGGGTTGACACGAGGACCTTTTTGCCGGGAAGCAATATCTTTGTGTCGATCAGCAGATATCTTATCACCCATTGCTCTTGTTCTGCCAGCAGGTCGTCTACCTTGCCCAGCCCGTCGTCTTTTGTGGCGATATTGTAGCCTGTTACTTCGTTCATGCTGCGCAAGTGCGGATCCTGATCCTTTTTTTCGTCAAACTCCTTTTGAAATTCGGGAACACCGGTATTCATATACGGGTCCCCGGCATCGAACCAGTAGGGGGACATGCCGTAGTAGTCATGAAACGCAGTTTCGTATTGTCTTGAAACGGGCTTGTCTGTCGCCAGGTCGGGGCTGTTCTCTACCTGCTTTTGCGTGAGATCGACCTGTATTTTTTCCTGTTTGAACATAACCGCGGAAATATGCGAGGGCGAAATAAGAACCCGCCTGCCGAACAGCCACGAGCCCGTATTAACCTCCACATAACGGACTGTCCAGGACATGTCATCAAAAAGAAAGTCCGCGATCTTTCCCGCCTCGCCATCGGAAGTGTCTATCTTAAAACCCTTCATTTTCATCAAATTGTACATCATGACATACTCTCCTGTTCTTGTGGTTTGGTTTGGCTTTCACGGCCGTGTTTTGTCTTCTTTTTTTCTACAAACCGCCTGTCCTTCTGGTCTTCGCTTTGTTTTGTTCTGCTGTGTCTTTGAACAGCTTCTTCATGCGAACGCTCACCCTCGGTGTCGTTTCTTCGTTTATCGAGATCGTTAAGTGTTTCCGATTTGCCGTAAAGAATCAATGTATCGTCAGTGAAAACCTCCGAATTTCCTCTCGGTCCGCCTATATATGTGCCGTCGCTGCGAATTATGCCCAGCACCGTAACGCCCTCCTGTTTAAGGTTGCACTCGCTGAGTTTTCTGCCTTCGATCCAGTCACCCTCCTGAACCTGCATCTCATTGACACTGTACTCGCCCGAGAGTCTTAAAAGGCCCACGTAGTCATGTATGTCAAGGTCGGTCCATTTCCGCAAAGCTTTTTTGATAAGTTTATTAACATACTTATCGACCCTTTTGCTTGTCGAGAGCTTCCATAACACCCCCACGCCAACAGCGATTATCAAAAGCCTTGTTATTCTCCCCGGTCCGCCGTCGGTCCCCACAAAGGAAAGAATAAGCGATATAATTATAGTAACCAGCCCCGCGCTTCGCAGAAGCATAAGCACCATTATTATCCGCCGCCTGACGGGGTGATTGACAACAACCTCAGCCTCGCTTGTCGTAAAGCCCGTTCCCGTAAACGCGCTGCGCGCCTGGAAACGGGCCGACTGTTCGGACATACCGGTACTTGTAAGGGCTATAGTCGCAACCCTCGTAATTATCAACGACAAGCCAACAATGATCAAAAGGGCTATTATGCCAACCAGACCGGTCATCGGTTTTCCTGTTTAGTAACGTTTTAATAAAAAAGTTATGCTTAAATTTCGCCTTTTTGCATCTTCCCTGTAAGCAGGTTATACAGCCACGCGAATACCAGGCCGCCAATAGCCCCGTCAAGGAAACCCCACAACAGGCCTACTATGCTCCCTGCCGGGTTTATGCGGTACATAATATACATATCGCTTATGATCGGCACTTTCTCACCGACCGCTCCGTCGCCGAAAACTATCATCCACCATGTAAATATGAACATGCAAATCCCCCAGACTATTCCGCAGGTCAGTGCAAAAGATTTAATATTGAGTTTCATAGTCAGCCTCCGCTTAGTAATTATGAATAAATATTAAAGGGCGGAAAAATTAACCGCCCTGTTTGAGCAGCTTAAACTATTGAGTTCCGCTTTTATCAGTATCGGTTTTTGCCCCGGAACCGGAAGCGGTCATCTTATCTGCGTTTTCTTTCATGTCTTTACTGTCAGCGCTTTGGCTGTCCGATTTTACATTTTCAATGCGTTTGTTTTCCGGCAGGTAATCCGAAGTTTGATATGCTTCTGTTATCCGGCTTAGAGTTTGCTCCATGCCCGAAGTCACTCCGTCCCAGCCTTCGCTGAAGTAGACCGCCATTATATCAAGCTGTGCCTTCATATCGCCTATCATATCTTCCATCTCGTCACTTTGAGCTTCCTTGTCCTGAGTCTTAAGCTCGTTATACTTTTCCTGCATCTCGTCAAGCTTTGCCTGGAGCTGATCTATTCGCTCCCTGACCTGCTCTTTGGTCATTGCGTCCTGCGTGCCGGCTGTCTGTCCGTCCTGCTGCTCACAACCGAGGACCACTATTAAGCTCAAAATCAAGCCGATAACAACAAGTGTCTTGAGTTTCATTTTTTTTCCTTTCAAAAAACCACAGTTTGCTTCGAAATTACATATTAAGTTTGTAAATTGTCTCGAACGAGTTGAACAGGTCCAGGTACTGTTCAAGCAGCCTGGTCATGAGAAATTTCTTTTCAACTGTTTCTCTCGCTTTTTTACCCAGCCTGTCTGCAAGGTCCCTGTCGTTGATAAGCTCAACCATTCTCTCGGCTGTTTGGTCAATACTGTCGACAAGAAAACCGTTCTCCCTGTCCTTTATCTGGTACTTTATTCCGCCGGCATTGCCGCCGATAACAGCGGTCCCTTTCCACATCGCCTCGGTAACTGTCAGCCCGAATCCTTCGCGAATCGACTTCTGCAAAACGACCGCCGCCTTTCGCTGCAAAGCGTTCACCATTGCAGTGTCCTGTTTTGTCATTATCAATATATCGTCGGCCTGGTGCTTCAGCAGTGACTGATAGACCTGCGGACCTTCAGGGTCATCGTTGGCGATATTTCCAAGCAGCACCAGCCTTGCGTCTATTTTTTTGCGAGCCTTTTTAAAAGCTTTTATAACACCCTCGGGGTCCTTCCATTTATCGAACCTGGATATCTGGACAATCAGCGGCTTGTCCGTAGGTATGTCATAATGGTCGAGCCTTTCGTCAATCTCGTCCTGTTCAAGTTCGCTGTTCTTTATCGAGAACGGATCTATAGCCGGCATGAAATGAAGCTGCGGGGTCTCGATTTCCTGCTTGTAATCGTCAAGACTTGTGATAACAGCATCATATTTTTCAACATCCTGCTTGAGATAGTTCCAAAGTTCCTCATCCCTGTTGCTGATATCTATATGACATTGCCAAATCCATGGGCCTTTTTTCTTGTAGTGATTGATCATCCCTATCGGCTGGGGGTCATGAATAATTACAATATCATGAGTAAGATGGTTGCGCATCGCGTTTTGACATATAACGTTTTCATATATCTTTTTCTTGCGATCGGTAAGGTTTATCTGGCCGCCCTGCAGGGCATTGTGCATCTTTTTTGTAATGCTGAAAAAGTCGGGCGCCCCCTGTATGGCGCGCCACCCGGTCTTTATACCAACGCAGTTCATTAAAAGCGTCAATGAAGAAAGCAGTTCGGCCACACCGCCGCCATAGTAAGTTGAGTTCAAATTCGTCACGTGCAGGTCGCGCAGATTTTCCGCTTTGCCCAGTATCCGGCTGCATGCTTCACTGCCGATATACGGTTTGTAATCATCAAGCGTTATTGTGCGAAACCTGCTTTTCATAAAAAACTTTTCCTTAACATGACTAACTTTTTCAGTGAAAAACAGTTTCGCCCCCCATGCCGGATTTTACAATCGGGAATATCCCTAATGACACACCGTTATATTCTGAACGAGCAGGCAATAACGAGATTATGTAAAAATTACGGCATTTACTGACACATAATCAGAAAAAATCGGATTGCCTGCTTTCAATGGAGGCACGAAAATGCTAAGATGTTATTTTCTAATCTTCTTTTCTTAAGGATCACAACATGTATTTCGCCATAATTCTCGTTTTGGGTGCTATTTCCGTCGGTCTTATCCTGTATGGTATAAACTCAAAGAAACTTGCCCTGACTGTAACAGGCGCAGTCGTTGGCGCTGTTTCGATCGCCGTTTTCTCACTTCTCGACCTCTGGGGCGAATATCTCTGGTTTGACGCGGTTGGTTTCGCTCAAAGGTTCAGGATATCCATAACCGCGAAAATATTTATCACAGTCGCAGGCTTTGCGGCAGGTTTTATATATGTGTTCCTGCTCAACGCATTTCACAAAGGCAGTTTTACGATCAAGCTTATAGGCGCAGCTGTCGCCGCTGTAATCGGGGCCCAGTGGGGTTACAATAACTGGGACACCGTGCTGCTTTATCTTAACGGCGTGAGTACGCAGGCTGCGGATCCCATTCTCAAAATGCCCATTTCTTTCTACTTGTTCAGTTTGCCTTTCTACGAAGCCCTGTACAGTTTTTTGACGAGCATAACCGTTATAAGCCTTGCGGTATTGCTGGCATCGCGACTGCTGCAGGTCAATATCAGCGAACAGGATATCCAGATGAGGCAGATTAATTTTCGCCAGGACCTTACTGCCGGTTACTTTCGGAATATGTTCATCAACATGGGCATACTGTTTTTGCTTGTCTCAGCAGGCCGTGTCCTTGCCCGTTATAACCTGATGTACTCCGGTCTCGGCGCCGTTCACGGTGTCGGCTGGACGGACGACCATATCCGCATGCCGGTTTATTCCATACTTGCGGTCATGACCGCTCTTTTCGGCCTGGTACTCATCTTTTCTCCTGCTTCGGCTGCCATAAAAGCGATCTCCAGCAGATTCAAAGCGTCCTATATAGTCTCGCCTTTTGCGTATGTCGGCTCTTTCGTGGTCGTCACCGCTGCTGTATGGTTTATTGGTGCAAGCATTTTGCCCGGCGTTTTTCAGTGGCTCAGGGTCGAGCCCAACGAAATAACCTTTGAAAGACCTTATATCGCCAACAACATCGAATACACAAGAAAAGGCTTCAAGCTCGACACTGTCGAAGAACGAAAGTTCCCGGCCTCCGGCAACCTTACCCGGAAGATGCTCGATGATAACAAAACTTTGCTTAAAAACATCCGGCTGTGGGACTGGCGGGCCCTGGATTCTGTATACAAGCAGTTCCAGGAGATAAGGCTTTACTATGAATTCGTCGATGTCGACATTGACAGGTACATGATAAACGGCGACTACCGCCAGACGATGGTCTCGGCGCGGGAAATGCAGACTGGCAACCTTCCGGCACAGAGCCAGACTTTTGTGAACAAGCGTTTTAAATATACGCACGGGTACGGCCTGACTCTTACAACAGTAAGCGAGTTCACACCGCAGGGTCTGCCCAACCTGCTGATTAAGGACATACCGCCCAAGAGCAAGTATGAATCTCTCGAAGTTGACACGCCGCAGATTTATTACGGCGAACTGACCGACTCTCATGTGATTGTCAACAGTGAGGAAAAAGAGTTTGATTACCCCGCGGGGGAGCAAAACAACTATTCGCGTTACCAGGGCACAGGCGGTGTGCAGATAAACAGCCTGTGGCGCAAATTCATATTCGGCTGGAAGTTTGACGGAACGAGACTGTTTGTTTCAAAATACCCGAGAAAGGAAAGCAGGATACAGTTTCACCGGCAAATCAAGGACAGGGTCCGAACACTTGCACCGTTTTTGCAGTTTGACGATGACCCGTACGTGGTTCTCGATAACGGCAGGATGTACTGGATAGTTGACTGCTATACGACAACTTCCGACTACCCTTACAGCGAGCCGGTTTATGTTTCGGGCCAATACGCAGTGAGCAGGGGAATAAGCGCAAAGGACGCTCCGTATCAATTTGACGGCATCAATTATATTCGCAACTCCGTAAAAGCTGTCATCAACGCCTATGACGGCACCGTTGACTTTTATGTTTTTGACCCCGATGATCCGATTATTCAAACATGGCAGAATGTCTTTCCGAACATGTTCAAGTCTCGTGACGAAATGCCCGGCGAGCTTTTCAAGCATGTTCGCTACCCTTCGGACATGCTTCTTATGCAGGGTTTGGTCTACGCGAAATATCACATGACAGACCCAACCGTATTCTATAACCAGGAGGACCTTTGGGTTCGCGCTACTGAAAAATATTACAACAATGTCCAGCCCGTGCAGCCTTATTATATAATATGGGAAATGCCCGGCTCGAACGAACCTGAATTTGTCCTGATGATGCCCTTCACACCGAAAAACAGGCAGGTGTTGATCGGCTGGATCGCGGGGATGTGTGACGGTGAAAATTACGGGAGGTTTCTGGCTTACAAGTTTCCGAAAGAAAAGCGGATTCTCGGTACACAGCAGATGGAAACCAAGATCGACCAGGACAGCTTTCTTTCCGGTCAGCTTTCACTGTGGGACCAGCGGGGCTCGAATGTCATTCGCGGAAACGTACTGGTTATACCGCTTGAGGAGACGCTGCTTTATGTCGAGCCAATATATCTCCAGGCCGAAACCGCCGCTTACCCGGAACTGCGGCTGGTGGCTGTTATGCATGAAGATGACTTAAGCTACGCAGAAACTTTCGACGAAGCCATCCAGGGTCTGCTGTCACCGCAGGACCAGAAAAAGCCCGCGATAAAAGATGCGCTGACAGGAAACGCCGCCCAGCTTGCAGACAAGGCAAACAAGGCGTTTGAAGATTATCTCGAAGCAACAGGCTCCGGCAGCTTTGACGAAGCGTCGAGGCACCTGGGCGACCTGCAAAAATATCTCCGCCGGCTGATGAAAGAAACAGGGAAGATTGAAACAGGCGAAGAAGATTAATCGTTACTTCTGACACTTCGTGCAGTAATAAGCGGTTCTTCCGCCGACTTTGCTTACCCTCAGGGCATTGCCGCATTTTGGGCAATTACCCTTTTTCTCACGATGCGGAAGAAGGTAATCCTGCGGAAGCTTTTTTGGATCGGCACTGCGCTCAACAGCCCTGCGCAGCACCATGCGCAGGTTTTTATAGATAACCTCAGCCGTGTTTTTACCGATCGAAGATGCGCCCTTTTCCGGGCTTATACCGCTTTGGAAAAGTATTTCATCGGAATAAATGTTGCCTATCCCGGCGATAACTTTCTGGTTCATCAGGAGCGGCTTGATGGCGCCTTTATGGCCGGAAAGCAATTCTGTAAAATCCTCCCTGGAAATATCCATCGCGTCGGGGCCTGTTTTCTCTTCGGCAAGGAAATCGTTCATGGACTCCGTCCAGCTCACCCAGCCGAGCATCCTGCGGGAAATATAATAAAGCCGATACCCGTTTTCAAAGCCGATTATAAATTTTGCGTATTCCGCCTGCTCGCCGTCTTTATAATATTTCAATTCACCGGTCATGCCGAAGTGCATAATAAACCAGCCGTTACCGGTTTTGACAAACAGAAATTTGCCGTGCCTCGAACTGTGCTGCAGTTTTTGACCCTGCAGCAGTTTCTCAATCTTCGCCGCTGAAATGTTTTTCAATATCTTTTTATTCTTCACTTCAACATGCGATACCTGTTTATGAAGCGAAGTCGAATCGACATATCTTTTGAATATCTCAACATCAGGAAGTTCGGGCATTTTTAATATCTTAGCTTAAGATTCAACTTACATTATTATCTAATCCGACGAAATCTTCAGCAGCTGCGCATTGACAGCCACAATAACCGTTGAAAGCGACATTATTACGGCACCTACAGCCGGTTTTAATATGATCCCCGCCCAGAAAAGCACACCCGCGGCAAGGGGTATCGCGATAATATTATAACCAGCAGCCCACCACAGGTTCTGTATCATCTTTCTGTAGGTCCTTTTGGACAATGAGAAAATCTCTGTAACATCCATCGGGTCCGATTCCACCAGCACAACATCCGCTGAATCTATGGCAACATCCGTTCCGGCACCGATGGCGATACCAACATCGGCCTGTGCAAGAGCGGGAGCATCATTTATGCCGTCTCCGACCATAGCAACTCGCCGGCCCTGGTTTTGAAGTTCCTTTATCTTATCCGACTTTTTATCCGGCAGTACCTCGGCAAAATAATCATCCAGTCCAAGTTCATCAGCGACAGCCGCAGCCGTCTTTTCCGAATCACCCGTTATCATAATCACCTTCATCCCCTTTTCCCTGAGCTGCTTTACGGCGGCTTTGGATTGTTCACGAATCCTGTCGGCAGTAAATATTATCGCAACCGGCTTGTCGTCTACAAGTACGAATACTTTGGTCTCCGCTCCTTTTCGATCTTCTTGTTCGCTGCTGTCATATTCTATGTCATTTTCTTTCAGGTAACCTTTGCTGACGACCTTGACATTTTTGCCGTCGACTTTCGCCGTCGCTCCCTTGCCGGATATAGCCTCAAAATCTTCAGCGTCCTTAAGCTCTATATCATTGTTTTGACAATGTTTTAATATTGCCGCCCCTATCGGGTGCTCTGAATGTCGCTCAATACTCCCTGCCATAGACAGCGCTTCCTGCTCTGAAGTTTCCCTGTCAAGCTGAACTACTGAAGTGACTTCAAACTCTCCACGGGTAAGAGTACCGGTTTTATCAAAGACCACCGCGTCGATTGTCCTTGCCGACTCGAACGAGTCACGGTTACGCACAAGCAGCCCCTTGCCTGCTGCAATAGATGTTGAAACCGCCACGGCAAGGGGTATCGCAAGCCCGAGAGCATGGGGGCAGGTAGTGATCATAACGGTCACAGCCCTTTCCAGCGAATAGGCAAAATCCCTGCCCGCGGTCAACCATGCAGTAACCGTAATTACAGCGACCGAAACTGCGATTACAGTCAGCCAAAGTGCCGCCTTGTCCGCTACATTTTGCGTCTTTGATTTCGAATTGCGTGCAGACTCCACCATCTCCACAACTTGTGAAAGATAAGTTTCTTTTCCGGTTTTCCTGACTTCGATGGTCAGGGAAGATGAACCGTTTATTGTCCCGCCTATAATGTCATCTCCCTGCTTTTTTTCCACAGGTTCACTTTCACCTGTTACCATGGCCTGGTTGATGTTTGAGCTGCCCTCTGTGATTACCCCGTCTATAGGTATCTTTTCGCCGGGCTTTACAAGGACCTTGTCACCCTTTTCAAGTTGATCTACACTAACTTGCTCCGTATTCCCGTCTTCGTTCAGCCTTGAGGCCTTGTCGGGCATCTGCTGAACCAGCTTTTTGAGCGAACCCGACGCAGCCTGAACCGACCGCATCTCTATCCAGTGCCCCAGCAGCATAACATCTATAAGCGTCACAAGTTCCCAGAAAAATATCTTTCCCTCAAGCCCGAAAACCACCGCGCTGCTGTAGATAAAAGCCACCCCCACCGCAACAGCGATAAGTGTCATCATTCCGGGCTTCCTGTCGCTTATCTCACTGATCAGCCCCTTGAAGAAAGGCTTGCCCCCATAGACAGTTATGACCGCGGCAAATACGAATTGAACATAAGTTTCATACGCGAATTCTATCTTTTCGTCGAGGCCTGCAAATGACTGTAAAGTATCCGACAAAACCACAACAGGCACGGTAAGTGCGAGAGATATCCAGAAACGCCTCTTGAAGTCCTTTATCATCATTTCGTGATGGTCTTTATGTTCCATTTGCTTTTTCCTTAAATAAAGCAAGCCGCTGCCGGGCCAGTCCACAACAGCGGCTCTTAACTGGAAGTGGGATATCCAGGCAAGTTACTGTCAGTTGTTCAGATTTCAGTCATCTTCCGGACCGTATTCAACGTCAAGCCTGTTGCGAACCGCGACCGCGCCGCCCTCTATGGCATTTTCACGCGCCGCCAGGTACTCGTTCCATGTGTCAACTTCACCGGTCAACGTTGCCACCCCGTCCTCGACCGATACGTTCACTTCGCTCTCATCAACGAACGGGCTCCACCAGAGCTGACTTTGAATGTCCTCACGAATCTCCCAGTCGCTGTCGGTCGTCCGGTACGCGTCCGGATAGGTGTACCACGGATAACCGTATACCGACCAGCCCGGGTAGACATATGGGTCGTAGGTTAAAGTGCCGTATTCATTGTCAACATCGATATTGTTCTCGACATCTATCACACCGGCGACACGGGAAGCTGCATCGTCGGCCTGGCCTTTCTCGAAATAAGTGTCCACTTCACCGGAAAGATAGGCAGTATTGTTAACAACATTTACATCAAGCTCGAACCTTTCCACATAGGGGTCCTCCATGAGAGCCTGCTTTACACGTCTTTCGATTTTGCTGTCAGCAGTTCCTGCGGTCGGGCGAACCTTGATGTTATTTTTTACCTGCCATACGCCTACTGTGTTTTCAGCGTCCATCTCGGCGGCACGTTTGGCCTTTAGATTATCGACAATACCGCTTAGGGTAACGATTCCGGCATCACATGAGACGTTTATGTTGAACATATTAACACGGGGGTCATACAGGAACGCATCGTTTACCGCCTGCTGCACTTCGGAGTCTTGCTTATTGACGAACTTGTCCTTTCGGAACCTCTGGTCCCGGGCCCATTTTGCCACTTCAAGGCTTTCGGCGTTAACGTCTTCAATGCCTGCGACCCATGCGTTGGTTATTGCACGCTGCTTTTCCGCGGCGCTGCCTACGGTGCCGTCCAGCACGGCTGTGCCGTTGCTGACATCAACACTTATCATAGCATCATCGACATAAGCGTCCCAGTTCATGCGCTTAGCAATTTCCTGCTTCATCTCATAATCGCTTCTGTCCTGCTTGTAATCGACAACGATGCTGTTTGTCACCGCTTCAACACCGCTGACACCTTTGGCGACCTTTTCGACAAGCTGCTTTTCCTGCCAGGAATCAACTGTCCCGGTTAGTGTAACCCTGCCTGCTGAAACATTTACACCAACTTCCAGGGCTTCGGTAGCCTGGTCCCATATCAGGGCATCGTTGATGTTGTTCTCGATCTCCATGTCCGTTTTGGGAACGGATAAGACTTTAACATTATTCACAACAGCTCTTACGCCCCTGACAGTCTGGGCCAGGCGGGCGGCCCTGTCTTTTGCAAGGATATTGTCCGTGCTTCCGGACAGTGTTACAATGCCGTTGTTGGTGCTGACATCTATGCGCATCGCCTTAACCGCCTGGTCGAACATAAGTGCGTCGTCAACAGCAGCGGTAATTTTGCTGTCACTCAAAGGCGCATCAGCGGCTTCACATAGAACCGCACCGCAAAGAGCCGTCAGGATTGAGAGGAAAACAATACGCTGCATTTTCAAAGTCAAAACATTCATTCTTCTCTCCTTTCTTAATAAACAACATGACCATTACAATAAACAATTTTAGCGAAACCGATTGTTGATGAAATCAGGAATATACTTAAACTGACCCCAAAAAAACCTGCAAACAGGTATTCCATTTTATCCGATTTTTGTGTATGATGCTGTTATGCCTGTTTTTAGTAATACAATTTATTCGCGAGATAAATAATGAAACCTGTAAAACCGATCAATAAAATTTACCCGGCTGGCCGCGGCTTTTTCTGCATCTTTTTAATCCTGCTTTTGACACTCACTGCCGCAGCCGAAAAGACCATCATCCCCGTACCCGCCGACCAGGCCCATGTCGCAGCCCGCTGCGGGAGGGGCTCGCTGCTGCAAAGTAAGGACCAGTCGATCCTGCTGCTGGCAGGGACCCCTTATGAAATCGGCTATCAGCAGGGCAGGCTTATGCGCGAAGAGGTCAAATCGCTTATGGACACCGTCCTTGTTGTAAGCGGAGCAGCTTCACGCGGAAGAAAAAAAGATTACGACTTCAGCCTTGAGGGAGCATGGCAAGCAACGGAAAAATATATCGCACCCCGCTTCCGGGAAGAAATGCGAGGCCTGGCCGACGGTTCCAAAATGCCCCTGCGCGACATCGAGCTTGCAAACATTTTCCCGGAGCTTTTCCACTGCAGCGGTTTTGCTGTTTTCGGCAAAGCCACCTCCGACGGAACTTTATATCACGGCAGAATACTGGACTACATGACCGGCATCGGTCTGCAGGAACACGCCGTACTGACCGTCGTCAAACCCGACGGGTACAACGCATTTGTAACCGTAGGCTATGCGGGCTTTATCGGCTCGGTGACGGGCATGAACGAAAAGCAGGTCGCGATAGGCGAAATGGGCGGCAGGGGCGAAGGCAAATGGGACGGGGTCCCGATGACCTTCCTGCTGCGCGCGGCGCTGGAGGAATCGGCAACAATCGAGCAGGCTCTTGCGGCATTCCGCGACAGACCCCGCACCTGCGAATACTATTACGTGATAAGCGATCCGAAAATACCCTCTGCCGCGGGGCTGGCGTGCACAAGCGAAATGTTCGCAAGCGTAGGCCCGGGCCAGACGCACGACCTGCTGCCCTATGCCGTAGAAGATGCGGTTCTGCTAAGTGCCGGTGACCGCTACAAGAAACTTACCGAATGGGTCAAACGCGACTACGGGCATATCGACCTGCAAAAGGCCCTGCAGCTGATGAATCGGCCGGTCGCTATGAGCTGCGCCCTTCACAATGTACTTTTCCAGCCGGCTTCGCTGAAGCTCTGGGTCGCCAACGCCGCGCCGGGCGACGGCGATGAGAACTGCGCCGCCAATCAGCCCTACTATGAATACGACATGAAAGAACTGCTCGAACTGATCCCGGACACCAAACCCGAAAACGCACCCCAGGTTCCACCTGAGTCCAAATACGAAAAAAACAGAATAATCAAGCCCAACTTCGGAGATAAAACAAGAAGGTTCTTCAAAGGCCTCGGTTTGCTTATTAAGCAACTTTAACGCCAGGCGGAACAAAAAACCATCGGAAGAACAAATCAACTTCCAATCGCTGTCAGTCTGCGCTGCCTGAATTGCCGTTTAATCGTATCGACACACTTTTCGCGTGTGCGTCGAGCCCCTCGATCTCAGCAAGGCGGATTATATCCGCAGCGTCCCTGTTCAGCTTGTCTGCAGAATATTCTATTATGCTCGAAGCCTTGACAAAGTCGTTGCTGCTTAACGCATTAAAGAATCTCGCGCTCATACCCGTCGGCAGTGTGTGGCTGGGCCCGGCGAAGTAATCGCCAGTGGCAACGGGTGAATACGGGCCGATGAATATTGCCCCTGCGTTGTTTATCCTTTCGGCAACGGATCGGCTGTTTCGGCCGCACTGGATCTGCAGGTGTTCGGCTGCAAAAACATTTGCCGATTCGATTATTTCCTCCATGTCGTTGAAAACGCATATACCGCTGTATTCGAGAAGGCACTTCTCGGTTTGCTCTGCCCGGTCAAGCTGCGGAACCTGCCTTCCCAGCTCGGCGGTTACCGACTTGGCGAACTCCGCACTGTCGGTAAACACCAGCGCGCAGCCCGGGTCATGCTCGGCCTGGCTGAGCATGTCGGCGGCGACCCACGCCGGGTTGGCCGATTCGTCCGCTATAACAAGCACTTCGCTTGGACCTGCGATGGAGTCTATCCCCACCCTGCCCAGAAGCTGCTTTTTGGCTGTCTGCACCCACTGGTTGCCGGGTCCGACAATCTTGTCGACTTTCTTTATTGTATCGGTGCCCAGACCAAGCGCCGCAACTGCCTGTGCGCCGCCTACCCGGTAAACCTCCCTTACCCCGAGCATTTCGCAAACCGCCAGTATCACCGGGTGTATCGAGCCCTCGAACCGGGGGGGCGAGATAACGGCGATCTCCTTAACGCCCGCCACCTGCGCCGGCACGACAGTCATTATCACAGTCGAAGGCAGCGGTGCACTGGCCCCGGGAACGCAAACCCCCACACGTTCTACGGGGGTGTACTTAACGCCCGGATGCGAACTTTTCGCAGGCAGAAAAATCTCCGACTGGTAGCAGCGGACGTTTTCTACAGCTTTTTCTATCGACCCCTTAAGCTGCCCGTCAAGCGAGTCCAGCGCGCTGACCATCCTCTCGCGCTCGACCAGAAACTGCTCCGGGCGGAGCTTAACACCGTCGAAACGCTCTGTGAACTCCGCAAGCTTCGCATCGCCTTCCGCGGCGATCTCACGGATAATCCCGGAGACCTTGCCGCATCGCTGGTCGTCGCTGTCGAACCACGCCATACTCAAAACCGACTTGCGTAGTTTCACAAGCCTCCGGGCCGAGTCTATTATCAGCTTGTCGAATTTTCCTGCCATGCTTTGATCTCTTACCACGTCTATCTCGCGAAGTTGCCGTTGCTGTAAGCCCTTATTGCCCGCTGGGGCAGAAGATAATAATCGCCCTTATACTTTGTAATAATGCCCGAAACACGATACCTCTGCCGCCATTGTGACAAAGCCAGGCTCCGCTCGATATCCGCAAGCACCTCGCAGGGCAGTGTCACAAACTCCATATCACTTATGTTGCGGCCGAAACCGTCTATATGAAAAAGCTGCCTGCCTTTGTCCGTTATGAGAAAACCCGTCCGGTCGACCAGCACCGCGTCGCCCTCGGTGTCCACATACTGCCGGGCCTTGGCCATATTTATAAACTTTCGCGGCTTCAGCTTCTCCATCACGTTGGACGGTATTATCGAATCGCTCGAAGGCGGCGACTGGCTCGCACCCTCGTAACCTTGCTCGGTATTCTCTGCCCCGCCGGGCCTCTCGCCCGAAGTTGTCGGAATGAACAGAACCGGGTAAAAGTAATTTTTATTATCGTACCTCACCACCCTTGCCCACAGCTTGACGCTGTAAGGATCGACAAGCTTTTGCGGTTCGAGCACAGCCGGGCTGTTCGGGTCCGGTGTTTCACCGGGTCGGGTGTTTTGCCGGGAAACAGCCTCGCCAGCGGTCTCGGGGTACTGAGAATTATACTCGGCCTCGATCTGTTCGAGCGTGGAACACTTGACAAGCTCGAAGAAACTGCCCGCCGGCAAAGTCGTCTTCATGTCGCTCAAGGAACTGTCGCTCACGAAGAACCAGTCTGTGTACCTTCCGGGCATTTTTATAATGCTGCCGTCGATGCCCTGCAGTATCATGCCCTCACGCAGCAGTTTCGCAGGCGGCGAATCGGGCTTGCTTTTCTCCGTGCCCTTAATAGTCTGCTGCTCCCTGAGCCTTTCAAGATAGAACCGCTGGGCCATCCTGTCCGGGTCGTCATCTGCGAATATATCGTCTTTCGCTTGAAGCGGAAGCACGGACGTCAGTCCCGCAAAAAGCACGATTAAAAGCTTATTCTTTATCTCGGAAACATTCATTATTTTCACTCGCTTAAAAGTTTGACCACTTCTTCGGGGCTCTCTGCCTTGAGCAGGCATTTTTCGCTTTTAGCCTTTACACTCGCCATCATCTCGACAAGCGGATCCCAGAACGCGCCTGTAATTATAATCTTTTTGCCCTGACAATCAAAGCCCTTATTCGCCGATTCCCAGACCCACGCAAGTTCAAGCAGTGTGCCCGTTCCGCCGGGCAATACGACATAAGCTTCGCCAAGTTCCACAAGCTTGCCGAGCCTGTCCCGCAGGTCGGGCGTTCTGATCTCCTCGCCGACGTATTCGTTTGCCCCGCCTCGCCCGAATGCGTCACAGGTAACGCCTGTTACTTTGCCGCCATTTTCCGCCGCTCCTTTGGAGCAGGCAAGCATTGTCCCGCCGTATCCGCCGTTGGCGACTGCAAAGCCCGCCCTTGCCAGGCAGGCGCCCAGTTCGTAAGCGAACCGGTACTCTTCACCGCCGTCGGGTATTTTACCCGAGCCGAAAACTGTAACGATGCGCCGGCTCATTTCCCGCCGCCGGATTTAGTATAACTCAGCAGCCCGCCGGCAAGCAATATCGCCCTGTCCCTTTCCGAAAGCTTCAGTACGGCCTCGAACTTCGTCCCACCGCTTACGTTCTCAACGGTTACCGTTTCGCTCGACCTGACCGCATCGACAAGGCCTGCTATTTTCAGCTCGTCTTCCGGCTTGATTTTGTCATAGTCGGACGGCTCGGCAAATTCAAGGGGTACAATCGCGAAGTTGATAAGGTTGGCCTTGTGTATCCGCTCGATGGACTTCGCGATGACCGCCCGCACACCGAGGTACATCGGGCAAAGTGCGGCATGTTCCCTGCTCGATCCCTGGCCGTAGCTTTCGCCAGCCACGACGATCCCGCCGATACCTTCGTCCTTGAGCGCAAGCGCACGGTCGGCAAAGGTCGGCTGCCCCTCTTTATTGAAACAGTTGAATACGTACTTCGCATATTCCGGAACATTTGAGCGATACTTCAGATACACACCAGCCGGCATTATGTGGTCGGTGGTTATTTTGTCCTCGCACTTGAGCAGAACCCTGCCGACAAGCGTTTCACAAAGCGGCTGGGGCGACTCCGGAACGACTATCGTTGAGGCCCGCTTGACCTCGGAGTTTTCGGCGTCGGCTTGGCTCAAAGGCTTTTCGATCATCCTGTCGTCTGTTAAAAATTCTGTCGGCATTTCGATTTTCGGATATTCAATGCCCATCTTCTGCGGGTTTACGAACTTGGCGTTAAGTGCACAGGCCGCCGCTGTCTCCGGGCTGACAAGATATGCCGTATCCCCCTTAGTGCCCGTGCGTCCGGCAAAGTTGCGGTTAAACGTCCGCACGCTCACGACCTTCTCGGCCGGTGAAAAACCCTGCCCTATGCAGGGCCCGCATCCGCTTTCAAGGATACGCGCTCCGGCGTCGATTATATCGGCAAGAGCCCCGTTACGGGCGAGCATACTCATTACCTGCTTGCTGCCGGGTGCGACCGCGAATTCAACCAGCGGGTGTATCTTGCGCCCTTTCAGCACTTTCGCCAGCATCATCAGGTCGGTGTAGCTCGAGTTCGTACAGCTTCCGACCACGACCTGGTTGACCTCGCCGCCGGCAAGCTCGTCGACCGTCTTGATATTGTCCGGTGACGACGGGCACGCAGCCATCGGCACAAGCTCACTGAGGTTGATCTCGATTACCCTGTCATATTCACATCCCTCATCCGCCGCCAGCGGCATGAAGTCTTTTTCCCTGTCCTGGGCGGCAAGAAATTTACGCGTCTGTTCATCGCTCGGAAAAACGCTCGTCGTTACACCGAGCTCCGCGCCCATATTCGTTATCGTCGCCCGCTGGGGTACAGTCAGAGTTTCAACGCCCTGCCCGAAGTATTCCACCACGCATCCGACGTTGCCCTTGGTGCTCAGTATGCTAAGCAGCTTCAGTATCACATCTTTGCTCGCAACCCAGTCGTTCAGAGCCCCGGTAAGTTTGACCCCTATAACTTTCGGGCAGGTAAGGTAAAACGCACCGCCGCCCATCGCGACCGCAACATCCATTCCGCCGGCGCCGATGGCGATCATTCCGATACCCCCGCCGGTGGGCGTATGTGAATCACTGCCGAGCAGAGTCGCGCCGCTCTTGCCGAACCTTTCGAGGTGTACCTGGTGACATATTCCGTTGCCCGGCCGCGAGTGATACGCACCTGCACGCGTCGAAACCGTCTGCAGGTACAGGTGGTCGTTATGATTCTCCGGGCCGAACTGGCTCATATTGTGATCGATATAGCTGACCGAAACATCGGTTTTGACACGTTTGATTCCCATCGACTCGAACAGCAGAAACGCGGTCGTCCCCGTCGCGTCCTGGGTCAGCGTCTGGTCGATCCGAATACCGACAGGCTCGCCCTGCTCAAGCCGGCCCTCGACAAGATGGGCCTCGAGTATTTTGTACGTAAGTGTTTTGGCCATGTAAGACTCCGAATTTGATGCAAAGATTAACGATAATTACGGAAACTCGGATTTTATACTTTTAAAAGCCTTTTAGCAAGTATATTTACGAAACCCTGCATCGACAGAACGATATCGCCGGTTAAAAAACATGATCGCACAAAAAAAGCCGCTGGTTCGCAGCGGCCTTGTTTTCATAAATCCCGTAAAGCTTTAAGCAGTTCCTGCTAATTGGATGCCCTGCCCGAAACGCCCTTGGTTGCCTTTGTCATCTTCTTGGCCTTTTCCTTGGGACGAAGCGAACGGGTCGTCTTCCCTGCCTGCCACATCTCGCTGTTGCCGATCTTGTCAAGCTCTGCAGTGAGCTTTTCCTGGTAGTCGGCCTTGCCGCACGAGCTTAATACCCGCTTTGTCTCGGCACCGGTTTTCACCCGCTGGTAAAGCTCTTTGAACACGGGCATAACCGCCTTTTTGAACTTGGGCTTCCAGTCCAATGCGCCCCGCTGCGCCGTCGCCGAGCAGTTCGCGTACATCCAGTCCATACCGTTCTCATCGACCAGCCGGATCAGGCTCTGCGTAAGCTCCTCGACGGTCTCGTTAAACGCCTCCGACGGGCTGTGACCGTTCTTGCGGAGCACATCATACTGAGCCTCCATAACGCCCGCAAGTGCGCCCATCAAAACCCCGCGTTCGCCGGTAAGATCGCTGTAAACTTCCTGCTCGAACGTGGTCGGGAACAGGTACCCCGAACCGATCGCGATTCCTACTGCCTTGCAGCGTTCCTCGGCCTTGCCGGTAAAGTCCTGGAAAACCGCAAAACTCGAATTGATCCCCGCGCCGGAAAGGAAGTTCCTGCGGACCGAGGTCCCCGAACCCTTGGGGGCGACCATTATCACATCAACATTCTCCGGCGGGATAACCTTTGTCTGGTCCTTGTACACAATCGAAAAACCGTGCGAGAAATATAGAGCATCGCCCTCGCTCAGGTTTTTCTTGATCGTCGGCCACAGAACTTTCTGCGCCGCGTCCGAAACGAGGTACTGAATTATCGTACCGCGCTGAACCGCTTCTTCGATATCGAAAAGCGTCTTGCCCGGCTTCCAGCCGTCCTTAACAGCACGGTCCCAGTCCTTTTTGAACTTCTTCGACTGACCGATAATCACGTTGAACCCGTTGTCCTTCATATTCAGTGCCTGCGCCGGGCCCTGCACACCGTAGCCGATCACGGCGATCACTTCGTCCCGCAGCACCCTGTGGGCCTTCGCTAACGTAAATTCTTTTCTCATTACGACATTTTCCTTTACGCCGCCAAAATCCATAACAGCCATGATAGCCTCACTTTCAATATAATTTAAAATGTCTGTTTACTTGATAAGCCGATTAACAGCTTCCAGGCTTTAAGCAAAACAACTAATATATATAGACGCGGGATTATTTCAATCTCTTTTTTGGAAAAAATGCCCTTTTAAGCCCGGTCTCGAACCCGGATCCGTTACAGACGCACCTTAATAAGGGGCTTAAAGAGAAAAGCGATGATCATCGAAGCTGCGAAAAAATACACAATCCACCAGTCCGCCCCGCTTATATACCCCCCGCGCTCGGGATATTCGACGGATATGCTCCGGACAGGCTGACCGGGCCTGAAAGGCTTTTCAAGCGGGTAAAGGATCACCTCGCCGAGGTCATATCCCGGTCTTAGCGGACTTATCCGCGAAATATCCATGCCTGAACGGAAAGTTTTGCCAAAGTTTTCACCCCCGACACTTACCTGCAGCTCACCTGCCGCCGCTGATTCAGCCGACACTTTCCAGTAAACCTCGTTTTCATCGTATACATGCACCGGCCCGAGCGTAACGCGAACCCCATCGCCGGGAATTAACCGCACCTCGCTTATCTGCTCCGCCGCGCTCTCATCGAGACTTGCCTTGACCAGGACCTCATCACCGGGCACCGCAGGTGCAAACTGATACCAAGCCCCCATCTGGGAAAGCAGCAGCACCACCGGAACAAGCATTACCGTCATCGGACGAAGCGAATGAAAAAGCAGCCCGAACGCGCCCCAAAACACCCTGCCCTGGGCCTTAAGCGTAACCGAAAGCGAGTCTTTATAAAGTTTCAGTGCCAGCAGATTCGCGCTGATACTGTCGCGAACCTTCCCGATAGCCTCCTGGTTCGAGGTCCACTTATAAACATAAAGCAATGCGACACCGACCACCCCGGAAATAATCGTGATCGACAACCACCCGGGCAGCCACGCCACCGGCGCGAACAAAAAACCGAACACGGCATTGAACAGTGTATTAAGAAAAATCACAACACTGACAAGAGCCTGCATTACTCGATATACCCTAAACCGCGGAGCTGTTCTTCAACGTCGTCGCTGTTCTGCGCCTCTTCTATCTTCGAAAGTTCCTTTTCGATAACGTGAATGATAAACTCGTCCACGCTTGAATAGCCTACCGCCTCAGCGGCCTTTTTCGCACGCTCGTACAGCCCGCCGTCTACTTTTACCTTTGCCATTTTCCTTCCTTTAACTGGTTACCGCTAATTGCCCCTGCCTTTTCAACAGGCCCTCAAATAACATTTGTCCCGGTCATCTGCCCCGGTTTTTCGAGCCCGAAATATTCAAGCACCGTCGGTGCAAGGTCCGAAATAGACGGCCCCCTCCGGGCTATTGGCCTGTTCGCAAACAGCACGCCCGGCACCTCGGTCAAATCCGCGCAGTGGTCCGCTGCCCACGGCAAGTCGTTGTCCAGCAGATACTCGTCCGTCAAATCGCCCAAACACGTCTCCCACGACGCCCGGTAGCCCCTCTTATACCCGATGATAAGATCCGGTGCAAGTCTCGTCGCCGGCCCGGAATACATCTCGTCGCTGCGCCGCACAGCCGCAATTGGCTTTTCGCCGTCGTGGTCCCGCAGGTTGTTCAGCTTTTCGGTCAATTCTTCAAGCAGTAGCTCTCTTTCAGCGCCCGTTTCAACAACTCCGTCCCTCTCCCTGCCCTTGAGATTGAGATACAGCCCGTTAATCCCAAGCCCATACGCCCTCGTATTCGACCAGTCCGCACCGGTCATAATAGATTTGCAGTCGCCCGGATACAGGTAACCGTTCTCGCGCAGCCAGGTATTAAGATTGAACTGCCTGCGGAAATTGGCGAACCCGTGGTCGCTGAGAGCCATTACCAGGGCTTCGTCGCCGTAATGTTTTATTATATCGCCCATAACCGCGTCCATCCGGCAGTAAACATTTTTCAAATGTTCAAAGCAGTCTTTCGCCTCGCCCGCAGAACGCGTCGGGTGCTTCGCCTCAGTGTCCCACCAGAGCATGTGAGACTGCATGTCCGTGCTGGAAAAATAGAAAAACAGCAGCCCGTCGTCGTAGTCTTTCTTAGCACGTTCGAGCAGTTCCATCCGCTCGTCCAGCACAATCCCCGCCTGGCGGATATATTCGCTGTCGGTGAACACACCGTTGGAAAGCGCCTTATGGTCCTCCTGGAAACCCGTGTTATAGAACAGCCCAAGGTCCCTGTTAAGCTTCTTAACAAAGCCTGCCGGCTCGGTCAACTGAATCGCCGGGTCCGCGGGGTCAGTGTTTATCGGTGAAACATACAGCCGGAAATTCGGCGAAACCTCCTGCAGGTAAAAACGGCAAATTCCGCTGACATGCTGATTAGGCATAAGCCTCGGCGTGGTCATCTCAAAATCTACCCGCACCCAGCCGCTCCACTGCCCCTTTTTCAGCACGACGGTCTTGTCCTGTATTTTAATCACCGCAGAATCCGCGGGAATATCACGATGAATCGTAAACTCCGACTTTGACGGCTCCGGCTGAACGAGCATTGTATTAGGCGGGCCAAGCAGCACAGGTTTCGGGTCCGTCGTATCACCCTCGAAGAATATCCACGAACGCATCCCCCCGCCCTCGTCGACGGTCTTCAAAGGCCCGTCCTCGGCAAAATGCTGATACGTGCCGTAAGTGCCCAGCAGATCCGGCGTGCCCATCCCGGAAAGGCACCGGTGATGACCGTATTTAGATTCGCTCGCAGGGTAATTCGACGGCAGGTTATAAAAAGTCGAGTTAATACCCGCCCTGTCGAGCCAGTGCCAGAAAGGTGTCCCCTGCCGACGCAAAACAGTTTCAGGAGCCTCGTGATTAAAAGGCCAGAACGGCATCTGTATTTTATATTCACCCATTTTCCAGTACCCGCACCCTGCAAGTGTCTCGGCGGCGGAAAAAAACGGCATGCACTGCTTTTCGGGATTGCGGTGGATAAAGTCGAATATGCCGTGCGTGCCAGGCCCTGCGCCGTTAATAAAGTTCGCCCAAGCGACAGGGCTCTGCGGGGGCATACTCGTGCCTAAGGCAGAAAACCCTCCGCCAGCCGCAAGCTTTGCGAAGTTCGGCATTTTGCCCTCTGACATGAGTTTGCCGCTGAGCAAAGGGTCCATGCCGTCAAAACCAAGTATGACAACTTTACGGCTCTTGAATGCCTGTTTACCGGGTCCGGCATAAGCGGTTTTAGGCAGATAAGGCAGCGCAGCGGCAGATGCGGTAACAGCCGCCGCAGAGCCTAAAAAACGCCTGCGTGTTATACCCGCACTGACAGCCTGATTGTCTGAAAACCTGCTTTTTGACGCCATAAATCCCCTTCGGCGAAAAATAAGTACATATTTTTCATATTATAAAACCGTATATTCTACGTTCCCGTATCTGTTTTGTTTATTTCGGTTTCAAAACCTGCCAACTTCAATGCCCTGCCGTCCATGTGCCCCGGCACGTCCACACCGAACATCTCCAGAACCGTAGGTCCGATATCCATTATCCGCGGTTTTTCGGTCTCGATGGGCCTGTTGCAAAACAGCACGCCCGGCACAAGCTCGGTGTCAATGCAGTGATCGCCCGACCATGCCTTTTCGTTGTCGTGAACCACGCTTTCGGTCACCTGCCCAACCGCGGTCTCCCACGAGGCCCGGTAACCGACACAAAACCCCACAAGCAGATCCGGCGCATCCTCCCGGTACGGACCCTTGTACACCTTCCATGCGTTATAGACATTGTTCACTATCTTGCATCCGCGGTGCTGGTCGTACAGTTCTTTCAGCTTGTTCGCTATTTCCTCCCGCAGGGTATCGGCCTCGGCGCCGGCCTGGACAATTCCCTGTGCCTCGCGCCCCTTGAGATTGATAAATATACCCGCCAAACCGATAGCGAAAGCCTTCGTCCGCGACCAGTCCACACCGGCAAGGTTCTTTTTCCACCTGCCGCCCTCTTTTAGAACAAGATACCCGTTTTCCTCAAGCCAGCGGTTCAGGTCAACACCATACCGGAAGCTGTTGAAACCGTGGTCGGACATAACCATAAGCAGCGTATTTTCATCGTCGCATTTCTCCATCAACTCGCCCAGCAGCTTATCGGCGTCGGTATAAACTTTTTCTATCGCAAGCCCCGAATGTTCGCTGAAACTGCCCCCGTGCGCCGGATGCTTCTCATCCATCTGCCGCCAGAAAGTATGCTGTATCCTGTCCGTACCGTCAAAAACGCAAACACAAAGCCCGCTTTTAACCTTATCCACGCTGTCGAAAAACATTTCCTTGCGCTCGGCGTCGAACGTCTCGCATTGCGCAATAAAATCCCGGTCATTAATGAAACCCTCGTTCAGCGCCCATGTGTCCTCGGCCAGCCCCATCGTCGCGTACGGGCCGAACTGCCTGGCAAGGTACGTAGAATACACCGACGGGTGACTTATGGGCATAACCGGCTTTGCGGGGTCAATATTGATCGGCGTTACGTAAAGCCCGAAATCGGGACTCGTCGACTTCAGCAAAAACTTGCATATCCCCGAAACCTTCACACCGGGCCCGGCCTTGAAAGTCACCGTAACCCACTCGCTGTAGGTGTCTTTTTTCAGCTCGATCTTCTCATCCATAATACTCAAAACAGCCGACTCACCGCCGTTTAATTTCACGCTGAACGGACATCTCATCGGCGCAGGTTCCTTCAATATCGGGTTGTCCGGGCCTACAAGCTGCGACTCGACACTGCCGTTATTCAGCGAAACCTCGTAATACTCACCGCCGGTGTGCTCAAGCTCCGCCTTGGCCCTGCTGCCGTAATAAGAAAACATCCCCTGGGTGCCCTTAATATCCGGCACGCACATCGCCGAAAGCTCGATGCCGTTGAACTTTTCCGGCGGGAAAGTGATCGGCACCCGGATAACATTCGAGAATATCCCGTGCCTGCCCAGCGTCTTCCAGAACGGCACCGCTTTTCGCATCAGCCTGATGTCAGCCCTGCCCAGCGGGTACCTGTATTTGCCGATGCTCACGCTCCTGCCCGGCGGGTGTATCTCGACCGAGCTGAGCTTCGCACCGTAGGTCCTGCGGTCGCGGGTCAGGAAATCGAAAATATTATGCTTGCCGGGATTTACACCCGTCTGAAAGCTGGACCACGCAACCGGTGATATCGCCGGTATCGTCGTTGCCAGCGGCTTGAATGTGCCTTTTTCGCGAAGCTTCTGGAAATTGGGCAGTTTGCCCTCCGCCAGCCATTTCTCCGTAAGCGCATGGTCCATACCGTCAAGACCCAGTATAACCGCCCTTTTGATCCGGGCCCGCGCCATCGCCTTGCTGCCCCTGATACTGCGGATAATATACCGAACAGGCCAGGTCAGCAAAGCCAGGAACGCCGAGAATATCGCCGCGAACATCGCCAGAAACGAACCCGCAACGGCAAACCCCGCACCAGGACCGATATATGCAAATGCCGTCGAATTTAACGTTATTACGACCGCCGCTACGAAAAACACCGGCCACGCACAAGATATTTTACCTTTTTTATGCCCGAACAAAACTACCCCTGAACAAAAACGCGGCTAACATGATAAAAATAACTGGACTCGCCCAATAGGACCGGATAAAATAACGATTTTAATTTCTTGCAACATATCGCGGCAGGAATTATACTTTAGTACGGTGTTTAAGTCAATAAGGTTACTTAACTTAACGGAGCGTTTTATAATGACAATAAACGGAATATGCATGGCTTTCTGGAGCCCCGGACCTATGGAAATAATGGTTATTCTGGCGGTTCTTCTGCTGCTTTTCGGAAGGCGGCTGCCTGAGATAGCACGCTCTATGGGAAAAAGCCTCACCGAATTCAAACGCGGAATGAACGACACACGCGAGGATATCGAGAACTCCATCAACCAGGCCGATGACAGCTATACCCGCTCCAGGCAGGACGTCGACCCCGGCAGACCCGCTGCACACAACAATACAGCTTCTCATTCCCCTGAGGATACAGAGAACAAAAACGCCTGATTTATTTTTTCAGTCAAGCTCTAACCGAAGTACAAAGGGCGGGTTAGATACCCTTTTAATTTAACCGCGCTTAAAAAACAATTCCCTGTTTCTTCCTGCGCCTGCAAGGCTGATTCATCGCATAATCATTCTTCGACCGTGCGTTCTGCTTTTTTCTTGTCGGTCAGGCGGCAGAATATTATGCTGCTCTCGAAAAGCACGTAAAGAGGCACCGCCAGCAGCACCTGCGACACTACGTCAGGCGGCGTGGCCATCGCCGCGACAATGACCAGCACGACGATAACGTATTTTCGCGATTTCGTCAGCGCAGCCAATGGCACCAGGCCAAGCTTGTTGAGCGAGACTATCACTATCGGCATCTGGAAAGCCAACCCGAAAACAAGCGTCAGCATCAGTATCAGGTTCACATAGCTTTGCAGGCTGTACGTATCCTTGACGAATATACCCGGGTTGAAGTTGACGAAAAACAGCATCGTCAGCGGCCCTACCACTTTTATAAAAAACAGCGTTCCCGCAACGAACAGCACCGTGCTTATGGGCACGACAACGTAAACGTATTTCTTTTCATGCTCGTAAAGACCCGCCGAAACGAACGCCCAAAGCTGGTAAAAAACCCACGGCGAGGAAAGCACCAGCCCGAACAGCACGCACGTTTTGAGATAAACCAAAAACTTTTCAGCAGGCTGGATCGCGACCAGCGATATATCATGGTCGCTTTTGCTCATCGCGTAGTCCATGGGCACAGTTATAAGCTGCAGCAGGTACTTGCCGAAAACCAGGCATATCAGCGTCCCGACAAACAGGCCCACTATCGCAAGCAGCAGCCTCGCACGCAGCTCCTCGAGGTGGTCCCCGAGCGACATCTGTTTAAGTTCGTATTCTTTTTTTTCTGCTGTCATAAATCGTTATTATCAAATCAGGCGTTAAACGGTTTATTCTAACAGGGCAATTGAAAATTACAACAGGATATGTACAATTGGGGCATATTTTTAACCCGGCACAGGCCGGGCGGCACTCAATCTAAAGGCGAATATATGAAAAACATCGAGCTTGAACCCATAGGGCAAATACACAGCGAATTCAGGACCCCATCCGGCATCCCCCGCCAGGCCGCCGCCGCGCGGGAACATCGTGCCCAGATAGAGATTTTCGAAAAGTTCCGACCGGGCCTTAAAGATATCGAAGGCTTCAGCCACATTATGGTCATCTTTCACATGCACCTCGCCGAAAAAACCGAGCTTACCGCCCACCCCCCGTGGGACGGAAAACCCCGCGGAGTATTCTCGACGTGCAGCCCCTACAGGCCCGCCCATCTCGGCGTGTCCGTAGTCGAGCTTGAAAAAATCGAAAAAGACAAACTCCTCATAAAAGGCGTGGACATGGCCGACGGCTCGCCCGTGGTCGATATAAAACCGTACATACCGCAGCTTTTTCCCAGGCAAAACGTCAAAACAGGCTGGCTCAAAAACGCCGAAGGAATGTTAAATTCCAAATCCGGCGATAGATAGAAATACGACCAAAAAGCAAGACACCCAGCCGTTTAACTTTGCAGATCAGCAGTCAATTGCGAATTTGCATGAACAAACTGCTTTCGCCCGCTGAATTCTACGCAAAAAAACCTGCCATTTTCGGCCGCCTGTGCAGAAGGTTCGTGAAATGGTAGATAAGCGTCTTTTCCGCCTCTTTCAGCACCGCCTCTGGTCTCTCGCAAAGACCTGCCGGGTCTGCAAGCGCCGACGCGCATTTATTCGACACGCAGGTTTTTTCAATAAACGACTGCTCACAACCCGGGCAAAGCAGGCCGTTTGACTTACTCGAAAAATATATTTCACGCCCCCTGCCGGTGTACGGCTTGCTGCAGTTCGAGCACTTATTCAAAAGCGGCATCGAACCCGTCTCGCCCAGCAGGTTCAACTGAAAAACTATCAGCCGAGCCAGCGACACCCGTTCGCTGTCACTTTCCACAAGATCGCCCACAAACCCCTCCAGCGCATCAAAAAGCTCCGGGTGCGGATCAAAAACCTCCGTAAACCTGTTCACAAGCTCCGCCGCGAACAGCGCACAGTTAAGCTCGTAATACTTGGCCCGAAGGCCCCGGAAGACCGGTGTCTGCTCGAACTCCGTAAGAGCGACAAGCTCCCCGCTGTGCCTGTCGCTGTAGATTATGTCTCCGCATGAAAGCAGCTCGATAGGCCCGTCGAAACTCGACCTGGCCCGCTTGGAGCCTTTGGCCATGGCCTCTATTTTGCCCGCCGCGCGGGCGAAAAGCGTCACTATCTGTGACGTGTCCGAATAATCGACCGTACGCAGGCAGATCGCCCGGTCCTTGTTAAGCATGGCCCTGTCCGTTCGGCATTTAATTTCGCATAATAGTTACGTATGGCCGTTGCCCGTTTTCTCCGTCTGCGGAAGCTTCTCGATCCGTATCACCTTGATCTTGCGCTCCTCCGCCGAGACTACTGTAAACCGCAGGTTCTCATATTCAAAGCTCTCGCCGCTTTTGGGGACATAACCGAGATGAGAAAAAACAAACCCGCCGATAGTGTCAAAGTCCTCTTCCTCGGGCAGATCGATATCGAACTCCTCGTTAACGTCATCGATGTGCATCCGCGCCCCGACCTCGGCGGTATTCTCGTCGAGCTGCTTGAAATCCGCGGGCGGCATTTCCTCGTACTCGTCCGTGATCTCCCCGACAAGCTCCTCCAGGATGTCCTCGATAGTGACGATACCCGCCGTGCCGCCGTACTCGTCCAGCACGATAGCGATATGCACTTTCTGGTTCTGAAACTCGTGCAAAAGCTCCTTTAGCCTCTTGGTCTCCGGTACGAAATATCCCTCGCGCAGCTTGTCCCGCAGGCTAAACGGGTGCTCGCTGTTGCCGATCTCGGTCAGCATATCCTTGGCATAGACCAGGCCGATTATATTATCCACCGTATCTTCATAAACCGGTATGCGGGAGTGCCCGGCATTGCTTATAGTCTCAAGAACCCCCTCCAGCGGTTCGTCGATCCGAAGAGCGATAACATCCGTCCGCGGTGTCATTATCTCCGAAACCGTGGTCTCGCGAAACTCGAGCACCGACTCGATCATGTCCATCTCCTCCTCGTCCATCACCCCTTCGAGCCTGCCCTGCTCGACAATGTTCATTATCTCCTCCTGCCGTTCCTCATGCTCCTGGTCCGGCGTGGACTCGGCCACACCGGCAAGCCGCCGAACTATATGGTCATGACCGCGAGAAATGACAAGCAAAGGCCACGCAATAAAACGAAACAGGTAAAGCAGCGGGTAGGTTGCTACTATAACTTTTTCCCCGGCGTACTTCGCCCATGAATGGGGAATAAGCAGCGTGAATACACCGAATATCAGTGAACCGGTTATGAGCGTCAGCAAATACTTGTGACTGTCAAAAAGCGACAGCAGGCAGAGTATTACCGCAGTGTTCGACAGAACCCGAAAAAAAGAGCAGGTAAGAGTGAACTCCTCCAGCTTGTCGATAAAAATGTCTACAAGGTGCTCCCGCTTGCCGGCCTTGAAATTCTCAAACAGCTTAACGTGCGAAAAAGTGCGCAAAGCTATATTATTCAAAGAAAAAAACAACGATGACCCGGTAAAGATGCATGTCAGCAACAGCGACCATCCAACCTCGTCCACTTCTTATAACCTTTCATTTGAATTATCATTATTATATACCTCGCCGTAACCCGCCCCCCGGAGTATTTCGTCCTCAAGTGCGTGCATCCTGCAAGCCTGTTCAGCATCGGCATCGTCATAACCGAAGTTATGCAGCAAACCGTGCACCGCGTAAAGGGCAAGTTCAGCTCCCGGCGTGTGTCCCCTTTTATTTGCCTGCCTCACCGCAAGATCGGCGTTTATCACAATATCGAACACTTTATCATCTTCATCCGACAGGTCAAAGCTAATTACGTCGGTTTTAGTGTTTTTCCCCAGGTAACGCTTGTTAAGCTCGAGCATTGTCTCATCACCCACAACGCTCATACTGACCTGCGCGTCGCAGCTCTCGAAACGCCTTAGAACCGCCAGTGTAATTTCGGTAAGCGCATCGCGGTCAACCCACGAGCCGGGCTCCGATTCCTCCACGGATATTGTTATATCGTTGTCTTTACCCTTTTCTGTCATGCTGTCGTTCTCACCGGCTGCCTGTTACCCCGTACGGCTCGGCTGGTCCTCGTTCTGGTCGATATTTTCATTTTCTTCCGCCAATTGACCGACGGCGTTTTCATCTTCTTTTTCATCATGCGGCCTGTCGGGCGATTTCGGGTAAGCCACCCTGCCGTGATGGTGAGCAGCAAGCGACTTGGCAAGCGCAGACTCAATTTTACTTAGCTCACGAAGCGTCAGGTCGCATTCGTCAAACTGACCGTCCTGCAGCCGTTTCATCGCCATGTTATGCACGATAGTCTCAATTTTCGTGGGCGTCGGGTCATTTATCGACCTTGCCGCGCTTTCACAAGTATCGGCGAGCATGCCTATTGCCGCCTCCCTGGTCTGAGGCTTCGGGCCGGGATATCTAAATTCCGACTCCGAGACCTTTCCGCCCTTTTCCGATTCACGCTTTTTCGCCTGGTCATAGAAATACTCGATAAGCGTCGTGCCGTGATGCGTCTCGATAAACTGCCTTATCGGCCCGGGAAGACCGTATTCTTTTGCGATCTCGATGCCGTTCTTTACATGCCCGACAATAACAAGCTGGCTCATCGCCGGAGAAAGCTGCTTGTGCATACTCGCAGAGCCCATCTCGTTCTCCGCGAAATAGGGCGGCTTGTTTATCTTCCCTATATCGTGATAGTACGCCCCCACCCGGCAAAGCAGCCCGTTGGCCCCGATCGCGTCGGCGGCCGCTTCTGCGATCGAACCGATAAGCAGGCTGTGGCTGTAGGTCCCCGGCGCCTGCATCGCCAGCTTTTTCAGCAAAGGCTGGTTCGCATCGCTGTAGTCAAGAAGAGTCATACTCGTAACAACACCGAAAACTCGCTCAATTATCGGCAAAAAGCCCTGTATTACAATGCCTACAGCAACTGTTATCGCAGCCGCGCTGCCCGCACGGTAAAGTATCGTCATACCGGGCAGTTCCTTTAGCGTCGCCATAGCCGCAGCTGATATCATCACAGCAACCGAAGCAAGAGTGGTAACCTCGATAAGCTTCATGCGGGTTCGGATCTCCTTCAGAGAAAAGCAGCACGTAACCACCCCTGCCGCCATCGTCATAAAAAGCTCCATCGAACCTATACTGTCGACCGCGAAACAACCGAGCACCCCGAACATCAGCGTCATGCCCATCGCGAACCGCTGGTTGTACGCTATGGTAAGAATTATCGCCGAAGTTACCGCAGAACCCGTCGCAAGGTACATCCATTCCGGGTAGATACCGCCAATTTTCGTCAAAAGAAGAAGTATAAGAAACAGCCCCTCCATCGCAAGAATCCGCATGGGCCTGTGGACTATTCTGCCCTCATAATGGTGAACATAAAGACCCGCCGCCGCGGCAACAAATACCACTATCACCCCGGAAGCGACTATTTCCGGCCAGGGCTTAAAAAACGGCTGCCCGGGCTCGAAAAACCTTCCCGCCGTGCTGTTGACGCTCAAAAGCGTAATAACCGCAGCGACAAAAACCACCCAAAACAGAATCGCAAGAGGATAGCCGCTCGAAGATATCCGGCTAAGACGGTCCATACGCTCAGCGGACATGCTGTTACGAACATGCTGCCGCCTCGCACTGACCTTTTTTTTCTTCTTTTTTGACATCATTTACGACCTTTATCGGCCTTTTTTCTTCCTGTCATAAGCCTGCACTATGTCCTGCACCAATTTATGCCTTACGATGTCACTTTCATTTAGTTCGACAACTCCTATTCCCTTTATCCCCCGAAGCGTGTTAATCGCGTCTATAAGACCGCTGGATTTCTCCTTTTCCAGGTCAACCTGCGTCACGTCGCCGGTGATTATCATTTTAGACCCGCGACCCATCCTTGTCAAAAACATCAGCATCTGCGAAGGAACGGTGTTCTGGGCCTCGTCGCAGATAATACAGGCTTCGTTAAGGGTCCTGCCTCGCATAAAAGCAAGAGGTACCACCTCTATAATGTCCCGTTCCATGAACCTGCCCATCTGACCGAAGTCCATCATATCCTCAAGGCTGTCAAAAAGCGGCCGCAGGTAAGGGTTGACCTTTTCCCGCAGGTCGCCCGGCAAAAAACCGAGCCTCTCACCGGCCTCGACCGCCGGTCTGGCAAGCACTATTTTGCGTATCTGTTTTTTCTTGAGCATCGACACCGCCACCGCGACAGCGAGGTAAGTCTTGCCGGTCCCCGCCGGGCCTATGCAGAAAGTAAGATCGTTGCCGAGCATTTTTTCTACATAATCGAGCTGGCCCTTCGTGAAAGGCTCGATCAGCCCCTTCTTGGAATAAACCGTAATCGCCTTGCCGCCCCCTAATTCGACCCCGGCCCCTGCCTGCTCGATAAACGACTTGATATCGTGCTCGTCGAGCTTGCCTCGCTCGATAAGCCTCCTCTGCATGGAGTCGATTATCTCCTCGCACTTTGCAATCTCGGACTTTTCGCCCGTAATGATAATCTCGCTGCCCCGCGCGCTGAGCTGGACATCGAGAGCGGACTTTATAAGCCTCAGGTGCTGATCGGCCGGGCCAAATAGCTCAAGCCTGTGGTCGTTCGATTCAAGTTGAACCTTTATTTCCAATTGCTATCCCAAAAATCGATGTATCACTACAAAGTACAGGTACGCAAGCGGTGCCGTCGCGACCGGCGAGTCTATCACGTCAAGCAGCCCGCCGAAACCCGGTATCTTGTCGGAAGAGTCTTTCTGCCCGGCGTCGCGTTTTATCATCGACTCGATCAAGTCGCCAAGCTGACCCAGGTATCCGAAAAGGACACCGAAGACTATCGCGGCCCAGCTATTCATTATACCACAAACCGCCGCGAAAACGTAAGCAACAATTCCCCCGAAAACACACGCCCCCAAAACTCCCTCCCAGGTCTTGTTAGGGCTGATACGCGGCGAGAATTTACGCCTGCCGAAGTTCTTGCCGAACGTGTAAGCCCCTATGTCAGAGAACTTTATGACCATTATGAACATCACGAGCTCCCAAAGCCCGTAGTCGATCCGGATGCCAAGAATAAAGCAGCTCAAAAAACCGAGGTAAAAAATATTGAAATAATTTACCGCGCAGTTTTTGATCATATTCTGCCCGCCGTATTTCTGTGCCTGAACTAAAGCAAATGCGAACATCGAAAAAGTCGGAACAAAAAGAATATAATAAAGCTGGTAGCGCATCGGGTTGCTGCTGAATTGGCTCCAGTACCAGCTCGTCGCAAGCATAACCGAAGCAGGGATCGCCACCCCCTTGAAAATTTTCGCCCCGACCTTGCGAGCCAGGCCCGCCATCTCCGACTGGGCAGGAATCGCCATAAGAGCCATAAGCGCAGTCAAAACAGTGGCCTGTATCTTTTTGTCGGGCATATCCGGGCTTATTGAACCGTCGATAAATCCGTCAAGAACTATCAGCCCGGCAAAAATCGTCGTCATCAATGTGCCTAAAAGAAGCCTGCTTCTTAGCATTTAAATCCCCGGATTTGCCTTAACATCGCCGAACCGCCTTGCCCTTTTCGCATAAACCAGGACCGCCTCGTCTAAGTCCGCCGGCTCAAAATCCGGCCAGTAAGTCTGCGTAATGTAAAACTCCGCATAAGATATCTGCCAAAGCAGAAAGTTGCTGAGCCTCTGCTCCCCCGATGTCCGGATAACAATATCAGGGTCCGGCAGCCCCGTCGTATAAAGCTCACTCTCAAAAAGCTTTTCGTCTATATCATCCGGTGAAAGCTCGCCCGATTTGCACTTTCCCGCCAGCGTCTTAGCCGCGTCAAGTATCTCCGTTCGCGAACCGTAATTCAGCGCAAGGGCCAAAACCATCCCGTCATGAACCGAAGTTATCTCCATCGTCTTGTCAAGTTCGTCAAGAACCATATCCGGCAGCCTGTCACGATGCCCAAGGTGCACGAGCCTTACATTATGCTCGATCAGCACAGGCCGTATCTCGGCAAGATAGCGGGAGTAAAGGTGCATCAGGTAATCAACCTCGGCCCTCGGACGACGCCAGTTCTGCATACTGAACGAATAAAGCGTCATGCACTCCATGCCCAGGTAAACCCCGCGAAGCACGACCTTCTCAACGACCTTGCCCCCCTCTCGGTGCCCCTCGAAACGGTTCAAACCCCGTTCCGTGGCCCACCTGCCGTTGCCGTCCATAATTATCGCCGCGTGCCGCGGAATCCCCGTCTCGGAAACGCCAAGTTCAGCCGCGGCCTTTTTACGTTTTTGTTCAAAAGATTCTTTCAATTCCTAACCCCTTGTAAGCGCCTGGCTTCTGCCCGGCCCGACACCGACCATCGTAACCGGCTTTTCGATTATCTTCTCAACAAGCTCGACATATCTTTTCGCGTTATCGGGCAGGTCGTCATATTTTTTCACGTCCCGCAAATTCTCTTCCCAGCCGGGCACGGTTTCATATACACATTCGGCCCGCTCGAGCATCGCCGGGTCGGACGGAAAGAAGCTTACCTCCCTGCCGTCAATATTATACGCCCTGCAAACCTTAACTTCCCCCATACCCGCCAGCGTGTCAAGGTGCATCATCGCGATCTCGTCTATCCCGCCGATCTTCGCGCTGTAACGTGCAGTCACCCCGTCAAGCCAGCCGCACCTGCGAGGCCGACCCGTCGTCGTACCGTATTCGTTACCCTTGTCGCGAATGGTCTGCCCTGTCTCGTTTTCCTGCTCGCTGGGAAAAGGCCCCGCCCCGACGCGGGTGCTGTAAGCCTTTATCACACCGATGAACTTATCAACCAGCCTGCCCGGAACCCCGCATCCGGCAGGCATTCCAAGGGCGCTTGCGTTAGAGCTTGTAACATAAGGAAACGTCCCGTGATCAAGGTCAAGCAAAGCACCCTGCGCCCCCTCGAACAGCACATTTCCGTCCGCGTCAATAGCCTCGTGAACAACCTGCGTCGTATCGCAGACACAACCGGCCAGCTTGTCCGCAAAACCCCTGCATTTTTCAAATATCGCGTCGGCGTCTATCTTTTCCGGGTTATCATACACCGCTGCGAACACCCTGTTCTTATACTCGGCTATGCGTGTAAGCTTTTCTCGCAGCCCGCTCAAATCCAGCAGATCCGCGCACCGCAGCGCAAAGCTCCTGCCCGTCTTATCGGCATAGCATGGCCCGATACCCCGCGCTGTCGTGCCTATCTTCGCCTTGCCCAGCGCGGCCTCGCGAAGCCGGTCCTCGAGCTTGTGATAGTCCATAACCATGTGCGCATTACGGCTGACGAACAGGCGAGGCATAATATCGATGCCTTTTTCGTTTAGCCCGTCTATTTCACCTGCAAGTATTTCCGGGTCCACAACAACACCGTTCGAGATTACGCACTTAACACCATCACGAACCGCGCCGCTGGGCATTATGTGAAGCGCAAATTTTTTCTCGCCGATAACAACGGTATGCCCCGCGTTTGCCCCGCCGCCGTACCGCACGACCATGTCGCTTTTTTCGGCAAGTATATCGACAACCTTGCCCTTGCCTTCGTCACCCCACGCAAGACCTACAACGCAACAATTCATTAAACTACCTCGAACTAAAAATTTCAGAACCCGGCATCGGGATCGGCCGGGTTCGGCAAACATTTATAATATCACACTGACACTCAAACATTCCGGGTCAACTGATCCTCGAGGCAAGGTCCTCGAGAACCGCGTCGAGATTGTCATAGCTTTTGGAACTCAGCTTGACCCTCTCATTGCTGTCCTTACCGGTTTTACGTATTAACTCAAAATAACCCTTTGACTCGTAATGCGTCTTGTCGATCGCCTGGATCGAGTCGATGCTGATATCCCCCTCCGGCATGTGAACGGCAGTCTCATCGACAACGATCTTCCTGTCCTTCAGAGTGTAATACCGATAACCGAAAAAAGCAGCACCGAAAATCAGCGCTATAGGCGCGTAGCGGTTAAATTTCATAACGTCGTCAGGCTGGTTGTCGTTTTCAATTACGTGCTTTTCGTAAAAACTGTATCTTTGCGACCACTCGTACTTGCTCAAATATCCGTCATACGCAAGTATAAGGGCAACAACTGCACATGCCACTGTATACAAAAGCTGGTTGTTACGGTGATACTTACTTACAGGCGCCTCAACTGCCATTAAAACCTCCCTGTCCGGTTACCATTTTATATCGTTTTAATTTCATCGTCTCTGCGAAATCGCACTTGCAAGCGGCTGTGCGAAGTTTGGTATTATCTTCTCGGCCATAAGGTTCTCGGCCCACCTGCACTGGTCCTTGAACGAACTGAGAGCGTCGAACTTCTCATTAGGCCTCGGGTACTGACGAATAGTGAAATACAGGCTGATCGGATCGTCGCCCTTGTACTTCTCGTTGCGAACCTCGTAAACGCTTGTCCGCGGCTCGACAGTCAGCCTTGCCTGCGTCCGGCAGTCCTCGCTGAGCGAAACTATCGCCGTCGGAGAAAAACCTATCGGCCTGCTGGAAGGTATCTCCAGCAAGCTGCTGAACGGGGTCGGCGTAAAAAGCGCATCGGCGATTATCTCGTCCTGGTTGCCCGTATAATCGAAATCCATCGTAAACGTAACATCAAGCGAGTCGATATCAAGGTGATTGACACCCAGCATGTAAGGCATAAGCTCGAGCACCATCTCGCCAAGCGTATAAGCGTCTTCCATAACTACGGGGTTCGCGCAGCTCGAACACAGCCGGTCAAGCTCGAGCGTAACCCAGCGGTACTTGTCACCGCCGCGCTCTTCCTCGAGGCAGAAATCTCCGCTGTCCTTCCTGAAAAAGTTGCCCATCTCAGGAACCTGCTTCTGTATCCGCTCAAAAAAGCTCAATATGGTCTCCCTGTTACTGGGAAGATCAAGCTCGGTATTAACACACATATCAACATAAAAGTCGTCACATAGGGAATTAAAACTGTTAGCCATTTTCTTCACTCCCACGAACTAACACAACATATCGTGTCTAACAATTTGTTAGATCAATTTTCATTACAAGGCCGAACTCAATACCCGACCGGAACTATTCTCGCATATAAATTTTATCTTAGCAAGAGATAAACTGCAACAATTCCGGCCAAAATATACAGGTAAAAAGCGAAATATTTCAGCTTCCGTTTCCGGGAACCGGCTATAAGCAGCTTAAGCGACACCGCACCGAACACGAACGAAACCGCCATTCCGGTCAAAATCACGCCCACAGGCAGGCTTTGCGAACTAATTTTATCGAATTCCTGCATGAATTTGATCGCCGCACCGCCGAGGATAGCCGGTATTCCTATGAAAAAACTAAGCTCAACGGCCCATTTACGGTGCAGGCCAAGCAGGATCGCAACGCAAATCGTCGCACCGCTGCGTGATATACCCGGCAATATCGCCGCCGACTGCGCCGCCCCTAAGATTACCGCAGAGAATATACCGAAATCACGAAGCCCTTTCCTCGCCCGAACTCGAAGATCCGTAATTAGCAACAGCGTCCCTGTTACAAACCACATTACCGCTACAACCGGCAGTTTCCTCGCCGACTCAAGAGGGTCCTCAAAAAGCTTGTAAAGCACGAAGGTAACAACCGTTACCACAAAGGCAACGACAGCGACGTGGACCGACGGGCATTTTTTGTAAATTTCCACAGGCCCTTTACCGTATTGCGGGGCTCGCAGGAGGTTTTTCCCGAAATTAACTATGTCACAGAAATATACCGCGAAAATGGCAAAAACCGTCCCGATATGTATTGAAAGGTCAAAAAGCAGCATCTCAGACGAATCCGGCTCAATATCCGGCAGGAAATCCTCCATCATCACCAGGTGTCCCGAAGATGACACAGGCAGAAACTCCGTCAAACCCTGAACCGCCCCCAGCAAAGCGGCCCACTGCATTGTAAGCCCCTTACCGGCGTCGGTCGCACAGCCGTCAAGCCATCCCGCTGCTCCTGAATAATAAAGTACCGCCCAGGCAATTCCCGCAAGCAGCCCGGCACCGATGTCGTCTGCCAGTATGCCCTTGCCTTCGGGCAGTTTTTCAAGCCTGCTGACAGGCCAGGGCTTTACGATATCAAACAGTCGAAACAAAGCAAAACCGACCGCCGAAGCAATGCATACGTTTTCAAAACCGATAAGCAGCATAATCAGGAAAGTAACTGCCTGGCCCGCGGTTTCGTCGGCAACTACCCACCCGGGGTCCGACTTGCCGGCGTCATTTATAACTGCCGAACCATACTTAACACAAGCCCAACTGAACAGGATTACCAGCCCCGACATAACCGCGATATTCGCCCATTCCGGAACGAAATAACCCAGCGACATAAAGATTACAACAGTAAAAAGCGAACCCCACGTGCCGGGCGCAAAAGGCATAAACCCAAGTCCGAATGTGCTGCTCAGCGGATATTTCATTACATGGCCCCCGTTTTCTCAAGCATTTGCATGCAGTAACGGTCCGTCATACCTGCGATATAATCACACACCGCCCGCTGCGGCGACCACTTCTCCATAAGCCGCTGGTAATACAAAGGCATCATCTCGGGCTCATCGCAGAGTTTATCAAAAAGGTTTTTCACCCAGCTGCGAACCTGCCCCTTGAATTTCAAAAGTTCCTCGCTGCGGTAAAAGTTGTCGAACAAAAACCTCTCTATTTCTCCAAGCGCCTCGCCGGCCGATGCACTGAGAACTATCAGGTAATCGTCATACTGCATCACCTGCTCGGGCGTTTTAACCTGCGCCGACTCAATCCGGCCGCAGCTTGTCTCTATACAGTCCGTAACCAGCAGGTCAATCACTCCTTTTGCAACGCGGGTGCGCCTGACAAAGCTGTTTTCAATTGTCTTGGCGCCGACCCTTTCACAAGCCTCTACATAAAGCCCGAATTTTTCGAGCTGCTGTTCGCTTATCATCTTCGCCCTGAGCCCGTCCTCCATATCGTGGCAGTTATACGCTATCCTGTCGGCAATATCCGCTATCTGCCCTTCGAGCGAGCAGTTCACCGGCTCGAACCCGCCGGCCTTGCTGTTGTCGTATACGCTGTGATGCTTCGCCAAACCCAGCCGTGTCTCGTACATAAGATTAAGCCCCGGCCTTTCCGGGTAAGGGTTCTCGATCTCGTCCACTATCCGCAGAGCCTGCGCGTTATGCTCAAAACCGCCGTAAGGCTTCATCACCTCGTCCAGCGCCTTTTCACCGTCATGCCCGAACGGGCTGTGACCGATGTCGTGAGCAAGACATATCGCCTCGGTCAGGGTCTCGCTGACCCTCAGCGCGCGGGCGATGGTCCTGCCTATCTGGCAAACCTCTATTGTGTGAGTCATCCTCGTGCGGTAATGATCATTCACCCCCGGGCCGAAAACCTGCGTCTTGCCCTCGAGCCTGCGGAAAGCTTCGCTGTGGATTATCCTGTCCCTGTCCCTTTCAAAAGGGCCCCGGTAACGGTGCGGCGGCTCGTCAAACCTCCGCCCGCGGCTTACCTGTTCGGTTATGGCTAAACCGCTCAACTCAGACATCTGGAAGTTTCTTTTCTTCGCTTATCCGTTTCAACTGCTGCCAGAGCTCACGCATACCCTGGCTGATAACGTCCGTTTCGCTGCAAACGTGCATAAAGTTCGTGTCACCGTCCCACCGCGGAACAACATGGATATGAACATGGTCCGGAACCCCCGCACCGGCGCATCTGCCGATATTGATCCCTATATTGAAACCGTGCGGATTTATCGCCCCGGACAATACCTGCTTGGCCTGCTTGACGAGTTTCATAAGCTCGAGAAGCTCCTCGTCTGTCGCAAGCTCGATATCGGCGATCTTACGCTTGGGCGCTATAAGCAGATGCCCGTTGTTGTAGGGGAACCTGTTGAACATGACGATACACCGCTGCGTCCGCCAAAGAACGAAATTCTTTTCATCGTCCTGCGGGTTCTCGACATATTCCCGGATAAAATCGTCACTCTTGTCCGTAAGGCCCTTAATGTATTTCATACGCCACGGCGCCCAGAGATTGTTGCGTTTCACTTGCCTGCACCTAATTTTCTTCGTTTACATCTCTAAATTCGCATTCCGCCGCCTATAGAGCCTTCCTGTCTATTCCCGGACGGACCTGTCAATCCTCAACCAGCTCGATATTGACATTCTGAACAAGCTTCAAAACCGGCTTCGAATCGCCCAGCGGCATAAGGAAGTCGGCGTTCATATCAAGTTCGTATTGACCCTGCTTTTTAAGCAGCACGCCCCTGTCGAGATCATACACGACTTTGCCCCCGCCTGACAGGTCGTTAAATTTGTAATTGCGTAAAAAACCGAACATACCCCTCAGCCGGAACCTGCCGCCGAACGGAGATTCGAGGTCCTCGAAATTACTCATGTCGCTTTCGCTCAGCGAGTAAGCGCTGTTCAAAACCGCTGCCCTTTTGCCCTGTTCGCTTTCAATCCCCGCGAAAGTGTAATCTGTGTTCATAAACTTCGGTATCGGCATAGGAAGAGGAATAACCTGCTCGACCTGCCATTTTTCACCAACCGCCACACCGCGGGAGGGCTTGGGAACCCCGGACATCGCCGACCACAAATCGCGGTGCATCGCGATAAAGTCCCATATCATATCCGGGTCCTTTATCCTGCCCTGCGTCCCGCTGTCCTTGATAGACATTTCACCGGTCTTGGTGACCAGCTCGTTAAAGGAAGTATAATCCTCGATGCGTCCGCTCGGCGAAACTGTGAACGTAAAGCTCTTGCCGGCAAGTGACTCCGCCGCGTCCCGAGACCCTTCGCTCTTGCCGGTGAAAGATTTTCTCGTGACGTTCGCGCTCTTGATCTCGGCCCGGATTTTACTCAGCCCGTAAGGATCGACCTCAACAGGGACATACGTAACCACCATTTCCAGCTTTTCCAGCATCTTCTGCTCTTTGCCGCTCTTGGATGATTTCTCCATCAGGTCAAGCGTTATATCCCGGCTGGAAACCATATTATAAGTAAGACTCTGACCCTGCTTAAAATCGACCGTCAAAAGCTCCGCTTCCCCGCTCGAACCGCCCTTTTGTGCGCTTTGCTCACAGCCGCACGTCAAAGTCAATGCCGCAACTGCAAATGCCAATAGTATCTTCTTCAATTTGAATCCTTTCAATTTGACCTCCCGGAAAGATCAATACCCGAAACTCAACTATTTAACCATCTCTTTTTCAACTATGAAAGTAAATCCCATCGTAAGTGAATCCGGCCCCGACTCGCCCTCTCCCGGCTCCATCGCGATATAAGTCGCCTTGAGCTTCTCGTCATACTCGATCACCTTTCCGCTTTCAAGGCACAGCTTCATATGACCGGTATAGTCCTCGTCCGTGTCGAACATCTTGGCAAAGAGCCCCATCTGTCCCTTGCTTGAAGGCGTTTCCTCGCCGGGAACCGCAGTCATCGTTATCAACGCGACATCGCTGCCGTCTACATTCTCAACTTTTTCCAGCGTATAAACAAGCTCGTATGTCTTGGGAGCCAGAACACCCGGAGGAGAACTCTTTTCAACCGTCCATGTGCTTCCCGGCTTCATACTTTTCTGCTCTGACGTCGGAAGCGCTGTCATCGAATGCCGTATCTCAACCGCTTCTTTTCCGAAAAAGCTCTTGGCGATTCTTGCGTCCTGCCCGCCCTTGACGGCGCTTATTACATCCGACGAGTCAATAAGACTGACCCGCCCTGCCGGTGTAACCTTAACCGTATAGCTTTTACCCAGTGCATTCGCGAGGGGCTTGCTCATATCCCCGGCCTTTGAACTGTCAAACGAATAGCCCGACCCTTCCTTGCTGTCGATGTTGTACTTCAAAGAATCCACAACTATCTCCGCAGTCGCGTTGCCTTTCTCGTCAACCGACAAAACGCGCATCGTGTACCCAAGCTCGGTCCTTGTCCCGGACTGCTTGACGTCACGCTTGTTCGCGGAGGGCTGGACAAACTCAAAGTCCTTGATAGCCTCGGTCCGAACAACATAACTGACCGCCTGGTCCGGCTCAAAATTCAAAGCCAGCTCCGCCTGCGGACCGCAGCCTACAAAAGAAAGAACACAAAAAACCGCTGTCATCCCTAACAATACCGCTTTTTTGGCACTCATAATCAAGCTCCTCTAAATATTAAATTTTCTAAACCAAAGCCATTATATTGCACCGAAACCTTCAGGCAAGGTTAAAATTGCTTCATATCTGCGAAAAAACCGCATCAAGACACGAAATTTCACGTTCGGGTGCGTTTCGACCGCCGCTGGTTACATAGATCGCCTGAAAAATCACTTATCGGGCCGTTTTAAGGTTTTATCGCCAAAGCTTTAACCATATAATGAATTATTCTTAAAATTGATAATTTATGCTTATTGAATATTTGATTTAACAACTGACACTTATAAAGGAGATCGGCAATGAGAAGTGACACGGTAAAAAAAGGTTTTCAGCGGGCGCCGCACAGGGGACTTTTAAGAGCCTGCGGGCTCAAAGATGACGATATGGGCAAGCCCTTCATCGCCGTCGCCAACTCCTTTTGCGAGGTCGTCCCCGGCCATGTCCACCTCAACAAAGTCGCCGAAGTAGTGAAACAGGCCCTGCGGCAAGCGGGCGCCGTGCCCTTCGAGTTCAATACGATAGCGATATGCGACGGAATAGCGATGGGCCATACGGGCATGAAATACTCACTCGCCTCACGCGAGATAATCGCCGACGCGGTCGAAACAATGATAAACGCCCACTGCTTCGACGGGATGATATGCATCCCCAACTGCGATAAAATAATACCCGGAATGCTCATGGCCTCGATGCGGACAAACGTGCCCACCGTCTTCGTATCGGGCGGGCCTATGGCAGCCGGCAAAACCGACGACGGCAAAGTCGTCGACCTCATCAGCATATTCGAGGGCGTCGCGGAGTTCAACGCAGGCAAGATCGACGAAAACCGCCTCCACGAACTCGAATGCAAAGGCTGCCCCACACAGGGCTCATGCTCCGGGATGTTCACCGCCAACAGCATGAACTGCCTCTCCGAGGCCATCGGCATGGCCCTGCCGGGCAACGGAACCATCCTCGCCGTCGACGAACGCCGGCAGGAACTATACAACCAGGCCGCGGCAACGATAATGAGCCTCGTCGCCGCCGGGATAAGGCCCCGCGACATCGTAACCGAAAAATCCATCGACAACGCATTCGTGCTCGACATGGCAATGGGCGGATCGACCAACACCGTCCTGCACACACTCGCGATAGCAAACGAAGCGGGCATCGAATACGACCTCGAAAGGATAAACGCGATTTCCGCCAGATGCCCGAATATATGCAAAGTCTCACCCTCGAGCAGTTACCACATACAGGACGTCGACGCAGCAGGAGGAATATCGGCCATACTGAACGAGATAAGCAAGGTCCCCGGCCTGCTGCATACCGATGCAATGACAGTCTCCGGCAGAACGCTCGGCGAAAGAATCGCCGGCGCCGAAATAAAGGACCCCGAATGCATCCGCCCGCTCGATAACGCCTACTCGAAAACAGGCGGCCTGTCCATCCTCACCGGCAACCTCGCACCAAAGGGCTGCGTAGTAAAAACCGCCGGGGTCGCGAAAAAAATGCTCACCCACTCTGGCCCCGCCGTCATTTTCGAATCGCAGGAAGACGCCTGCGACGGAATACTCAACGGCAAGGTAAAACAGGGCGACGTAGTAATAATCCGCTGCGAAGGCCCCAAAGGCGGACCCGGAATGCAGGAAATGCTCTCGCCCACAAGCTACATCATGGGCGCAGGGCTCGGCGAATCGGTCGCACTGATAACCGACGGCCGGTTCAGCGGCGGAACACGCGGAGCCTGCATTGGCCACGTTAGCCCCGAAGCAGCAGTAGGCGGACCCATAGGCCTGCTCGAAAACGGCGACATCGTAGAAATAGACATCCCCGGGGGAAAGATCGACGTAAAGCTCTCCGACAGGCAGCTCGAAGAACGCAAAAAAAACTGGACCCCGCCCGAGCCGAAAATAAAACAGGGCTACCTCGCCAAGTACGCGGCCATGGCAACCTCCGCCGACACCGGAGCGGTTTTGAAATGGTGACCAGCCGGGGGCTTAGCAGATGACCGCGAATAACAAATGGTACGTAGGCGGGCTGCATTTCGAGTGTCGTGGCTGCGGCGACTGCTGCGCCGGCCCCGGCGAGGGCTTTATATGGCTGACCCGCAGGGAAATCGAACTGATCGCCGCACAGCTCGAAATGACCGTTGGCAGTTTCAGGCAAAAGTACGTAAAAAGGCTAATCAACCGCTATTCGCTCATCGAGGAGCCCAAGACAAAGGACTGTATATTCCTAAAGCAAACCGAAACCGGGCGAGGCTGCGGGATATACGCCGTACGCCCGAACCAGTGCAGAACATGGCCCTTCTGGACCTCGAACCTGCAAAGCCCGAACACATGGAACCAGGCCGCGGGCAGATGTCCCGGCATAAACCGCGGCAGGCTGTACACTTTCGAGCAGATAGAAAAACTCCGAAGGCAAAAACAATGGTGGCCCGATGAAGATGAATAAACAAACCGCCGAAAAGGTAAGCGAAATAGTCCGCGCCGTCCAGGGCATCTACGACTGGCTCTACGTCCAGACCCCGCCGGACCTGACCTGCGGCGCATGCGGCCGATGCTGCGACTTCGACGCCTACGACCACAGGCTCTACATCACGACACCGGAGCTTTTGCATTTCGTCCACTCCGTCGGGCCGGAGAACATCAAAGAAATGCCCGCCGGTGTCTGCCCCTTCCGAGTCGAAAACAAGTGCACCGTACATAACAGCCGCTTCGCAGCGTGCAGAATATTCTTCTGCAAACAGGACCCCCAGGTCCTGGCGGTAATTTCAGAAACCGCCGTGGAAAACTTCAAATACATCTGCCGAAACTGCGACATCCCATACACATACACAAACCTCCAAAACGCACTGAAAAACTACAGGGAAATACTCCAGGACCTCGTCTGATACAACGATTTGCCGCGGAGAAGGCTTATATTATGTTTTTACCCATGCTGATATGAAGCAGAGCCATTCTACGCCTGTCTTCTATGTTCTGTGTTCTATGTTCTATGTTCTGTTTACGTATGGTAGTCGGCGTTAATTCGGACGTAGCCCCTGGTCAGTTCACAGCCGATGCAGAAGTCGCAATATTTTCCCGCTGCGAGGTCTACGGTTATGGTATGTTCGGGTTGGCTCATTATTCTGCTCGCTTTTTCGGTGTCGAATTTAACCGGGCGGCCTGACCGCAAGACGGTGACATCGCCGATTTTGCAGGCGAGTTTCGATGCGTCGAGCTTTACCCCGCAGGAACCGACGGCGCAGATTATCCGGCCCCAGTTTGGGTCGCTGCCGTGGACGGCGCATTTTACGAGGTCGTAGTCGGCGACGGCACGGGCGGCGCGGGCGGCGTCTTTTGCCGAGGCTGCGCGGTTTACGACGACTTTGAATATTTTCTTAACGCCTTCCGCGTCAAGGGCCATCTGGCGGGCGAGGTCGCTGTAGACTTCCTGCATTGCGGCGGCGAAGGCTTCATAGTCTTTGCCGGTTGCGGGGATTCGCGGGCCGGCCGCGCTGCCGGAGGCGAGCAGAAAGGCGGTATCGTTGGTGCTCTGATGGCCGTCGACGGTGAGCTTGTTGAGGCTTTGACCGACCGCGCGGCACAGGGCCTTTCGCAGGGCTGTCTTGCCGATCGGCGCGTCGGTGGTGACTACGCTGATGGTGGTTGCCATGTTGGGCCCTATCATGCCGGCGCCTTTGGCGGTGCCGCCTATGGTTATTTCACGGCCGGCGAGGGCGAGTTTGCGATGTGCCTGCTTTGCGCGGGTGTCGGTGGTCATGATCGCTTTGGCGAAGTTGTCGCCGGCGGTTTTCGAGCAGCTCAGCCCCGCCCAGGCCGCGTCGATACCTTTGTTTACTTTGGGCATATCGAGGGTATGGCCTATGACGCCGGTCGAGGCGACAAGCACGCCTTGCGGTTCACAGCCGATGTGCCTTGCCAGCCGACGGCACATGGCCAGGGCGTCTTTTTCGCCCTGTCTGCCGGTGCATGCGTTCGCGTTGCCGGAGTTTATTACAAGCCCGTAAACTTTGCCGCTTTTTACATGCTCCATTGCACGCAGCACAGCCGGGGAGACTATTTTGTTGGTAGTGAAGACACCGGCTGCCGCTGCCCCGCCGGGGCAGGCAAGTACGGCGATATCCTTTCTGCCCGAGGCCTTGATGCCGCAGGAAACACCCGCAGCCGTGAAACCAGTTGCTGCTGTAACGCTCATAATATATCCTTATAATTTGAGGCCGGCACTGTTTAGTTTTCCTTTTATTGCAAGTTCGCGGATGTCTTTCATCGGGTCGTAGATTTCGATCGCGGTGTCGATGGTGTTTGTCATTATGCCGGGTTTGTTTCGGGCCAGGCGGGCCGTTACCCTGCCATCCGGGCGGATAAGGCACGACGAATACGGGCTGTAGTATCCGCTTGCGTTGCTTAGGGAAACCCAGAGGTGGTTTGTGGCGGCGCGGCACTGCATTGTCTGGACCATGATGTCGCTGTGGACGCTTGGACCTTCCTGGCGGGCGTTGTAGAATGACTGGAAGACAAGTTTGGCGCCCGCTTTGTAAACGGCCCGGTAGATTTCGGGAAAGCGGAGGTCGAAACAGATGAGCATTGTGCATTTGACCCCGTTAATGTCGAAGTATACGAACCTCTCGCCCGGCTGGTAGTGCTCAAGGTCGCGCTTCATGCAGAAGCGTTTGTCGTAACGTGTCCGGATTCGCCCGTCGGGGCCGATCAGGTACAGGCTGTTATAAGGCTTGCCGGTTTGCCTTTTGTGCGCGCTGCCGACGATGACGTGTATCTTATGTCTGGCTGCGGCAGCTTTTACGGCCTGGAGGGCTTCGGCAAGGGCCGGCCAGTCAAAGTCGTGCATATCGGGGTAGTCCACACCCGCATAACCGCTCAGGGCGCATTCGGGGAAGTGGACGATATCGGCGCGGGAGCTTTTCGCTGCGGCGATGTATTTAACAATGCGAGCGGCGTTGCGAGGCGGGCCGGCGCCGACGGCGAACTGGCAGACGGCAATTCGTACACGAGACTTTGCCATGCTTATACGAGCCCTTCCTTTTCGTCAAGGCCGAACATTATGTTCATGTTCTGGACCGCCTGGCCGGAGGCGCCCTTTATGAGGTTGTCGATGGCGGTGAAGACGACGACACGACCTTTTGCGACGGCGGGATAGATGTGGCAGTAGTTGCCGAACGCGACATTTTTAACAGCCGGCGGCTTGTCGAGGATGCAGACAAAGCCCTCGTCCTGATAGTATGTTTTGAACAGGTCGGAAAGCTCGGCCTGGTCGATATCGCGGGTGGGCATTGTGTAGATGCTGGAGAGGATGCCGCGGTCGAACGAGCCGACGTGCGGCTGGAAGAGCAGCGAGACCTCTTTGCCGGCGACGGAGGAGGCAACCTGCTCCATTTCCGGCATGTGGCGGTGGGAGCCGACTTTGTAGGGCAGCACGTTTTCGTTCATGTTGGGGAAGTGGAAGACTGGGATTGGGTTCTTGCCGCCGCCCGATACGCCGGTTACGGAGTTTACGACGATTCCGCACGTTTCAATGAGGCCTTCCTTGAGCAGCGGCGCCAGGCCAAGCGCGGCGCCTGTCGGGAAGCAGCCCGGGTTGGCGACGAGGTCGGCTTCGTAGATCTGGTCACGGAAAAGTTCGGGCAGGCCGTAAACGGCACGTTCGAGGTTTTCCTTGTCCGTGTGCTGCTGATAATATTTTTCATAGACGTCGGGGTCCTTTAGACGGTAGTCGGCACTGAAGTCAACCACGCGGACGCCGGCATTTAGAAGCCTTGGCACAAAGCCCATGGATACCTTGTGCGGCAGGCAGCAGAGGGCGACGTCGGCGACTTCCGCGAGTTTGTCCATGTCCAGTTGTTCGACCATCATGTCGCAGCGGCCTTTCAGACGGCCGAATATATCCTCGACGTGGCCGCACTCTTCGGGCAGCGCGGTCAGGTAAGTAAGTTCGGCGCCTTTGTGGCGGAGGAGTATTTCTATTGCTTCTACCCCGGTGTATCCGCTTGCGCCTATTATCGCGACTCGTATCATTTTTTGTCCTTTCATTTTCAGCAAGTATTTATGAACGCCCGGCTGGTCCACCCCCTGCCGGTATTAATGTCATTATATATATTTTGGGGTCTTGTCGGCGAAATGCCATAAAAAAATGGCCGTTCGGACAGTTCCCAACGGCCATTTTGAATTTCGCGAAAATAATTTTAACGTTTCGAGAACTGGAAGCTTCTCCTTGCACCGGGCTTGCCGGGCTTTTTCCTCTCGACCATCCTGCCGTCACGTGTGAGGTAGCCGCTGTCTCGAAGCTGCTTAAGGGTGCCGGGGTCATAGTTCTTCAGCGCCCTTGCGATTCCGAGCATTATCGCACCGCTCTGGCCGGTGGTTCCGCCGCCCTGAACGTTTACGTAAACGTCGAAGTTTTTCTCGCCATTTATTGCTTTCAGCGGGGCCCATACAAGATTGCGGTCCTTGACGCGGGCGAAGAATTTGTCCACTTCGCGGTCGTTGATAAGGATCTTTCCCTGCCCGGGCTTGATGCGTACGCGTGCAACACTGCTTTTACGCCTTCCCGTGCCCCATATAAACCCGCCCTTATCGGGGGTTGTCTTGCGGGCCTGGGCGTCGGTTTTGGTCGCCGTTGCGGCGGGTGTTTCGGTTTTTCCGCCGAATACAACATTCGGGTCGATCAGCGGTTTGTTTTCCTGTTCTGCCATATTCACCTCTTAAGGTTATATTTCCAGTTTTTCCGGTTTCTGAGCGGCGTGTTCGTGTTCGCCGCCGCGGTAAACTTTAAGTTTCCTGAACATCTGGTTGCCGAGTTTGTTCTTGGGCAGCATTCTTTTAACAGCCATTTCGACCACGCGTTCGGGATGGCGGTCCATCATGTCGGCAAAAGAGACGTACTTGTGTCCACCCGGATACCTGGTGTAGTAGTCATATTCTTTTTCGATCATTTTACTGCCTGTGACCTTGATTTTTTCAGCGTTAAGGACAATGACATAATCGCCTGTGTCGATGTTCGGGGTGTACTGAGGCTTTGTTTTGCCCATCAGCACCATAGCCACATCAGACGCGAGGCGTCCGAGGACTTTGTCCTGTGCATCGACCACATGCCACTTCTGCTCTACCTGTCCCTTTTTAGCAAGGAAAGATTTCATTTCTATAGAACTCCCACATAATACCATGGAAAACTTACGATTATAGCGGTGAGCGTTATCTTGTCAACCAATATTTTCAGCTTTTTTAAAGGGGATTTTTTAATAACGGCCCAATTAAATGGAATACGAGGTCTTAATTTGCCACATTTATTCATTCTACATCTTTTAAGGGGGGTAAAACGCCGTTTTGGGTACATCGAGGCAATCCAAAGGTTTTTTAAAAGTTTGCGCCTTTTTTCTTGCAAATATGCCCTTTGGTTCGTAAAGTTAAATGTTTTCGTGATACTATATGCACGGAGGTGTAGCTCAGTTGGTAGAGCAACGGCCTTTTAAGCCGTAGGTCCTGGGTTCGAGTCCCAGCGCCTTCATTTCCTTAAATGATTATTTAAGAAGAACTTAAAGACTTGACATTTCTTGGTATTTCCTGAAATTGGGCCTAAAAACGCTTTTTGTCCAACACTTGTGTCCAGCTTATCTTCCTTGTGTAAACATTTGATTGAGATATGTGCCGGCTTTCTGGATGTCCTCTTTTCTGACAGCGAGATAGTATTTCTGGGTGGTTGTGATATTAGAATGGCCGGCAAATCGCCGGACAGCCTGTATAGGTAAAACCTGGGCCCAATTGGTAAGGGCAGAACGACTCAAATCATGTAAGCTGCATTCGGCTATAGAGGTGTTTGTATCGGTTCTTCATCTGAAACAATCTCCTTACCTGTTCGTCTGTAACCATCCAAATTCTTCTAAGATAAGGAAATCCAGACAGCTTATTGTATCTGACTATTGTCCGGAAACTTTAATTGTCACCGGAAGGCGCCTAAGAAAGAAAGACAGCAAAAGATATCAGAAATCCTAAAACTTTTGCATCAAGTTCGTAAGTAGTTTATGATAGAATCAGGTTTGATTCAGGGAGTGCCAAAAACATGAACAAACAAAGTTTTTGTATATTCGCAGGCTTGCTTGTGCTGGTATCATCTTCCCATGTTTCAGCAGTCGCAGAGAAAGAGAAGCAATTAATAACACTTCCGGACTATCTAAGCCGCGCCGCTTTGAATAACGCGGAACTTAAATCAAGATTTGAAGAATGGAAGGCAGCTTTAGAACAAATCCCACAAGCCAAGGCATTAGAGGATCCTAAATTCACATACACCTATTTCGTTTCAGAGGTCGAAACCCGCGTGGGCCCACAACAGAATAAATTTGGAATCATGCAAACATTTCCATGGTTCGGTAAAATCGAGGCGAGAGCCGATGCGGCATCGGCTAAGGCAAACGCGGCACAACAAAGATACGAGTCTGCAAAGTTAAAGCTTTTTCAGGAGGTTAAGGATGCCTATTATGAATTTTCATATTTAGCGACAGCCATTGAGATTGCAAAGGAAAATCTTGAACTTCTAAAACATTTTGAAGAAGTGGCGAGAGCTAAGTATCGAACTTCGGAAGCCACGCACCCCGATGTGATTCGTTCGCAGATAGAATTAGCCAGGCTTGAAGATGTATTAAACAGCTTAAAAAAGCTCAAAGAACCTACAGTCGCGAGGCTTAATTCAATTTTAAACAGAGAGACGGGCAAAGATTTAGACTGGCCTGAGAAGCAAGCACCCATTGAAGTCAAGGTTGTTCGAGAGGATATCATACAACAAATAATAAGACTGAACCCGGAACTTTCAGAGCTGAACTGGCAAAGTGAAGCCGCAAAAGCCGAAGTGGAACTTGCGAAAAAGAAGTTCTATCCTGATATTGGCGTAGGCGTTGACTGGATACAAACGGGTAATGCCAGGACTTCCGGAGTCCGCGGAAGCGGACAAGATGCTGTCGCTCTTATGTTTTCTGTTAATATTCCTCTATGGCATGACAGCTATAAGGCAGCGGAACGGCAAGCCAGAGCCAAAGTAAGAAGTTATCAGCAGCAGAAAATTGACTTGAGGAATAAAAAAATCTACCAGGCTTTGCAGGTTGTTTATGATATTGAAGATGCCAGAAGAAAGATAGACCTATATGGAGATGCATTAATTTCAAAAGCCGAGCAGCTTGTTCAGTCTTCGGAGGCAGCATACCGGGCCGGAACGATTGATTTTCTCTCTTTAATCGATGCCGAAAGAATGCTTCTTCAATATCAATTGAACCATGAACGAGCAATCATTGATAACCAGCAAAGCATAGCCGAATTAGAATCCTTAACAGGACAACAGTTATAATGTATATCTCCAGTATCATCATAATCAACTACATACGGCGAAATAAAACCTACTATTAAGGTATAGAATACACAAAGGCAAGAGCTATGAAAAAAGAGAGGTTCAAGTTTAAAAATTTGAAATTAATGCTGCTTCTTGTGCCTGTTGTTTTGGCTTTTATAGCTGGTTTTGTAATAAGCAGGATGACCATAATAGCAGCAGATAACGAAGTGAGTGTCCCAGACACTCAAGAGCAGATTTGGACGTGTTCGATGCACCCACAGATACAACAACCCAAGCCCGGCAAGTGCCCTATATGCTTTATGGATTTGATTCCGGTTGAAACAGGCAGCGATACACCATGGGCTGCGCCAAGCCGGATTTCTTTTTCACCGGAAGCGATTAAGCTAATGGAACTTCAAACAGCCCGGGTTGAGCGCAAGTTTGTCGACGCTGAAATACGGCTGGTCGGGCAAGTTGATTATGATGAAACAAAACTCAAACATGTTACCGCCTGGGCCGCGGGGAGGGTTGACAGGTTATTCGTTGATTTTGCCGGCACTGAAGTTATCAAAGGCGACCATATGGTCAGACTTTTCAGCCCCGAACTGATCAGCGCCCAGGCTGAATACCTGCAGGCTCTGAAAAGCGTGGAGAATATGTCGGAGAATATTTCAGAGCTTATCCGGAATTCAAATAATGCGACTCTCAAAGCCGCAAAAGAAAAGCTTGTGCTGCTGGGACTAACCGAACGCCAGTTAAAAGACATTCAATCAAAAGGTGAACCTATAGATTATCTTACCATTTACGCACCTGTCGGCGGGATTGTACTTGAGAAGCATGTTACCGAAGGGGCATATGTTAAAACAGGAACGATTATTTATACCATTGCGGACCTTTCCAGTATTTGGGTCAAGCTCGATGCTTATGAGTCAGATGTAGCGTTAGCAGCGTACCAGCAGGAAGTTGAATTTACCGTGGAAGCTTACCCGGGTGAGGTTTTCAAGGGCAGGATCACTTTTATCGCGCCTACGCTTGACCGAAAAACAAGGACAGTGAAATTGAGAGTCAATGTTCCCAACCCGGAGGGCAAACTTAAACCCGGTATGTTTGTTCGGGCAGTAGTTCACTCAAAACTGGCACAAAATGGAGTTCTTACCGATCCAAACCTTGTCAATAAATACGTTTGCCCAATGCACCCTTCCATAATTAAAAACAAGCCGGGAATATGTGACATCTGTGAAATGGATTTGGTTACTGCTGCATCGAGAGGCGCTGCGGGGAGCAATGTTAATAAAATCGCTCCTCTTGTGATTCCAGTTTCAGCCCCTTTGATCACCGGCAAACGGGCTGTTGTTTATGTCGAGATTCCAGAGACCGAGAAGCCCACTTATGAAGGCAGAGAGATAGTTCTCGGTCCCAGAGCGGGTGATCACTATATCGTCAAAGAGGGATTGTCCGAAGGTGATATTGTTGTCAAGAAAGGCAACTTTAAGATCGACTCAGCCCTGCAAATACAGGCAAAGCCAAGCATGATGAGTCCGGAGGAGGATGCTGTTGCGACAGACCATCAAGGCCATCATGAAATGCAGCAAGGAGACACTAAGGAACAAAAGATATGCCCTGTCATGGGCGGGGCCATCAATAAAAAATACTTCATCGAATATAAAGGCGAAAAAGTTTATTTTTGCTGCCCGGGATGCGAAGAAGTGTTCCTTGAAGAGCCTGAAAAGTACATGGATAAACTGCCGCAATTTGAAAATATAGATTAATAAACCGGAAAGGATAAATCATGTTCACAAAAAGAAAACGAGTAATGAGGATTGTTCTTACAGGGGCTATCTCTTTGGCGGTATTGTCCCTGGCCGGCTGTAATAAAGAGCCGGTAACAACGGAATCAGCAGAGACAGCTAAAGAAGCAGAAGCCGAAAACGCAAATTTAATTGAACAGAAACTGTGCCCTGTAATGGGCGGAGAGATAAACAAAGAACTTTATACCGAGTATCAAGGCAAAAAGGTTTATTTCTGCTGTCCGGGTTGCGAAAAAAAGTTTAAGGCCGAACCGGAAAAATACATGGATAAACTGCCGCAATTTAAATAATAAAGTATCGGAGTTGTGCGGTGATTAATCGATTGATACGATTTTGCCTGGAAAACAAGCTCGTTGTGGCATTGCTGCTTTTGGCCTTTGTCCTGATGGGAATTGCGTTTGCACCTTTTGACTGGGATCTTAACATTTTTCCACGCAATCCGTTAGCGGTTGACGCGATCCCTGATATTGGCGAAAATCAGCAAATCGTATTTACTCAATGGCCCGGCAGAAGCCCCCAGGATGTGGATGACCAGATAACATATCCCCTAACCACCGCTCTACTTGGGCTTCCCGGGGTTAAAACCATACGAAGCAATTCCATGCTCGGGTTTTCGAGCATATACATCATATTCGAAGAAGATGTAGAATTTTACTGGTCCCGCAGCAGGATACTGGAAAAGCTGAACTCACTGCCAGAGGGGACTTTGCCGGAGGGAGTCAACCCATCTCTCGGTCCCGATGCCACGGCCCTGGGCCAGATATTCTGGTACACTCTTGAAGGACGTGACTTGCAAGGCAATCCCGCGGGCGGATGGGATTTAGACGAACTGCGAAGCGTGCAGGACTGGTATGTACGTTATGGATTGATGAGCGCCGAAGGTATTGCCGAAGTCGCCTCTGTTGGAGGTTTCGTAAAAGAGTATCAAATTGACGTTGACCCGGATGCAATGCGAGCTTACGGGGTCGGTTTGGACGAGATTTTTACAGCAGTTAAAAAATCGAATGTCGATGTCGGGGCAAGAACAATTGAAATTAACCGAGTCGAGTATGTTATTCGCGGCATAGGTTTTATCGAGGATTTGACCGACATTGAAAAAACAGCTGTTAAAGTAACCGATAATGTTCCGGTGTATATTAAAGATATCGGTCATGTGTCATTGGGGCCGGCGATTAGACGAGGAGCATTGGACAAAGGAGGCGCCGAAGCTGTCGGAGGAGTTGTTGTCGTTCGTCATGGTTACAACCCCCTTGAGGCCATAAAAAACGTAAAGGAAAAAATAGAACAAATAAGTACCGGGCTTCCAGAAAAAACCTTAGATGACGGCACAGTCTCAAAAGTTGCGATTATCCCGTTTTATGACCGGACCGGGCTTATTTATGAAACTCTCGGCACATTAGAAAACGCTCTAACAGAACAAATACTGGTTACCATCATTGTTGTCATTGCGCTGGTGGTAAACTTAAGAAGCTCAGTGCTGATAAGTTCGATGCTGCCGCTTGCAGTACTAGTATGCTTTATTGCGATGAAATTATTCGGGGTTGAGGCGAACATCGTGGCCTTATCAGGTATCGCAATTGCTATTGGAACAATTGTAGATATGGGAATCGTGATTTGCGAGAATATCCTTAAGCATTTACAGGCAGCCGAGGCTGGTCAGAGTAAACTTGAGACTGTCTATAAAGCGTCCTCGGAAGTAGGAAGTGCGATACTTACGGCGGTTGCCACTACAGTTGTTGGGTTTCTTCCGGTATTTACAATGAGCGGAGCGGAGGGAAAACTGTTCAGGCCATTAGCTTTTACAAAAACATTTGCATTAGCAGCGTCCATCGTCATCGCACTGACAATTCTTCCGCCGGCTGCTTTAGTGTTTCTTAAAAAGCAAAAACGAAGAGGCTTTAAGGTTCACAAAAGATTTATACCCGTACCGATTTTGAATATCATTGTTATTTCCGTGGTTGTTTTGATATTAGGTAAGCACTGGATGCCTCTTGGATACGGCAAAGCTGTCAGCCTTAATATACTGTTGATTGTGCTTGTTATCGGGGTTGTGCTGCTGCTATTTTATCTATTTCAGAAGTTTTATCAAAAAATTCTCAACTGGTGCTTAGAACACAAAGCGGCATTTCTTTCGGTACCGACAATATTAGTGATTTTTGGCGGATTTACCTGGGCAGGGCTTGGGAAAGAATTCATGCCTCCGCTGGATGAAGGTTCTTTCCTTTATATGCCGACGACCATGCCCCATGCATCGATTGGAGAAGCTCTTGATATTTTGCAAAAACAGGATATTGCTTTTCAATCTATCCCGGAAGTTGAATCCGTTGTCGGTAAAATCGGCAGAGTGGAAAGCGCTCTTGATCCCGCTCCCATATCGATGATTGAAACAGTCATAAACTACAAATCGCAGTATGTTACAGATAAAGACGGCAATGTCCTGAAATTTAAATATGACCAGAAGAATAACGAATATGCACGCGATGAGAACGGCAATCTCATTGAAGATAAAAACGGGAAACCATACCGTAACTGGCGCGAACACATTAACAGTCCGGATGACATCTGGGATGAAATTGTAAAAGCAGGCAAGATTCCCGGGTCTACAAGCGCTCCTAAACTTCAGCCGATATCCGCTCGTCTTGTTATGCTCCAGAGCGGAATGCGTGCTCCAATGGGAATAAAGGTCAAGGGGCCAAACTTAAAAACCATCGAACAGTTCGGCCTGGAATTGGAAGCTTTGCTTAAGCAAGTGCCTTCGGTAGAACCATCTGCTGTTATAGCCGACCGAATCGTAGGCAAACCGTATCTTGAAATTGACATCGACCGAGAAGCAATCGCACGTTATGGTATCAGTATCCGTAAGGTCCAGGATGTTATAGAAGTCGCCATCGGCGGAAAAAAAATTACAACCACAATTGAAGGCAGGGAGCGTTATCCGGTTCGCATCAGATATATGCGGGAGCTGCGAGATCAAATCGAATCAATGGAAAAGATCCTGGTTCCTGCGTCGGATGGGGCACAGATACCCCTTATTCAACTTGCCAAAATCGTATATGTTCGGGGGCCGCAGTCTATCAAGAGCGAAGACACTTTCCTTATTGGATACGTACTTTTTGACAAGAAAGAAGGCTCCGCAGAAGTTGATGTTATCGAAGAATGCCAAGCATTTCTTGCAGCAAAAATCGCGGAAGGCGAACTTGTAATCCCGCCAGGTGTCACCTATGAGTTTGCCGGGACCTATGAAAACCAGCTTCGTGCTCAAAAAACACTTTCGGTTGTAATTCCGCTGGCTTTGTTTATCATTTTTTTAATTCTTTATTTTCAGTTTAAGGCTGTCACTACCAGCATGCTTGTATTTTCGGGGATCATTGTTGCATGGGCAGGCGGTTTTCTCATGATATGGCTTTACGGCCAGGATTGGTTTATGAATTTCGGTGTATTTGGTGTAAATCTGCGTGAACTGTTCAATATGCATCCAATCAATCTTTCGGTCGCCATATGGGTTGGTTTTCTGGCACTTTTCGGCATTGCTTCAGATGATGGTGTTGTCATGTGTACCTACCTTGAGCAATCTTTCAGGGACGCCAATCTGCAAAATATACCAGATATTCGCAAAAAGGTAATCGAGGCTGGAAGTCGCAGAGTGAGACCCTGTTTAATGACGACAGCAACAACAATCCTTGCGCTAATCCCGGTTTTGACATCAACGGGCAGAGGTTCTGATATTATGGTTCCAATGGCAATCCCGGTCTTCGGAGGGATGGTCATAGAGGTTCTTACCATGCTTGTAGTTCCGGTCTTATACAGCTTTGTCAAAGAGAGAAAACTCAAAACATAGAACCTGATTTTAAGAGTTTGTTTTATCACCAACTTTGCAGGCATTTGAATCTTTTGAAGCTTATTATAATTGCCTGCAAAGAAGGGCTTTTCAGCGGGGGGTTGGGGAGGCGAGTTCCAGCGTCTTCAGTTCTGCAAGGTCTTATACCGCAAAGACTTGCACATATGAGACTTCACCGCCGGGCCCGGCAGCGGGGTGTTATGCACCCGAAATTTATTGGCTGTAAATCGGCCTTTCTTGGAATAGACGCGAGTTTTAATCTTTACATTCAGTATCATAAGCATTATATATTCCACATTTACTAATTTGAATAAGGGCCTGTATAAATGGCGTATTTACCCCAAAAGAAAGAAAACGGTAAGAAGCAGCTTGAAAAGATATTTCAAGGCACGGTTCCTGATTACCCGCCTCATTTTGAGCTGCTGTTCTTTCTCGAAAAAGAGTTTATGGGCGTTGACCGCAATGCGATAAATGCCGATCCGCAATATAAGCCGGACTATAAAGCGGCAAAGGATCTCGAGAAGAAGGAGTTTTTGGTGGACCAGTTCGGATGGTCCGCGGTATGGGGCGGTTCGCTTTTCACGGACGTTGATCCTGTCGAGCACATATCCGCGGTCAAAAAAGCGGTTGGGCATAAAACACTTGTATACGGGTTTAACGGCAACTGCGTGTACTGGATGCCGACGGGGTCGGATATTATGGACTTTGTTGTGATGCTCTTTGAACGGCCTGAGGAGATGCACGAACAGGCAAGGAAAAAGCTTGAAGACGGCAAGGAACTGGCGAAGAGGCAGCGGGACGCAGGGGCTGATTTTATTATTCAAAACTCCGATTTCGGTTTCAACAGCGGCCCGTTCATTTCGCCGCAGCATTTCGCGGAATTTGTGACGCCCTATATGACCGAGTTTGTGGGGTTCGTTCATGAAATGGGCCTGCCGGTCATACTGCATTCCGACGGCAATATTAATGACATTCTCGACCAACTGCACTCGACAGGGATTGACGGTTATCAGTCGGTTGACCCGCAGGGCAGCATGGATATCAAACAGGTGCGGCAAAAGTATCCCGACTGGATATTGATGGGCAATGTGGCGTGCAATCTTTTGCAGGACGAGGACGAAGAGCAGATAAGGGAATGCGTAAATTACTGCATGAAGCACGGCGGTGCGGGCAAAAAGTATATTTTCTCGACCTCGAACTGCATTTTTGAGGGAATGCCCGCCCAGAGCTATAAAACAATGCTGAGCGAATATGTATCCCTGTGCAATGATATATCTTAAACGGAGGTAAGAAGGTGAGACCACGCCAAAGAGTCCTTGCGGTATTGAACGGCGATCAGCCTGACTGTGTTCCATGGTTCGGGGATCTTGATTACTGGGCAACTTCGCTGATCTGCCGGGGACAAAAGCCCGAGGGTTTCAAGTTGAGCGATGAATACCTGGATTGGCATCGTAAACTTGGGGTTGGGTTCTATCTTCAGGGCTTTTTTCCTTTCAAGGAAAGATTTGAAAACTGCCGGGTGAACGAATATCACGACGGCAATGTGAGGGTCAGGGAGATCGAGACACCGAAAGGCAAACTTACGGAAAAATGGCAGTGGATGCCGCAGTCATTTACGGAAGGGCCTGTTGAGCATCTTATTAAAACCGCTGCTGATCTTGCCGCTTATATTTTTATGCACGAGAACGCTGTTTATGAGCCCGACAACAGTATCATTGAAACAAGGCAGGACCAGATCGGTGAGGCGGGCATACTTATGGCGTACCTGCCGAAAAGCCCTTTAATGCAATTGGTCGCTCGTGACGCGGGGATAATGACCGTGATGGACCTGTTTATGACCGTCCCGGAAGAATTAAGCTATGCCATAAAGACCTTGAGAACCAGCCATGACAAAGGGGCACGAATATCAACCGATTCTGCGGTCGATGCCCTTATGATACCTGAAAATCTTTCGGCTGAGCTTATCGGCCCGCATCTTTTCGAGCTGTATATGGAAGACTATCAGCGGCACTGGGCGGGGGAAATGGAAAAGGCCGGCAAATTCTCCTGCATACACATGGACGGGACCTTAAAGGGGCTGTTAAGGGAAGAGTCCAAAGTGGGTCTAACATTTATCGAAGCGATGACCCCTGCGCCGGTCGGCGACCTTGAAATTGAAAACTGGAAAAGTTTTTGCGGTGAAACGGAAACGATTTTCTGGGGCGGGATACCGGGCTGCTATTTGACCGATATGATATCGGATTCTGATTTCGACGATTTCGTTATAAAGGTGCTGGAGGTTATGCGAAGCGAGCCGCGGTATGTACTGGGAATCGCAGACCAGGCCCCGCCGGACACTATCGAGGCAAGGGTGCTGAGAATAGGAGAACTGGCTGAGAAACACGGCAGGTATTAGGATTTTACGGCAGTGAAATTTCCTGAA
>CAZVPF010000016.1:0-76842 GCA_964628195.1 uncultured Pirellulales bacterium | reverse complement strand
AAAATGGTGCAGGATATCTGCTATAACAACGCGGTAAATTACTTTAACATGGAACTGAAATAAGTGTTCTTATTTATTACTGCTTTTCTTCCAGCCAGTGGGCGAACATATAGGCAATATCTGCAAGGTTTATAGCTAAATCACCGTTAATATCGAGATCTTTTGACACTGCAAAGCTGTGCTTATCCCCGCCGCCTGCTGCAAACAAGACATGGTCCCATGCGATTACCGGCCCGGATACATGTGTTAAATTGTGCAGCATATAATTCTGCCACCACACATAAGCGATCCGAAACTCCGCTTCACCCATTTCGAGCCACCCAGGCCGCCATTCGGTTGTATCCAGGGCAAGCGATGTCGTAGCATAACAGACATCACCCATGATAATATTCAACCAAAGCGAATGAGCCGCGGAATCATTTCCCTTACTGTCCCATGTGCACAGATAATCCTGGGCTATAACATTTCCTGCACCGTCAGTGGGAGTCAATATCTCAGGCACTGCTGGATACTGGCTGTCGACAATTGCGTCGACTTCAAAGGTATAAACTGTTTCATTTGTGCCGCCGGAGAGATCGTCAATATATATATTTGCGGTCCATGTCCCTGCCATTTCATTCTGCAGGTCCGCAAGCGGCATTGCCCATCTCCGCCAAACATAATTGCTGCCGCATTCCAGCTGAGCTGCTTCAAACCCAGCCATCACAGGCCCTTTCAGTTCAAAGCCGGTAATATTTTCAGCCGAGATAACGACAGACATGTCATAAGTATCCGCAGTTGCCCGCTTTATCGTCCGAAACATTATAAAGGTTTGACCGAACGCCGAACAGGCGAACAACTGCAAAAATAGACATGCAAAAATTGCTCTGTTAATTTGAAACTTTTTCATCATCCTCTCCTGAGTTCTGCCAATTATAAATTAGCATCACATAAATCATTACAATGTCCAAACCGATAGAAAGCGGCAAAATATCCTGTCTCTTCAAATTAACCGCTTTTACTTATGCCCATCGATTTCATTTTTAGTGTACTTCTCAATCGCCTCCTCCAGCGAAACACCATTAATATTCGCCAGCGTGCACAGCCATGCGAGCACATCGGCGAACTCCTCTACTTTATTTTCATGGTCATCACCTGCAAGGGCGGTTGCAAGTTCGCCAACCTCTTCTACAAACCACATGAACGTACCGGGCGTGCCCCGCTCACTGTCAGTGGCGTAGTATTTATCGTAAATGAACTGCTGAAACTCGCTGATAAGCATTTTTTCAAGCTTAAGCAGTTACATAGGCTGCCCTGGAGGCATCTGGCCTTGTCCCGGTCCCTGTGACCCGCCGAGAACATCCGAAAGCTTTGCAGCCTCGTAGATTCTCTTGACCTCTTCGGTCGCTTTCCGGCAGATCTCTTCCATTTTAGTGCTGAAAGGAGCGTTATTTGTCTGCTCGGCAAGGTGAAGGTGGCTGACCATAGGCCCGTCGACAGCCTCGATTATCTCAAGCAGCGTGATCGTCTCCGGAGGCCTTGCAAGGAAAAAACCGCCCCTCGGACCTCTTTTACTCCTCAATACATTGGCTCGAACAAGCTGCTGAAGTATCTTGAGCAGGTATTCAAGTGGAATGTTATATTCTTTCGACACCCTTGCTGCAAGGACAGCGCCATCGTCGGAATTCTGGGCGATGTAACCGACCGCGATAAGGGCATAACCGGTTGATCGACTAATCTTCATAATCAAAAGCCTCCGTAAAGGTATTAATTTTTGAAGCTCTCGGCCGTATTAAAGATGCACGGCAAACACTTAATAGAGCAGTTTACTGTAAAAACAAAACGGTTAAAGTTTATATTCTTTATCCTATCTGTTCTCGATGTACTTTATTATAAATTCCTGATGTCATTATCTATAAATCTCCATTTTATGCAAGAGTAATTTTGTCTAAAAAAGTAAAAAATTGACTATTTTTACTGATGTTCACGAGTTTATGCAAATTGTATACACAAAAAAACCGCTTTTTAGCCCATTTTACCCTTTTTTTGTACAAAAGTTGTTAAGGACCCTATTTTGCTGTTTTCATTCGGCAAAATCAAATTACTTGACAAAGCCCGTCCTTCGGTTACGATTTGTTCAATAACCGCGTCATGAACAATTTATCAGGAGATTTTTAATGGATAACGCGAATCCCAAAATCCTTGTCGAATATGCAGACGATGTGACAATCGCCAAAATTACCTCCGAAAAGGTTCTCGAAGAAACCGACATCCAGGGGCTTGAAGGCACACTTTTGCCGTTGATCGAGCAAAATGACAGGATAAAGCTCGTTATAGATTTCAGTGAAGTGCGTTTTCTTTCAAGTTCAGTGCTCGGCCTGTTGATCCGAATAAGTAAAAAGGTTTACGAGACCCGCGGACAATTAATTCTGTGCGGGATTAATACGAAAATTATGGAGATATTCAGGATCACCCGTCTTGACAAAATATTCGATATCGCAGAAGACAAGAACGAAGCGGTGAAAACTCTGGGCTTATGATCTCGTTAAATAAAATATTTTCCGCGGGTGCTTTTCTTTTCGCTGCAGGTATGGGCAGGCATCATAGTGTTGACCTTGACAGCGACCAGGACACGGCAACAAGCTTTGCCAACGAACTTATTCAAAAGGCCCGCGATAAAGGCTTCCGCAAGGACGACCTGTTTGCGATAAGGCTCGCCCTTGAAGAGGCACTTGTAAATGCAATCAAGCACGGAAACAAAAAGGACCCCGAAAAAAAAATAAAAATTGAGTATTGCATCGGTGACGACTTTTTTGATATAACAATAACAGACTCGGGCGAGGGTTTTGACCCGGAAAAAGTTCCCGACCCGCGGGCCGATGGAAATGTTTACAAACCATGCGGAAGGGGGCTTTTGCTGATGAAATCCTACATGGACGTGGTTGAATACAACGAAACAGGAAACACGGTGCATATGTTAAAGAAAAAGACCACGAAAACCGAAGATAGAATTTAGAGAGTTTTGGTTTTTAGTTTTTCGGATAAGTTATGGTGTTGAAAAAATTATTTTTCTTTGGTTTTACGGCAATTCTATTTAGTTTCGGTATTTTCTTTTTCGGATGCGGCGAGCAGTCAAGCTATGTTCCCGAAATAGTGGGCCATACCGGCGCCGCTATTGTTAAGTCCCCAAAGTTGATATCCGACTCCGTGTTAGGTGAAAAGAAATCGGACCGTTATTGCGCAGATTACGGAGACGTCCCGCGCAGTTGGAAGGTCCCGAGCAGTCTTGAACGCAGGTGGCGGGCCGTTGTGGTTCATCATACGGCGACCGATCGGGGCAATGCCCATATAATCGACAACTGGCACAAAGCCAACAACTGGAAGGGGGTTGGTTACGACTTCGTGATCGGCAACGGCAGCGACAGCGGCGACGGAGAGATCGAGGCGACTTTCAGATGGCGAAGGCAGATCGCAGGGGCGCACTGCGGCGGCACACCGAACAACTGGGCGAACGAGTACGGTGTAGGGGTGTGCCTGGTCGGCGACTTCACAAAAACACGCCCGACACCAAGGCAGCTTCAATCACTTACGAAGCTCACAAAATATCTAAAGCAGCGTTACGGTATTTCCAAACAAAAAATATACGGCCATCGCGAAACCCCCGGTTATTCAGGCGGGACGATATGCCCCGGGCCGAACTTCCCGATGTACCGGTTCAAAAGCAGCCTGTAAACGGGCTCACGGCACATACTTTTTTTACCGGCCTGACACGAGTCGGGATATTGGGGTCCCATAATAAAATCTATCTCCCAATATTTTTATACATGCGCGATGGTTTTTACATCACAGACATTTCTTTCGGCTATTTGGAAAAGTGATGGCCTTTTTTTGCCGATAGTTTTGCGGACATTGTAATAGCATACGGCAATTTAAAGGGATTGAAGATGGATATATATGGTTCACTTTTTCACGGCAATTCACTGCTCGACATACTCGCCGAGGAGCTGCGCGGCATCTATTCCGAACGCGGCCCGGTCTTTGCGATCGCAGCACGCAATGGTGAACTTGTCGCCGGGAACGAACCTGTCGTCTTCGACCTTTTCTCGGGCAGCGATTATATAAGCAGCCTTTGCAGCCGAATCGACGACGGGGCCGAACCTGTCATAGGCCAGGTTGAGGATTACGGAATCGTCGGATGTGAGCTCGAGGGCCTGCAGGATTCGCTGGGCTACGTGTTCGTACTGCTTGAGGGCTACAGCCCTGAAGCCACTATGGCAAATATCGAGCTGGCAGAGATGCTCGCAAAAACCGCGGGCCTTACCGCGCGGGTTCTCGAAAAAACCGCTGAACACTCAACTCCCGTTTAACAACCGCCAAAACATAACAGCCCGCAAATAACCGGTACGGAAAGACTGGGGCATATCATGTAATAAATAGCTATTACATTTGAAAAACTTGTTCAAAGAAAAAAGGCCGTTCCAATATCTGAACGGCCTTAAATTATTCATATTGCAGGTGCGTGATGCGTTTTATTTGCGCTTGCGAAGAAGCAATCCACCCAAGCCCAACAAAACCATCGTCGCAGGTTCAGGAACTTGTGTAAACTCAAAGTTGTTGAAAACCAAGCCAACTGTGTTATTCGTCTTTAAGTCACCCTGCGTCGTTTCATAACGGATAATAAAACGGTCATACTCCAGTCCGGAATTGAGCGTAAATTTATACATTTGACCATCATAAGAAGTTGCGTCAGCATTACCGCCGCCAGCGTCGGCTCCGGGGACATAAGCGGTTTCATATCCTGCCGCATTTCCAACCCGGTCCGAAGCGTCCCAGCCGCCGAGGTAAGGATATATCGTCCATCCCTCACCAGCGGTACCCTTGGTAGCTCCATCAATGTCCCAGATTTCAAACGTCATATCTTTCATGGGACCAATACTATTGATGACAACTAACGAGTCTTGACTGTAAGCACGTGTCCGCAGGAAATAATCACCCAGCTGGGCCTCGCGATCGGCTTGATTTGTAAAGCCATCCAGCCCTGACCCTGTTGCAACTATATCCATTACCGGATCACCGCCGGATTCATAATTATAGTTAAAACCGTTTCTGTACCGCGAGTCATTCCAGGGTTCAGTAACTTGCCCCTTAAAAACATTCTCCCCGGCCTGCAAATCGTATTGCTCTAAATAAGCTGGACCTATGTTTGCAAAATCCGAACTTCCTTCCGGCAGGGTGCCAAAGGTCAGACCATCGTACTGGTTAGTTACCAGCATATTATCGGAAGCGGTCACACCATGATTTCCATCTTCAAAAGTAACCAATGTGGTAGCTTGTACAGATGGTAATAACAAGGCTGCAAATAAAATTATCATTACCCTTTTCATTTTCCTTCTCCTATATAATTGTTAGCTATTTTCTCAAATCCGTAAACTATTATAGTATAAAAATCTTCCTAATTTTACATTTCATTATACTTCGAAGACCATTAATGTCAATAGGTAAAACTACCCATATTAGGCAGATATTTTAAATAGCTTTTCGAAATCGATATTGATTTTGTCAATTAAACACAGCCATATATACATATCTCTTTGTAAAAAAGAAAGTAATGTTTATGTTTATTGCAGACCTATAAATACTGTTTATGTTAAAAAATCTTTTGACTTTGAAAAAAACGTTATCCACCTCTTCTTACCTATTTTAACAACCGCAAGAGTACTTGATTCGTCGGCCACTCAAACTCAACTGCTCTTGACAAAAAGGGTAATTTAGAGTATAATAATTGTTTAAGTTGTCATTGAATGTTGTGACTTCGTTTTGGAGAGGGGTATAAGTACCCAGCTGTTTTTCGAATTTTTTAGACAATTTTGATTAGTAGATGTCTATGCACAGCCGAAGAGAGTTTTTGAAATTAACTGCAGTAGGGATATCCGCCCTTTACGGCTTAAATTCCAAGCTGGCCTATGCCGATAAACAATACGACCAGCCAAATCTTTTATTTGTACTGACCGACCAGTGGCGCGCCCAGGACCTGGGCTATACCGGCAACCCGGATGTGGAAACGCCCAATCTCGACGCGTTCGCCGCCGAAAGCGTCAATTATTCAAATGCAGTTTCAACAACACCGGTCTGCTGTCCCTATCGTGCCAGCATGATTACCGGACAATATCCGCTGACCCATGGCTTGATCCTTAATGACCTGCAGCTCAACACTAATGCGACATCCATTGCAGAGGCGTATAATCAGGCGGGGTATATGACCGGCTTTATCGGAAAATGGCACATCGACGGAAACGGAAGAACCTCTTACATCCCGCAGGAACGCAGGCAGGGATTTAAGTACTTTAAAGCACTCGAATGCACCCATGACTACAACAATTCCTATTACTATGATAATAACAATCCCACACGACTCAAGTGGCCTGGTGAATATGACGCCGAAGCACAGACCAATGATGCCGTCAATTATCTGAACCACAGGGCCGATGATCAGTCTCCCTTTGCGTTAGTCCTGTCCTGGGGCCCGCCGCATCCACCCTTCCGGACGGATGCCCCTTCAGCACTGCTCAGTAAATATGACAGTCGACGAGGTAATTTTACACTTCGCGATAATATCCCGGCACACAAGGAAAGCACTGCACGCAGCGACCTGGCCGGTTACTATGCACACATAGAGGCACTGGACAACTATTTTGGGCAGCTTATAGATACGCTCTCAGCAACCGGCCTGGCTCATAACACGATCGTAGTCTTTACCTCTGATCACGGAGAACTTTTGTGGTCTCACGGCCAAAAACACAAGCAGCAGCCATGGGATGAATCCATTTGTGTACCGTTTTTAATTCGCGTTCCAGGGGCAGTTCCAAAAATCATCGACGCACCTATAGGCACACCCGATATCATGCCGACAATGCTGGGACTTAGCGGGATTCCGATTCCGGGGACGTGCGAGGGTCAGGATCTATCTGACGAAATACGGGGTACTGTCGCTGCCCCGGAAGACCGGGCGGCACTGATCACTTGCCCTGCTCCATTTGGTCTATGGGACGCCTTTAATGACGGAGGGTACGAATACCGCGGCGTGCGAACCAAACGCTATACCTATGTCCGTGACCTGAACGGTCCAAGGCTTTTGTTCGATAACCTAAGCGATCCATACCAAATGAACAACCTGGTAAACCATCCGGACCTTGCCGATATTCAGGATGATCTCGAGCAGCAACTCCAGCGATTACTGTGCAAGACCGGAGATACATTCCAGACACGTCAGGAGATTGTCAGTCGATGCGGCTATAAGGTTGACGGCAGCGGCACTGTGGCATATGGCAATTCCAGCTACTGGGGACAGGTCAGCGTTCCCTGCAATGACCCTGTACCGTTGAATCAATACGATGTTTCCGGACCGAATGGATTGCCGGACTGCGCTGTCGATAAATACGACCTGGCAGGCTTCGTCGAAAAATGGCTGAACTATCCCGATGGCTCCCGTTTGTCCGATTTCTCAGGCCTGGCCAATTACTGGCTGTTTTAAGATAATTTAAACCGGCAGGAAACCTCTATAGAAATACTCATGGCAAACTTGTATCAATTCAATTGTCAACTTTCACGAATACCGGGCTTGCGTAGATGATCCCGCCGTCGGTTTGCAAGGCGCGGAGGTAATAACAGGTATCGTTTTGCGGGGCTTTGAGTTCGATTTGTTTATCAACATCGAGTTTTTCGCTGCTGCCGGTCCATACGGCCTGTCCGTCTGAAACTATCTCAATGCTCTCGAGCGGTGCCTCTGCGCTTATTTTGAACCTTGCCTTAATACTATCGCCTGCGGCTGCGGCGACCTCGCTTCCCATTGGCGCACCGTTTACCGTAAAGTATACAAGGGCCCGGCTGTCCCATACCGCCCAGGTGCTGCGGGCGAACATGCCGTCGAAAATATCCTGTCTTGTGATACGTTTTACCCACACCCCCGTAAGGGCTGTGGAGTTAAGCGGCACTTTCCCGTAGGCACCTGCTGAGCAGAACAGTTTTGAAGGATATGCCGCGTGGTTGTCGGTGCCTGCAACGAAGCCCATCTTAAAACCCTTGGCAAGTGCCTCCTGCGCGGACGAGCCGTTATTGAAATGCCAGCCGCGCCATGTTCGCCACGCACTGCCCGGGTAAGTATCCCTCTCCTGGTTGCCGCGACACTGGAATATTTCGAACAGCCGGTGATATTCGCTGGGTTTTACCTTGTCGAACGGGTAGGGAAACCAGTGCGGGGCCCCGGAAACGTTGGTATGGTGGGGGATCGCGATAAAGTCTTTGGCTTTTTTGATCTGCCGGTCGAGTTCTTCCTGCAGCACCCACAGTTTGTCCTCCCAGCGGTTGCCCATTAACGGCCCGTCCGGGTTGGTGGGGTTGACAAAGTGATAGGGATCGGTGAAGTAGTAATTTTCGTGGCCCCACTTTGTGCTTTTTTCCCAGCCGAAGATTGTGGCAAATTTATCGTCTTCGTTGAACTGCTCAACTACCTCGACTGTATGCTGCCAGCCGTTTTTCGGTGTGTGGTCGGAGGGCATGCAGAAGTTCATGTTCATCTGGTCGCGGGCAAACTCAAGACCGCTGTCAATGGTGTATGCTCCGTCATCGCTTATGCCGGTATGCCAGTGGAACGCGCCGAAGGCGGCTTGTTTTTTCGCAAACGCCGCGAGCCATACCGGGTTTGAAGTAACGATTACCTGGCCGTATGTTTTTTGACCGTTTTCGATGTCCTCGAACGATGCGAGCGATTTATATGATACCGTCGCTTTCAGTCGCGCGATGTTTTGTTTCGGCAGGTCGAGAAATATTTCCTTCGTGCCGTGGATTTGTTCGTCGAATTTTTCGCCCATCCAGTTAAAGCTCGCTGTTACGGGGCTGGTAAACCGCGAGGCGTTGCCGAAGCGGTCCTCGGGGCTGATTATAGTCCTTATTTTACCGTCATAACCGGGTGTGGGTTCGCAGTAAAGGTAGAGGTTCGCGACCGGCGCCGCTTTTACTTTCAGCGTTATCGTAGTTTCCGGGACCAATGTAAACTCCGCCTCTGCGGGTTCTTGTGCCGGCCGGGCGGCCCAGATTGAAACTTCGTCGTTTCTGCCGGCAAAGTGCGAGGCTGTGGAGTTAAAGCTTATTATTACAACGTCGCCGGTTTTCATGTCTCCGGTGAACTTGGCTTTGAGGTTCGTATGCGTGGTGTTCGAGAAAAGGTTGCCGGCTTCGCTCGGGATGACCTCGAGTATCTCGGCCCCGCTTAGCTTAAACTCCGTCTTGCACCAGCGGTAATAAGTTCGCATGTTCCTGCTGCGAAGCTCGAAAACGGTCCCCGCTGGGTATGGCTCATCGAGCGTCCATTGAAGCTTCCAGCCGAAAGTCTCCTCAAGACTCGCATAAGCCTGCGGGTCCGTCATTATCTCCAGACCGGCACCGGCGGTTGAAAAGCATAAAAGCAAAATCGATAATAAATGTAAATACTTAAGCCTCAAAAAATTCACCCTTGAATTTCATTAAGCTACGTTTTCATTGAGTCCAGCTCGATGACCACTATCGGTGCGAAAATAAACACCGGCGCCCACGCCCACAGTTCCGGCCGAACCTGGTTGAACACCACCTCCGTTGCCATCATCTTGCAGACAAAGGTGATAATAAAACAAAGCGTTGTCAGCACGAAGCTCAGGCCTATCGAGGTTTTCATCGCCCTGGGGTCCCTGCAGACAAGCACCGGCAGCGCAATCAGCAGCGTAATTATATTGATCAGCGGATCGGTTATGTGGAAATGTTTCTGGCTGTAAAGTTCGGCGAGGTCCTTAATTCTTTTGCGCTGTTTTTCGAGCATCGAAAGCTGGCCGAAACTGAGCAGCGACTTATAGGTCTGCTTCCTGCGCTGCGGGATATCATCTGGTGCAACATCGCTTTCATAAAAAGCAACCGGCTGGGGCTTTTGCACTATAGCGTCTTTTTCGGTGTTGCGGTTGATCTCGAAATACTCGCCGTTTATCAGCTCCCAGCCTTTCCGCTGCGGGTCGTAGACGGCTTTTTCGGCCTGTATCTTGCCCATCGTCTGCCATCGGGTCGGGGTTTCCTGGCGGCGAACAATAATTGTCACAGGTTCCATGGTTTCGGTTTTTTCGCGGTAGTGACTCGTGCAGAACAGGCTGTTCTTTTCGTCCTCCATAAACCATATCGGGTAGCTCTCCTGGCCGGGCAGTTCGTCATGTGTACGGACAAGCTTATCTGCGATCCGGGGGATGACCAGCTCCTGGTCAAGCACGGCGATTCCGCTAAGCAGCACCGCAAGGACGATGATGGGCGTTATCACGCGCTTCAGGCTCACCCCCGAAGCCATCACCGCGATAAGCTCGTTGTTGCGGGTCATCTTCGCAAGTGAAAATACAGCCGCGACGACGGTTATCATCCCCGCGAAGTCACGGAAGTACATCGCGCTCTGGTAACCGTAGAAGCGAAAAATGTTCAGCAATACCTCAACCGTGCTCAGTTCGGTATGCTCGACAAACTCGTCGAGGTTGACGAAAAGATCGATTACGATCCTCATGCCCATCAGCACCATGAAAGCGATGAAGTAGCCCCAGAGGAAGTTTTTCGCTACATATCTGTCAAGAATTTTTATCACTATGCTTTTCCTGTTATTTGCCGGCGGTCATCAGTTCGATTATTTTGTCCAGGTCGTTTTCAACTTCCTGCGGCGGGTTGCTGAACTGTCCCTGCATATCCTTGTGATAGTTCACTGTTACATTTGGGTCCTTCAGGGCATGACCCGTAAGCACGCACGCCACACGGGCGTCCTTGTCTACCGTGCCGTCGGCAAGGAGGTACTTAAGCCCTGCAATCGTCGCCGCCGAGGCAGGTTCACAGCCGAGCCCGTATCGTCCGATCTGGGCCTTGGCGTCGCATATTTCCTCGTCCGTTACTGACATAACAAGCCCGTCGCATATATCCAGGGCACGGAGGCATTTTTTCAGGTTCACCGGTCGGGATATTTCAATTGCCGACGCGCAGGTGTGCGGCGAGAAGTTTTCAGCCGTCAGCCTGTCGTAATAGTCCTTAATAACGGGCGATTCAACCCTGCCGTCTTTCCATCGCAGCTTTTTGTTGTTGAACAGGTCGGTAAGGGTGTCTGCCCCGCTCGCGTTGATAACCGCCATTCGCGGAACGCGATCGATAAGACCGAGCTTTTTGAGTTCGCCGAACGCCTTGCCGAACGAGCTGGAGTTGCCGAGGTTGCCCCCCGGCACGATAATCCAGTCCGGCACCTGCCATCGCATCTGCTCAAGAATGCGGTACATTATCGTCTTTTGCCCTTCGAGACGGAAGGGGTTCAGCGAGTTTACAAGGTAAATGCCCAGCTTCTGACAGACGTCCTGAACCTGACGCATGCAGTCGTCAAAGTCGCCCATGATCTGGATCGTATGCGCACCGTAGTCCATCGCCTGGCTTAGCTTGCCGAAAGCTATTCGGCCCGAACCGATAAACACCGTGCACTTAAGCCCGCAGCTGTGTGCGTAAAGCGCCATCGACGCCGAGGTATTGCCCGTAGACGCGCACGCACTGGCCGCAGCCCCGACCATGGTTGCGTGACTGAACGCAGCCGTCATGCCGTTGTCCTTGAACGAACCGGAAGGATTAAGACCTTCGTATTCAAGAAAAAGGCAGTCGGGTTTCATACCAAGGGCCTCTGCAAGCCCGCAGTTCTGCTCGAGGATGGTCTGCCCTTCCCCGATGCTGACCTTGTGCTCGTCGTCGCAGAAGTTCAAAAGCTCACGGAACCGCCACACCCCCGAAAAGTCCAGGCGGTTGTTGCGAGTCGCCCAGCGTTTCTCGAACTCGCTCAGGCTGCCCGGAACTGCCGATTTGTCCCAGTCGTAGTCAATATCGAGAAGTTCGCCGCATTTGGGACACTTTACGAGAATTTCATCAACGCCGAAACTCGCCCGGCAGTCGGGGTTTATGCAGATCTGAAAAGCCCTGTCTCTTGCATTTGCCATATAAAAAACTCCTTACTGTTATTTTGGGGCGATTATATGGAAAAACTCCGCGGTTTTGAAGTGATTTTATAGAATAATAGCATATATTTCTTATGTTCTCATCGCCTTTTTGTTATATTCGGCTTTTGGTATCATAACTCGAAAACAGAACAATGAACACCGCCATACCAATCCCGGCTTGCCGTTTTTTGGCGGAAAATATACGGAAATTGGCGACAGGGTCACGGATACAGCTTATATAATCTGTCGATGTCGCCTCTTCGCGTTAGAACAGGTTTTTGCATTTATCTAACTCAAATGGAAATTCTCATAAAGGCCGATCAATGAAAACTATCAACAAAAGACTTCAAACCAGTGACAGGTACCTGGGTATCGACCCGTGGAACATAATCGAAGAGGGCTTTGACCCTTCCCGCGGACGCATATCGGAATCAATATTCTCACTTGCAAACGAGATGATGGGCGTTCGCGGCTACTTTGACGAAGGTTACAGCGGCGACAGGCTCCAGGGCAGCTACTTCAACCATTTGTACGAAGAAATGCAGGCCCAGCACCCCCAAATCTTCAAGGGCATCGTCTCCCGCGTCTGTTTCGTTGTAAACGCTGTCGACTGGCTGTACACCAGGATCACCCTCGACGACGAGACACTCGACCTGGCAGAATGTGAGTTCACCGGCTTTGTTCGCAAACTGGACATGTACAACGGCAGCGTCACCCGTGAATTCACCTGGCACACAAAGTCGGGTAAAAAACTGCAAATCAAGTTCACACGCTTTCTCAGCATGACCGAAAACAACCTCGGATTCCAAAGGATATCATTCAATCCGCTCAATTTCTCGGGCGAAATTAAGGTTCGAATGGGCCTTGATTTTGCGATCAAACACGAAATCGCGGACGGCTGGGACCAGACACAGGAAACAGGCGCAACGGCGAATAAAGGTAAGAACTTTTGGACCTGCCCTAAGATGCAGTTCGACGGAAACACCGTCTCCGTGCTCGGGCAAACTGTCAAAAGCGGGCATTGCCTCTTTTCCGGCATGCGGCTGGAGTCCGATTCAATTCGTGAAAAACAAACTTTAAAAAATGAAAAACTTGCCGGCTTTGACTGCGTTGCAGACCTTAAGCAGGACAAGGTCAGTTCGGTTTCAAGAATCGTAACCAACCTCTGGAAAAAAACAGACGATATGGACCAGGTCTTCAACGCCGGCAAAGAGCTTGCCGAAGAAAAAACATCCCTCACTTTCGACCGCGCTTTCGATCAGCAGTGCAAATACTGGAACAACGCATGGAAATACATCGACATCGAAATAGACGGCGACGACGAACACCTCCAGGGCATTCGCCTGGCCGTTTTTAATTTGCACCAGATTTATCACGGCGGTGACAGCAGGACAAATGTCCCCTGCAAGGGGCTCACCGGAGAGGTCTACCACGGCCAGATATTCTGGGACACCGAAAGCTACACTCTCCCCTTTTATATGTTCACAAACCCCGACTCGGCCAGGATGCTTCTCGAATACCGTTACAACCACCTGCCCCAGGCCAAACAGCGGGCCGAGCAGCTTGACCTTAAAGGCGCACGCTACCCCATGACAACCCTCGACGGAACGGAAAGCTGCGCAACATGGCAGCACGGAGACTTCGAGATACACGTAAACCTCGCGGTTTACTACGGAATATGGCTGTACAACAGGATCTGCCGAGACACCGACTTCCTATACAGCAAAGGCATCGAAATACTCGTCGAGATATGCAGGTTCTTCGCTTTCCGCGGCGAATTCAGTCCCCTCAACGGCGAATTCGGACTGTGGGGCGTCATGGGCCCCGACGAGTACCACATGAACGTCAACAACAACGCCTACACCAATTGCATGACCAGAAAAACTTTCAGCTTCACTCTCGACGTGCTCGCCGAAATGAAACAGCAAGACCCGAAAACTCTTGAAAAACTTACCGAAAAGCTCGGCCTCAGCGAAAAAGAATACGACGACTGGCGCCATAAAGCATCCAAAATGAGAATACCGATGGATCCCGATCGAATTCTTTACGAACAGCACGATGGATACTTCGACCTGCCCGAAGTCGATGTAAAGAATGTCCCCGAATCACAGATCCCGATTTACAAAAACTGGGAATACCTGAAGATTTTCCGCTATAACATGATCAAACAGCCCGACGTGCTGCTGCTCATGCTCTATTTCAGCAGGGAACATTCCCAACAGGCCAAAAAGATCAATTACGAATACTACGAACAGCGCTGCATCCATGAATCTTCGCTCTCGCCCGGCGTCCACTCAATACTCGCCGCCGAGCTCGGAAAAAACGAAGAGGCCTACTCGTTCTTCAAGTACATGGCCCGCCTGGACCTCGATAACCGAAACAAGAACACCGGCCAGGGCCTTCATGTAACCTCTATGTCAGGCGCCTGGCTGAACATGGTCTACGGATTCGGCGGACTTCGCACTGACGGCGAAACTCTCGTATTCAACCCGAGCATACCGGCAAAGTGGAACTATTTTAATTTCAGGCTCAACTACGCCGGCGCCCTGCTCAATGTCAGGATTGACAGGAACCATGCAGAATATAAAATTGTCGAAGGCCCCGATATCGAGATAATAGTGTTCGATAAAAAATACACTGTTGATGCGAATGGCGTGAAGGTCCCGCTTTAAAACCGTTCACAACGTTCGCCTCTGCCCGGAGCAGGTTTCATGGCGAATATATTTAGAGTGCTTCTGCTTATAGAAAGTTCCAGGCGGTCCGGCCGGGAGCTGATCAGGGGAGTCCTCAATTACGCCAACCTGCACGGACCCTGGACTTTCTACCGGGAACCCCCGTTCTACCGCCAAAGTGACAGCTCGATACTCGATTACATTAATAAAGTCAAACCCAACGGCATCATCGCGCGCGACACCAGCAAAAGCGGCTCAATCCTCGAACTCAACCTGCCCGTAATACTCAGCGCAAGTTACAGAAAAAGCGTACCGGCAAAACATACAATATCCTGCGACAACAGGCAGGTCGCGAAAATGGCGATCGAGCATTTCCTCGAAAGGGGCTTTAACAATTTCGCTTTCTGCGGATACGGCAACTACTGCTGGTCAAGGGAAAGACAGTCGCACTTTATATCACTGCTGCACGATACCGGCCGCCAGGCCGCCGCCTTTAACATAAGACCGCATGCAAAGTCCAAAAGAGCAAGCATCGAGAAAAAGCTTGTAAACTGGCTCAACTCACTTCCCAAACCACTCGCCATGCTCACCTGCAACGACGAATGCGCCTCCGAGGTGATAGACGCCTGCCGCATCGCCGATATAGACGTCCCCGACTCAATCGCTGTAGTAAGCGTCGATAACGACGAAATGATATGCGAGCTAACCAGCCCGAAAATTTCAAGTATATCCCTCAACAACGAGCAGTGCGGCTACAACACGGCCCGAATGCTGCACAATATGATGCTCGGCAAAAAGGTCCCGCCCACCCAGATAATTACCGCTCCGCTTAGTCTTGTTACAAGGGAGTCATCCGACATACTCGCCATCTCCGATCAGCAGGTCTCGCTGGCCGTGCAGTATATCCGCCAAAACCACCACCGGCTGCTCCAGGTGCAGGACGTGCTCGATTGCGAAAAAATAACCATCTCAAGAAGGGCACTCGAGAGACGTTTTCGCCGGGCGCTGGGCCATTCAATTTATAAAGAGATCATAAAAAACCGTGTCGAAGAGGTCTGCAAAATGCTTACCGGTACAAATCTTTCCATAACAGAAATCGCACGAAAACTCGGTTATTCAAATGTCGACCATGTCGCACGCTGGTTTCGCAGGGATAAGGGCATGAGCCTCAGAGAATTCCGAAAAAAATGCGGCAGGGAAAACTAACCAATTCCTGATAATAAAGTAAAAAAAACACTGCAATCTCACAAAAAAGCTATCTGCACTCAAAATCAGCATTATCGTTACAACCTGCATATCCATTAACTTCTGTTATGACGACATATTTTAACATGCATTTAAAATATTTAGTCATTTTAGATAAGATGATAGTTGACAAATATATGCATTAATTCTATAATTCAATATAGTTTAGTGCCGTTGCAGGGACAGCAGGGTATTGTTCATTTTCACGGAAGTCCCCTTGGAAGAATGAGTTTTGGCAATTTGGCATTTAATTTTTTTATTAATCTGGATTTAGGAGAGGGGTAACATGAAAAACTTTTTCACTGTACTCGTAATTTGTTTTGTATCTTTCAGCGCGTTCGCCTGGACATTTTACGGCGATTTCGACCAGGACGGCAAGGTCTATACAGGCGACGTCCTCGAACTGGCCAATGAGTGGCTCGGAAATATTGATCCCAACGACTATGTCGGCATCTCTGATATAGGCAGCAACTGGTGCAATACTGTTTGCGACGTTGCACCCGCCCTTGACATGGGCGTTGTAACCTCAGGGCAGATCGGCCTGGACCTTGTTACGGACATAAGCAACACCTGCATATCTCCGAATGTAGCACAGACATGGTACAGCTTCACGCCAAAGGCAATGGGGCGTTATGTCATTACCGTTACACCGGCTGATTTCGACTCCGCGATGGCAATGTATACCGGCATGACCCATGACGCCAGCTGCGTCTTTACTCCAGCCGCCCTCGAAGGCTGCGTTTCAGGTCCCGGTGAAATCTCGACACCTGATATCGGTCTGATCAAAGACGTAAGATACTGCATTCAGGTCGCAGGCAGTAACGACGAAACCACCGGCAGCTTCGACATTTACATCGGCGTATTCAATGACAACGACAGTTGCGACGAGGCCTACGTTATCGCCGACGGAGAAACACATGTAGGCGACTCCAGCCAGGCCCAGCCGGCTGACATCACCACCGACGACAACTGCCAGGCTAACTTCCTCAGTGACGTCAGGTCGCTCTGGTATGAGTTTACACCAACCTATGACGGAACATTCACGATAAGCACTTGCAGTGACGTAACAGAATTTGACACAGTTATCTCGGTTCTTGACGGCTGCGGCGAAGAGCCCGCCGTGCTCGCCTGCAACGATGATGACTGCGGATTAGCCTCACAACTGGACGTAGACCTTTCAAGCGGTAACACATATTACATCAGGGTTTCGGGCCTCAGCTATGTCGAGTACGGAATGTTCGAGCTTTCCATAACTGGAACACCCGCATCGCCGCCGAGTAGTTAATCTGACCTGAACCGAATATAATTGAAACTGCAAGGCCGTGTCGCTTCCCGCTGCACGGCCTTTTTTTACCCACCGCCGCCAAACCCCGCATACATGTTTCACCCCAACGCCCCCGCTTTTCTGTGTTCTGACTCCTATAACCTATCCCCTATCCCCTATAACCTGTAACCTGTTTCCCTCCCTTAGCGGCTTGGCGGCTCATCGCGAAAACAAAAAACACCGCCCCCGCCGCCAAACCCCGCATACATGTTTCACCCCAACGCCCCCGCCTTTCTGTGTTCTGTTTTCTGTTTCCTGTTTTCTGTGTTCTATGTTCTGTTTTCTGTTTTCTATCCCTATAACCTATTTCCTGCTTTTCAACCTCTCCCATTTCTCCACCGCCTCGGGCCGTCGGATATACAATGGCTGCAAACTAACCGGCTCGGCGCCCCGCTGACTTCCGCTTTGCTCAACAGCCTGGTGAAAAACCGACTCCGCCCCCGGCCGCCAAACTTCATCCGGCAGCATCTCAACACCTTCCGCTTCGAAAAGCCCCCAATGCCGCGCCAGCCCCTCACCGGCAAGACACAGCGGCCTGTCCTTATTAACATACTCTTCCAGTATCTCGCCCGAACTTAACATACAATCGTCCCGTACCTTGCGATACCCCCCCTCCGAAAGCTCATAATACGACCAGAAAAAATTCCCCCTTTTAGCATCGATCACCGTCCCCAGCCGCTTAATATTTGCAAAATCCGCCCCCGTTTTAACATTCTGCATTATCGCATCCGAGGTCCTCACCGGCACAAGCTCTATCCCCGGGTACGCCAAAACAAGCATTTTAGCCACTGAAACGGCGATTCTAAGCCCTGTAAAACTGCCCGGCCCAACCGTAAAAGCAAAATGCGTAAGCTCATCCACACCAACCCCCGCCCTTTCCAAAAGCTGCTTAATCGCCGGCAAAAGCTCGGCACTGTGCGTCATAACACCATGAAAACAAGTCACTTCCGTCAATTCTCCGCCCACGGCAACACCCGCCGAACCCCGCGAACCTGCCGTTTCAACACAAACCGCAATTGCCTTTTTATCTATTTTAGACACAGTATAACCTTATTTCCTAAACATATTTTTTATAAATATATACAATATTTTTATTTGTGCCAGTCCACGAAAAGTTATATCATTATCAGCAATAATTCCAGAAAATTTGGCTTGCATAAATTTTTCATTACATATAAACTGCCGGACTATAAACTGTTCGGTAACTGCCCGGCAAGGGCGGTTTAAACGGTCAAAAAACGGTTTTTAATATTAGTACCGGTGATATTACAAGACCGGTTGAAAAGTAATAGTAATAATATATAATATCTGGAGAAATTTTGTGAAACAGTTGTTTTCCCTAAAGGATTATGGCGTAAGATCATTCCTGTTAATTCTCTTGCCTTTTGTGCTGATGCTCGCTTTTTTAAGCGCCCAATCTACAAATGCCGCCGAGGTTTCACAAAACGAGGCATTGACAAAAAAAGCAGAGATAAACCTCAAAGTCGCATTGGAACAGTACAACCGCGGTCTTTACGACCAGGCCGAAAAAACAATGGACGACTTAATGGCGAACTACTACGAGTACCTCGGCGAAGACGCGCAAAACCAGGCTATTGCCCTGGCTGAGGATATCACGGAGGTAAAGCAGGCACGCATAGAGATATCCCGCGCCCTTAGTCGCAGCGACGAATACGCCGCAGCTGGCAATATGCGCATGGCGATAACCGAGCTTGAGAATATCTCCGACAGCGAATACCTCACCGAGAACGAACGCGAGCGTATCAACAACGCTATTGCTGTGCTTGAAGAACAGGCCCAAACCGAAAAGCCCGACGGCGAAATAGCGATAACATCACAAGAGGTCTCCGTAGAACAGGAACTGCTAAACGCCGGAGAGGAGAAAAACTCCACAGATCATGGCGGCGAATATGAAATGCAAATGGAAACCGAGGACCAAGACCAATCGGACCAGCAGCAAACACAGCTGGCCCCGGAACCTGCCCAGCAGGAGCAAGCACAAAACGCACAACAGCAAAATGACCAGTCCGGTTATATAAGGGTTATCGAGCAAAAACGCAGCCGCCAGAGAAGCTACACCAAAGCCGTCGTTGAAGATGCAAAGGCAAAGGCAAATCAGCATTTAAGCGAAAACCAGTTCGCCCAGGCCAGGCAAGCCGTCGCAAGGGCAATTACACTCGTAAACAGGAACAAGCTGCTGCTCGGCGACGACCTTTACGAACAGTACAGGACCGAGCTTGCAAGTCTCGACGAGCTGATTACTCAACGTGAAAAACAATATGTCGAGCAGATGGAGGCCCAGCGAAGAGAGCAGACACAACAGCTTCGTTCCGAAATCCGCCAGACAATGGAGCAGCAGCGTAAAGAAGCCATACAGGAATACATGGCCCGTGCCCGCGCGTTCCAGGAACAGCAGCGTTATAAAGAGGCGCTCGGCCAGCTCGAACAGCTCATCGCACTTGATCCTTACAATAACAACGCACTTATTCTTAAACGCACACTTGAAGACACCGTAAGGTACCGTGAACAGCTCGAAATCCAGAAAAAGAGCAACGAAGAAGAGCTCAAGCTGCTTATCGAAGCCGACAGGCGTTCGATCCCCTGGGCAAAGGAAATCAACTTCGCCAAGGACTGGAAAGAGTTCACCGCGAGACGCGAAGAGGAAGGGCTCGGAAAAATGAGCGCCGAGGACCAGGCTGTCAACGAAATGCTCGACAAGACCGTTGACCTTTCAATGCTCACAGAAGAAACAACGCTTGAAGAAGCAATAGAGATTATTCAAAATTCGGTCGACCCCCCGCTTCCAATCATTGTCAACTGGAAAGACCTCAGTGAGAATGCTTTTATCGAAAAGTCCGAGCCAATCGGTATGTCCGGACAGGGGCTTACAAATGTTAAGGTCCGCACCGGCCTCAGCAGGCTGCTCGACGCTGTCGGCGGAGGTTTTGTAGAAATTGGTTTTGTAATCGAAGAAGGTACGATAACCATAGCGACACAGGACTCACTGCCTTCGGAATATTACTCAGACAGCTACGACATAACAGAACTGACCTCGGCACCGGCTGACTTCATCGGCGAGGACATGGAAACATCATCAGGCGGCGGCGGAAGAGGCGGATCATCCGGCGGTCGAAGTGGCGGATCAAGCAGAGGCGGCGGTTCCTCTGGCGGTCGAAGCGGAGGCTCCAGCAGAAGCAGCGGTTCAAGCCGTGGCGGAAGCTCAAGAGGAGGTTCCTCTGGAGGCAGAAGCGGAGGCTCCAGCAGAGGCGGCGGTTCCGGCGGTAGTGACGACCTCACCGGTCTTGCTGACGACAGGGCAGACGACATCCGATGGGTAATCCAGGAAACGATCGAGCCCGATACATGGTATGAAAACGGCGGCGAGGGAAGAATAGAGATCTTCGGTTACGGCGGAGGCTCTACAAAGCTGGTCGTCTGGCAGACCGCCGAAGTTCACAGGCAGATACGTGAATTCATTAAGAAGGAAATGGAAAGCATCGGAAACCAGGTAGCGATCGAAACAAGGTTCCTGCTGGTCGACGAAAACTACCTTGAGGATATCGGCATCGACATGACAATCCAGCGGCTGCACATCGGCGGCAAGATAGGTACGATCGGAGCCGCAGGAAATCCCATCACCTTCGGTTCTTACGAAGCTGTCACTCCTTCGGCAAGCACAGTTACCAGCAGCCTTGGCGGAAATACAAACCCGGCGATGAACCTCGGTTTCACATATAATGACATGGACGACCTGACAGTTGACTTCCTCGTCAGGGCAACCCAGATGCACGCAAACTCGAAGTCCCTGACCGCTCCCAAGCTGATGGTATTAAGCGGACAAAGAGCCGGCCTTATGATAATGACAGAGAGAACTTACATCAGTGATGTCACCCTTGTATCCGACACCGTCGACATTACCGAAGACGACGCGGTTACAAATTTCTACTTTGACCCCCAGCAGGATGTCATTCAGAGTCATTACATACTTGTCGACATTCAGCCGACGATTACTTCGGACAAAAAATATGTCGACCTAACTATCCAGGCCGAGCTTGAAAATGAGCTTGAGGGCTCTATCGGTACTGTTCAGGGTACTATAAACGGCGAGGTACAATCGGCAACATATGAGCTTCCCACCTATGAAACCACCGTCGTCCGCACAAGGGTCCGTGTGCCCGACCGCGGTACGGTCCTTCTGGGCGGCCAGACACTCACAGCCGAAAAAGAGATAGAATCCGGTGTGCCGATGCTCAGCAAGCTGCCTATAGTGGGAAGACTTTTCCGCAACCGCAGCGAGGTCAAGGACAAGCAGGTCCTGCTGATACTCGTAAAACCGACCATACTGCTCAAGGAAGAAACCGAGCAGGACGCAATCGCGGCTATGGAGTAAACCAACACGGTTTATAACAATTTAGACTAAATTCAAAAAGGCTGTCTCTGGGCAGCCTTTTTTTATGGGATGTAGAAAAAAGCTGTTTTTTACGAAATTGTAGAAACTCACGCATTTTACCCGTTACCCTACGTATTTGTATGCGATATTGCCTTTATTTTCCTTGATTTTACCCATCTTTTAGACGATAAAATTATTAAATAATAATGATTCCGGAGTTCAAGAGGGAAATAATATGTGCGGAATAGTTGCTTATATCGGCGATAAACCTTCACAGGGCCTGTTGCTTGAGGGTTTGAAAAGGCTCGAATACCGCGGTTACGACTCAGCCGGCGTTGCGTTTATAAATGACGGCAGCATCAGGATGCACAAGACGCCCGGCAGAATAAGCATACTTGAAAACCTCATTAACGGACAGGACTCCGGCGAAACACTCGGCATGGGTCATACAAGGTGGGCAACCCACGGCCCGCCAAACGAGGTCAACGCGCATCCGCATATCGACTGCACGGGCAAAATAGTCATCGTCCATAACGGCATCATCGAAAACTACAACACGCTGAAAAAATGGCTCATAAGCGAAGGCTGCGAGTTCAAAAGCGACACCGACTCGGAAGTTATAGCAAATCTAATCGGCTATTTCTACGCAAACGCAACCCCGACGAAAGGCCAGAACAAATTCGAGTGGTCCGTTCAGCAAGCTCTTAATAAACTCTACGGAACCTACGGCCTTGCGGTAATGTGCACCGACCAGCCGGATATGCTTATCGGGGCCAAAAAGGGAAGCCCGCTGCTCGTGGGTGTTGGCGAAAACGAATACGTCATCGCCTCCGACGCCTCTGCAATAGTCGAGCATACAACCTCGGCCATCTACCTCAGCGACGGCGAGATGGTCACGCTCGGCAAAGACAGCTTCCGCACTAAAACCGTAGACAACGTAACGGTAACCAAACAGATACAGGAAATCGAATTCTCGCTCGATGAAATCGAACTTGCCGGTTACGACCATTACATGCAGAAGGAAATATTCGAACAGCCCGCCGCCCTTTCAACCTGTCTTGGCGGACGCCTCGACGTTAAAAACGCAAAGGTCGTGCTCGGCGGACTGACATCCCACTTCCGCGAGCTAACAAGGTCCCGGCGTTTCATCCTCAGCGCATGCGGAACGGCATGGCACGCCGGCCTGGTAGGAGAGTTCCTCCTCGAACAGCTCGCGCGCATTCCCACAGAGGTCGAATACGCAAGCGAATTTCGATACAGAAACCCCGTCATCGAGGACCGCACCGTCTTTACAGCAATTAGCCAGTCCGGGGAAACCGCCGACACCATCGCCGCCATCGAACAGGCAAAGGACAGGGGCGCCCTCGTGCTGGGAATCGTCAACGTTGTCGGTTCGACGATTGCACGCATGACCGACGCAGGTGTATACCTCCGGGTCGGCCCGGAAATAGGCGTCGCCAGTACAAAAGCCTTCACCGCCCAGGTCGCAGTCCTGACAATGCTTGCTATCGAGCTGGGCAGAAGAAAATTCCTCAGCAACGAATTCGCAGGCAGCCTGCTCAGGGAACTCGAAGACATCCCCAACAAGGTAGGCCTGATTCTCAAGCAAAACGACATAATCCGCGACATCGCCAAGGCCAACTGCGACAAGGAAAACTGGCTTTTCCTCGGCAGGGGCTTCAACTACCCCGTCGCGCTCGAAGGCGCGCTCAAGCTCAAGGAAATAAGCTACATCCACGCCGAAGGCCTGCCCGCCGCCGAGATGAAACACGGACCCATCGCGCTTATAACCGAGAACATGCCCGCTGTCTTCATCGCGACAAAATGCTCGCATTACGACAAGATCGTCGGAAACATCGAAGAGGTCCGCGCACGCAACGGCAAGACCATCGTCGTAGCCACTGAGGGCGACAAGGAGATCGAACGATACGCCGATTACCTGATCACCGTCCCCGACGCCCCCGAGCAGCTTCAGCCGCTGCTTACGGTTATACCGCTTCAGCTTCTCGCCTATCACGCAGCGGTGTTCCGCGGGCACGATGTCGACAAACCCAGGAACCTCGCCAAAAGCGTAACGGTTGAATAATTTCACCTTATAAAAAACAGCATAGAAAGAACTAAACGAAGTGCAGCGGCCAAAATGACCGTGTAACAAAAAATTGCACTGCGGCGCAATTATGTATTAGGGCGAATTGTAAACGAACCCTTTGCAGCTAAACCATACTTAGACCCGCGAACTGCTGCTGAAGCAGAGACATGTTCCTTTCAAGTCGCGCATACTTTGCCACAAGCCTTTCCTCCGTGTCCTCAAGCCTTGCTTCTTCGGCGTCTATATTCTCCTTTATATACTTGATCTTCCTGTCGAGTGCGTCCTTGTTTATTTGTACACGCCCGTCGATGGAGTCAAGCATATCATCAAGCAGATCGTCCAGCCCGCCCGCAAAGCCCTGCCTTACATAAACATCGGATTCGTAAGTTCCGTCGCTGCTTGTATCAACAGTAAGCTGCAGCGCGGCCTCGTCATAGATATAATCATTGTTGCTGTCCCGGTCCATCTTACCGGTGATCGTATTTCCGTCAATCTCCGCATCGTTCCAGCTGCTCGAGCCTTTCGTGCGCATCTTGGCTTCGGTTATAACCCCTCCGCTTACGGTAACTTTCACCTCGTAAATTCCCGCAGTGGTCATCGTTTCGCTGGCGTCGTAAAATTTAATCGCCGCAGAACCCGCCGCAGAACCTGTCTTTTGCGCACCTATAAGCCTCAGCACACCCATATAATCTTCGTTGATCGCCTCGTTAAAGGTCTCCGATGAGAAATCTATCTTCCCTTCCCTGTTGAATTCTATCCCTATTTCACTGGCCAGTACGAAAGAATCCACACCGCTGCTGAAACCCGTCACCGTCGTCCCGATCGGGGTTCTAAGCGCACTTTCAAGGCTCGTTATCGAATAATCCCCGAAAAGAACCCCCGCCTCTTCGGTTTCCGGGTCATACCCCGCATTGGCATCGAAGAAATCTACTATTTCGTTATACGAATCCACAAGCGCCTGAACATTGCCCAAAAGTTTTTCCGTATCGCGGGTAAGGTTCACTTCTATCTCGTCGAAACCGTCTGTCTCATTGCCCGTAACATCGTGAAGCTTCAGTGTAACCCCCGATATAACATCGTCAACGGTATTGGAGCTTCGAGCGATCCAGTCCGAGTCGTCGTTCGCGTCCCCGTTATCCGGAGGATATCCGTCTACCCTTATAAGCGAATCCTTCGCCTCCTGGGTCTGGGTGAAAGTGGCATTCTCAAAACCGGCAAGTATACTGCCTGCGTGCTGTCCGCCGTCCTGTTCGTTCGAAAAATTAAGCGCATTAAAAGAAGTATTCGAACCGTCAGCATTGTACGTTATCGAAAGAGTTGTGCCGTTCAAACCCGCTGTGTCATTCATCAGGCGTATTTCACCGTCCACGTATGTCGCCGTTGCAACTCCGTCAAAGGCGTCGTTAATCTTGGATATAAGATGGCTTACCTTTGTATTTGAAGTTACATTAAGAGTAACATCGGCGATTGCGTTTCCGTCGGCGTCTGTGCCGCCTATAGTAAAGTATGGACTCCCGCCGGTTATAGAGGTCCCCCCGTCGGTAAAACTGAATTGGTCCAGGTCGATTATCTTCGCCGTTTCGTCCGCCGCAAGCCCGCCTGTCTCAAACACCGAATCGGCATCGGAGGTTATTATCTGCGTGGTGCTGTCGTTTATGCTTATTTCATAATCGCTGCCGTTATCCTGCCCTGCAAGCACAAGATGATACTCTCCGCTGCCCCCGTCATACCTCAGCAGGCTCGCCGTAACCCCCGGGTTCTCCGGGTCCTCGTTTATTGAATTGACAAGACCCTCGAGCGTCGTCTCATCCGTAGTCTCAATAACCATTTCCTTGTTGTTGTACGAAAATATAAAGTACCCCTCGCCTACAAGGTCCTCCTTGAACTCCAGCCCGTCATGAACGAACCTGCTCGAAGTCGCAAGCTGTTTTATCTGAACCTTATGACTGCCCTCGGTCGCCTGCGATGTCGCCTCGAGACTAAGCGCATCTTTATCGCTCGACGTTGCCTTGAAAGATTTCAATTGGCTGCTGTCGGAAAGCGCCGAAGTCTTCTTGCTGAATTTGCTCAGCAGGTTATCCAGCTCAGAAACCGCGTCGCGCTTGGCCTGCTGAGTCTCCAGGTCGTTCTGATAAAGATACAGCCTGCGCCTGTTGACCTCCATCAACTGCTGGATCAACGCGTTAGTGTCAATTCCGGTCGATAAACCGGGTAATTTCAGATCGCCCATTTTTAACTCCGGGACATAAACTTAAGTAAATACATTCTTACCTATCTATATTTTCGTCATTTTTCAGGTTTTCTATAGTAATTAGACCGCTTTTGCGGTGTTTTTTACGCTCATTTTACTCAAAAGCCTGTTTGCCTGCGCATGATCGGGCACTATCTGGATAGCCTTTTCCAGGCAAACCCTGCCCGTCTCCCTGTCCCCAAGACCTATAAAAGCCACCGCTTTGGCAAATTCAAGGTTGGCGTTAAATTCGTCGTCACCGCTTAGCGTCTCAAACACCCGTAAAGCCTTTTCGGAATCATTGTTATTCAAATAGCCCAGCCCCTGGTTAAAACGGTTGATACTTTCATTAAGATCGGACATCGACATTTTATTATCGGCTGTGTTTTCCATTTTCTGCGTCAGCTCCCGGCTTGCAGTTTCCCTGTATTTATTCGCATATTCGGCGAATATCTCCCCATGCCTGTCACTGAATTTCCGGGCGAGGTTATCAAAAACCGCCGCCGCGTACTTATATAAAGTTTGCTTTTTCACGTTTTCACTTTGTTCGGCCTGTATTTGCGGGCAAAGCATCTCAGGCCGGTATTGCTCGAGCATGTTTTCCATTGCCCCCGCGGTTATCTCGTTTCGAGTGGCAAACTGCGAAGAGTTGCTCCTGGCCAGCCTCCGGTAATAGTAGTAGCTCGAACCCTCAACACGCTTAAAGCGTATCTGCGACGCGTTGCGGGTGAAGAAATCGAAATCCTCCGTATTTTCAACCTCTTTATAACCGCCAAGCCTTTCAAATATCTCTTTCTTCACAACCGAACCTGAATTGGGTATCGGCATAAAACCATTGGCAAACAGAAACCCCGGCAGCTTCGAACTGTCCTCAAAGTCGTTATAATCCCAGGCCCCCGTCGGCCGGCCCGCTTCATCAGTCAAAGCCATCCCCGATGGATAATAATAATCGTATTCCGGGCATTTCTGTATAAAATCCATCATCTTCTCAACATAATCACGGTCGATAAAATCGTCAGCATCGACGCTAAGTACATAAATGCCTGTCGCCTCGGATACCGCGCGGTTCCTCGCCGCGGCGCAGCATGAATGAGGCTGGTAAATATACCTGATACGATTATCGCTGAAGGACTTTACGACCTCCGCTGTCCCGTCCGTGCTCCCGTCGTCGACAACTATTATCTCAAGTGCAACGTATGTCTGGTTAAGAACCGACTCAAGCGACTGCCGGATATATTTCTCCATGTTATAAGCGGTCAGGTAAACCGTAACTTTTGTTTCACTTTTTATCTTTACGCACGACTCCACGCATTTCATAAAATCCTTAAAGGGCATTTCAACCGCTGTTTTGATTACAAACTGAACATCATCGAGGTCTTTCCACTGCTTCGCCTGCTCTGTGTGCTCTTCGAGATAATCCCTTCTGATATTGATTATTTTCAAATATTGCGGAACCTGCTTGTCGTTATGATACAGTTTGGAAAGCTGGTCAATGATCATTTGAGATGCGTTCTCGCCGGTTTGCTCTGCGATCCTGTTGCACCGGCGGACCACCGCATTGATCTTCACCTTGGCGTGCGCAAGGGTTCCGAAAACAAGTTTTTTCTGGTCGATAGAGGTATTGTCCGGCAGCTGCCTGTAATAGTACAAACACTCATTAAGAAACTTCAGACCCGAAACTTCCTCCATTTTATAACTCATGTCCTTATCTTCGGCGCTTGCAAATGTGGTGTCATGGCCTGAAGTCATATTATAAAACTTTTTCTTGTAAGAACGTATCGCCCCGACTTTATCCGCTTCAAGGTTGTTTTTCCCTTCGGGTACTTTGTCGGCCCAGCCGACTTCCTTCACAATTAGGTTCTCATCGCAGTGAGCGAACTGCGAATACACCAGCCCCGCATCAGGATCAAGAACGTGCTCAGCGAAAAGCAGCTCAAGACTGTCCCGCCGTAGAAAATCATCCGAGTCGAACATTGCGACAACAGGACTTGCCGCGACGGATATACCTTTTCGCGCCGCCGCCGAAACCCCGCTGTTAATATCCATGCTCACCAGCTTTATTCGCTTGTCGGAAAGGTATTTTTCGACCTCCCGCACCGACTCGTCGGTCGAACAATCGTCAACAATCACAAGTTCCCAGTCTTTAAGGGTCTGGTTCTGTATCGACTCTATCGCCTCGCCTATATACTTCTGCTTGTTGTAATTCCGCATTACAACTGAAATGCAAGGCGTTTCATTAACAAAAGGTCTTCTTATAACTCCTTTAGCGTTCCTGTAAAGCGACTGTATTACTTGTGTTTCATTATCGACCGTGCCGGCGCTTCTTTCGAGACTGTCCGGTGAATAATAATAAAGCCCCAGCAGCTCCGGCACATAGATATAATCGTACTTCTGCGAAACCCTCAGGCCCCATTCGTAATCACCGGCAACCTTAAAGCTTTCGTCGAAAAGACCGAACTCGTCATGTAGCGATTTTCTCCACATTGGCTGCGGGCCGAGATAATAACCCTCAAGAAGTTTCTGCCTGTCGAAATCCGGCCTCTCGTCATTTCGTAAACCTTCACCCTTATTGTGCCATTGGCTGTTCTCCACAACCGTCTTGTAAAAATTACTGTAAGCACCGCACTTGTCCGGGTTTCTCTCAAGCACTGCCGCGAGTTTCTCAAGCATCTGCGGATGATGCCGGTCGTCGGCGTTGGCGTTGGTAATATACTTTCCCTCCGCTGCGCAAATCGCGCGGTTCCACGCCGCGTATATCGTCTCGCGCTGCTCGCACGGGATATACTTGATGTGATCGTACTGCGCCATGTAGCGTTTTATTACAGCTTCCTCGTTCTGCTCCGAAGCGCTGTTCACCACTACGATCTCCATTTTACCCTGACTATAAAGGCTCTGCTCCACCAGATCCTTCAAACATCCATCGATGAACTTTTCCGAGTTGTAAGTCGAAACTATCGCAGAGACAAGATACTTCGGACCCTTTAATTCATCACACCTCGTTTCCTTATCCGAGTTTACAACTTCCGCTTTATTCAAGTCAGTGAGCGCGGCGTTAAATACCCATTCGGGACGGTCCTCTGACCATTCATGGTATTTCCTGCTTTGCAGCAATATCCTGCTCTTCTCGCCGACTGGGCGGGCATACGCCTCCTCCAGTGCCTGTGCGAGTATTTCGGGCCGCATCCATTCAATGCAGTAGTAGTTATTGTACCTGCATCTCCAGTCACATCCGTAACACTCCAGCGGAACCGAAACAGCCGTCGTATAAGCAGAATAAGGCATGAACCTGCCGAAATGCCCGCCCCCCAGAAGTATCACGTTCTTTGTCCGCACCGCGCAGGCAATATGAGCAAGACCCGTCTCGGCGCCGAATGCAAGCCCACATTTCTTGATTATCGCCCCGCATTGTCGAAGCGTAGTCTTTCCGCTAAGGTTAATACTGTCGACTCCATACAGCTTCAGGTTCTCCTCGTTTATCTCCCGGTCTCTCTCACCGCCAAGCGCTATAACCGAAAAACCGTGCCGCCTGCAGAAACTCTCCACCGCCGGGCCGTATTTCCTGTAAATCCTTTCAGGCCTGTCAACACCTGCGAAAAAGGCAATCGTCTTTTCCGGATCAAAACCCGCTTGCCTGAATACATCCTCTGCGAACAACTCGTCTTCCTCTGTAAGATAAAGCATCGGCTCGTCCGGCCCCTGTCCAATACCCATCTCTTCGAGCATCCTGCGATACTTATCAAGTTCACACCGGTCTTCACCGTTGTTGTCAACCTTGACGATAAGGTTATAATGTTTGCTTGTTTCATTTTTAACCGCCGGTGCGATATTGCACAGGTCCCCGTCAAATGCAGCCTTAAAACCCGCCCCGCTCGCTATGCAGATTTCGTCCGTAAGCAGCTCTCGTGAATAGACAGAGTTAATGCAGATATCCGCCGCCTCCGACTGCACCTGTGAAAGAATCTGGCTCTTATAACCCTGATCCTTGATCGCCCGTTTCCTGTCGAACGTGATAATCCGCTTCACATAAGGAATGTTTTCGTACAGTTCGGCGATGTGTTCCTGGCACACAACCGTTATCGACGCTCCGGGGTAAGACTCCGACAAAGGCCTTAACATCGTCGCCCCGAGAATATTATCACCTATCATGTCCGTGCGGACAAAAAGTATCCTGTTTACTTCACCTGAGTCTTTTTTCAGACGGTCATTTTTTTTTTGCGCCGCTGAACCCCCCGCTGCCCCCGCTGTACACTGCTGCAAATTATCGGCTTCGCTCCTGCTCTTGTCTTCTGCCTGTGCCTCGTCCAAATTATAAATGTCGTTCAGGCCTTTCCGAACCCGTTCGAGCACCTCTGCGGTCATTTTCAGCTTTATCTGCGTTCCGTGCCCCGTCGATGTTTCCAGAACTTCCGGCCTGATACCGATACCGACCAAAAACTGCCAGACCATGTGCCCCTTCTTTGCCCCGCTCTGGTTCTCAATCCCCGACCCGTCCGGCAGCACACCGGCATCGTCAACAATTAAAACCCCTCCCGGGTTAATGTGTCCGCAAACAAGCGCCATCTCCTGGAAAATCAGTTCCGCGTCGTTAGCCGAGTCAAGAAAAGCAAGATCCAGCTTCGGGCCCGTATAATTCTTAAGGTAAGAAATCGAATCCGAAAGCACCCACTCCACATTCTCCGCGTTTTTGCAAATATCTCTGCTTATGCGTATCGAATCTTCTTCAAGGTCGACCGAAACCAGTTTCCCCCTCTCTCCAAGAGCGTTTGAAATATGCAGCGTGCTCTCATGCTTCTCTTCGTAGCTCCTTATCGTACCGGTCTCTATCGCGTAAACAGGCCCCGCCTTTTGCGTTTTCAGCTCCGCTATAGCGCCTGCGACATAGCGCATAACCTTGCCCCCCAGGCCGGTCTCTACAAATTTTCGCGCAAAGTCCGCCATAACCTCCGGGTGCGAATCCTCGAACAGACAAGTCCGCGTATTACGGTCATTCGACCACAGCGGGTAGCTTTGCTCGACCTGCCGGCGGTTCTCCGGCGTCCACTTGCAAAAACAGTTGTTATACCAGTACCCGAAATCAACACCCCACGACTTCTCCCAGCCGTATCGACGGTAAAGCTCCATCTTCTGCCGCACCTGGCTGTCCAGAACATAACTGTAGTGATACAGTTTAATGCCCATCTGACGGGTAACCTCCGCCTCGACCGGCTTGATCTGCTCTGTCGAAACCTTCTCGCCCGGCCAGACCATCGTCGGAGGCCGGTGAGTTACAAACCTGCATCCCTGCCTGAACTTGAATACCCGTCTGTAATGCGCAGGCTTCTGACTGAATTGGGGCGAAACAAATGTATAATCCAGCCCCTTCCAGAAGTTGTCCGGAATAAAATTAACCTGCGTTATCTCCGGGTCGCTGCTGACAAGCTCCCTGACCTTTTCAAGATGCTGCCTTTTATAAACCTCATCAGAGTCGATCAGCCAAACATAATCACCGCTGACATACTTAAGCGCCTCGTTCTGCATCTCACACTTCTCAGGCCATCCCCCCTGCACCAGCCGTATCTTGCCCCCCGGGTCCGGGAAGGATTTAATAAACTCAACAGTCCCGTCCCTGCTCGAACCGTCCTGGTTCGCCGCGAACATGCAGTCCTTTACCGCACCCTCGACTATGATTATTTCATGAGCGAAATCGTAAACGCTTTTAAGGCTGTACTCGATAAACGGCATGCCGTTTAGAACGATCATAACAAAGCTGAACTTCGGCCCGCCGCCTCGACTTGCCTCCGCGCTGTTTTGTATATTTGACCCGGCCCCGGTTTTACCGCCCGCCTTGCTCGATATCTTTTGCAGCTTATTAAACAGGTCCGTGCTTTCCGCGCTGTTGCCCGTCAGCTCGCAGAGCTTTTCCGCGTCGGCAAGAGCCTCATCCAGCATCCCAAGCTCTGCCATAACAACCGCCCTTGCATAAAGAACCTGGGTGTTGCCCTTCTTGAAAAAGTTCGCCTCGTCCAGCTTCGCCAGTGCGCCCCGGGCGTCGCCTTTCTTTGTCATTTCTTCAGCTTCAAGGTAAAGCCTGCTCTGCTCAAACTCGATAAACGCCCTTGACGGCGGATACTTCCGCAGCGGGTGCTTAGCCTTTGTGCCCTCTCCGGTCAAAACAAAGTTCGCATTCGATATAAAACCATAATCCGTGCACTCGTTGCCCGCAAGCGCCCGGTTCTTGCGAACTTCGGGCCCTTCCCAGCTTCTGCCGTCTCCGCCGGGCACATGATGATAATCGTGATTCTGATGCACCGCACATACAACCTGCGTAGCGTCGACAACCGGCCTTTGCTTAACAAGCGTCTCATAAACCAGCCAGTTGTTCCACGCCGCCCGACCCACCGCAAAAGCAGGCATATCATTCCAGAAAGGCCTGTTGAAAACAAGATAATCAACACCCGTCACCGCGTGAAGCTTACCCCTCGCCTGAACCTCCTGCTTAACCGCCTCCTGCCAATTGCCGTCAAAATTAATCGGCCGCTCGATATCCACGTCCCACCGCTGACCGACCATGACAAAATCCCTGAATTTGCGCGCGCTAATCTCCGCCGCATCGGCAAAATCCTGCATCAAAATCATATCGGCGTTAACATAACAGCAGATGTTGCTCGAGGCATACTCCTGTGCCCGCTCAAATATGCAGTTCAGCAGAGGCGTACCCAGTTCATTTCTCTCCACGCGCGGAATATGCGTCACGTTCAGCTCATCGGCGATCTCCGCTGTCCCCGGCTCGTCGCCGAACAGAAATATCTCAGGCCGGGGCCTCAGCTTCGTCCAGCTTATTATCGCGTTGCGCTGAATAACCGCGTTGCTGCCCTCGAACGCTTTTGGGACGGCGAATATTGTCATACCCGGCATATTCACTTCTCCTGTTCAAAGTCGTTAAATATCAAACCTGCCCGCGGAAAACTTATTCACAAACTCCCGCATGGCCGGTAAATTCCAAAATCAATGCCCCTGCCCGTAAGCACCGAGCGTCTTTAGCCCCTTCCTCACCTGCCGCAGCTTATTGCCGACATTATCCTGCTCTGTCGCAATAACAAGCTCAAGCTCGCGGTAAAGATTTTCGATACGCTCCTTATGCCCCGCAAACTCCGGCTTTTCCAGCAGACCTGTCCTCGCTATCTGCTGCGAAACCACACCGGCCTGTTCGGCAAAACGCAAACTCGCTTCAAGGTTGTAAGACCGCAGATTCTCCATCTGCGCACCCAGCAGCTTCTCAAGATAGTTCACCATCTGCTCGAATTCGCTCTTGCTTATCTCACCGTCAGGGTTATATTCCTGGTCCTCATATTTCATAACGATCCTTAATTTAATTACACCGACTGTCCGGCCATTACATGTTCCACTTCTTCAAGCAGGTCTATCGCTTCCTCGTTTTCCGGTTCGAATACGAGCACGTCTTTCAATAGCTCCTGCGCACGCTCGGGCTTTTTATCTTTATGATAAAGCGTCGCCAGGCAGAACATAACCGAAGTGTCCGCCGGGTGCCGTTCAAGGTATTCATGAAGGTAATAAATCACCTTCTCGAAAGAACCAACCTGGCACGACATCTGGAAAAGCCCAAGAAGCGCTGTAAAATTATTCACATCCAGTTCAAGGCTCCTCAAATATAAATCAAAAGAGTCCTTGTAATTTTCATTTTGCTGCTCGACCATCGCCAGCCCGCAAACTGCTTTCGAGTTATTAGGGTCAAGTCGAAGAGCAACCTTGAAAGAAAGCCTCCCCTGCTCCAGGTTGCCCTGCTGTATCTCAACCACACCAAGCCCTATATAGGGACCCGCTTCGTCCGGGTCCAGTGAAGCCGCCTGTTCGTAGCACTTCCTTGCGCTGTCATAATCACCTACCGACGCGTAGCAGTCCCCAAGCTCACGAACAACTTCATAATGCTGCGACCACCCGTTTTCCGGTATTTTAAGTCCGTTCAAAGATTCCATGTCAGTTCTCTTCCATCAAGTATACTTTTTGCTTTTTCATAACATCCTATCGCCCCGACAAAGTCCTCCCTGCCTTTGTGCGCCCGAGCCTCGAGCAGAAGCGTCGAAGGCGTCGGTTTCTCCCGGTTCACCGGACCTATCAACTCTATCGTTTTTTCATAAGCCTCCAGCTTGTTAAAAACATTCGCACACCTCGTCTTCATCCAGTGCTCGTTCTGATAATTTGTCCACAAATGCTCGAAAACCTTAACGCACTCCCGGTACCGGCCCTCGCTTTCAAGCCTGTCGGCATGGGCAAGCAGGAAATCGAACTGGAAGGGATACTGCTCGATATCGGTCTCCCTCATCATAATCCCCGCCGAAGCGAGCGACTCCTCGATATCCATCTGCCGGCATCCATCCCGCGCCCGGCGAAGCTCGTCGGTCCTGAAGACACCGCCGAACTGCCCCGGCTTAAGCTCGGGGACCATAAAACCCGTATTCGGTTCGTCAAGTTTCATCAAAGGCCAAAGTGACTTCTCAACCCACATAAACCCCTTCAGGTCCACCTCATAGTCGGCCGGGACTATCGCCGTGTACTCTCCTTCACAAACTTCAAGAGCGGCATCCATGCGCTCGGCCGCCGGACAAGGTGACTCCAACGGGACTCCTACCAGATTAGGGACGACAGATTTAAATCCATTTAACTGCTGTTCCGGAAACGGCAGGTAGACCTGATGGGGGAAAAAACTGTGGGACCAGATATCCTGTATTAACTTTACAACCTTCCGGTCAAGCGACTCGCCAAGTATCACCACCGAAAGATCCGCTGTCCGCGGCCAGGGCTTCGGAGGCCGGGTCGTGCGAATCGTCAGTAAATTTATCATATACTCGTTTACGTTTTTTCGCTTCTTGACAGAAATCCTGTCACAGTCGTGAACTGGAGCGTAAAACTCACCGGTTATTTTATGAATGTGAAGAAAGTCCGTGTAAAAACAAAGCTTCCGGGTCATGTCCCAGTCGATCAGCACATCCAGCTTCTCGTTATATCCCCCTGCCTGCATGAAAAGCTGCCTGTCGTGCATAACGCTCACATGCAGGGAATGGTTAAAGTGAAACATTATCCAGCGGTCAAAGTCCCTGCTTATCTCGACGTTCTTGGCCAGAACCGTCCGGCTGCCGTCTTCCTCGATCCTGCAATGCGCCTTATACAAATCGGTGTACGCAACCTTGTACTGCGGATTTCTTTCAAGCGCATCTACAAGAGTTTCAATGTGCTCCGGGTAAAACAAATCGTCGTCACCGAGATAGCAGACATATTTCCCCCGTGCCCTCTCAAGCGCCCGGTTGAAAGAGTAAGCAAGCCCGCGGTTCTCATCCCTGTCAACAAATATCAGCCTCTCGTCGTCAAACTGTTCGACAACATGGCGAACGCTCGCCCCGCCGTCACGCGTGAGAATAACTTCGAAATTCTCATAACTCTGCGCGAAAATGCTCGCCAGAGCCTCGGTAAGATACCTCGGCCTGTTATAAGTCGATATGAGGACCGTAACAAGCGGCCCGGTTTTGTAAAGATTATTGACCATCGACAAGTTTTGATTCCGAATGTTTAATTAAATCGTCAATGCTTGAACATACAACTATTCGTATTCCGGCAGTGCACAAAATCAGGCGTTGGTGTTTTCCAGCTTCCTCAGTGCCTCGCGGAATGGATTGGTTTTACCCGCAAACTCACTCGCCGAGCTCTTAACCCGGTTTTCACGGATCGAATCGTCAAGACTCGCCGAACCGCCAAGCTGCGACTCGACAGCGCTGTTCTGCTCGTTCCAAGGCTCGGACTGGTTGGCTTTTTTCCTGATAACCTGCCTGAGCGCCTCCGATGCCTCACGCGCGGCCCGCCCGGCCTTGCTGCTCTGGAACTGCTCCTGCATCGCCGTGTTGACCTTCATCGGTATCTGGTCCTTGTTGTCAAGCGGGTCAACATGTTCGATCGGTATGGCCTTTCGCCTTTGTCGGCTCACCGTACCGCTTTGACCGACCGAAGCGCCCGAAGAAACCGAGACTTCTTGAGTGTTCGTCTGTTCGTGGACTGGCCCCTCATTTTGCTTCTTCTCAAGTACATCTTTCTCAAGACCGATGATAATTCCGTTTACCAGCATGAACATAGACTTGTTATTGAACCTGCCCTCAACAGCTTGCCGGTATTTTTTCGGCTCAAAACTTCCCTGTGTTATTTCCCTGCAGAAATGTTCGGCAATATTGAAAAGGTACTCCTCCCCAAACCGTTCGCACGCCGCCGGCGTATTGAAAACCACGGGCTTCAAACCGCACGCCATCGCCGCCTGCACCTTCTCAAGCCCCGCCGCACCTGTACTGCTCGATGCGACATAATGCTTGTCTGCAAGCCATGCGTTAAGGTCTCTCGGCAACGCCTCGATAGTAACCTTTTCACTTAAACCGTTGGAGCTGATAATATGACGAACCGTATTTTCAACACTGGCCTCACGGAAATCGCCCGCAAGATAAAGATGATAACCCGAATCGATAAAGTTCAGCTTCTGCATGCAAAGAAGCAAAACAACGGGATTATTCTCATGGTCGAAATCCCCCAGGCACACGATATTCTTGCCTATGCTTTTATCGGATAACCGGAAGCTCTCAACATCAACCCCGCCGCTTACATCGGCTGCGAAAGACTTGTTGCGAACATCACCGACCACGTTAAGTATCTCGCTTTGAATCGCTTTATCGCCCGGCAGCACGAAAATGTCGACTTTTTCGGCGTCGACCATGCCAAGCCACTGGCTCGGACCATTAACGGCGTTTAGATTAAGAACCACTTTCTTGTCCCCAAGGCCGTTTATTATCCCCGCGGTCTGAGAATTGCATCCCTCGAACCAGATCACATCGCTCTGGTCCTGCTCAAACCTGAACTGCTCCATCTGCCCCCACGAGTAAAGCTTTACAGGGTAACGCCTGTCGAGATAATCCATGAGCCTGTGCATCTGTTCGGTCTCGTTCTCACAGACCACGGCGACTTTCGCGCGTTTGCTCCGAACAACCTCGATCATGGGCGTAAGTATGTCCTGCTCCTCCGCCATTTCAAGAGACTTGAGCATCATCTCAACACCCCCGGCAAGGTCATTATTCTCAAGGAAACAATTCGCCAGCCTGTTAAGTACATCCGGGTTCAAAATGCCGAGATTGTCAAGATCACCGATACAGCCAACCGCCTCGCCCGGACGCCGCGCCGAAATTGACGCCTCACAAAGGTTCCAGATAACCTCCGCTGAATCCCTCGTGACACCGAGTATTTCCCGGGCCTTTTTGAAGTGCTCGATCGCCTTATCGTTTTGCCCCATACAGAACAGAACTGCGCCCGTGTCGTTCCACGCCTGCCCGTCACCGGGGTTTGAACTCAAATACTCGCTGAACTTATCGAGTGCCTGCTGATATTCTCCGCTCTCCGCCAGCGAAAGGGCCGTTTCATAAAGATTTGAATTCGTCGACATTTCAAGTCTCCTATATGTTAAGTTCGCAAAATTAATCTTCTAATAAATAAGCAATTAGCGTGCCGGGATGCTAAAATCCCCTTTTTATATGAAATATGACCGTTTTCACTGCCCAAACCGCCCCCAATGTTCAATTATCAGACACCGAAAAAAAACAGGATGGAATATCAGCCCGAATATCGCCCAGCCGTCTGAAAATTCTTCCGGGCAATGGCGGAAAATAATTCATCTATCGACCCAAGCGCCCTTTCCAGGCAATACCGCCGCTCAACAAATTCACGGTATTCCGCAGGCCTGTAATCACCCTCCAGCACCTGCTCGCAGAATTGATTGACAGTAGTAAAAACATACTCCGGGCTGAACACCTCCGCCGCTCCCGGGTAGTTATGAACCACAGGCCGGATCCCCCTCGCCATCGCCTCCAGCACGCCCATCCCCTGGCTTTCGATCATGCTCGTGCAGAGAATATAGTGCTTATCTTCCAGCCAGCCGTTAATATCGCTCTGCCAGCCGTCATATATTATCTTGCCCCTAAGCCCCGGCTGAGAGATAACATGACCGATATACTGCTCCAGCACAGGATCACCCCCTTTGCCCGCTATGAACAGCCTGTAACCCGGATCCCTCTCACAAATTGCCGCGGCACACTGAATCGCAAGCGCAGGATTCTTCACATCACGCAGGTTCGCCACAAATGCTATATTTTTACCCTTCTCCCGTTCCACAAAACCAAAACGCTCAACATCGACCCCGTTCGGTATAACGTGCATCCGGACCTGCTGCTCTATGCCCGGCACAAGCCTTCTAACGAACTGCTCGACAACCGGGTTGCCCACCGTAATAAGGTGATCGACCGCCCCCCAGTTCACTTTCTCCACCCAGCCGACATACGCCTCATAACGGTGCAGCCGCACAATGCTCGTGCAGCATTTCGGCAGCCGCGACCCTGCGACCGCCAGGTTGGTGCACCACTCAAACCAAGAAACATCGCTCCATTCCATAAGTTCCCGGATATCCGATTCGGTCCTGCCCTTGAAAAACCTAAGCTCGTACTTCTTCCCGAGATGCGCAGCAATGTCCCGAAAGAACGTATCCCCGTCACCGCCGCAGAAAACCGCGACTTTCTTAATACTATCCCCTCCGCTCTCAACGGCCTTAACAGCCGTTTCAAGATTCTCGCGAACTTCCGCGCCCGCAAAACCGGCCCCGATAGCCTTCTCAAAACATAAAACAGCATCCTCGGCAAGGCCCATGTTGAAAAACACCGCCCCCGCATCGTTCCAAAGCAGTCCGTTTTCCGGCTCCCTTTCCAAAAGCCGGGTGATCATCTCCGTACAGCCGGCAAAATCTCCGGCCCCGGCCATTTCCAGGTACGCCTGTCTTTGTGCCCTGATATCAGTCATATCTCCCTTAGGAATATCTTATTAAGCCCTGAGCCTGTCAGCCATTATTTATAATTACATGAAATCAAGAAGCGACATCGAAAACATCTTCGCCGCAACATTAAGCGACATCTGGTAAAGAACCTCATGCCGCGACAACTCCAGCGATACCTGCGCAATATCCGCGTCCTGCATCCTGCTGATGTCGTCCTGCGTGTTCGCACGGATATCCTCAAGCGCATCCTTGAAGTTCGTCATGGAATTGATCCTGCCCCCTATCGTGGGAAACGCCTTGGTAAGCTTCTGCTCAACCTCGCGCAGCGAATCGATCATGTGGTCCATCATCGTATGCCAGTCATCGCTGTCAACGCTCGACACGTTCTTGAGCATATCCCGAACATTGATCAGCACGTTGAATATATCGTAAGTTCCCGGGCACTGCACCCTGTCTGTCCCGGCCTGCGTAATCGTCGTCGCGTCAATGTAAAGCACCTCACCCGTTGAGGGATTGACAACCGCGGCGTTGGTCTCCGTACCGTTGACATTAACAGTCGTCGTCCCCCCGTCAATCGATAAATCGAAGTTGCCCGGAACACCGGTAACCGTCAGCCAGACATCGCCGCGAACGTTCGAAGTCCCCGTCCCCACACTCGCACCCGTATTGCCGAAAATCCTTGTCGTGCCGCGGTCGTCGGATTTGAACAGTTCGTCACCAACCAGCGACACACCCATATCAACCCCCGGGGCAACCTCAACTTTACGTTCTTCATAGCTGCCCTCGTAATTTACACGTGTAATATCACCATTGCTGTCCCGCTGCACACTGTAAGCGTCCGCATCCGTATTCTCTCCGCTGAAAAGCCTGTGACCCAGCCTCTGTGAATTCGAAAGCGACACTATCTGTTCGAGAATATTGTTTACATCCTCCGAAAGCGACGCCCTGACAGAGTTGTTGTCCTGCGAGTTCCAGACACCCGAAAGCACCGATGTAAGAGAGCTCATCGCATCAGAAACCTGGCCGCTTATGCTCTGCACAACCGAACCGGCATAATCAAGTATGCTTACGGACTCCTCGAGCGTCTCGAGATAAGTAGTAAGACCCCGCTCGTCCGAGCGAAGATCAAGCACACGGTTCGACTTTATGGGGTCATCGCTTGTGCGGTTGATATCCTGACCCGTCGCAGCCTTTTCCTGAAGCTCCATAAGCTCTTTAGAGTGGCTGTATATCGCCCAGCTCGCACCATGATATATCGCGTCAAGAGAAAATGTCATCGCCTGTTCCCTTAATTATACTTATCTCATTATGCCTATCAGCGTATCCAGCGTACCGGCCACGGTGTTCATGTACTTCGCCATCCCCTGGAACATCCTCTCGTAAACCAGCATCTTCGACGCCTCGTCGTTCATATCCACACCGCTTACGTCGTCACGCTGCTGTTTAAGGCTCCGCCATATACCCAGCGAATTTTCCTGCTTCAGTTCGGTCAAAGATATCTGCTGTCCTATGTCGGTCGTAAGCGTCCTGTAGTATTCCTTCGGAGTCAGGTTGTTCATATCCGCGTCCGCCGTATCTCCAAGCTGTGCCATCGCCCGAACGTTGTTGTTATCCACACCGCCTACGTTCCTTGAAACCGCGATTAGCGAAAAGTCGTTCTCAATGGCGTCGACAACTTCTATCGATGTCGCACTGGTGCCGATGAAAAAAGCATTCAGACCCGTGCTCGACAATATCCCCGCCGTATCGCTGTCGGAAATCGCCTCAACAGTAAAATCCTGCGCCGGCGCGACCCTTACATAACCGGGTTCCGAACCGTTAGCCTTCAAAGCGATCTTAATACCCTTATCTATCTCTATATGGCTGCCGATCTCGTACCCGCTGCCTATATTCACATTAGCAACCGTACCGCCTCCGCTGTCCTGAACAAGCAGCCGCAAATCACCGGTACCGATATAACCATCCGCGCTGCCCGTAACCGTAAAGGTGTACGTCTCGTCGGATGTGCCCGTATAGTTGCCCAGAACCTCCACTACAGGCGGAAGTTCACCGCCCCCGCCGCCGGTTAGTGTGCTCGAATTAGGCGCAGAAAGAACACCCGGCAGAAAATCGAACTTGTAGCCCGGAAAAGCGCTCGTATCCACGCTTATCTGAAGCTTGTCGGCCACTATCGCGGCGTTAAGCTCCGGAAAAGTCGCCTCGATATCCGTTATAACATCGCTTATCGTATCCGATGTCGATACCGTTATCGAATCCCTGTAAGCGTTTCCGCTTGCGTCGATAACACGAATAAAAAGCTCCCCGCCGTTTGTTATAGGCGGTTCCATCTCGTCAAGGTTCGTCGTCGTAAGCGTCCAGCCCTGCAAACTCTCGAACGAACCGTGAGAACCGACACCCTGAACATGCAGATCGTTCATACTGTATATTATATTCTGTGCAAGGTTGTCCAGCTTGTCGGCAACATCCCGAAGGATATCGTTCTTCATGCTGAAAAGACCGCCAAGCTGACCGCCCGTTATTTCCGTATCATAAATACCGCTGTCCTTAGGCGCAAGACCCAGGTCGTAATTGCTGCCGTTGACAACAAGCCCAACCTCGACCTCGCTCGCAAACGAACCCGTTACAAGAGGAATATTACCAACGCTGACATCGAAAACACCGTTATCACGCTGATAAGTCGTAACCCCCACAAGCTCGTTCATTTCCGCGATAATCTTATCCCGCTCGTCGAGCATATTGTTAGGGTTCTCTCCCTTGACCATCGCCCGGTGTATGAGCTTATTCAGGTCCGCGATCTGTGTCGCGTACGTGTTAATATCCGAAATAAGGTTTCGCGATTCGTTGTAAGTGTTATCCTCCAGGTCGGAAACTATCTTGCCCAGGTTCTGAAGCTGCGCCGAAAGTGTCTTTGCGGTGCTAACCACCTCCGACTGGTAAACAACATCGGAAGGCTTTTCCGAGAGATTATGCAGCGACGAATAAAAATTATCGATCGTCGTACTAAGCGCAGACGTTGTCATCTCACCAAACGCGCTTTCCATCGTCTTAAGGCTGTCAAGCTCCCTCGTAAGCTGCTCAAGCGTCGACTCCTGTTCCATTATCTCCGTTTCCAGCAGGTAATTAACATTACGCTTGATCATCGCCATATCAACACCCTGACCCACCAGCACACCGTTTGTAAAAACGTCCGCCTTGGGCCGCAAATCCGGGTTCTGACGGTGATAACCTTCCGTCGCCGCGTTTGCTATGTTATTGCCTATTATGTCAAGCGCGTTCTGGGCCGCGCTCAAACCGCTAATTCCTATCTCAAGTCCTGCCATATCGTCTTTCCGTAATTGGCGAATAAAGTTTTAATTTACCGGCGCTGATCAAACACGAAAGCTTACGAACCTCTCGCCAGACCTGTGTGTCGCCACGTCCCCGCCTGAGTTATACGTCGACGTCTCCTGCCTGTCACCAAGCACAGCCTTAAGCAGCAGCCCGTTAAACCTCGCGCACTCGCGAAGCAGTAATATCGTGGAAGTGTGCTCGGCCCGGAACTTCGGAACTGTCTCGTTAAGCTCTTTCTGCTTTTCTTTCAAAAGCCCCCTGCGCGGCTCTTCGATGATCTCGCATAACCTCGTCATATTCACTTGATCATGATTCATACCCAAAAGCGACGCGATACGCTTTCGCAGCTCGATCCGCCTGTTCTCGATATGCCTGTAATTCATCCGGTCGTTCTGAATAAGCTCGATCATCTCCTTCAGGCTCGTCTCCTCACGTTTAATGACCGCCTTTCTCAAACGATTCAGCCTTTCCAGCGAAACGTGAACATAGCATATATCCTCGTCGAGCGTCTCAAGAAGCCTGTCGACAAGCTCATTCAATTGGTTTTTTATGTACTGCATCTTCATCCTGCAAAAAATAAACTACATCTCCGCGTCAAGCTCGCCGCTCAACTCAGCCTCAGAACCGTCCGGCATCTGCTCATATATCTGCCTCCACAAGCCAAGCCCGCCGCCCTCGGAAAGGCCCTGGCTCAAAAACGAAACGAACATGCTGTCGATCTGACCAGAAGTCGAATCCTCAAAAAGCTCCGAATCGGGTATCGAATCCTGCATCTGTTTAAGTATCTCGTGAAGAAAAAGCGACTCAAAATCCTTCGCCGCCTTCATCTTCTTCCGCTGTTCAGGGCTGAGGTCCTGCTCATAATCAAGCAGAAATCTATCGACCGTGCGCCCCCCCTGCCCGACATTGCCCGGCCCCATTCCGCCCGTAGCCTCGATCGCGCTTATCAGATCGGCATTGCCCGAATTAAGTATCCCCGATATATCCATGCTAAGCTCCTTACATAGTCTCTATCCGCGCCTGCAGCGCACCGCTTGCCTTAAGCGCCTGGAAGATCGAAATCAAATCACGCGGCGTGGCGCCGATAGCGTTAAGCGCATTGGCAAGCTCCTCCACCGTAACAACTTCCGGAACAGGTATCAAATGCCCCTCCTCTTCCTCTATCTGTATCGACGTGTCGTCCACAACCGCCGTACTCGCCCCTTCCGTAAAAGGCGTCGTCGGCTGAGAAACAACCTGCTGTTCCTTAACCTTCACCACAAGGCTGCCCTGCGCTATCGCAGCCTCCGATATCCCGACGTTACCACCCACAACGATGGTTCCGGTCTTCTCGTTAATCAAAACTATCGCAGGCATATCCACATCAACCGTCAGTGAAGTGATCGTATCCACAAACCGAACAAGGTCGCTCGTGGTCACCTCCAGCGGTATATGCACGCGAATAGTGCCCGCGTCTTCAACAAAAGCGGTATCCGGGTAAACACTCTCGACCGCGTTGCGTATCCTCTCTGCCGTGGTGAAATCAGCGTTGCGAAGAGCAAGCGTAACAAACCGCTGGCCGCCTATCACTTCAATAAAATTGGAAAGCTCGTGCCTTTCAACGTGCGCCCCGTTCGGTATCCTCCCGACTGTCGGATGGTTCTTCGCTACCCTGCTGCCGGTCTTGCCGCTTTCAACCGTCCAGGAAGAAGTCGATATCGACGCCGCCCGTGCCACAGCGTAAACATCACCGTCAAGACCCCGAAGCTCAGTCGCCAGAAGCATACCGCCCTGGAGGCTCTCTGCGTCACCGAGCGTCGCAACGTTAATGTCTATCCTGCTTCCCTCGCGGTCCCACGGGCCAAGCTCCGCCGTAACCGCCACAAGCGCAATACTGCCCGCCCCCAGTATCCCCGGATCGAACGTCATTCCCTCCCTGCTCAAAAGGCTCGAAAGCATCTGCCTCGGAGGAACAGTCGTATCACCGTTGCCGTCCGCAAGACCAACCACAAGACCCATCCCCATAAGCGGGTTGCTCCGAACTCCGTGAATGTCAACAATATCCTTTATCCGCGCGCCAAAACACAGCCCGCAAACAAGGACAAGTATAACCGGTATAAATATGCACTTACGCATTATGCTTCCTCTTTAGAAAGGCCAGATAGAATCCAAAAACTCCGACAGCCAGCCGCGGCTGTTGTAATCCTCGCTGATACCTTCGTTAAGATTGACCAGCTTGAAGTTGGCCACCTGCTCGCTGCGAATTGTGTTGGCGAATGAAATATCCCTCGGCCGAACAATACCGCTTACCTGTATGATCTGCTTGTCGCCCGATACGTCACGTTCCCTCGTACCGATAACCACTAAGTTGCCGTTCGAAAGAACATCCTCAACAACAACCGTTATCTTGTCCGTAAAGGTCCGTTCGTCCTCGTAGTCGTGCTTGCCCGTGCTCCCTTTCAGGCTCTCCGTCGACACACCCATGTTCGGCAGAAATGACACACCGTTAATAGCGTTATCACCAGCCTTGACCGTAAGACTGTGATCCGTCTCCTTGCTTGTTACCCTGTCGACCTCCGTGTCGATCGACGAAGTCTCGGCGATTATAATCGTCAAAAGATCACCGACCCGGTGGGCTTTGTCGTCTGAATAAATGGGCTTGGCAGTTGCCCTGGTCCTTTTCGCGTAAATCGAACCAGCCGGACATCCGCTCGAATAAACCGCAGCCGCAAGCATGATGAATAATACTAAGTATTTTTCAGCTTTGAATATTATCATTTTTCACCTTTCCTTAAGCATCTCAAAAGCTGGGCCTTACCGTCCCGTCTTCCATAACTTTTCCTATGATTATCCTGCCCCCCCTGCCCGGGCCCGTTCTTACCCGTATAAACTCACCGACCTTGCCCTCTTGGAGAGCCTCGCCCATAGAAGTAACCAAAAGCCCGCCGGACTCTATCTTGAGCATTACGTTCTGTCTTCTCTCTACAAGCACAGGCGGCTTCGGATAATCAGCGACAATATCCGTTATCTCCCTGCCCTCTCTTATAGGCCTTGTCGCAACAAGCCCGTAAGGAACCTTCCAGCCCTTCGCCTGGGGCCGCGGACTGTCAATGGTTTCAATCCTGATATTTTCCGCCGTCAGCGCCTGGCCGATTTTTATATCCCTGCTCGCCACAGCCCGCTGTATCTTATAAGCAACGCTGAACTCAACCTCCCTGCTGCCCGACTCGACACCGTCCTCGTAAACCTTGACCTCAACCTTCGCAAGCCCCTCCCGCGGATAAAGCCCATCGGACGCCTTGAAGTTCACGTCCTTAACGCTCGAATCCAGTATCCACTCTTTCGGCTCCCGCAAAAGCGAAACCTTCGCCCCGCTGTATTTGCCCGTGCTCTCGACATACTCCCTAGCGACAGTGACAAACCTTTCACCTTTGATTATCTGCTCGTCACGTCTTACCGTAACGCTCTCTGCCCCGCTTATCTCGACATCTCCGCTTTCAAAACCCTCCGACGCCAGCCGGCTCAAAATCGTATTCCTGTCTATCCGAACCTGCTGACCCGAAAGAGCGAATTTACCAAGCACGACCCCGCGTATCTCAGCAAGCATCTGCTCATCGGCACCGCGTACGATCCCCGCCGAGGCAAGCGTTATATCATCCCCTTCCACAACGGCTTCGCGAAAAAGGTAAATCTTGAGCGAAGGCCCCCCAATTGCCGCCGAACACAGCACCAAAATCACCGCCGCGACCATGAGCCTTTTAATCTTCATGCAGTTTATCCTTCTTAAAACCGTCATCGCTTCATCCCGTTAAATTACCTTATCAGCATATTGGTATTGCGAAGTATTTCATCGCCCACACGGATGCACCGGGAGTTGATCTCATAACCCCGCTGCGCCGTAATAAGGTTCACAAGCTCCTTGACCATCTCAACATTCGACTTTTCGAGATACTTTGAAAGTATCGTCCCGAACCCGTCCTGGCCAGGCGTACCCGCCTGAGCTGCTCCGCTCGCCTCGGTTTCCTTGTAAAGGTTTCCGCCCTCGGCGCTGAGTCCCGCCGGGTTGGCAAAACGCACCAGCGTAAGCGTACCCACAACCTGGCTGCCCGAAGCCGTCTCGACATTGACCGTCCCGTCCTTCTCGATGTCAATGCTCGTCGCGTCGCTCGGAATGTTTATCCCCGGGCTTATCGCATAACCGCTGGCGCTTACAAGCTGACCGTTGGCGTTAACCTGGAAAGCTCCGTCTCTTGTATACCGCAGGTTCCCGTTCGCGTCGGTAACTTCAAAAAAACCGTCACCCTCGATCGCGACATCGAGATCCCTGCCCGTGCTCTGCAGCTCACCTTCGGTGAATATCTTGCTCGTCGAGGCCAAACGAACACCGCTGCCTATCTCAAGCCCGCTCGGAGCCGTCACACCGCTCGATATCTCCCGCCCCGCCGCACGCATCTTGAGGTAAAGCAGATCCTGAAAATTTATCTGCGCCCTCTTAAAACCGTTCGTGTTCATATTCGCAAGGTTGTTCGCTATCGCGTCAACCATTGTCTGCTGCGCCGACATGCCCGTTGCCGCTGTCGAAAATGCTCTAAGCATAATTATCTCCCTAATTAAATATCAGCCGCTTTTGGCGACATCTATCATACTCTTACTTTGTTCACGCATTCTTTTCATGATATTCATGTTCATCTCGTACATGCGCTTCACGCTCATCATATTCACAAGCTCTTCCATCAGGTTCACATTCGAGTTCTCCCTGAACCCCTGTCTGAGCCTGCACTCCGAAGGCTGTGACTGAACATCCCTGGGAGCCATAAAAAGATTGTCGCCTATGGGTTTGACCTTTTCCTCGTCCTCGATATTGAACTCCACAAGCCTCAGCCTCCCAAGCTGCACCCCTCGCGCACTTATGCTGCCGTCCTCTGCAATGTTAATTTCCTGCTCACCGACCCCCGCCGGAATAATTATAGGCGCCTCGGCCCCTGCCACTATCCTTCCCGAAAGATCAACAAGCTGCCTCGTATCCGGGTTGATATGGAAAACACCGTTCCGGGTGTACCTCGGCCCCTCCGGAGTTTCAACAACGAAAAAACCTCTCCCGCAAATCGCCGCGTCAAGACTGTTGCCCGTATGCAGAAAAGAACCTTGTGTAAAATCAAAGTTGCCCTTCATCTTCAGAGCGCCGCCCGTAGCGGGGTCCTTTTCATTGCGCATATGACTCATAAGCTCGCGCTGAAACGAATTTATCTTCCTCTTGAACCCGACCGTGTTGATATTCGCAAGGTTATGCGATATCGTCGAGTATTCTTTAACAAGGGTGCTCAGACTCGAACCTATTATGCTCCCCGGCTCAGCCATTAGCCTCTCCTTCCGCAAAAGCAAGTGCGTGTTCGGTTACCGACGGCTCCAGCGCAGACGTTATCGCGGTATTGTTCGTCTCCCTCACAAGCTCGTCAACGCAATTATCGTTAATACCCACCAGTTCAAGACCGATCCGCCATCTCCCGTTCTCTTCCTGAACTCCGCGAACCTCGGCTATGTCTTCGACAAGTTTGCCCTCGCGAAGCTTGAAAACAACTATTACCCTCTCGCCGCTGCGAAACTCCGCCCTGCAAGTCAGCTTCAGACCCGGGCCCGAAAGCTCCTCCACCCTGCCCTGGTAAAACTTCGGCGCCATCCCGATCCGCGTTCTCGTAAACTCCTTGCTCACAGGCGGAAAATGCGCGATAAGCGCAGGCTTGTCCACCTTCACCCGCAAAAAACGCCTTCTGTTCAAAAACCTTACATTCTCTGTCTGATTGAATATAAGGTCCCCGCCCTCACAACTGAGAACAATAACATTGAACTCCCAAACCGCCGCACCGGAATGATAATGAACGTTCCACATCTCACCCGGCGACGTCACCACATTGTTTTCAGCGCGTACGCAAAGCTCAACCTCGTTATTGGCAAGCACCTCGGCCTCGATACGCGAATAAGCAGGCTTGGACGCAGGCCGGATAAGTATCTTCTTGCCAACCGGAATCTGCCTGCTGCTCAAACCCTTGCCGTGCGCACTGCGTATCCCGTAACTGTGATTGCGCTTCTTAAAGCCAAGCTTTTCTTTAATGTTGTTTATCCGCGCATTAAGCTGCTTCCTCTCCTCGATCCCAAGACCCGACTCGAAAAACTCCTGCATCAGCGAAGAAGCCCCCCGGTCGAAAGCCTCAGATATCGTGAAAACGAGGCTCTTGCTCTTCAGCCCGCACCTGTCGGCGATGCCCGCGAAAATACAAACCTCATCCTGGTTCAGCCCGTAACGTTCGCAGTTGTCGTTAAAGTCCCGTTCCTGCCTCTGCTGATCCTTTTCCATCCGGTACTTGCGGTAAACAAGCAGAACTATTGTAAGCGCGACAATCAGGCACGCCCCGAAAAGAGCGAACCATTTACTCGCCAGAAATGCACCGCTTTCCCAAACCCCAAGCCGCTGCATCGCCCGCAGACGCTGCGAAGGACTGAGCGTCGAGGCAGCCAATATTAAAATTTCCGTGAAAGTGTCAAACATTAAGCCTTTACCCTGTTACCTTATAATATTCGTCAGTTCTCTCAGAACGTCGTTTGCCACCCTGATCGTTCGCGAGTTCGCCTGGTATCCGTTCTGCGCCTCCATCATGCTCACAAACTCCGTCGCAACGTCAACGTTCGACTTTTCAAGGTGCTGACCCTTGATAACACCCGCCCCGCCGTTGCTCGCGGTAGTCTCAACCGCCAGTCCCGAGTTCGCAGAAGGCAGGAAATAACCGTTGCCCACTGCCTCAAGACCCTGCGGGTTCTGGAACACCGCGATCTTCAGTGCCGATATCGTCTGCTTAACACCGTTGGTGAAAGTGCCTATAACATTCCCGCCCTGGTCTATCGAAACACTCGAAAGCTCACCCGGCTCATAACCGTCCTGCCTCAAAGCGTTCGCACTGGACTGCTCGCTGTAAAACTGCGTCAGACCTGTAAACTCGCCAACCGTCCCAAGGTCGAAGCTGATGCTCTGAGTAACGCTCGGCTGATCCGAAAATACAACGCTTATCGAAGTCGGCTCCGAACTGCTCACCAGCCCGTTATAAGAACCGTCTGTGGCAAAGCTGATACCCCTGATCCGCCAGTCCGGGTTATAAGTCGTCCCCGATGTGTTAACATCCCTCTCCGATGCACCTTCGACCGAAGTAATGATCATGTCCCATCTATTCGGAAGGCTCGTACCTTCGTAGTCGCCCTTAACAAACACGCCCGAAAGAACGTGCGGGTTGCCAAGCGAGTCATAAACATTAATGTTAAAAGTCTTGGTGTCATTGCCCCCCGCTGTCGTCAGGTCGAAATTATCCGGCAGCGTAAAAGTCTCCGCACCGCTCGGAACATAAGCAATGCTTGTTATAGCAGCCTGGCTGTAGCCCGCGCTGTTGCCTGTAAGCACGATATTGCCGTCCTGGTCAAGCGACGCCGAAGTATCCGTAAAAAGCGCCTCGATATCGTCAAGCACATCCCTCACCGTCGGCCCCGCCGGCGCCGCAGCCCCTGTCCAAGTCACATCAGTCGGACCAAAAGCAGTCCCGTCCTCCTGGATACCCGAAATACGAATGGTTCCCACGTCGCCGATACCGCCCGTCCATTGGTCTATATCGCACATGTTATCAGTCTCCGCCGCAGGAGAACTCGAATTCGTCAGAGCAACATCACCGGTCAGCTTATGCGTCGTCGCATCCGTAGTTTCCGCAGTCGCGCGAAGATTGCCGTTCATGACCACCTCGCTGGTCGCATTCGCAGGCATCGCCGCGTCATAAGGAATATGAATGCTCGTATTATCCGTCTGAAACTCGTCGCTGGTCTGCGCAAGCCTCTGAACCTTATAACCCGTAGCCGGGTCGACAAGCGTATTGTCAGAATCAACAGAAAAGGCCCCGATCCTCGTGTAAACCTCCTGCTCTCCGTTGCTAAGGCAGAAATAACCCGAACCGTCAATCGCGCAGTCAAGGTCCTGCCCCGTCGATAAGATGTTGCCCTGGCTCATGTCACGCGTAATGTTAGAAACACCCACACCGCTGCCGAGCTGCTGCGGGTTCGTTCCGCCAAGCTGCCCCGTCGGTCCGCTCGCCGTCTTTATCGTCTGGCTGAGCAGATCAGAAAAGGTCACACTGCTGGACTTGTACCCGGTCGTGTTTACATTGGCAAGATTGTTACCCGCAACATCGAGCATGGTCTGATGTGCCTGAAGACCCGTTACCGCCGCTGATAATGCAAAACTCATTTTATATCTCCTGTCATTGTGCCATTATTTTTTCACAAATTTCATTCCGTATAATCGCTGACCGCCGTAACATCCGGCACGCTCACATTAAATGTCTTATACTCCGCTGCGTCATCCCACCTGCCGTTGTTCTTAACCTCCACCGCAATGCTCGGCCCGTCCTGGGTGACATTTACCTGAACCGCCTTGCCCGAGAAAACCTGGCCGTACTGACCGTCATAAAAATCAACGCTCTTGCCGATAAGATCTTTCGCATACTGATATTCCGAAAGCAGCATCGCACCCATAAAATTTGAGTTCAGCTTCTCAATAGACTCGTTAAGAGTGCCCATCTGCCCGTTCATGTTCTCGGTCTGCTCCAGTTGCGAAAGCATCGCAAGCTGCGAGGTCATATCCGCGTTGTCCATCGGTTCAAGAGGATTCTGCGTCTTCATCTGCGTGACCAGCAGGTTAAGGTAATCCAATTTCAGTTCGCTTGCCGTTGCCCCTGCGCTTTCAACTGCCATTTTTAGCTGTCCTTTTAAAATGTTTTCAGCTGCATTCAAATTCCGTCAACCCTGCTTGTATTGCAACTGCTGTGCCATAACCAATCAAGCCCATTGCCTGGTAAGTCGCAAGTCCATCTGAATAAACAACTTAAATACGCAGATTACTGATCCTCTCCGAATTGGAAAATGAAAATTCAATTGACACCGTGGATAAAAATTCCCCGCGCTGAGGAAAATATTTCCACACACCCCCCCTCTGCAGGTTTTATGGTCCTATAATATTCACGACCGATAAATACACCCGTTGCAAAGGACAATCCCGTTTTTTTTCTTTATAACGTCCTATAAAAATATTAAAGAACTCATCTGTATATGCCGAATATAACTGCATAACTGACGACCGATAAAAATTGCTGATGAAAACCGCTAACCCCATTCTGTGAGAAATTATATGACAATTGAAAAGTTACTGGTAATTGGCTCCGACGAAAAACTCCGCAATTGTGCTCAACCCTTTACAAAACAGCTCTTCGCCGCCGATGAAAACGACAACATAATGGAACTGGTTCATTCAATACACCCCCAAATGATACTGATAAGCGCAGAGCTTAATCAGCAGAAAGTCTGCGACATACTTACAGACATAACTGAAAACGCTCCGCAAATACCCGCAGCAGTGCTGTCACACGCCGAAACGGTCAACAACGAACAGCAGTTCATGGCACTCGGAGCAAAACGCTGCATCAAGGGACGAAAGGACAACGACAAGCTCGGGCTTATCATTAACAGTATTATAAACGGCGATGAACATAACGCTTTCGACACCTCTGATTACTTTTCAAGCCAGTGTCCATCCTGCGTTTCAATAGTGGGAAAAAGCCACGCCGCCAAAAGCTCTCTAAAAATGACGCGCATCGTCGCAGGCAGCTCCTGCAACCCCGTACTAATTCTCGGTGAAACGGGAACAGGCAAGGAACTCGCTGCCCGCGCCGTGCATATAATAAGGCATGGAAGCGAAAAGCAGTTCGTAGCCGTAAACTGTGCCGCACTTACAGCAAACCTGCTCGAAAGTGAATTGTTCGGCCATACAAAAGGTTCTTTCACCAGCGCAGACAGGGAAAAAACAGGCCTGCTCGAACTCGCAGAGGACGGAACGATCTTCCTCGACGAGGTCAGCGAAATGCCCCTCGACCTGCAGGCAAAGCTCCTGCGGGTCGTCCAGGAAAAAACCTTCCGCAAAGTGGGCGGCAGCAAGGACATAAAATGCAACGCGACAATAATAACATCCAGCAACAGGAACCTCTATAAAGAGGTTGAAAAGGGCAAATTCAGGCGAGACCTGTACTACCGCCTCGCGATATGCCCCATACACCTCGCACCACTTCGCTGCTCGTCAAGAAGGGACGACATCCTACTGCTCGCAGACTACTTCCTTAAAACATCCGACATCTGCCCCGAAAAGAAAGGCAAAATCAAGGGCATGACAAAAATGGCCGCCCAGGCCCTCGAAAAACACGACTGGCCCGGCAACGTCAGGGAACTCAAAAACGTCATCGAAAGAGCTATAATACTCGAAACAACCGACAAAATCGGCCTAAGCAGCCTGATGCTCAACCACGATCACGCACACGAGGACCCGTTCTCAACACAGGCGCCCAACATAAAGGACTTCTCCCTCGAAAAAGCAGAAAAAGAACTCATCGCAAAGGCCCTCGCCGAAGCAGGCTGGCAAAAAACCCGCGCAGCATCGATGCTCGGAATAACAAGGGCCACCCTCTACGCAAAAGTAAAACAATACGACATAAAACAGCCCTCTGCAGAAAAGAAAACACTTATCGCATCGTAAATAAAAAAATTCTCCAAACCCCGTAATCCCCCTTAAAGGCCCCGTAAATACGGGGCTTTTTTAATTCTCCACCCTGTATTCTGCGTCCTGCCCCACCGGTAATACAGGTCAAATACTCTTTACATAAAACTCACCCCGGCAGCTAAAGATAAACCGGGCCCTGAAAGTTCTGAAATTTGACCAATGTTATTTTTTGATTTGCTTTTCACCAACCTTCCCTGTAATATTTGCTTCAAGCGAGGTCCGCTATGGCTAAGCAGGAAAAAAATCAGCAAAGTTCAGCCGGCGAAGAAGTCAGCAGCTTCGTTCGTTCGCTGAGCACCGAGCACAAGATGCTCGTAGTTCTCAAGTCGCAGTTGTATGGCGGCAAATGGGAACCTATGCTCGATGACCTTAAAAACAGGCTCGAGGGAAAACCGTATATTTTTAAACTGGCCAACCGGATAAATGACGACATCGAGCGAATTAAAGAGCTAAGAGACTTTGAAGCTGAAAAAAATGTCAACCTCTCGGACTATGTTGAACTGAATTAAGTGAATCTCGAATAATTGCTTTTTCGCCCAACTCAGTGTTAGAGGCGACTTAAGCCCCTCGTATTATATTATAAGATTATTTTGTTTTGCAGGATAGGCGACATGTTAAACGCTTTTGTAAGAATAATGGTTTTCACAGCGGTTCTAACCGCTTCTTCGTGCTGTTTCGCTGCTAATCAGGACGCGCTCGTCGACTCGTCCATTCTCCAAAAAGCCGGACTCCGCCTCCAGTGGCAGACATACGTCCCCGTTAAACCAGCCGAGCAGATAGATTCCCTCTACGTATTCGGAAAATATCTATACGCAATAACAGACAGCAATTACCTCTTTTGCGTCAACCGCCAAAATGGCTCGGTGCGTTTTCTGCTGCCGATAGCCTCAAAGGGACTGCCTGTATGGAAACCCTTTTTCTACGAAGAAAAACTCTGGTTCATGGTGGGAAATGAACTGCTTGTGCTGGACCCGTTTTCCGGCGCCATAAAAACAACCCAGCGATTCGACAATATAGGCAGAAGCAACATTTCAAGAATAGGCAGAAACAGCACTCACTTGTTCATCGCAGGTTCCGAACGCAGGCTCAACGCCATAAACCTTGACGGTTTCTGGAGACAGTTTCAGGTCACCGCTGACGATGACTCGATAATAAATTCCCTCGTGGTAAACGACAAGCGACTTATCTTCGCCACAGACACAGGCAGCGTGGTTTGCATAACCGCCGACGGCCCCCAAAAGCTCTGGCAGTACGATATCATAGGTTCGATACAGGCCCCGCTCGTCCGCGACGAACAGGCTGTTTATATAAGTGCCCTCAGCACTAAAGTTTACAAACTCGACGTCGCTACCGGAAAGCCCTTGTGGAACGACAGCTTCAATACCGCCGCCCCTCTTTACAGTTCCCTGAACATCGGCCAACAGGTGCTCTATCAGCCCGCCGGCGAAATGGGCCTCTATGCTATTGACAAGGAAAAAGGAACGCGAAGATGGCACCTGGAAAACGGCATCGGACTTGTATCAGAATCCGGCTCTATAGCCTACGTAATGACAAAACCTTCAATCCTCGTCGTGATGGACAATTCAAAAAACGAAGCTCTCTATAAACTCAATTTCGCAAAAGTCACAGACTTTGCATACAACGGTTTCGATGAAATCATCTACGTAAGTGACGAAAAGGGACGCATCGCGGCCATAAGGCCCGCGCCCCGCGAATACTAATACTCAATAAATGCAAAAAGGGGAAAAGTGACATGGCGGTCAAGATTAAAAGGGCATTGATAAGCGTTTCAGACAAAACGGGTGTTGTCGATTTCGCCCGCAACCTTTCTCAAATGGGAGTGGAAATCATCAGTACCGGCGGTACGGCAAAGGCCATATCGGCAGAGGGAATCGATGTTATCAGTATCGAATCGGTGACGGGTTTCCCGGAGATGATGAACGGCAGGGTAAAAACTCTGCACCCGAAGGTGCATGGAGCCCTTCTGGCACTTCGCGACAACGAGGACCACAAAAAATCGCTCAATGAACATAACATAACACCTATCGACCTCGTGTGCGTCAATCTTTATCCGTTCGAGCAGACGGTTTCAAAACCCGGCTGCACCTTCGCCGACGCCATAGAAAACATCGACATAGGCGGCCCCAGCATGGTCAGGTCCGCCGCCAAAAATCACAAGTTCGTAACAGTCGTAACAAGCCCCGAGCAGTATGACTGCGTTATCGAAGAAATGAGATCAAATAACGGCAAGGTCAACCCAGACCTCCGCAAGGATTTCGCGCGGGTCGCATTCGGCCTTACAGCCTCGTATGACGCCGCCATATCCAGGTACCTCTCCGGCAAAACGGACGTAATTTTCCCCGAGCGGGTTTCAATCGCGTTGAAAAAGGAAAGCGACCTGCGATACGGCGAAAACCCCCACCAGAGCGCGGCGTTTTATAAACTCGCCGAAAACGAAGAGGTCAGCCTCGGCTCGGCAAAACAGCTCAACGGCGGCAAGGCTGTCAGCTTCAACAACCTGCTCGACGCAAACGCGGCATTTGAGCTTGTAAAGGAATTCGTCGAGCCCGCAGCGGTCGTCGTAAAACACCTGAATCCTTGCGGCTGTTCCGTCGACGAGGACATAAAAGTAGCCTACGAAAAGGCTTACATCGGCGACGTCGTAAGCGCGTTCGGAGGAATAATCGCCCTCAACCGCGAAGTCGACGCCGAACTTGCGACTATAATAATGGAATCTTACGACCGCTTCGGCAAGGAAAGAGGCGCAAGCGGATTTTTCGCCGAAGTCATCATCGCACCGCACTTCGACCCCGATGCCGTAAAGGTAATACGCTCACTCAAAAGCTGGGGCAGCAACGTCCGCCTGCTCCAGACAGGAACAATAGACCGTACAAAAATTGACGAAAGCGAATTCGATGTCCGCTGCATAGTCGGCGGAATGCTCCTTCAGCACAGGGACCTCATCGGCTGGAACAGGGAGGAACTCGAGTACCCCACAAAGAAAAAACCAACAAAACAGCAGCTTGAGGATTTGCGTATCGCCTGGCTGACCGCAAAGCATGTCAAGAGCAACACGATAACACTCGTCAACGGAGGACGCCTCGTCGGCGTCGGCGCAGGCCAGATGAACCGCGTCGAATCAGGGCTTATAGCCTTCAAACAGGCCGGCGAACTCTCAAAAGGCGCCGCAATGGGCTCAGACGCATTCTTCCCCTTCCCGGACAACGTGGAAAACGCGGCAAAAGCAGGCGTCGCATGTATCGTCCAGCCCGGCGGTTCGAAAAAAGACGGAGAAGTAATCGAAGCAGCCGACAAACACGGAATCGCAATGGTCTTCACCGGCGTAAGACACTTCAAGCATTAATTTTTTCAATACTGAAGACTTGCGTAGAAGTTAAAACTGCAATAAAAAAGCCCGGCCTGAACCGGGCTTTATTTTTATCAACGCTCTTCAAAACTACATACCGAGCTGCTTCTGCAGTTTTTTGGCCATGTCGGTCTTTTCCCAGGTAAACTCGTCAAACTTCTTGCCGAAATGTCCGTTCCTCGCGGTCTTTTCAAATATCGGCCTGCGAAGCTTAAGGTGCTTTATCATGCCCGAAGGAGTTAGCGGGAAAATATCCTTCACAGCTTCCTCAATAATCCGTTCATCCATCTTCGCCGTGCCCTGCGTGTTCACCAGCACAGAAAGCGGATCCGCGACACCAATAGCGTAAGCAAGCTGAACTTCGCATTCGGACGCAACGCCCGCCGCGACAATATTCTTGGCGATATACCTTGCCATATAGCTTGCAGTCCTGTCCACCTTGGTCGGGTCCTTCCCGCTGAAAGCTCCGCCGCCGTGACTGCCCCGTCCGCCGTACGTATCAACAATTATCTTCCTGCCCGTAAGCCCGCAGTCGCCCTTAGGCCCGCCTATTACGAACTTTCCGGTCGGATTGATATGCAGAATCAGCTTGTTGTCAACCAGCCTTTTCGGAAGCACCGGCATAATGACGTTTTCGATAATTTCCTTTTTCAGCTCGCGGTACTTAACGTCGGGCGTATGCTGAGTCGAAATAACAGCAGTATGAATACGCAATGGCTTGCCCTTGTCGTCATATTCAACCGTAACCTGGCTCTTGCCGTCAGGCCTCAGGAAAGGCATCTTACCTTTCTGCCGCATCATAGAAAGACGGTCGGTCAGTTTATGCGCAAGGAATATAGGCAGCGGCAATAGCGCCGAAGTCTCTTTACAAGCGTAACCGAACATAAGACCCTGGTCCCCCGCGCCCTGCTGCTTATGAAGTCCCGTCCCCTCGGTCACACCGCGAGAGATGTCCGGGCTCTGCTGGTCAAGCGTCACCATAACCGCGCAGTTGTCGGCGTCGAACCCTGCATGCGGGTCGGTATATCCGATCCCCTTGATGGTTTCCCTTACTACTGTCGGTATATCAACAATCGCCGTTGTCGTAATTTCACCGGCTACGACCACCAGCCCGGTTGTTACAAGTGTTTCACATGCAACCCGGCTGTTCGGGTCCTGCTCGAGCATCGCGTCAAGCACGGCGTCGGATATCTGGTCGGCAACCTTGTCCGGGTGCCCCATAGTAACAGATTCGCTTGTGAACAAATGACCTTTGTTCTGGATTTTGCCGCCCTTGCGGCCCTTCTTCTTTGCCATAGGTTTTTAACCTCCATTAAAATATTTCATTAAACCGTATAATTATAGCCCTATGGCGGGCCTGCGTCAAGGAACGTCAAAAAAACTTTGCAGATCAAAACTTCGCATTTATCCTGAACCGTCCGAAGACAAAAAATCTTTTTACCTCGAAATAAAGTTTTAGAGCTGCACTTGATAATGACCGGGAATTATTTTTCATTGAGATCATTCGGCTCTGTCATTGCCGACCTGTGCTTTTATCCATATTATTGGTGCACTTTACAGTAAGCCTGATTGGGGGCTGCTTTGGCCCCTCTACAGCCGTCCCGGGCCATTCTGCCGGCCCTTTGGGGCCCAAAGAAGAGCTTTTTAAATATATCTTGACCATCGCTGGCAGTTTTCGTAGAATATCGGTGAAAATTTGCTGTCAAAAGCGTATATTTGCCGATTTATTGTTTGCTTTTTCTACAAAATTTCAGCACAATTACGTTTTTGAATTGTAATTATAGTGTTATAATCGTATTTTGGATATTTGTAGTAGCCTTTTTGGCTTGGTAATTTCAGCCTCAGTGTTGAAAGGAGTTATGTTTTGAGCACTTTAACAAAAGCATTAATTATTTTGCTGTCACTGCTTTCGATCTTCCTTTGCGGCGTGGTTGTTTCCTATGTAGGCACAGCCAACAACTATAAGTCTCATTTTGAAGAGCAGCAGAGCCTCAACGACGTATTAAAGGCCGAGGTCGCTCAGAAGACCAAAGAGTACAACGCGAAGATCGCCGAGATGAAGACACTTGAGAAGGACCTTCGCAATACGATACAGGGCCTCGAGGACGAAAAGGTTCAGGTGGCGACCGAACTTCGCAAGTGTCAGCGTGAAAGCCTTGCTTACAAGCAGCAGTCCGAGAACTGGAAGGGTCTTATTACGAGTTTCGAGCAGACGATCTCGAATATGGAGCAGTCCCGCCAGCTAACCCAGGAACAGCTTGACATGGTTCGCTCCGAGCTTGTCAATAACCGCAAGGAACTTAACGAGATAACGGCCGCCCTTTATGAAAAGATAGTCGACCTCGACTCCCTCGAAGCCGAAAGGAAGCGTTTCCTCGAACAGAAGACCGCCCTTGAGAAGAAGCTCAACCAGCTTACACAGGCGACCGGCGAGGAAGTTTCCTACGAAGACATGGCTCCGGTTACTCGTGAGCCCGGACAGGTTCAGCCGGCCGCGGACAGCTCTCTTATGACAGCAGGAGCACTTAAGGGACTCGTCAACGAAGTCGGCCAGTCGCTTATAACGATTTCGCTTGGTTCCGCCGACGGGGTTGAAGAAGGTATGGTTTTTCACGCGTTACGCGGTGAAGATTTTCTTGCCGATATCGTGATAACGGATGTTGACGTAAATAAGTCGGCAGGTGTTCTGGAACTTGTCCAGGAACGGCCGAGAGTTGGTGACACTGTTAGTACAGAGTTGTGATTTATGAGCCCGGTTAATAAAAAAGCAGCAGCAGCGGTAAACGATGTATATACGGCTATCCTTGCGATATCGACAGCAACGGTGCTGGCCACGGCAGGGATGGTAATTTTTGTCTGCATTAATCATTACGGCGCAGAGGCGATCTTTAAGATCATCGGCCCTCGCTGATAATTGGTTTTTTGCGGCACGTTTGAAATATTAAGAGCGGGATATAGATCGTGAAGAGTTTAATAGCCTGCGAAACGGGATTTCGCGGGCTCTAAGGAATCGGCAGCCTATTAATCGAAGGGATTCACAGTGATACTTGACACGATTTTGGGCTGGTTCAGCATGGATATGGGTATTGACCTCGGAACATGCAATACCCTTGTATGTGTTCGAAACGAAGGCATAGTCCTGAACGAACCCTCAGTTGTCGCGGTGCGAAAAGGCACCAATGTTGTTCTAAATAACGGCGAAGCGGTTGGCCTTGTTGCACGGGAGATGCTCGGAAAGACCCCAGGCTCGATATCGGCTGTTCGTCCGTTGAAAGACGGAGTTATCAGCGACTTCGAAATCACCGAGGCTATGCTGAGCTATTTCATTCGCAAAGTCCACGGAAGAGGGGGGCTTGTGCGTCCTCGGGTGGTTATTTCCGTGCCCAGCGGTATTACCGCTGTGGAAAGACGAGCAGTTATCGACAGCGCCGAACGAGCCGGTGCTAGAAAGGTTTACCTCGTCGACGAGCCTATGGCCGCCGGTATCGGTGCAGGCCTGCCCATTACCGAGCCTACGGCATCGATGATCGTCGACATCGGAGGCGGCACCACCGAGGTCGCGATAATGAGCCTCGCCGACATCAGCACCTGCGAGTCCATACGCATCGGCGGCGACAATTTTGACGAGGCGATAATTAACCATTTGAAGAGGACATATAACCTGCTTATTGGTGAACCGCGTGCAGAGCAGGTCAAAATTCAGATAGGCTCAGCCGCCCCGCTCGAACAGGAGCTTACCATGGAAGTCGCAGGCAGGGACACTATATCGGGCCTGCCGAGAAAGATAGTTATCACCAGCGAGGAGATACGCGAGGCCCTGAGAGAGCCTATCGCCGGGATTATAGAAACAGTTATGCGCACGCTTGAAAAAGCCGACCCCGAACTTGCCGCTGACCTTATCGAAAACGGCGTTCATCTTTGCGGCGGAGGTTCCCTGCTTCGAGGGATGGATACGGTTCTTTCTAATGCGACCGGGCTTAAGGTGATACTCGTCGAGGACCCGCTGAGCTGTGTCGCCAGGGGAACAAGCGTCTACCTTGAGAACCTCGAGATATGGAAAGATACTATGGACCAGAACGGCAGGTTCTGGGAATAGCGACAACTGCGGGTTTTTAAATTCGGTTTCCCGCGAGTAAATAAAAACTCAATCTTGAACGCTTTTTATGGCACGTAAATCATCGCACATACCGAGGAGCACGCTTTTTGTCGGGCTGCTGACGGCGAGCGTTATTATATATCTCCTGCCGCAGAGCATTACGAACAATCTGAACTTTTTTTACAGCAGCCTTTTCGGCAAAGTTCTCGATGTCGGTCGCAGCGGCCCTGTTGAAGGGTTTTCAGCAAGTCCTTCCAGCGAGCAGTACGTAAGCAGGGAAGAATATAACAAGCTTTTGGCCCATAATGACAACCTTCGAGCCGCGCTTATGACCGAACACGAAAAAGTTGAAAAACTCGAGCGAATACGCAGCGAACTGCCCAAGCCGGGACCGGTTATCAGGCTTGCCGACGTTATAAATTCATCGGTTATCGGGGCCAGGCACGAGCTTCTTATTAATAAGGGCGCGCAAGATGGCATTGAAAAAGGCCAGTATGTGCTGGGCAACAATTGCCTTATCGGCACAATAAGCGAAACAGCCGACTATACCGCAAAGGTTCGGCTGGTCACAGACGGCAATCAAAGGATAGAAATACGCCTCTGGCGACAGGGGCGGCGGGGAGTTATTCCCGGCCGGCTTACCGGGACAGGCAGCAGCGTTGCCAAAATACCCCTTATATCTCGAGAGTACGATGTTCTCGAAGGTGACGCCGTCTACGCAGCCGCCCGCCCCGGTTACCTCGACACGCCGATTGTTACTGGCAGAGTTGCCGAGGTGGAACCGGACGATGAGAACCCCCTGCTTTTGGATATTTCGGTTCAGCCGATTTACGAGCTTGGTGATATTGACAGTGTTGGAGTTATCCTCAGGGAAGAGCGATAGTTTATGAAATGGATTCGATTCGCAATTGTACTCGGTGTCGCGACCATACTCAACACCGGCAACCTTATGAACTTTGTGGCATTGCCGGGTCTTAATGTCCGCCCGGACCTGCTGCTCATACTGCTGGTCTTTTTCGTGGTTCACTGCGACTGGAACGAGGCTATAGTGGTTTCATTTCTGACAGGCCTTGCCGCGGATATATCGGGAACCGCGATGGGCCCTTACATGATCGTTTATGGAATATTCGGCTTTTTGCTTGGCCAGATGCGAAAGGTCGTCGTCATGCAGCATTTCATACACCAGGCACTGACGATACTTCTCGCCAGCATACTCACCCACGCCGTCGCCGAACTTTTGATACTATTCAAGACAGGCGAGATGACGGGGAATTTCTGGGTTGTCGTTTTCGGAACGTCAGGATATTCTGCTCTGGCCGGACCCATACTTTGGGCACTGCTTCACGGGATGCTGGGCTTTTTCGGGCTCGGCAGGCGGCAGTACGCCAGGTATTGAACCTGCAATCTTAAGTATCTTTTTGTCGTGCGGTTTATGTTTGTTCCAGCCGGGCGTATTTAGTAACATAGTGATATGTACAAACAGCGTTTATATTTATTCCTCACATTCTGTATTTTGGCCGCAGCCGGATTTTTCAGCCGGTTGGCTTTTTTGCAGATGGGAAGGGCCGATGACTACCGCAGGCAGATTGCCGAGATGCGCCTGCTCCCTGCCAGGCAGATGCCCACGCTGCGGGGCAGCATTATGGACCGCAGGGGCAGGAAGCTTGCTTATGACAAACCGGTCTTTTACCTGCATGTCAGCTATCAGCTCACCCGGCTGCTCGACGACAACTTCTGGCAGGCCAATATAATAAGGCTCGCCGCAAGGGAGGAAATTTCCGCGGAAAAGGCAGAGCTTATTCTGCGACAGGAATACGAAGCCGACAGGGCTGAGCTTATGCGCATAATAGAGCGTTTCGCCGACCTCGGCCAGGGCAGCAGGGAAAAAATTTACGACCGCATATTCAGGATAAACGAGCAGATATGGCGATATCGCCAGTTCACAGCATGGTCACGCAACTTTCCCGACTCGCAGCTAAAGACAGATTACCGCGCCAGGGGAATGTACGTTCCTCAATCGGAGGCCATCGAAGAATTCGCCACACTTGAGCCCGACAGGCAAAAACGGGTGATGATGACACTCGCCGTTGACCTCGCCGAGATGCACGAGCCCCAGCCGCTGGTGGAATTGAAAACCGAAGCCGAGCTTATCGAGGCCCAGCGGGCGTTTACGGATATCGAAGGCGTAAATATATATCCCCAGGAGGTAAGATATTATCCTTACGGTTCCGCGGGCTGCCAGGTGATAGGCAGGGTCGGACCGGCTTTTGAGGAGGATAACGAGCTTTTTGATTTTGACCGGTACAGCGATTATCAGCCCGGCGATATGATCGGCAGGGACGGCGTGGAATGGGTTTGCGAACCGATACTTCGGGGCAGACGGGGCGAAAAACGCTACGACATCGAGGGCAGCCTTATCGAGGAGAAAGTCTCTATATTCGGCAATGACGTTCGCCTTTCGCTGGATATAGAGCTTCAGGAAGCTATCGAACTCGCCGTTTCGGACCCGAACGACCCCGCCAAAGCCGTTGGCGCGGTGGTTATTGAAACCGCCACTGGTCAGGCGCTTGCAATAGTGTCGGTTCCTGTTTACAACCTCAACACCGTCCGGTTTGAATATAACGAAATCAAGAACCGCCCCGGCGAACCGATGACGAGCAAGGCGACCCGGAAAATCTACCCGCCGGGCTCTTCGATTAAACCCCTTGTCCTCGCAGCTGGCCTCGAGGAAGGCAAAGTCGCGCCCGGCACAGTGATAAGCTGTCCCCACAAACCTGCCCCGCGAGGATGGCCCAACTGTTTGCAGTACCGCAGGTTCGGAAGTTGTCACGACTGGAAATGGGACGGCCACGGCGGCAACAACGCGGTCAACGCGATACGAGGAAGCTGCAACATCTATTTTTCTCGCCTTGCGGACATGCTTGATTCACGAGTCCTCCAAAAGTGGCTCTGGGAATTCGGCTGCGGCAGAACGATCCTCGCCGGGCCGGATTACGAGACAATGATGCAGGGGCTCAGGCGGGATTCATACAAGCCTCTGCGACTCGCTGAGTCCGCCGGGCAGATACAGTCCGCCATACCGCCAGGCCAGCCCGACAGCTTCGATGAAGTGGGTGACTTGAAAGGATATGAAAAGCGAATGTTCGGTATAGGCCAAGGCGGTCTGCGTGTGACAACTTTACAGGTCGCTGCCGCTATGGCGTGTATTTCACGCGGCGGGGTCTTTATCCGCCCTACTGTGTTTATGCCGCCGCAGGGCGAAAATTCACCCGGAACGTTTCGTCCTTACGGAAGGGAAATAGGGCTAAGCGACAGAACCGTCAGGACCGTTAAGGACGGGATGTACGCCGTTGTTAATCAATGGGGCGGCACCGCCAGAAGCGCCTTCGAGGGCAGCTTCCTGCTGGACAAAGATCGAGGCATGGATATTTACGGTAAAACAGGTTCGACCGAGCGGCCAAACCACGCCTGGTTCGCCGGCTTTGTCGAGGACAAAACGGCCGGGGGCATTGCCCTTGCGGTATTAGTCGAAGGCGGCCAGGCCGGTTCGAGCGATGCGGCCCCGCTGGGCAGGGAGATAATCAGGCTCTGCAGCGAAATGGGCTACATTGGACAATAGGGGCTTTTGCATTTCGTGATAAACCCGATACCGGTTTACTTTTGGGCTGTTCTGTGTATAATACCCTGACCTTTATTATTTGTTACGGACTCTGAAATGATAGATTATGACATGCACATACATACCGAGTACTGCGGCCATGCCGAGGGCATGGTCGTCAGGCAGATAATCGAAACTGCCCAGCGATTCGGGCTTGACACCATAGCAATTACCGACCATATTTTCAGCCCGTCCTCCATTGAACGGATAGAGCGCATCAAGCACGAAGCCGGCAGGGTGAAAAGCGAATGCAAGGTTATCATCGGAGCCGAAATCGACGTCGACCCCATGCACACCGACGGCAGGTTCGTTATCGAGCAGATAGAGAAATACGATTATGTGCTCGCCGGCCTTCATTACGTTCCGACCGTCGGCAATTACGCACACAGCCCGGAAGATGCAAGCATCGACCCGGAGGAGATATTTTCGCACTGGCGGACAACGCTTCTGGGTATCGTCTCGAACAAGGCTGTTACTGCCCTGGCACATCCCGGGCGAATGATCGGCACAGCCGTCAGGCTTGAGGATTACTTCGAGGATATGCTGAGCGTCTATGAAGAGGCCGCAAATTTGTCCGCTGAAAATAACGTGGCATGGGAGCTTAACGAACTTACCGCCAACCGGCTCACCGAAAACTGGCAGGGCCAGTGGTATAAGATTTACGAGATCGCCCTCGACCACGGAGTGAAGATTATTTACGGCTCCGATGCCCACAGCCTCGGGTGCATCGCCTTGCAGGAGTTCGCCCGCACTGTTCTTGCAAAATTGCCCGACGGGGCCCTCTCCCGGCCTGAGGATCTCGGATACTGAGATGAACAGGGGCAATATCATACTCATTGGAATGCCCGGTGTGGGCAAGAGCACGATAGGAGTGCTCCTGGCCAAGGCCCTGGGCAGGGGGTTTTTGGATACGGACGTAAGGATTCAGTCGCGATGCGGCAAGCGACTCCAGGAGCTTATCGACCTGCACGGGTTGGAAAAATTTTTGGACATCGAGGAGCATTACCTGCTTGAGATCGACACCGACAACACGGTTATCGCCACAGGCGGCAGCGCGGTTTACAGCGACAGGGCGATGAGCCGTTTCAGCAGGCTGGGAACTATAGTATGGCTGGATGTAGAGCTTGATGAAATTGTCAGGCGGGTTACGAACCTCTCCACGCGGGGTGTAGTCATGGAACCCGGCGAAACGCTCGAGAGCCTCTATGAAAAACGAAGGGGGCTTTATGAGAAATGGGCCGATATCCGCGTGCAGTGTAAAACCGGCGACCATCAGCAGACGCTTTCGGAAATAATTACTGCGCTGCATGGTTAAAACATGAAAGGCCCGGCACAAAATACAAAGGGCAAAAATAAAAATTTTCAGCCCGATGCTTTATGCCGGTACAAGTGCCAGCAGTTTTGCGATTTCACCAATGAGAGAGGCAAAGTCGGGATCCCTCTCTGAGCCGGTTGAAAGGATAAGTGACCCTGAGATAACTGTGACCAGAATATCGGCCAGCCGCCTGGCCGATAGTTCCGAACTTATCGCTCCTATGTCAATACACTCGTTTATCATTACCTCGTACATGGTGCGCTGCCAGTTGAGCAAGTTGTTCAGCTTCTGCGCAACCATACCGTCAAGCTGCGACCGCTCAGCGCAGAGCCTGAGGATAAGTCGGCAGTTGACCCATGTTCCGCAGCTGTTCAGCCGGGCCAGTTCCCTGATAAGCCACGCCAGCCTTTCCAGCGGGTCGTGAATTTCACCTGCCTGTTCGCCGAGTGCGTGGTACTCCTTTACGGCCTTGTCCAGAACCGCCAGGCAAAGATCGTCCTTGCTTTTGAAGTAATGGTAAAAGCCCCCTTTGGTCACGCCGCTTGTCGTAAGTATGTCCTCCAGCGTCGTTCCCGCGCAGCCGTGAATACTGTAAAGCCCCGCTGCCGCCCGGATGATCCTTTCGCGGGTATCCGTGTGTTTTCTTGTCATTTTTCCCGTCCTAAAACTTTTTCCAGGCCCTTGCGGTTTTGCTGCATCCATTTGCATTTCCTGAGTATCATGCTCAGGAAGTCCACACCGGACATGTGCCCGAAGAACCCCGTCGCTGCGATAGGGAACACCGATTCCGATATCATCGATTCTATCATGAGTTCCGGCAGAGCTTCCACCATTTCCGGTTCGAGCCTTACCTGATCTTGGTATCCATAGAGAAATGCCGCCATCCTGTCGAGGTCGAACTCCGCGGGCCAGTTTACAGGGTCACCGCTTCTTGCGATTATCGAAAACTGGAGCATCCCGTTTGCGAGATCTGTCACTGCCGGGGCCACTTTTACCGAGTCATAATCGAGTACGACGACGATTTTATCGCCGGAAAAAAGCATGTTCCCCGGGTGCCAGTCGGAGTGGACGATCACTTCTTTCCACCAGTCAAAACCGAGCTGGTTCACGCTTATCGCCGAATGGTTGTAAATGGTCAAAAGCTCAGCCGCCGTTTCGTGCATTATTGTGTTGGGCCCGGTGGGAGTCCGGTCATAAACTATTGTTTTAAGATGTCGCCTCACCGCCGGCGAGTTGTGGAAGGTCTTTCGAAGCGGCATCCACTGGCCCGCGAAGCCGGCAAGATTCAGATGAAACTGTGCCAGCCGTCGCCCCGAATCCTCCGTTTGGGGCAGCGTCCCGGAATAGCGCTTGCCGGTTATGAAGTTGAATATTTCGTAAATTTTTCCGTCAAGCTCGAAAGCTGTTGTGTTTTGCTTCGTTTTGACAAGACCCGGAACCGGATAGTCATGCTCTTCGAGGGTTGTCTGAACCGCGTGTGAGAAAGCTACATGGTAAAGGTCATCCTTGCCGCTGCAGCGGCGTTTAAGAAGGTATATCCCCTTGTCGGTTATCAGTATCTTTTTGGGTGCCCGGCGGTTTCCGATGCTCAGGGGTTTTGTGTTTGCGATAAGCCCGATATCGTAGTGGCTCAGAACAACTGCCAGCTCCTGCGAACTGAAATTCGCTCCGCCTTTTGCCATTAGCAGGCCTTTCAATTAAGGCTTCTATGACTGTTTTATCATCAGGAATATTATTACAAGTATAAGTATTCCAGACAAGGCGCCCAACAGCACCATTGCTACCCTGTACTTCGTTATTGTTTCTTCGCCGTAGTAATTTCCTTCGCGTTGAGGTGGGGCTTCGTATATTGCCTCGCCCTGTTCGAGCTGCTCGAAGTCCTGCATGTTGAATTTCTGCCTTGCCAGCAGCGGAGGCTCACCGTTTCTGACGGCCTTTAGGTCCGTAAGAACCTCTTCCATGTTCTTGTATCGCTCTTTGGGTTTTTTAGCCATCATCACTTCGACAACTTCCGCGATGCCTGTCGAAAGCGAAGTGTTGATATGGTCCGGCGGGATAAGATCCTCTTTTAGGTGTTTTTTCATTACCTCAGAGGGGTTCGAGCCGTCGAAGGGAACCCTCCCGGTTATCATGTGGTAGAGAGTGGCGCCGAGTGCATAGATATCCGCCCTGCCGTCGATGTTTACCTCTCCGCGTATCTGTTCCGGTGCGATGTAATAGGGCGTTCCGAAGGCTTTGCCCTCCTCGCTTTTTGCCGCTTCGACATCCGATGTCGCCCGGGCAAGACCCATATCGGCGAGTTTGACGGTCCCCTCTGTGTTTATCATGACGTTTTTGGGCTTTACGTCACGGTGTATCAGTCCCAGCGAGTGCGCGTGTGAAAGCGCGTTGGCAAGCTGAATGGTGATATCGATGGCCTCGGCCTCGGGAAATATTTTGCCTTTCGAGAGATCGTCGTAAAGGGTTTTGCCCTCGACGTATTCCATTACAAAATAGTACAGACCCCCCGCTTCGCCAACGTCGATCGCCTGGACTATGTTGTTGTGGTTCATCTTGGCGGCGATCTTGCCTTCTTTGAAGAACCGCTTGATGTAATCGGGTTTTTCGGTGAACCTTCTCGGCAGAACCTTGACCGCTACGGTCCTGTCGAGACTGAGCTGCTTTGCTTTATAAACCACAGCCATCGCACCGGATCCGAGTTTGCTTGTTACCTTGTAACCGGGTATCTTGTGCGCGGCGTCTTTGGATTCCTTAATGGAGTTGCGAAGCCTCTGCGCCTGGCTCTTTGTAAGGTACCCGCACCTGATCAGGAGGTCCTCGATGGTGGCGGGGTCTTCCTGTCCGTCCTGGCGAAGACGGTCCTGGCATTTTTTTAGTTCTTCTTCGCTGCACAGGCTCTGGTCAAGTGCCATACGACCGAAGATGGAATCATAGTTAGTTTCTGCCAAAGATCAAGTTCTCCTATAATGCCGGCAGTATTAAGCAACATCTTTAAACTAAAACTTGAATTGTACCCTTTGAATTCGGCTAACTCAAGATTAAAAACTCTCATGAGCCTCGTTTTTAATATTTAACCAGAATCTTTGCCGCTGTAACAGTCCGACGGACCAATTATCTTGCTGTATTCGCCGCTGTCAAAGAAAAACTGCCTCAGGTCACAACAAAGATGGCACTTTGAGACATAACAGCTTTTTGTATGATATCCCTTTTTGACTCCTTCATATAACAAACCAAAAGGTCCCTCTGAGTATAATATATTTACGATTGGCGAGGTTTTTGGTTCAAAATTTTCCCATATCAGCCTGAGGTTCGACCTTGCCGTATTGCCTGCAATTATTCCGCTGCACTGGCCGCTGAACACATTCCCGCCGGGATCGACATGCACTCCGGCTGCCCCCAGAAAACTGACCTTGCAGTTTTGCCCGCGGAAGTCTTCAAGCGGTCTGGCTTGGGTTAGTTCTGGGAGTATTTCGGCTGCCCTGCCGGTGAACATGCAAGGGTCATCTTCTATTGCTTTTTTGAAATAGCGTTCTTTTTCTATATCGCTCATATCGGCAATATTGTCGTTTTGCTGTAAGTATTTTTCCCATCTTACCATAATGCCCCCCGCACCAAGAATTTCTTCGCCCTTCCTGATAAGCCTGTGTAAATTCTCAGCCTCGACAAACTCTGCGTGAAAAGGGTCATAACTTGCCTTTATGCGGGTTACTCCGAGTTTTTTCAGCTCGGTTAGACGTTTTGTTACAATTTCGTCATTTACGGCCCAACCTGCGTTTGTTTCTACCATGTCCATTCCGGGAAGCTTTTCCTTCTGCACCTCCAAACATATCTCGCAGAGCCTGTCGAAGTACAAAAAAGGTTCGCCGCCGGTTATGTGGACACGCCCGTCCCGCCCCGCCAGGTCAGCCAGACCCTGCCAGGTGTTCATCGCCGTTTCAAGGCTCATCAACCCGCCTTTGTCCGGGCCGCAGTTGTAATAGCAGAACCTGCATTTCGCGTTGCATTTGTACGTCAGCATCAGCCCGACTTTTCGCCAGAGCTTCAGCTTCTTTTCATTACGGCTGCGGGTGCGGTTGAACACGTTGTCCATAAGTTCGCTCATCATTTTATTATACAAAAAATCCCCCCGCCTACCAAGCCTTTGCAGACTTCGACAGCACGGCGATTATGAATGTCAGGGAATTCCTTAATTTTAGAAAATTTTATTAAATTTCTTAAAATTTCCATCCCCCGCTGACGGGCCATATCCCGGCCTATTATTGGACGTTCCAAAACCAGCCGCCTAACCGATCAGCAGGCTGCCCATATCCTGTAAGACATCACACATGCTTACATATATATAGTGTTCACGGAAATAAATGACTCTTGCGTGTCGCAATTTGCTCGGTTCAAGATTTTACCGTTTTACTTCCGATATCCAAAATAGAGAAAGAGAACGTGTTACTAAAGTAATGGAGTGCTTTAAAATGAGCAAGACAGAAGTCATAGAGATGATAATGGAGATCAACCGCACGGCGAAACAGGATTTCCTTTCGCAGTTTTCCCAGGCAGAGCTTGACATCTACCTTGAGCATCTGCTCGAAAAGGACCATCGTGAGCTTTCGCTGGTTGCCTGAAGCGGTTCGGACAGCTCGGTTGTAAACTCAATTCAGCCCTGATCGGCAGGCATGGAAAATATTCGCAAATTCTTCGAGAAAGATAAATTCGCAAAGCACTGCGGAATTGAACTGCTGGACATCTCCCCCGGCAGTGCCAAAGCGAGAATGGAGCTTACCCAAAGCCATCTTAACGGCCTGGGCATGGGACACGGCGGGGCCATATTCACCCTCGCAGACCTTGTCTTCGCTGTAGCTGCCAATTCGCACGGAACCGTGGCCGTCGCAATCAACATCAACATCTCGTATTTGAAAGCAGCCGCACCGGGCATGATCTACGCCGAGGCAATGGAAAATTCGATCGGTCCCAAAATCGCCAGCTACACCATAAACGTTACCGACTCGCAGAATAATCTCCTGGCGATATTCAACGGCATGGCATATCGCAAAAAGGACAGCATCGAGGCGTGATAAGCAAACAAACAGCCCATTGCGGCTGAGGCAATTGAAACGCGTAGATTAATTAACCGTAGTGTCATTCAAAAGCCAGTCATACCGCTTAAAATCAACCTCGAAGTTCCTCTTTTCAAGATTTTGCGCGGTCTGAGGATCGACATATTCATAAATAAAGTTCAGGTATGACCGTATTTTTTCGGGCTTTTCACGAAATCTCCTGATATCGGCGTATTTCTTAAACACGTCCTCGTGCTGGTTGAAAATATCCGACAGGATAACCATGTTGGCCGTTTCATCGATCTTCATACCCCGACCGCTCTCAAGAAAACGCCTCACCTGCTGGTCAAGCTGCTCGTCAAGCTCACTGCCGCGATAAGGTTCACGGCGAAGGAATGGGCCTCCCATCGTACCCAGGCCCAGTGCAAAAATCGACCGCGGTTCACCGAACTTCTGCATCAACTGTTCCTTTTTTATCTCTTCGAGCGAATACTCAAGGCCAAGAACTTTGAAGTAGAATTTGCTCCACGCACCCGGAATATGGATAATGCTGTTATCCGGGTAAAAGAACTTATTGTACCATTTCGGCTGGATCGGGTAATGATCGATTATCAGCCTGATCGTAAAAATGTTGTAAGCATTGATCCAGAACGCAATCTTCTGCTTCCTGGACCATGAAAGAAACTCAACCGGGTGAATATCTTCCAGCAGGTTGCAAACGGAAATAAGGTCAACTCTCTTGCGGCGAAGCTCGCCGTAGTTGACATTACCTTCGGCATCAACAAAATTCTTCAGCAAAAGAGCATAGGTCTCATAAAGTTCGGCCCTTTTGGGATGAATATCGACACTTACATCAACTTCCTCTATGTCAACGGTCCCGGCAAGATTCGGATCATCCCCAGTCTCACCCCCGGGCTGTCCGGTATTATCACCAAGCTCTTCGGACCCTGCCCCTGTTTCCTCCCCTTCCGGCTGAACACTTTCAGAGCCGCTCTTGTCCTCTGCGCGTACAAAATGCGGTGATGTTAAAAACAGCACTGAAAACACAAATAATAATGCAAAAATTAATCTATAATGCTTAATATTTACCATTGTTCCGAAGAATATATCGTCCTGATCAATACTTATATATACTACAATAGTTCGGATTATTTAACAATTAAAAAATCCTCTTAACCGCCCGTATCCGCCCCCGCAAAACACCCCGCCGGGGCCCTGACCTAATACCTCATACATAAAAAAAGGGCCGGATTTTACCGGCCCTTGCTTTAGATTCTTTCACCCAACGCAGGTGAACATTAGCATAACGCAATGTAACTGGCTATCGCCAGAATAAGGATTTTCTTTTTGCTAGACATAAACGGGATCCAGAACTTGAAATAAAATTTCTTCATACCCATATCTCCGATTTAACCCCCGTATCACACACCACCGAAACCAGTTTCACTTTACAACCATATTATAAAAAATATCCGAACCAAAATCAAATCTGTCCGCCCAAAAAATGCATAAATAACTGCAAAACATATACTTAGAGAAAAACTTTTTTCCAACCCATCCGCTTAGTATCATTTTTTATTGTCTTTAACACCCTTTTTCTCGGACCCTGCCGCACGAATCTTACCCTCCCGCCCCTCGATAACCCACGTTTTATAGGGCCTTTGCGTAAGCTGATAATTATAATATTTCAGCTCGCTCGACACCTCCTGCCCCACCCAGTCCGGAAGCTCTACCGGGGCGTTTTCATCATCAAGCTCCACCTCTGCCGTTATCAAACCCTCATTATCCCCGACAAACTCGTCAACCTCCCACTTTCGCCCCTTGTGGTCAACAATATACCGGGTCTTTTCAACGATTTTCCCCCCGCAAAACTCCCTGAGCATCTGCTCTGCCGTCTCAACCGGTATCTCGAACTCATACTCACTCCGCGAAATGCCGCTCCTTTTGCCCTTTATAGTCAAATAACCTCTCTCGCCGGCCACCCGCACCCGGACCGTAACATTTTCGGAAGTGGGAATATATCCCTGCTTATAAGCGACACCCGACGCTTTGCCCCGCCAGCCGTCACCCCTCACCAGATATTTTCTTTCGATCTCTTTATTCATACCCGGTCTTCGACAAGTTCCCTGGCCTTCGAGCTCGCAGCCGCTGCGAACATCTCCTGCATGAACGGTGTTTGCTCCTCGCTCTCCGGCGTGCTGTGATAAAGCTGCCAGTACTGCTCGAATGCCTCGTGATAATCCCTGCCGTGCGCATAATCGTAAGCCCTGCCCCGCATCTCTTTAAGCATCTCCCTGTCGGAAACCAGCTTGTTGACCGCTTCGAAAAACGCCCTTTCGCTGCCGCCCTCAACTACCAGCCCCGTCTGGCCCGGTATCAGGTTCTCGCAGGGCCCGCCTTTGTCGGTCACCACGATAGGCAGACCGCTGGCCTGAGCCTCCAGCACAACATTACCGAAAGTGTCCGTAGTGCTCGGGAAAACAAAAAGATCGCTCATCGCGAAGACTCCCGTAAGATCATCGCCCGTCAGGTAGCCAGTAAATACGCACGGATACCCTTTCATGGCCTGCTTCATCTCGTCAAGATACGGCCCATCACCGACAACGATCAAATTTATGTCCTTATGCCTCACGCAAAGTTTCTTGAAAGCCCCCGACAGAACAGGCAGATCCTTCTCCTTCGATACCCGCCCGACATAAAGAAGCTTAAGCCCCGAAGGAAGGTTAAGCGTCTCACACTTATTCTCGGGCCGGAACTTCTGCGTGTCAACACCTCGCGGAATTACACGTATCTTTTCCGGCGCTATCCCCCGTTCGACAAGCTCGCTGCCCGTCGCCTTAGAAGGAACGAAAATTATATTCGCCTGGTCGTAGAACCAGAGTATATACCGCCATGCAAGCCCCTCTATGCTGCTGTCACCGGTCAGGTATCTTGCGTACTGAGGTATCGCAGTATGATAAGTCGTATACAATGGCAGCTTCAAAACCTTAGCCATCGCAATCGCCGACAATCCAAGAGGACCAGGCGTCGCGGCATGTATATGCGTAAACCTCTGGTCGTAACAGTATTTAAGCATATCCAGCAAAGGCGGCACGCAAGTCTTAACTTCCGGGTACTCAGGAAGCGAATGAACCGCGACCGGGTCGAAATATTTCAAACCAGGCTCAGCCTTTTTATCCTCAGGCTTTGTCGGGCATGTGATCAGCGTCAGGTCCTTGCCCATCTGCCTGGCCATCTCAAGCTCTTCCTGGAGCATCCGGGCAACACCGTTTATCTCGTGATATGTATCCGTAAAGTGACCAACGCTCAACCGTTCGGTAAGATAATCGCTCTCGAGCTCGAAGCTGCCCGCAACCTCTTCGCTGAAGCGTTTGTCGCTGCTGTACATGCTGAATGTCACGAAATAAGGCGCAAGCAGTGTGTAAAGCGCTCCGCCCGAACCAAGAGTATGAAATATATCGAAAGGGTTGCCCCCCGAAAGCTGATGAACAACATGACTGCCAAGGTGCTCCAGCATCTTGTTGCTTATCTTGTTTACAAAACGGAACCAGTGCTGGTCCGGCTTTTTGCTGAAAGTGTGACCCAGCGTAAGCATGCTCTTGAGCCCCTTGTCGCTCTCGATAAGCTTCTGAGCCTCGTACTGCAAAAGCTCGCTGAGACTCGAGCTCGTCGACTCCCTCGGCCGGCGGTTCTTCCGCTTCTTCCACTGGTAAACCATCTGGTTCCACAGCGCCGGCTCTTTCTTCGGCCTTGTCTGGAGCATCCTGTCAAGAAAACGAATCAGAACACTGCGCTCATGGTGCTTGCCGATACGAAGCTTGTTGTTGTAAAACTGGTATGCGACACCGTAAAGATTATGCGCAAGCGTCAAAGGTGTACCCGGGTGCGGGCAGTGAACCACCGCCAAACCCTGGCAAACTCCCTCCCAGAACTGCTCGACGGTTTTGGCGCCCGGAACTTCCGTGTAGTTAAAACACATCGTCAGCGAACTGTGATCGTCCGACCCGCCGATGTGATACTTCTCCCAAGGCCTTTCAAATCCGGGCTCGATCCCGTGCTTCTTGCTCAAAAGCTCAATGTCCTCAGCAGTAAGCTCGCTGCAGATCTGCCGGAGTATATCGTTGATCTGAACGTCGTGGTCCCCGTTAAGTTCCAGTATCTTGAAAAGCAAAAGACACTTCTCAAAATGCTCCACTGAAAATTTCTCATTTACCTTATAAAGCGGGTGAGACTGCGCGTAAACAAGACCCTCGGCCTGAAGATATTTTACAAGATCGTAAATATTCTCTCGCTTCTCGTCGATAACGTCAAACTGCGCCTCCGAAAGCTGGTAAACAAGGATATGCACCTTGCACCCGTCCTCCGGGAAATATGACGTTACCTCGCAGCCCGTAAAAGTGTCGGGAAGATGCGATATCTCTCTGCACCCATCGATGCAGTTATGATCGGTTATAGTCACCGCAGTCATACCGCGCTTCTTAGCCGACTGGTACAGACTTATCGGGTCGGTGTAGCTCTCGGCACAGCCGACTTTCTGCAGTATCCAGTTTGACGGCCGCTTGGAAAATTCAGAATGTACGTGAAGGTCAACCTTCATAAATAACTCCACAATGCTATTGGAAATATATCAGTAATATTACTGAGTGGAACAGAATAAGGTCATTAATAATACCATGAAAACACCATATTTTACATAAAAAAATACAAAAACAGTAATAAGTTAATATAATGCTGTACTATAATATTCACTGTTAGAAATGTGTTAATTTAGCCGCGATTATGCCTGAAATTATTGAAAACGGAAAACTTGCAGGCAACTGGGACGACAAATATATCAACCCGTCACCCGGCTCAAAACTGCTCAATAAAGTCTTTTTCAGTACAGTTAAGCGGCTTATTAAAAAACCGTTAAAAAAAAGTCGATCCATCTGCGAACTCGGTTGCGGAGAAGGGCATCTCGCCGCATACATCCACTCACTTGCCCCGAATTTACCATTTAAAGCCTGTGACTTTTCACATCAGGTAATAGAAATTGCGAAAAACCGCCACCCGAACCTGCCCATAAACTTCTATGTCCGCGATATTTACGATATCGGCGATTACGAATCCGCCGACCTCATAATTTGCTGCGAAGTCCTCGAACACCTCCAGGACCCCGAAGCGGCACTTGAACTTATAAGCAGCCTCAGCCCGAGATATGCCCTGTTTTCAGTGCCCAGAGAGCCCATTTGGCGGATTATGAACCTCGCCGTCCTCAAAAATATCTCCGAAATGGGCAACACCCCCGGCCACATCCGCCACTGGAACAGCTGGCAGTTTTACAGCCTGCTTAGCAAATATTTCCACGTTGTCACCACGACAAAGCCCGCACGGGTATGGTCGATGGCCCTTTGCAGGGCAAAAAAGAACACTTCGCCGAAAAAAAAGGAATTCCCATGCCCGACGCCTTAACAATCACGATAATTTTTATAGCCCTTTCAGCTTTCATCTCGGCCCTTATCCGCGGCAGGAAAAAGGACAAGTGCCTCAAATGCCTCGCCGCCGGCCCTGTTATAGTCGAATTCGTTGAAGGACCGCCCGAACAGGGCAGGCTCCGAGTCGAAACGACCGGCCTTGAAGTGATTTACGACCAGCCGAGAAAAGACGCACTCGGACACCTTGAAATGACCGGAATAATCTACAAGGCAGAATTTCCCAAAATAACCGCTGTTTTGCGACCAATTGACAAACTAAACGACAAAGAATTAAAATCTCGCCAAAATCAGCTCAAAAAAACCTACCACCCCGGAATTTTCTCACGACTCCGCCGAAAAACAGCAAACATCTTCCGCACCGTCCGCGACTCCGTCGCAGAGGTAATTACACTGCTTATATCACAGGCCAAAAGAATAGGCCCCGCCTCGGCATTGTTAACCGCGCAGGATAAATACATATCAAAAATGCAAAGCGAAGTCGTAAGTTCGGTCGGAACAAGCTACGAACCGCTTCTCGAAAGATACATCGGTTCACTTGTCGTGGCACAGGTAAACTGGAAAAATGAAATTAATGAACTAAGCGGCGTACTGCGTGACTACTCACCTGACTTTTTGATACTCATGGACGTAAATTACGGCTTTGATAAAAATCAAAACCAAACCAAAGTCGACATCGTACTGCCCAGAACCATAGCAACAGTCCGCCACTACGCTGAATAAATAACAGCTTCGCTCTTTCGCCAAAATGAATTGTTAAAAATGCCCTTAAATCACCACGAGTCAAGATACTGACTCGCCAGCTCCGCAAGGTCTGAAAGGTTGACCTCTTTGTCGTCGGTAATATCAGCCGATAGACCAACCTTTACCGGAACGACATATTCTGAAATATGACCGCCCTGGTCCATGACTATCAATTGAAGTGTCGTATTGCACGAAGGAAGCGAAGAAGTGTCCCATTGAGCAAGCACACCGCCGGTAACCGGCTCGGTGCCGCTTGCTATTATCGACCAGTAATTGCTTTGCGGATCTGCGTACTCGAGCACCCAGCTGCTCAGGTTCTCGTCATCCGCCGTGCCGCTGACCCCGACTGTCCCGGTTAAAGCATCGCATGAAGCCGGAGAAGATATTTCGCACAAAGGATGGGTGTTGTCAACCGCC
>CAZVPF010000015.1:0-77060 GCA_964628195.1 uncultured Pirellulales bacterium | reverse complement strand
TACTATCAAAATCTTACTTCTTTGCACGATTTTACTTGGGAAATACGGGTTAATAAATATCAGACTACACTCATTCAATTTCCCAGTGGAAAAGCCGGCGACTATTCGATCCCTGACAGTGTGACCGCCATCGGGGTCGGGGCATTCGGTTCCTGCGACGACCTGACGAGTGTGACGATCCCTGACAGCGTGACCACCATCGGGGAGGATGCATTCCGGGGCTGTGACGGCCTGACGAGTGTGACGGTCGGCAACAGCGTGACCACCATCGGGTATCAGGCATTTTATTGGTGCAGGAACCTGGCCAGTGTGACGATCGGCAACAGTGTGACCACCATCGGGGACCAAGCATTCGCTCACTGCTACGACCTGACCGATTTGTACTTCTGGGGAGATGCCCCCACTATTGGTACTTACGTTTTTAATCAAGTAAGCGCAACCGTCTATTACATCCCCGGCACCGTCGGCTGGGGCGAAACCTACGGCGGACTGCCAACATCACCCTGGGAGAATGAGGATATGTACTCCTGGACCGACAATGGTGACGGGACCTGCACCATCACCGGCTACACCGGCCCCGGCGACCTGACCATCCCCGATGCACTCAACGGCCTGACAGTTACAGTCATTGGGAATAATGCATTCGAGTACGAAAATTCCCTGACCAGTGTCATTATCCCTGGCAGCGTAACCACCATCGGGGATTGGGCATTCTACAGATGCGACGGCCTGACGAGTGTGACGATCGGCAACAGTGTGACCACCATCGGGGTCGAGGCATTCTACAACTGCTACAGCCTGACCAGTTTGACGATCGGCAACAGTGTGACTACCATCGAGGACTGGGCATTCAGTTACTGCGACGGCCTGACGAGTGTGACAATCGGCAACAGCGTGACCACTATTGGGGAGGATGCATTCCGGGGCTGCTACAGCCTGACCGGTTTGTACTTCAGGGGAGATGCCCCCACTCTTGGTGTCGGAGTTTTTTATAACGTAGGCGCAACCGTCTATTACATCCCCGGCACCGTCGGCTGGGGCGCAACCTACGGCGGACTGACGACCGCCGAGTGGCCGCAATCGGCGGCTGATGTGGATCTGGACTATGATGTCACGTTCTATGACTTCTCGGTTCTTGGCAGCCAGTGGGGGCAAACCGGCTGCAATTCCGGCAACGACTGGTGCCAGTGGGCTGATTTCGACCGCAGCGGCAATGTTGATATAAGCGACCTGTTCCTGCTCGCAGACGACTGGTGCTACGGCATCGCCCCATGGTAAACTATATATGGATTATCACCCTCGGCGGATTGGTTTTGCGGCGGAAGAGATAATCGTTTGCATAGGAGTCAATGTATAAATGTTAAGGCCTTAACAGCTTATCTGTTGGGGCCTTTTTTGTGCGAAATCCATAAGGCGGTAAGATGGATAATAATATTCTATTCATTTTTAACCACGCTGATAAAAAACACGGCCCCGTCCAACCCTACAACCTACAACCTATACCCTATACCGTTAAATCCTATACCCTGTTATAGACGCCTCATGCCTCTGCTTTTATCCATGCAGTCTTATCATCCACGGTTCAACCTCGGCAGTTTCAAGTATCATCCGCCCGAGGTTTATCCACCTGCCGCACTTGTCCAGCACATCGCTGTCACTTGTAACCACCAAGGCATCCGTGAGGGCAAGCGCGTTATCCGGGCTCTGCAAAACCTCAACCGACCAGCCGAGATCATTGTCCCGGGAATATTTCAGCAGCATCCCTTTGAGCCTGCCGCTGTTCGAGACCGGCGAGTCAATGTACCACACAACACTGGCCGGGCGAATTGCTTCAATCCCCCGCGCGATAAGCGCCGCAGCCTCCATTGTCTCGGCAACGTTCCTGTATGTTCCGTGCACACCGGTCAGGTCCCGGGCGCATCCGTCCTGCCCGACAAAAATCGGCGCCCCGCCAAGTGCTGCCTCGATTGTAATAAGCAGGTTGTACCCGTCTATCGCGACCGCCAGGCCATGGGCATCTTCCCGCTCAACCTGCCGGGACTGGCGCTCTTTCGCCTGCGCCCTCGAACAGCCGGACCGAAAAACCGCCATCCTCTGTCTCGCGGTAAGCTCGAACCTGTCGCCGACCAGCTTTAGCGACGCCTTGGCCGGGTAACCCATCGTCAATAATAGCGAATAATCGGCCGTCGCCTTTTTCAGCGCTTCGAGTTGCTCATTGCTGAACAGCTCACGGTCGCCGGGCGCCGGGCCCCTGTGTTTGCGTTTGTCGCTCATGCCCCCATTATATCGAAACGCTCAGTATTTACCATCGGCAAAACAACATGCTACTTGTCGATAAAACCCTCCATCAAAACCCCGAGATTATTCTTTTCGCACGCGGTCTCGACGATCTGCCCTGCACCAGGGCCCTCGAGGTTCCAGCGAACAAAAACATCGTTATGCGAATAATCAAAAACCACATCCGCTGTCCGGGCATCGGGGTTGTGCAGAAAATATATCTGCGAGAGCAAAAACCCTTCACTCGTTATCTTTTCGATTATTCTCTCAAGGCTATTTAAGTGATTGGCAGCGACAACAAACCGCACCCCGCGCCGCTGATATTTATAAATATCGTAAAAGTTCACCTTCTTGATAATATTACCCAGCAGGTTTGTAGAATCTCTGCCGTACATTTTGTCGTAAGGACTGAGGTGCGCCAGGTACCCGAACTTCTGCGGGTAAGTGACTATCACAGCAGTGCACGACGAAACCCCGACCGTCCTGAGCAGTTCCCCGTGGCTTGCCTTTACATACTCGTCCATATCCACCATAACGGCCTGCTCTTCATCGACCGAAAACTCGCCGGCATCGGGGCATTTGCCGCCTTTGCTGATATGTTCAGCCAGCTTGTCGTAATAAAACTTCGGATGCAGCATAAAATGCTCGGTAATAACCTGGCCGAGGTCGACTTTGGCCACAACAAGCCACTGACAGCCGAGAAATTCATAAACCTCAAACGAGCTGAGAGCCCGGTAGCCGCGGTAGTCCTTTACATACCGCCTGCCTGTACGCTGCTCAAACTTTGGCACAATATTCTTATCGTCCAGCCTGACCTTGAGGATAGTGCTGTCATCCACAAAGTTCGACTCGGTCAGCATGAACCCGTCACTGTTGACAAGGAAAGTCTCGCCTGTCGCCCCAAGTTCGTCCGAACCGGCAAACAGGGAATTAATCTTATTAACCGCAGTCTGCATGACAAACCAGCCCATCATCTCGCCCTTGCGCACAGCAGGGACAACAAAAAAAGCAGCCGGCTCTTCCGAACTCGGGTAATAGTGAAAATCGACGAACCTTTCACCTGTCGGATTGCACCTCAGCACGTCAGCAAGCGGACCTTGCCCGAACTGTCCTTCAAAGACATTCTTACCGAAATCACGCTCTTTGCGGATCGTATAAAAAATGTCGCCCGTGTCGGCGATAAAAAGGATATCGTAAAAAGAAATATACTCATTAATATAATGCTGTCTCAGTATCTTTTCGAATTTCTCAAAGTCACGCGCGAGCTTCTCAGGCACCTCGCCGGATTTTTTGTACTCGTTAAAATTCAAACCGGCGTAAAAAAAGTCCAGCATAAGTTCGTCTTTGCCGACAGCTTCGGCCTGGCTGTGTATATTGTCACAGAACCTCCGCAGTTGACGGACCTTGTCGGCCTTGATGTAATCCAGCTTTATAAAGGCCCAGTCGTAAACACTCTTGTGCTCACCGACAGCGGCGTTTACGACAGTTAAAGTCCACAAAATTCCGACACAAACTCTCATTTTCATAGCAGAATATACCTGGGCTAATGTTAAAATTGATTAGACAGCAAAACTTAATCATTTCCGGCCATGTAATTAAGGGCCTGTAGATATTTCGGAAACTTGCGTCCTGTTCTGTAATTAATTGGCTGGTATCTAATATTTATTACCGGCATGCGGCATTGCCGATATCATAGAGTACTGTTTGAGATAACTGATAAGTGTTATTATTACTGCAAAGATATTAAGAAAACAGCAACGATGTTTCCGACGCAAAAGTACAGTTACGGACCCGAAAAACGCTTGAGGGGCAACCGACAGGTTCGCAGTGTCCTCGCAGAAAGATGCTCCGCGGGCAAAGGTTTTATCAGACTTTATATTTCGCCTAACAATATCTATAATTCCAGATTTGGCGTGTCCGTAAACCGCAAGCTGGGCACGGCTGTCCGGAGAAACCGAATAAAAAGGCTCGCACGCGAAGTTTTTCGCCTCAATCAATATAAAATCCCGACAGGATTTGACTATTTATTAATTTTATCGCCGAAATGGTCGAAAAAAGCAAAAAGGCCCGAAACTGAAAGCCTCTCGGGGATCAGTTTCGAAAAGCTTGAGAATATTTTTCTCGATTGTGTAAACAGGGCTCACAGGCGAAAAGCAGCGGATAAAGACAGGGACGCATAGTGGCAGCGGAAGAAAAACTCAGTTCCATAGGCAAGGCCGCAGAACAGGCCGGCATTTCGCGCCAGAGCCTCCAGTATTACCTTATGCTCGGACTGCTTGAGCCTGCGAAGGTTACCGAATCGGGAAGGCGATATTTTGACAATGAAAAAATTGAAAAGATCAAGCTCATTAAGCGGTTGAACCAGAGCGGATACCCGCTGCGGGCGATAAGGGACCTGTTTATGGATCGAGAAAAGGCCCCGAAAGGAAAGAATAATGGCTGATTACAACACGCTGCAGAGAAGAAGAAACATTATCGTTGGCGCTTTCGTAGTGATCGCCTTTTTCGGCTTAAGCTACATGCTGTACATATTCGGTGAGTTTCCAAGCTTCATAAGCGACCTTCGTTCGTATAAGATAAAAGTTAATTTTGCCGACGCACCAGGGGTGCAGGACAACACGCCCGTCCAGTACTGCGGTTACCAGATAGGGAGCGTCATAAACGTCGCACCGCCTTTCCTTTATAAAGACCCCGAAACAGGACACAGATATCACCAGGTCAAGGTGACCATAGCCATTGAACGCAAGTATGTTGATATTCCCTCAAATATAGATGTCCTGTTATTGAAACGCGGGCTCGGCAGCAGCTACATCGTCTTTGAGTTCGACCCGGAGCAGCAGATCGCAGGCTTCCTGAAACAGGGCGACGTCCTGCAGGGCAAAATGGGCACAAGCACCGAGTTCATACCCAAAGCGGTACAGGAAAAACTCGAAAACCTCGTGGATTCGGTAAGCGATCTGACGCGTCACGCAAACGATATCGTTGGCGACCAGGGCAACAAGGATAACATCAAAAAGACGCTGGCAAACCTGACAACCGCCACAGGCCAGGCAACAGATACACTTCGCTCCGTCCAGGACCTCGCAGTAAGCGGTAAAGGCGACCTTTCGAACATCGCAGAGAGCATGAACTCCACACTCGCGGATATCCGTGTGCTCCTGCGTAAAATAAACGAAGGGCAGGGAACAGCAGGCAAAATAGTCAACGACCCGCAGCTTTATGAAAACCTCGTGGAAAGCACGCTCGAACTGCAAATGATGCTCGAACAGATTAAAATGTTCGCCGCAGACTCACGTGAAAAGGGCCTGAAAATTAAGTGGTAATATAATATAAAAGCAACATAACCGGTACAGGCTTACCACAAATACCATCCTGATATATGTCAGTATATTGAATCCGTTCCAGGCTGCGCTGATCTACAGATTTTTTATGTTTGATGCCAAACGGATAAAATAAGAACTGTTCTCCACTATATGAAATTATCTTCATATTAATCGCAACCCTTTTCTTCAAATTAACAGGTACTTGTTACAAATATATTAAATCCCTTGTAATAAATACTAATACATTGATAATAGTTAATACTGATAACAATATTAATTAATTGGGAGAATGACATGACACAAGCTGAATTGCAGAAAAGGTTTAAAAAGCTCGAAGAGATCGCTGAAAAGGCCTCGGTCGTAGACGATCTTTCGGCGCTCTTAAAGCAGCGTAACGCAGCGATGCAGAAGGTTCACGCCCTCGATGAGAAAATTAACAGCATGCTGTCGGGAAAAACCAGCCGAAGGGGCCGAAAGAAAAAAAAGATGAAGAAAAATAAGGCTGTCGTAGCCGGCACCATGGGGCCTAAAAAGAAAAAGAAGAGCAAAAAGAAAAAGAAGAGCAAAAAGAAAAAAACCGCCAGCTACATGCCCGCCGAGGGAACCGCGCCGTATAAACTCGTCAAGGTTATGGATCCGAACAAGCCCATGAGCAAGGAAGACATTGCCTCTGCGGTAGGGGTCTCGCCAAGCACGGTTTCGCAGTATATCCAGAAATTCGGCTGTTTTAAGAGCAAGGGCAGGGGAAAGGGTTATATCTGCAAAAAGCGAGGCAAATAATCCAGCCTCTTAGGCAGGGCACCGGCAGCGGGTAAAGCAATCCACAAGCGGGAAAGGTTAGCAAAATAGACATTTACAAAAAATTTGGATTTTTATGTTTTTTAGTATTGACACTTTGACCGCTTAATGGTTTAATACTTTATAGATGGCCGGGTACAGACGATACCTTGTATTGCCTTACCCATCCTTTAATGTTCCTCCTCAAAAATTTGTTCCTCCTCAATCCGGGCAATATGAGGTTCCGGCCATTAAAATTAAAAGGGAAGCTAATCCTCTTAGCTTCCCTTTTTTGTTTTAAATCACTATAACCGCCTTTATTATGTCAAAAACAGCAAATGTACAGATCCGTGCAAAGCAGTGTACACCTAAAAGATATAGTATTTAGTAGGGTTTGGCCCCTTGTTCTAAGGTATAAAATAAAAAAAATTAAGAGAAATCCTTACTACTTACTCCGCAGAAATCGGTTATTCACCCTCTGGTACCAGGAAACGTTAGACCAGTTATCCCAATATGGATGGGAGAAGTTCCAGGGGGTTATTCCCCAGAATTTATAATTTTCCGACATCGCCATGCAGTCCTCACACCACTTGTACAGCCAGCTCCACTCAAGGTCCTCATGGTCCATGTGCCACCACGCCCCCCACGCCTCAGTCGTCACCAGCGGTGCGCTTATCTCCTGGGACCAAGCCGTCGCATAAGCCATACGGTTTGCCATGTCTTTCATCAGCATGGGTCTGACGCTGTCCATTGTTGCCTGAATCTCCTGCATGTATTCTTTGAAATCATGGTCGCCGCGGTCCTTTTTTATAGATCCGAAAGAAACCCTTTCGTCGAATTTCGGCCCGCGAATCCAGAAATGCAGTTCCAGTACGTCCATGTTCTGCAGGTCCAGCGAGCGTGCCTCTTTCCAGTATGTCGTAAATGAAAACGTGAAACGAAGTTCGGGGTACTTATCGTGAAAATGCCTAAGCGTTGAATTTATATAATTTCTGACGAAATCAAGCTGCCTGTTGTTCCATGCAAAGCCCGGCTGACGCTGTCCCGCAGCTTCCATAGCCGCCGCGAGGTCATCGCCGTCCTGTTCAGGTGCCTTGCCAAGCTCATTAAGTTTTTCCTGGAAAGGGCTGAAAAAGGGGAACTCCTGGTCAAAATCCACATAAAGCACATGGTCGAGCAGGTTGTTCTCCTTGAGAATGCTCAGCGTCTTGTCCCAGGCGTCCCAGAGCTGTTTTTTAGTCTCTATCTTCTGCTTGCCCTGTCCCCATGACGAGAGGATGACATAAACGCCTTTGTCTTTAGCGATCTGCATGAATTCGATAAGCTCTTTTGTGACCTTGTGGTCAGCGGCTTTTTCGCTGTAGCCCCAGTTGGCAAGGGGGTTTGCCGGCAGGTGCAGGATATCATCGGGCGTCTTGTTAGTGCCCACGACCAGGGGGTAACAGTCAATGCGAACGGTATTGAAACCTCGCTCTTTCAGTTCGTCGAAGTTTTTGCTCCAGTCTTCGTAGTGCCCGCCTTCATAATGACCGTACAGCCACGAGAAGTCCCACATCGCGATAGTCAGTCTTTCCGGGCTCAGGCCGATTCGCATATCATATTTTGTATCATATTCATCTTCGGCATAAAGCAGCCCTGCAATACAGAAAACAGTCAATGTCAAAACGAACCATAACCTGCCAACTTTCCAATTCATTACGATCCTTTCCAATAAATTGATTATAAATTATTCATTAACTTTAACTTTTGAAAGATTCTTTACCTGCACGTACCTCTCTCGAACCCATACGGGCATTTCACCCACATCCGCGTCGGCCCACATGCCGGCATCGGAGAGTATTGCCTGTTTTTCAAGCTCTATATAAACGGCCTTACGGCTGTGCGGGAAACGCGTATCGGCAAAAGCAAGGCCTCTGGTGATAAGCTCTTCGTTGAGGGTCTTACCGTTTTCAAGTGATATGTAAGCGAGCAGCCTGCCGTATCGGTCTCGAACGTCGCTCAGTGTGTCGGTAATAACCGTGACATTTTTATCCAGGCACATCTTCGCTGTAAAAGTTGTCGCCTCGGGCCCGTAACGCATTACTTTTTTTCGCGGATCCACGGTTTCGGGCGTGTCCACGCCCAGCAGCCTTATCCGGGTGCTGTCATAAGCGCCGTCGGGCAGGTCTATATCAATAGTATCCCCGTCGACCACATTCACACAAATGAAAGCTCTGCCGTGGTACTTTTCATAATCCCCGCCGGAGTCATAAAAAAGCTTTACAGCGCTGTTTACAAGAAATATGCCGGCTGTCCTGTCGGCAACCAAAGCAGCCGTACCAGCCAATAAAAAAACGGCAAAGAAAATAATATTCCTCTGCCGTTTGCTCATTACCTCAATTTTTTCATTTTTCAGGCGTTTGGCCACTTTCGACAACCTAAACAGGTTCAGCCTCTCTTTGAAGCGGGTCTGTCGAGCTTAAAGGCGTCGCAGATCGCCGTAAGAGCCTTTTCGCCCTGATCCTCGTCGACGATAACACTGATCCGTATCTCACTTGTGGTTATCGAGTCGATATTCACCTTCGCATCGGCAAGCGCTTTGAACATAGCGTTTGCAACCCCGTAATGCGAACGCATTCCCACTCCCACAGCGGAGACCTCGGCGATGTCATCGCGTATAAATGTAGACTGGCAGTGAACCTGTTCTTTTATTTCCTCGATAGCGGCTTTTGCATCATCAAGGTCGGCCTTGGATACCGTAAAGGAAAGGTTTGCCTTTTCCTTGCTTATCTCGACCTGGATGATGTCGTTTACGCTTACCTGTTTGCCGGCGAGATGCGCGAAAATGCTCGCCGCACAGCCGGGCTCGTTATCGACGCCTATAAGACCTATTTTTGCAAGCTCGGTCTGTAGTGTCGCTCCTGATACAAGAATTCCTTCCATTTGAGGCACCTCGTGAGTAATTAAGGTTCCGTCTTGATCGCTCGCACTGCTGCGAACATGAATTGGGACGTCATATTTTTTGCCGAACTCCACGGCCCGGCCGTGCATAACCCCCGCACCGAGACTCGCAAGTTCGAGCATTTCATCGTAACTTATCTGTTCCATTTTTATCGCTTTTTTGTACTTGCGGGGGTCGGTCGTGTAGATTCCGTCCACATCGGTATATATCTCACATACCTCGGCTTCCAGGGCCGCCGCCAGGGCCACCGCGCTGGTGTCCGAGCCGCCTCTTCCGAGCGTGGTGATATTGCCGTTGTCGTCAACGCCCTGAAAACCGGCAACAATCACGATGCAGCCTTCGTCCAGCTTGCGTTTGATTTTCTCGGCGCCGATGGACTGAATCCGGGCCTTGCCGTGGGCGTCGTCGGTGAGCATCTGGATCTGCGAACCGGTGAAGCTGACCGCTTTTTGCCCCATGCCCTCAAGGGCCATAGCGAAAAGGGCAACGGTCTGCTGTTCGCCGGTGCTAAGCAGCATATCCATTTCACGTTTAGGGGGACTGGGATTGATCTCATAGGCGTCCCGGACGAGCTGATCAGTCATCTTACCTCTTGCCGAGGCTACGACAACGACCTGTTTTCCAGCCTTAACGGCGTCCATTCCGCGATTTGCGGCTCTTTTGATCTTTTCAGCGTCCGCGACCGAGGTCCCGCCGAATTTTTGCACTACGATTCCCATTCAGTATTCCCTTAAGGGGGTTATCAAACTTTATTGCCCGTATCGAGCGGGGATTATATAACCTTAAACGAGGGGTGTCAAACCCTTTTTAATATCAAATCATGCTTTAAGAGTGAAATTACTCAACAATGATCGGTTCTTCGGGCCCAAGATATCGCGATTGAGTGTTAAGTATGTAGATGTCGAGTATCGCCTTCACTCGCGCAAGGTGGTCTCTTGCGATTGCTTTCACCGCTGCAAAACATTTTGGGGTTTCGGCATTAAATGCCACTGTCTCAAGTGCGAAATGGTCGGCGAGGAATATTGCACGGTAATTGTGGAATTTTTGCGAGACAATTGTAAATCCTTTAAGGCCAAAAACTTCCTTTGCCCTTACAATCGAGTCGAAGGTTCTGTAACCTGCAAAATCGAGGGTGATGTCATTTTTTGGAACACCCAGCTTGACAAGCCAGCCTGCCATGTCGGTCGGCTCGTCATATCCAATAGTTGGGTTGCCCCCGCTTACAAGTATGTGTCTTACTTTCCCTTCATGATACAGTTTTGCGGCAGCCTCGATTCGATATTTAAAAAACAGGTTCAACCTTCCATCCGGCATGAACTTGCTTGTTCCAAGAACGAGGGCGACATCATTTTGAGCCATCCGCTCAGTTTTTTCGTAAACTCTTGACGCAGTAGATTTTATGATAATAAGGGTGGTTATCTCTACTGCCGATGCTCCGAGCAGAAAGACGCAAAAGGATATCCAGATAATACGGTTTACTGTTCTTTTTTTACGATTATTAGTGTTTTTTTGTCTTTTTTCCATGCTTAATGAAAGACCTTATAACAAAGTTATCTATAAAGATTCATTTTAAGGAATACTCAAAAATGAACCATAGAAAAAGACGTCTTATTCCATAAAACACATGGATTTAAGATTAAAGAACTATAAGGACAGATTAATACCTGTTTTGCCTTAAAAAAAATTTGCATTCCAAAATGATATCTGTATAATGCGACGTTTATTCTATTCTCAGCAGCCGGTTAAAATTCAGCCAGTCCCGGCACTGTGTGTCAGTATGGCGGAAAAGATAAAAATAAGGAGATAATTGTTATGGTTACAATCGCAGAATCAGGTGTAGACTTCTTCGGCAAAGAGATGCCTTCGCTAAAAGAGATTAAAAGGCTTTCAAGTTTTGTCAACAGCGGCGAAAGCGCAAGTATCAAGTTCAGGGAAGAGCTTGAAGCGTCGAAAGACCGTGAAAAAATCGGAATCGGAAGTTTTATACTTGGCGAGAGCCGCAAGGCGGTTGAATTCCTTAAAGACGCAGAAACCAAGCAGGGTTTGATGTATCTCGGGTTTGCATATTCCGACCTCAAAGATGCGGAAAATGCCGCATCTGCCTTTGACAAAGCAGCATCAGCAGGCGCTGAATCCATAACAGTCACCCTTGCAAAGGCAGAAGCTTACAGGCTCGCGTTGCAGTTTGAGCAGGCGAAAAAGATTCTCGATGACTGCAAAAACCTCGAGAAGGTGAGCGCAGAATACCATTTCCAGATCGCCAGGCTCTTTGATTCACAGGGAAATTACCAGGAAGCGATTGAAAACTACGAGCAGGCGATCGAGCTTGACGAGAACCACAGCAGGGCGATGTTCCATCTTGCCTACGCGTGTGACCTGCGGGGCGACGAAGAGGCGGCAATAGATTACTACAAGCAGATCACCAGCGGTTCACCGGTTTTTGTCAGCGCGATAATGAACCTTGCGGTTCTTTACGAGGACCAGGGTAAATTTGCACAGGCGCGCAGATGTGTCGAAGCGGTTTTGAAATCTCATCCCAATCACAAGAAGGCCCAGCTTTTCCTTAAAGACATAAAAAGCTCGATGAATATGATCTACGACGAGGAAATGGAAAAACGCCTTGACCGTCAGAACAAGATACTCGAGATACCGATAAGCGACTTCGAGCTTTCGGTACGAAGCCGCAACTGCCTTCGCAAGATGAACATCAAGACCATCGGCGATCTGCTGAGGATTACCGAAGCCGAACTTTTAAGCTACAAAAACTTTGGCGAAACTTCGCTCAACGAGATAAAGAAGATACTCGACTCTAAAGGTCTTTCGCTTGGAATGGCTCTTGAGAACGGCGGGGCCCCCGAACAGACCGACCAGGAACTGCCCGAAGGCGCCGACCAGGAAATGCTTGGTAAATCGGTCGAGGACCTTGAGCTTTCGGTTCGTTCGCGAAGGTGTCTTTCAAGGCTCGGAATAAGAAGTATCGGCGATTTGATCAGTAAGACCGAGGCCGAACTGCTCGGATGCAAGAATTTCGGAGTGACGAGTCTAAATGAAATAAAAGAGCGTCTTACCAACCAGGGACTGAACCTCAGGACGCTTGAATAAGTTATAAGGATGCAGCCTGTATTTGACTGGAGAACGGGAATTAAAGTGGCTCGGAGAATCAGTGTCAAAACCATTGCTGTAACGGCTTGGTTTTTGACATTATTTATTATATCTCTTCTTGTCAGTTGTCAGAGGCAAAGGGTCACCGACAAAAAGCCCGAGGTTGCGTCACCGGCTGGTCCGGATATAAGGGTATTGCTCTTTGACAACATAAGAGAGTGCACGCTAACCAGCGGTTCGGAGATTAAGCTTCGCGACCCTGTGACGGGTTACGAAGCTCTGATGCCCAGCCGAAAGGAGATAAAGGTTCGTTTTCTTGACGGCAAGGTACTTGCAGGCTCCAAACTTTTCGCCGAAACTGTAGAGATAATCCCCGTTGAAGACGTGCCGGTCGCTTTTGACGGCAGGTATTTCAGGGGAAGTTTCAAAATATCGGCTGCCGGCGAAGATGACGGGTTTGAAGTTGTCAACCATGTCCCGATGGAGTGGTATCTTACAGGCGTTATCGGTGCCGAGATGCCCAGCTACTGGGAAAAAGAGGCCCTGAAGGCCCAGGCTGTGGCCTCGCGGACTTACGGACTTTTCATAAGGCGACGGTTCGGCGCCGGCAGAACGTACGACGTAAAGCGCACCCAGGCAAACCAGGTTTATAACGGCGTTGAGGCCGAAAACCCGCGGGTCTGGGATGCGGTTGAATCCACTTCCGGACAGGTCCTTCAGTATTATGACGGCGACCGGTGGGAGATATTCCCGACTTACTTTCATTCTTCATCCGGCGGTCATACCGAGGACAGCAAGAAAGTGTTCGGCGGTGATTCCTACCCGACGCTTAAAGGCGTTGACAGTCCGTACTGCGAAAAGGTAACCAAAAGTTCGCTGTTCAACTGGAAGCCGGTGGAATTTTCACGCAGCTATGTAACCCGCCGACTTTTCGAGAGGTACCCATCGCTTAAAAAACTCGAATCCGTAAAGGATATCCAGGTCAGGGATAAAAGCGAGTATGACGGTTTTTCCCGGATGACAATGGTCAGGATTATCGGCGAGAACGGCAAGGAGGGTTTTTTGCGTGGGGAGGACCTGCGGCTCGCCGTGGACCCGACCGGCAGAAAGATCAAAAGCGCGGCATGTGAGGTAAAGCTTGTGGGCGATATGTTCAGGTTCTATAACGGTTACGGTTTCGGCCACGGTGTGGGCATGAGTCAGTACGGTGCGCTTGGACTTGCAAGGCAGGGAGCTGCCGCTGACCAAATACTTGAGCATTATTACCCCGGTTCAAGAATTGAGAGGCTGTATTGAACGCTGTTGAGACAATATTCGAGGTAACGGCCAGAGCTGATGGGACCTCGGCAAGATGCGGGCTGCTGAACACAGCCGCCGGCACTGTCGAAACCCCGGTTTTCATGCCTGTCGGAACCCGGGCGACGGTAAAGGGCATTACCCCGCATCATATCGCCGAGACCGGCTCGAAGATAGTCCTTGCCAACACGTACCATTTAATGCTCCGGCCCGGTGCGGATATTGTTCGCTCCATTGGCGGCCTGCATAAAATGATGGCATGGGACGGGCCGATCCTTACAGATAGCGGAGGCTACCAGGTTTTTTCACTGAGCGAGCTTAACATGATCGGTGACGACGGTGTAGAGTTCGCAAGCCACATCGACGGGGCCAAAATCCGACTCGACCCGAAAAGCGTTATGGAAACGCAAAACAAGCTGGGTGCAGATATCGTAATGTGCTTCGACCAGTGCCCGCCGCTGCCATGCAGCAGGCAGAAGGTCGAGCAGGCGGTCTCGAGGACAATCCGCTGGGCCAGGCAGTGCAAAGAATTTCACGCAAGGGACGATCAGCTCCTGTTCGGCATTGTCCAGGGCGGGGTCGATAAGGACCTGCGTGCCGAGTGTGCACGCAATCTTGTGGAGATCGGGTTTCCCGGTTACGCGATAGGGGGGCTCAGTGTCGGTGAGACGCACGATGAAATGATCGAGACCACCCGGGCGACCACGGAAAAGCTGCCGTTCGACAGCCCGCGATACCTGATGGGCGTTGGAATGCCCAGGGACATTATCGCCGCGGTCCGGGCAGGTGTGGATATGTTCGACTGCGTGCTGCCCAGCCGTAACGGACGAAACGCTTATGCCTTTACCGCCGACGGCGCGATGCGCATGCGGAACAACTGCTGGTCCGAAGACACACGCCCGATCGAGCCGGGCTGCGGCTGTTATGCCTGCAGGACCTTTTCGAGAGCGGCGATAAGGCATTTTTTCAACGTCGGAGAAATGATGGGGCCGATCCTTGTGACAATACATAACATTACCTTTTACCAAAGGCTGATGGACGAGATAAGAAGGCGAATAAAAGACGGCAGCTTTGCCCGCTGGGCGAAGGAAACGGAATACAAAACACGGAACACAAAACAAACTAATAATGATAATAACGGTTGAGATTTAATGAAGGGATTTGAAATGTATAACTATACTATAATTGCAGCAGCCGGCGAAGAGCTTGACAGCTCGCAATCTGCTCCTGCGCAGCTTCCGCAGGGAACCGATGCAGCAGAAGGCACCGAGACTGGAACACAGGCCGACGGCGCCAACCCGCCTGGCGACCAGCAGGAACCCCCGATGGCCAACCAGCTTCTGACTTACGGAATGCTCGCGGTGGCGGTTTTTCTTATCTTCATGATGTTCCGCGGCCCGAAGAAAAAGCAGCAGCAGCATGATAAAATGATAAAGTCGCTTAAAAAGAATGACAAGGTTCGCACGATTGGCGGTATAATCGGCACAATAATAGACGTGCGTGACGATGTTATCGTTTTGAAGGTCGACGAGGCAAACAATACGAAGATGAAGGTCGTGCCCGGTGCAATAAGTCAAACACTGGCCGATGAGGAAAAGCAAAGTTAAACGTTTTTATTTGAGTAGCGGAGATTTAGTTTTAATTCTGGGAAGATAAGATGGACAAGAACTTGCTGTTAAAAATCGTCGTGATATTGGTATTGATCGTTTTCGCGGGGCTGGTCGTTTACCCGCCTGCCGATAAGCTCAAGCCCGGCCTGGACCTCGCGGGGGGTACGAGCATGGTCTACGAGATAGACACCACCGGCCTGGAGCCTAAGGAAAGAAGCTCCCTTGCAGAGAGGATGATCCCTATCCTGCGAAGACGTGTGGACCCGACAAATGTCGCTAATATCGTGATGCGGCCGCAGGGCGATACGCGTATCGAGATACAACTGCCCGTGGCAAGTGTCGAAACGAAAGAGAAGCGTCAGCAGTTCGAGACGGCGCTTCAGCAGTTGGAGCGTACAAATCTTAATCTTCTGAAGATAAAACGCGCGCTTTCAGAGCCGGCGGCGGAAAGGCAGAAGCTTTTTGAGCAGTTCGCGCAGGGCAGCGAAAAGCGTATAGAGATACTTGACCAGCTTGCGAGTGCTTACGACGCAAGGCTCGCGGCGCAGCAGAAACGCGACAAACTGGCTGCGCAGCTTGAAAGCATCGAAAAAACACTGGACGATGCCGGTTTCGATGTCGAGACGATTAAGACCAAAGTCTACGACTGGGCCAACCTTGACCAGGCCGAAAGGGAGAAGAAGATTGATGAATACTTCGAGCAGTTGAAGAATCGCAAGGAAAAAGCTGACGCGATAGAGCAGTTCGGAGAGGGAAAACTTGCAAGTACGGTTAATGACTTTGCGGTTACATACAAGAACTGGGCCGACGTGGTAAACGGGCTTGTTGACCCTGAAGAAGGTGAGAACGCAAGGTACAAGGAGGCTTTGGCGAGGCTTTCAGAGTTCAATATCAGTGTCGATCAGCTTATGGATGTGCTAGAGATGCCCGAAGGCGCAGCCATGCGGGACGACGCTATCGCAAACCTGCTGGCAAACTACCCGGCAAGGGCCGAACAGTTACAGAAAGTTGTAGATGCTTACGCTGCTTACAGCGAGGTGGGCGGAAGGCTCGACGACCCCGAGGATCTAAAGAGGATGCTCAAGGGAAGCGGTGTGCTCGAGTTCCGTATACTGCCTACATACAACGACGGTGTCACAAACGTAAGCGAGATGGAAATGTATAAGGAGGCCCTGCAGCAGGTCGGCCCGAGGCAGTCCTCGGACACCAAGCATGTGTGGCTGGAGATAGAGGATTTCAACAACTGGAAACTTCCGAACTCGGTTATAGGCATGTTCGGTGATAAATATTATGTGCTTGCCAGCAATCAGCCCGACGAAAGCATCCTGCAGCGCGGCGACCAGAAGTGGCAGCTGAAAAAAGCCAGGCCCAGCTATGACCAGATGGGTGCACCTGCCGTCAGTTTCACGCTTGATACGATGGGCAGCAAGCTGTTTTATAATGTTACACGCAAGAATATCGGTCGAAACCTTGCCATAGTGCTTGACGATATGGCGATATCGGCCCCGCGGATAAACTCCGCGATCAGCGGGTCGGGTATTATCGAGGGCGATTTCACACAGACCGAGGTTGATAATCTCGTTAACAAGCTAAACGCAGGTTCTTTCCCGGCAAGGCTTTCGGATGTTCCGATTTCCGAGAAAACGATAGGACCGGCCATAGGCGTCGACAACAGGGACCAGGGCATAAAGGCAGGTTTGATCGGGCTTGGCATCGTGGCGGTGTTCATGGTTCTTTACTACCTGCTGCCGGGTTTCGTTGCTGATATCGCGCTGCTTATGAATATCGTGTTCGTGCTTGCGGTTATGGTGATCTTCCAGGCGACGTTCACACTGCCCGGCATCGCGGGTATCATATTGACCATCGGCATGAGTGTTGACGCAAACGTGCTTATATTCGAGCGTATTCGAGAAGAGCAGCTTGCCGGTGCGACCCTCAAAACCGCGATATCAAACGGTTATCAGCGGGCGTTCAGGACGATCTTTGACGCCAACGTAACCACCTTTATAACCGCCGTCATCCTTTACATGGCTGCATCGGAGGAGATAAAGGGCTTTGCAATAGTGCTGATGATCGGTATTGTTTCGAGTATGTTCACCGCGCTGTTTGTAACAAGGGTTGTGTTCGACTTGCTGACGGATCAGCGGATAATCCGGGACCACCTGGTTATGCTGCGGCTGATCAAAAAGCCCAACTTCAACTGGATGGGCATAAGGAAAGTCTTCTTCGTGGTCTCGACGTTTCTGGTGGTAGGGGGCCTTACGATATTCTTCACACGCGACGAAGAAAAGAACTCCAAGTATGACATTGAGTTCACAGGCGGAACGAGTGTGCAGATAACATTCCGCGAGGGAACCAATTATTCCCGAAGCGATGTCGAAGATGCGATACGGGAAAAGGGCCAGCTCCTGGGCAGCCCGGCCCTTATGGCAGCCAAGGTCTACAGCATAGGCGAGTCGGGGCTGCAGTACGAGATAACAACTACGGCTACCAACAAGACGACTTCCATTGTCAAGTTCGCTGAGCCCAAAACACCCGAACAGGTCACCCAGGAAATACGCAAGGCAAGGAGCAGTCTTGGTGTCTCCATGCCCAACCTTGAGGTTGGAAGCGAGGACGGCAGTGCGTATGCAGTTTCAACGAGCCTGGTTAACAAGGGTGTTGTGGCCCAGGTGCTTAATACCGCTTTTGCCGACGCCCAGGTGAGCGCCCCGGTGGTCGACGAAGTTGTCAACAAGGCCGTCCGGGACACCTTCGAGGGACTCTTGTCCGTTCGTGAAAACCTCCGGCCGGTTATCGTTTCGACAGAGAATATCACCGGCGCCGATGTCGATCTTGCCGATTACATAGGCGGTATCAGAATACGCACACAGCTCGACCGTCCTGTAAGCGGTGCGCAGCTCAAACAGAGGTTCCGGGACCTGCGTTTCAAGCCCGATGCGCAGGACTTTAACTGGTACAAGTACCTGCTCACTGATTCCGAGTTTGCTCCGCTTGGCGACGATCAGCAGGTGCAGGAGTTTGTTTATGTAACGGTACACCCCGAGGCCGGTTACCGGGATCTTTCCCCCGAGGAGACCGAGCGTTTTGTCGAGATGGAGAAAGACAAGGTTATCCGCGCTACTTCATACGAAAGCACCCTTGCGCGGGTCACACAGATCGACCCGTCTATCGGCGAGCAGTCGCAGAACAGGGCACTGGTTGCTATCGTGCTTTCGCTCATCGCAATTGTGGGTTATGTATGGATACGGTTCGGCAACGCGAGATACGGTTTTGCGGCCATCGCGGCATTGGTTCACGACGTTTGCATTACGCTGGGCACCGTGGCGGCCTGCACCTATATCGCGGGCACTCCGATAGGAAGGGCGCTTGGGATTGGCGACTTCAAGATAAACCTTGAGATGATCGCCGCGTTCCTGACGATTATCGGTTACTCGCTTAACGACACGATCGTTGTATTCGACCGCATACGTGAGAACCGCGGAAAGCTGAAAACCGTAAATGCCGGAATAATCACCGAAAGTATCAACCAGACCCTTTCAAGGACGCTGCTGACCTCCTTCACAACGTTCCTCGTTGTGCTTGTTATGTACATCTGGGGCGGTTCGGGACTGCGGGGCTTTACTTTCGCGATGCTTGTCGGTATATTAATAGGTACTTATTCGTCGATAGCTATAGCTTCGCCGATACTGCTGCTTGGCAGCAGGGACAAATCTACCCAGAAAAAGTGAGGTTTATGCGTAAGGACCTAAAAACAGGAATGATAGTAGGGGCGGCGCTTGGCATTGGCACCGCCCTTTTTATATGTATCCGTCCGTCCAACAACCTGGAACAGGACCTGGTCTCGGCCCCAGCCGGCCGGGTCGAGGATGACAGGCAGCTTTTTCTGCCCGCCGATGTTAAGCAGCAAACCCAGCCGGAAAGAACCGTTCAGCCGCCCGGTCCAGCCCAGACTAATGAACCTGCGATCCACAAACAGCCGCCTCTAAAGAAAGTTATAACCGACGCGGACATCAACCCGCCGACCGCCGTTGACAATGAAAGTCAAAGCAGCCAGCAGCCAACCGGGCAAACCAGCCCCCAGCGGCGCCGGGAGGTGCAGTATTATAAGGTTCGCCCCGGCGATACCTTGTCGAAGATCGCCCAAAAGTATTACGGCGACCCCAAAAAGTGGGAACAAATACTCCAGGCCAACAGGGACAAGATAAAAAACGGCACAATCTACCCTGAAATGGTGCTGGTTATCCCATAGCCGAAATAAATTGATAGACGGTCCAATATACATTTTTCTTTTCATGTCCTGAAACTTGACAAACCGCCTTTGCGGGCATATTATACGGCTTGAATGAAAACTCTGGTAAGGAGAGTGTATAAATGGTTTTCGCAGCGGGCAATAAAATAAAGCCCTCGCTCAAAGCGGGCTTATCTGTATTGGTATTGGCTATATTTTGCGGCTGTGTCACTGCCGAGCTAAAAACAACACCCAACCCCGAATCTCAGGGCGTCAAAGCTGCTTCCGCCGAGCGGGTAAAGGTGGCAACGTACAACATAGAGCACTTTAACAAAATGTTCGACCAGCAAATGATGCCGGAGCGGAGCAGGGAGCGGACCGAGCTTTTCCGCGATGAGGAAGACATTTACGAGGTCGCGCGTACGATAGGTCTCGACAGGTTCGACGCTGATATTATCGCGATCCAGGAATGCTGCAGCGAGGAAATGCTGCGGTATTTCAACGAGCGCTGGCTTGACGGCAGGTACGCTTTTGTAAAGGTCTTCAGGGGCAATCTTCCGGGCCAGTGGCTTGGAATGATCGCAAAGCCGGGCTTTGAGGCGCTCGAAGTCAGGGAATATTATAAAACTCCTGACTCTTTAAGAGATGAATCGGTGATGCGGGTCAAGAATGGCGAGGGTCTTGATAAAGAAAACCTGCTTTTCGCAAGGGGCCCTGCTTTTGTCAGGTTTCGCACGCCGGGCGGCAATGAAATATGGGTAGGCTGCACACATGTAAAAAGCAAGTACGGAAACAGCAGGGCGGTCACGGCGTGGCGGATACGCGAAATAGAGGCCACAAGGCGGATATGCTTTGAGCTTGCTGCACAGACAGGCGTTGAGGATGTAGCGGTTCTCGGCGATTTCAACGACGATTTCGGTATGGATAATTACGAAAGAAAAGTCGGTGCCGACGCGGTCGCGCAGATGATAGAGCCTGAAAACGGTAAAAACCTCATTTGCCTGACAAAGCCCGTTTACGATGCCGACCCGGAGCTTGCGAGCTATCACTGCAAGATCAAGCCTGCGCGTTACCGCTCGAGTATTGACCATATTTTTGTAACCGCCGAGCTTGCAGAGGACGCGAAAGACACTTACCTCATAGAGGATCCCATAGCCGAAGTCGCCAGCGACCACCTGCCGGTCGTAACGGTTTTTGAATTCGAGCAGAACTAATTGAAACGAACAGGGAGGTAAAATTGTCGGATAGAGTTTGCAGAACATTGACGTTAAACAAGAGGCGCCTTTTTGGTGTTGGTGTTTCGGTCGTGATAGCTTCATTTGTATTTTTCGGCGGCTGTGGAAAAAAGGACGGCCGGGAGGATTCACAAGGGGCAGCACAGCAGCGCTCAGGCGCAGCCGGTGAACTTATTGTAATAAGCCCGCATAACGAAAATATTCGTTACGAGTTTGAGACGGCGTTTGAGAAATACTACAGGCAGCAAACCGGTGAAACGATAGATCTGCAGTGGCGCGACGTGGGCGGCGGGAGCAGTGCGATACTGCGCTACCTGCGAAATGTTTATTCCCGCAGCGAGACAGCGGGCATAGATGTTGTGTTCGGCGGAGGCGAGTACACTTTCCAGAAACTCGCCGAGGAAGGACTGCTTGTGCCGATAGAAATGCAGCCCGATGTCCTTGAAAATATCCCTGCAACCTTTGGCGGAATGGAGATGTATGACCCCGGCAAGCTTTGGTGCGGCAACGTGGTCAGCAGTTTCGGGTTCATTTATAACAAGGACCTGTTAAAAATGCAGAGCATAGCCGAGCCTCAAAGCTGGACCGACCTTGGCAGGGACGACCTTTTCGGCCTGGTCATGCTCGCCGACCCCACCCAGTCCGGTTCGATTGCGGCAGCTTATGAAATGATCGTGCAGTCAGCCGATGACTGGCCAAAAGGCTGGGCAAGGCTGATGATGATACTGTCAAACGCAAAAAAGTTTACCGACTCAAGCGGAACCGCTGCACAGGCGCCCGTTATCGGAGAAGCTATTGTCGCAACCTGTATCGACTTTTACGGCACTATGCGGGTCGCCGAGGCGCCTGAAATGCTCGGCTATCGAAGCCCGAGGGGCCAGACAGGCTTTACGCCCGACCCGGTGGCGATACTCAAGAACGCACCGAATGAAGATGCAGCTCAAATGTTCATCCAGTTTGTCCTTTCCCTGGATGGCCAGGGCTTATGGGCGCTGCCTCCGGGGCACGAAGCCGGGCCTGAGCGATACAATCTCAATCGGCCTCCTATACGAAAGGACTTTTACAAAAGGTACGATGCGGATGTCCCGGACTACATAGCCCGTCCGTACGCCGAAGGCGCCGAGATGTTTGTCGACGCCGACATCCGCTCGGTCCGCTATGACGTCCTTATACAGCTTGTAAAGGCCGCTGCTATAGACAACAGGTCACAGATGCAGGACGCAAGAAAAAAAATTATCGAAACAAATCACGACCCAAAACTGCTTGCCGAGTTTGTCGAACTGCCCGAAAATATAGACACCCTTGAAGAAGTGCGGCAAATACACGACAAGCTCAACGACGCCGCTCAGTCCGAGAGAATAGTATCCGGCTGGGTCGATTATTTCTATGAGAAGTACGAAAAGATAGCCGACTAAAACAGAAAGCCTTCGCTTTGGAACGAAGTCTCAAAAATAACGCATATTCGCACCTGGCTGCGCTTGGCATTGCGCTGATATTCGGGGCGTTTTTTATTTACCCGCTGATACTCGCGGTCAAGACCGGTTTTGTTCATGACGGTGAGCTTAGCTTTTACTGGATCAGCCGTGTTTTTTCGAACAAGCGACTTGTCGGCCAGCTCGTAAACAGTTTCACACTGGCCTGCGCGACCACCCTTGCCGTAACCCTGATAACAATACCCCTTTCACTGATAAGCGCAAGGTATGACTTCAAGGGACGCGGCATACTCAGCACACTGGTGCTGGTACCCATGATACTTCCGCCTTTTGTCGGGGCGCTTTCAATAAAGAGATTGCTCGGCCAGTTCGGGATATTGAACATCATCCTGGACCGTATAGGGATAATCGACATGTCCGGATCACTTCCGCCTGACTGGCTCAGTTCCGGGCTTTCGGTCGTGATCCTTCTGCAGGTCCTGCACCTGTTTCCTATAATGTATCTCAACCTCACATCGAGCCTGTCTAATATTGACCCCGCTTACATGGAGGCCGCGAGGAACTTCGGAGCAGGGCCCTTTACGACCTTTTGGCGGGTCATCCTTCCGCTGGTTCGCCCGGGGCTGTTCGCAGGCGGCTCGATAGTGTTTATATGGTCCTTTACCGATCTCGGCACTTCGCTTATAGTCGGCTATGAGGAACTTGCGGCGGTAACGATATTCAAGGAACTTTCCCGGGCAGATATATCCGGCAGAACCTTTGGGCTTGTGATACTGCTTCTGTTCTTCTCGGTCCTTTTCTATGTTACCGGCAAGTTCCTGTTCGGCCATGCCTCGAAGACCGATTCGGCGAAGGCTACTGTTATGTCCGAGACCCGCAAACTTGGCTTCGGCGGAACCGCTGCGGCGTGGGCACTGTTCGGTTTTGTAATATTCCTTGCTGTCCTGCCTCATATAGGTGTGTTGCTGACGGCTTTTTCCGGCAAGTGGATCAAGTCGGTCTTGCCCCAGGAGTACACGCTGAGGCACATTACTTTTGTGCTGACCCAGCCAAAAACGCTTAACTGCATTTTCAACAGCATCAAGTATGCCTCAATGTCTACTGTTATTGACATAATTGTCGGCTCACTGGCCGCGTGGATAATAATTCGCAAAAGACCCTTCGGGGCCAGGGGCCTCGATGCGCTGCTGATGCTCCCGCTGGCGGTGCCGGGAATAATTATCGCCGCAGGTTTTATCGCGATGACCGTACGCGGCTCTGCTTTGGAGTCCATAGGCCCGCTGGGCAACCCCACAACAATTATTGTCATCGCCTACGCGGTCAGGAGGATACCTTTTATTGTCCGCGGTGTTTCTGCGGGTTTGCAGCAGATACCCGAAACCCTTGAACAGGCCGCCTGCAACCTCGGGGCGAGTCCTGCAAAGGCGGTGTGGAAGATAACCGTCCCGCTGATAACGGCAAATGTTATCGCCGCAGGCGTGCTGACATTCTCTTTCGCCATGCTCGAGGTCAGCGATTCCCTGATGCTCGCCCAAAGCAGCGAGCACTTTCCAATTACAAAGCAGATATATATACAGGGCGTTTCGGCTAATCCGGACGCCAACAACATCGCCGCTGCGCTGGGGGTTGTGGGCATGGTCCTTCTGGGCGGCTCGCTTGCTGTGGCGACCGCGCTGCTGGGAAAGAAACTTGGCGCGATATTCAGGGCATGATATATCATTAGAGAGATAAATATTTAGAGAAAAATGTTATGACAGAGATCAAACTTGAAAACATAACCAAGTCATACGGCAAGGGCGCCAAAACTACCGAGGTACTGAAGGATATCGATATAACCATCCAGCCCGGGGAGTTCTTTTTTCTGCTCGGTCCCAGCGGCTGCGGCAAGACAACGCTGCTTCGCTGCATTGCAGGGCTCATCGGTCCAAGTTCCGGCAGGATATTGTTCAATGACGAGAACGTGACGGAACTTGAGGTCGAAAAACGCAACTGTGCAATGGTCTTCCAGAATTACGCCCTGTGGCCTCACATGACAGTAAGGCAGAACGTTGAGTTCGGCCCGCGAATGCAGAAAGTCGACGCTAAGCAGAGGTATGACATAGCCCTGGAAAAGCTCGACCTTGTACAGATGGCCGAATACGTAAAGCGAAAACCTAACCAGCTTTCAGGCGGCCAGCAGCAGCGGGTCGCCCTGGCCCGCGCTCTTGCAGCAAGACCGAGGTGCCTTTTGCTCGACGAGCCCCTCAGCAACCTCGACGCGAAACTGCGGATGCAGATGAGAACGGAGCTGCGAAGCCTTATCAAGTCTACGGGAACAACTGCGATTTATGTAACCCACGACCAGAAAGAAGCCCTTTCCATGGCTGATAAGATAGCCATTTTGCATAACGGCAACCTCGAACAGGTTGGCACCGCAAAGGAAGTTTACAACAAACCCGCGACAAAGTTTGTGGCTGATTTCGTCGGCGAAGCGAATTTTATCGAAGGCACAGTGACAAATGTTGACGCTGCAACGCAAATTAAGACCCCGATAGGGGAAATTGTCTCATCTCACGCAGCAGGGCTGCAAACCGGCCAGAATGTTTTATGCTGCGTCCGGCCAGAAAATATTTTTGCCGCAACTGAAAAGCTCGAAAATCCTCACCGGTTTAACCAATTTACTGTGAAAATGGAAAATTTAACATATCTCGGTGAAATTTCTCAAGCAAATTTTTCAATTAAGGAGAATCTGAGTTGGAAATTAACAGCATTGGGTGGTATTGAACATGTAGTTGACGACCAGGGCAGATCAACTATATATATTGATCCTGAAAACGTAATTGTTATTCCTAATGGGCGGTAGGGCACGAAAAGAGTGTATTCGTGTCCAGTTTTAATGCAACCCTAACAATTCCCTCACAATTAACAAATATACAAACGATATATTTTGACCGGAATTCAAGGTTAAAAAGGGATTGCGTTTAACGTATTCGCTGTAATTACATAAGTTTAGCTAATATAGGGGGTGAGTATCTGAATTTGTATGAAAGGAGGTGGACAAAAGAAAATATAGTTTTTCTATGTTTTTCTTTGAAAAAACGATGATATCAGGTATATTATCGGATGTTTGGAGAATTACGCAGGTCAGTTTAGTGTTTAACGGGTACTTGCCGGCGGCATGGCCCGGCAGGTGAGAAAAGAACAATTTTTTATTACATTATTAGGCTGGACACCGGCCGAAGGAGAAAGATGATGAAGAAGATGATTTTGGTATTGACAGTAGTTGTTCTGTCAGCGGTTGTAAGCGCACAGACACTAACTTACAGTTGGCAGGACAAGGCAATTGGTGATAGTGGTGTATTGGGTACTTATAACCCTATTACGACAGAAGTAGTTAGCGACCCGTACCTTTCAAGCGAAGATACACCCCGCGCATTAAAACTTATTGACGGCGGCGGCAGCACTCCCCAGGCTTTTGTTGCATGGATCAATGGCCTTTCTACCGGTGACCAGGTTACAGCCAGCTTCTGGGTATACGACACTACGCCAGGCGGTTCACCTTCAGGCCGTATCTGGGGACACTATACTAATGATGACACAGACATAACAAGCTATGCCGGCTCTGCAAGCGGTAACTATGATTACTCTGACGGTAGCGGCTGGTCGAAGCTTGAGTGGACATGGACATTTGATGCAGACACCGACAGAACAGGTCTGGTCGTTGAGGCACGTCCTTACGGCGGTTCCGGCGGAGACACAATTTATGTAGACAGCCTTTCAGTAACAGCCCCGGATACAGCAACAATTACTTTCCCTGGCGCTGCAGTTCCCGAGCCGGCTACAATGGCTATCCTCGGTCTTGGCGGTCTTTTGCTTCGTCGCCGCAAATAAACGAATTTTAAGCAGGTTTTCAACAACATGTTGTTAGTAATGTTGTTAATCAAATAAGAAACAGCGGGCATGGCGGCTCTTTTTAACCGTCTGCCCGCTGCTTCTGTGTATCGAACGGGCCGATTTTCAACAAATATGAACACTAATCCTATAATAACTCTATTGTAACATGAGATTAATTCAGCTTTGCAAAGCCGTGTGCTATAATGAGCTATGACGCCTTTACAATAAATCGTGCAAATATACAGGCTTAACAGACAGACAAAAACAATGACGGGGTTGTTAAAATGAACGAGAAAAAGGGATTTACACTCATTGAGCTTTTGGTGGTGATTTCGATTATCGCGCTTCTTCTGGCGATATTGCTGCCTTCGCTCAACATGGCCAAGGAAATGGCCAGAACCGTGGTCTGTAAAGCGCACATGCGCAGTTGTGGTACGGCTTTGTCTACCTACACAACAGAATGGGACGACTGGCTCGCAGGGCCTAATACAAGCGGTAACTACAGAAGTTTTAATAGTGACCTCGGCAGTTCAAGTACTTACCCCGTCCAAAACAGTGACTGGGTATCCCCGACACTGGGCAGGGAGTTGAGTTTTCCGGGAGACAGGAAAAAACGTATTGAAGCGATATTTGAGACGGAGCTTAGATGTCCGTCCAACAGGGAAAAATATGACGATATTTACACCGGCAGCGGGGGGGGGATGTTCACGACCTCAGAGGCAAGGAATTTGACAGTGTCCAGTTACGGGGCCCTGCTTCCGTTTCATTTGTACAGCAACCGTGCTTATCCCGGTGGCGATGAGGACCGGGATGTTTGGGTGACGGATGTCGATATTGCGGCAAGAGCAGAGTTGCCGACATCTTATAAGCCCAAGCTTACGAGAATTAAACATCCTTCGAAAAAGGTGTACGTGATGGATGGAACCAGGTACCTTAACCGTCAAACTGAGGCTATTACTTTCAATAACTTTGATTATCAGAACGAAGGGGGGAACTTTATGACTTGCGGCCCGGCATCAAACCTTTACGGCGACCCGTTCGATCTCGGGCCGTCGAGAGATAAGCCCGAAATAACCCCGCTCGCAAGAAGGTTCTCTTTCCGTCATAATGGGAAAGTTAACGTTCTTTACTTTGACGGAAGAACAGAAACGCTTGACCTTGAAGCGGCGGTGGATATTTCAAAATACTGGCCGAGCGGATCACTCGCAGCCGGGGCGGGATACACTTATGACCCGGATGATTTTAACGGGATGTCAATCGATTAAACCGGAGTTACTATGCGAAGATATATTGTTTTTATCTGTGTTTCGCTATTGCCGGTGTGTTTTGTTCATGCCCATATAAGGGTGGTGAATTATAACATCAACAGCGGTGTTGTGCGGACCGGCCTTGACACTGTCCTGGAGGCGATCGGAAACGAGAATTATAACGGCATGCAAAGGCCTGTTGATATCTGGCTTTTCCAGGAGATGCAGAGCAGCAGCCCGGGTAATATCGCTAATATTCTTAACAACATATACAATGGCGATACGGATGTTTTCTATGATGATGTTTCACTTGTGGGCAGCTCGACAGGCGGCGGACTTCCGGGAATGGTTTATAACACCGTAACCTGCGAATTCATTGGCCAAAGCATTGTGAATTATCCTTCCTCTGACGGGGCTGCGAGATCGACTATACGGTATAAATTTCGCCCGGTTGGCTATTCGAGCCAGGATGCTGTTTTTTATGTGTACAACAGTCATTTCAAGGCAAGCCAGGGATCGGACAATGAAGACAGGAGAGCCGAAGAGACCCGCGAGATACGTGTCAACTCCGATGCGCTGGGCGATGGGGTGAACATTATTTACGCAGGGGACTTCAATCTTTATACGAGTTCAGAGCAGGCATGGAGCAACCTGACAGCAAGCGGCGGCGGCCGGGCCTTTGACCCTCCGGACAAGGCAGGAAGCTGGCACAATAATTCGGCGTATATGGCATGGCACACCCAGAGCCCGTCGAACTATCCACCTTCTCCGCTCGTAGGCGGCGGAATGGACGACAGGTTTGATTTTCAGCTTGTAAGCGGCGAGATGCTTGACGGTGAGGGCATTGACTATATACAAAATTCTTACCACACTTTCGCAAATAACGGTTCGCATTACTGGAACGGGGGTAATGGAAATATATCCACGGGAGACGGCGCTTCGAGCGAGGTACTGAACCTGCTTGAAAATGTCAGCGATCATCTGCCGGTCGTGGCCGATTACCAGGTTCCCTCTGTGATGGGGGCAAGTGTTGCAGATATCCCCCCGCCTGCCATAATCTGTGAGGGCTATCAGATCGAGGTCCTTGTTGAAAATGCTGCGGATGTGGTTTATACCGCTGGGGCCGATGAGCTGGTTTACACAATTGAAAGCGATATCGTCCAAGCCTCTGACCCGTGTGTTATAAACTGGCAGGATACGGATATAGGCAGCCCGAGCCTTGCCGGCAGTTATACTTACAACGCAGAAAACGAAGAAATAAATGTTTCGGGCAGCGGGGTCGTGGGTTTTACGTCAGAAAAACTTTACTATGTATACATCCCCCTGGTCGGCGACGGCGAGATGGTTTATAACCTGACGAATATGAATGCGTCAAGCCCGGGCGGCGGGGCGGGTCTTATGGTCCGGGAAACGACCGATGCCGGGGCCAGGTACGGTTTCATATATCTTAACAATGAGGGCAACATTCTCTGGAGGTACAGGAGCACGGAGGGTTCTTTTTCACCGGCGGTCTCCGGGCCAACACACAGCGGTTCGAGGTACTTAAAGATATCACGCGCTGGGGACGTATTAACCGGTTATGAGTCATTTGACGGCACGAACTGGAACGAGGTTTCATCTGTTACGCTGAACGCACTTTCAAATGATGTAAAGGTTGGACTGGCTGTTTGCAGCGGCGACGACAGCACTTACTGCCAGGCAAACTTCCAGGGTGAAAGTTCGGGCGGCTCGGGCGATTCCGGTAACAGTATAGGGCCTTTTACTGCTGAGCCTCTGGCAGGCGTCAATTCGCATTTTCTAACTATAGGACAGCAGGAGTCGGGAAGTCATGCGGCGATGGTTACTGTAAACGCCGCTTCGCAGGCGACTGAGGACCCGGTCTACAGCAAGACGGTGAATTACCGTTTTACCGAATTGAGTGATTTTGACGGTGATTTTGATTTTGACATTGAAGATATAAACCTGATGCTCGGCGCGGTTGGTACTGCCAATGCGCTTTTCGATATTGACAACAATGGCAGTGTCGATCAGCAGGATATTGATATGCTCATACATGACGTATATGAAACAGGCTACGGTGACTTTGATCTTGACGGCATGGTTGGGGTACCTGAACTTGATAATTTTCTGGATAACTGGCTTGATGAATCAGCCGGCTGGCAGCAAGGCGAGATGACCGGGGACGGGAAAGTCAACCTCGAAGATTTCTCACTGCTGCTGAAAGACTGGCTGTTTGGTTTGTAATTTATAAGAAATATAAATTTAATTTTCAATAAGGAGAATGATGATGAAAAGATTATTGCTGGTATTATGTTTTTTAAGCTGCGCAGGTGCTTTACTTGCCGAGACTATCGCTTATACAAGTTTTACGGAACCGGATAAAATCCTAAGCAGGTATAAAAACACACTTACATCGCCGGGGTATCTTACCGACCAAACCTATCTCGAATATGTTCCGGGGGTAGGTGACAGTGAATTGGGCTTCAGGACTTACTATAACGGTTATGACGGGCCTACACCTGCAGGGGATCTTGCAGATACAGGAGATTATATCGGTGCGACAGATCACTATAACGCCACGAACCCCGGTTCATACCAGCTTGAAGATTGCGATCCCGAATTGAGCTGTGAGTTTGACCGTGTTGATATAAGCGGAGCTACTGCTGTGGTGGTCCAGGCTCAGGTGAAAATTCTTGCGGCATACGATGTCAAGAATACGGACTTTGTGGAACTGGTTGCAAAAACAGATGTCGGTGACTATACCCTTTTCTACGTGATGGGGCAGGATATGAAAGCCCTTTGGGAAGATGTCGGTTATGCTTATCAGGCATTTACTGCTGCAATACCAGACAATGCTACGTGGGTCGATGTTGTATTTACCGTCCACTCTGAAGATTACCAGGTAGGCGCCCAACTGGACGATCTTTATATCTTCGGTGATACAGGAACTCAGCCTACCACTTCTTCGAGTTTCGGCTGGGAAGGCGGAGAAGATGTTTTGGGGACATTTGGAAATATCGTTGTCGCCAATGACAGCAGTGAAACCAACAGCGGTACAGGCTCACTTTTCCTTGAAAGGGGTGTTGATTCGCCGCCTCAGGCATATATCGCGAGGATCGAGGGGCTGGACCTCGGGGAGACCGTCAGTGTTTCGGTGCACGGCAAAACAGGCGTCTATTCAGGCGACGAGTCGGGTTCAATTGGCATTTCGGCATTTTTCACGAACAGTTCGAACGATTATCTTGGATCGGCTGGTTTGGCAAACGAGTACTCGCAAGGCACAGACTGGACCGAGATAAACGGCACCTTCGGATATGTAACAAGTGAGGCGACAGCAACGGGCATTATGATAACAGCAAGGGTATGGGACGAAAGCGGGGACACCGGCTGGTTGGATGACATTACCATAACTTATCCCGACCGGGCGGGCATCACGGTAACCTTCCCCAGCGGCTCGACGACATACCCGGCGACGACAAGTTCGAGCTACGGATGGGAAAACCAGGGAACCGTACTGGATGCGTGGAACTGGCCCGTCGCAAGCAATGTTTTCACGGAATATTACAGCGGTTCGAGGTCATTGAAGCTTACCAAGGAATTCGGTAACAACTCAACGCCGCAAAGTTATATAGCTTTCATCGATAACCTAAAAGACGGTGACGTGGTCAGGGCTTCGATGTTCGCCAAAACTGGCAGGTACACAGGTTCCATTCCGGACGGAGGGGCTGTTCGCCTGTGGGCACACTACACCGACGAAATCGGCAACCTCATAAGTTTTGCAGGATATGCCGGCGGAAATGAAACTTATTCACAGGACAGCTGGACAGAGCTTGAAGGTATGTGGGTGTTTGACGAGGGCGACACCTCCCTGTACCCGGCCAGAACCGGTATGATAATTGAAGCACGTAATTATTCCAACGGTGCCGATGTCGGTTACGTTGACGATATCACAATAGAGGTGCCGGACAAATTCGCGCCGGATAATGTAAACGTAACATTCCCGGATCCTTGTTCGATGCCGGTTTGCACGGCGCCTTTCACAGATTTCAGCGGCAACTGCAAGACAGATATGCCGGACCTGGAACTTATAGCCCAGCAGTGGCCATTCGACGGATACGGCCCTTATGTAGACGGCGGTTACATTTATTACGGTTACGACTGGTCGGATGACTACGCGACCGACTTTGAATCCCTGAGATTCCGTCAGACCCCTAATGACCCGAACGTAATTTTGAACAGCGTTGACTACCTCTCGGGCGGACACTCGCTTTCGCTCGGCTGGAGAGAAGCGACATTTGAAACCGGTGAAGTTGTTGTGGCAATAGTCGAAGACGCCGACGGAGACATGACCGAAGGCAATCAGGGAATAGTCGACGGCGACCCGATATATGTTGCCGTTACTCTCAAAAACCTTGTCGAAGATCCGAATGTTTACCTTTCAATAGGCGGAAAACACCTTAGGGCAAGAAGTTACGCCGGCGGAACATTTGAAAGAGATATTGAAAGCACGACCGAATGGAATACATATTCGGCGACTCTTTATTTCGATATCGGTGATGTTACTCAATACGCTCCCAGGGATGGACTTGGAATAACTGTTTTTGTCCACGGCTATCCGGGTACGGTTTCAGGGCTTGTTGACAGGATTGTCGTTGCGGCTCCTTACAGGGAGACCCCGGGCGGCAGCCCCATGGCAGAGGTTTGGTTCCCGCCGACCGGCGCTAGCCAGCTTACGGATAACCCTGGGACATTTATCGACATGAACAACCCCGCAGCGCCTTACGAACTTCCGATCGTATGTGTAAACCCGCCTTCTGTTGATGTTGACGGTGACTGTAAAGTGACTTTGACAGATTACTCGATACTTGCATTTGAATGGCTGCAGTGCGGCTGGAGCCAGGCGGCAAGCTGTCCGTAAATGAAATCGGATATGTAAGAGAGCCTGACGAAAATGCTGTAAAGATAATAAGCCGGTATGGGGCAACCTGTACCGGCTTTTTTATTGTCGGCTGCGGTATTTCAATATATAATCACAGGACGTGTGAAATATTCAGGGAGAGCAAATAATGGAAAACGCGGTGAATAAAAGCCAAAAAAAGAACAATATGATCATTGGTTTTGCTGCGGTGACAGTTCTTTTAGCCAGTGTTTTCATTCTTTACGCCTATTACAGCGGCAGGAGTGAACAAATTGCCCCTGCCAAGGAGGCTGAGGAGAGGGTTTTGCAGAAATGGGGCAAAACCTTAAATGAACTGCCTGCCGTCGACTTGACTGTGATAAGTCCCCACAATACCGACATATGCCTTATTTTTCAGCATTCGTTCAAAGATTTTTATGCTTTTGAGTATGGCAAAAAGATCAATTTTCACTGGCATGAAGGTGCTTTGATCAGGGGAAGCAATGAAATGCTTTCCATTTTAACTGAGATGGATAAAATGCAAGAGCCGGCCAATATAGATATAATATTCGGTGGCGGTCAGTACGTCTATGACCAACTGGCTGAAAACGGCTTGCTGAAACCTCTTGTTCTTGATAAAGAAACCCTCGCGAATATCCCGCAAAACTTCAACGGCGTTGCTTACCGAGATGACGAACTTATGTGGTGCGGCAATGCCCTCAGCGGTTTTGGGATTATTTACAACATTAACATGCTTGAGGAGGCTGGAGTCGCTGAACCGAAAAGCTGGTCTGACCTGGCCGAGGAAAGGTATTTCGAACATATTATTCTTGCCGACCCGTCCAAGTCCGGAAGCACAGCCGCCATATTCGACCTCATTGTAAACAACGGCCCCGATTGGTCGAACGGCTGGGCAACGCTGCTCTCGATCCTTTCAAATTCAACAAGGATCGTAAACAGCAGCACAACCGCCGCCAACGCTCCATCCAACGGAGAGGCAGCGGTTTCGGTTTGCATTGATTTTTACGGCTATGCGAGACAGCAGATAAGGCCCGGCAGCATTAAATATATTACCCCCGAAAGAGGAACGATTTACACCCCGGACCCGATCGCAATTCACAGAGACTCGCAAAACTTTGAACTTGCCCAGGAGTTTATAAATTTCGTGCTCTCCTGCCAGGGCCAGTCGCTTTGGGCCCTGCCTGCGGACAATCTGCAAAAAAGCACCGTCGATAATACCCTTTTCAGGACACCGATAAGAAAAAACTTTTACGATAAAAATGCCGGCTCCCTGCCCGAATGGCTTGAGAACCCTTACACAAAAAGCACCCATACAGGCGACGTCAATAAAACGGCTGCTGTCCACGCCGTGCTTATAGAACTTGTAAAAGCAGCCGCGATTGACAATTACGACCTGATGAAAGCCGCTCGAAAAGTATTGATCAAATCCGGCTCTGCGGGTAATCTATTGAAAATCTTCGGCAAGCTGCCCGAAAATGTGAACACCTGGGAAAAGGCGGGAAAAATGGCAGAAAAGTTCAAAGATGAACAAACAAAAGAGCAAACAACCGCCCAATGGCGAGCATTCTTCAAAAGTAACTTTATAAAAGTCATCGAGGGTGTCTGATAAAATGACAAACAAAAACGAAAAAGCTGAAAAAGGATTCCTATCACACGCCAGGGCCTATCTTTCCGGGCCGATGGACTTCGTTGCCTCACGCGCTGAAGAAAAAAAATACGGCTGGCGCGTCAAGGTAAGCCGCTTTCTAAGATCCCTCGGCGTAACCGTCTTTGACCCCTGGTACAAACCCCGCGTACTCGGCCTGCACGAATACGGCAAGGAGGATGTAAAGACAACCCAGGTTCGCCACGACTGGACCTTTGATCCGAAAGAACACGGCAAAAAAGCAAGGAGACAGTGTGCAGAAACATTTCGCGAGACAATGCACATGGACCTGCGAATGGTGGATATAAGCGATTTCGTCATTGCTTACTGTCCGACCAATATTTACAGCGTCGGAACTCCGCATGAAGTTATCGTCGCAAGGCTCCAGCACAAGCCCGTGCTCTTTGTAAGTCCCCCGGTTAATTTTCCCGCTTTCGAGCAGCTCAAAAAGCACCTTAAAAAACAGGGCGATAAAAAGGGCAGCGAACTGTTAAAACAGGTCGAGAAGGAAGTACCCATCAAGGAAAATCCCAAAGGCATACCAAGCCTGTGGTACATGCCGCTGATAGGCGGTGAAAACTTTTTCGACGGATTCGGTTTTGCCAAATACGCCGACAAATTCGGATGGGACCCCGGCCCGACCGACGAACTTGAAAAGAAGTATCCGCCCCAAAAACCGCTGCTTGACTTCCTCGACAAGCTCCACCATACACAGGGCCTTCCGAAACGCTACAGCATAAGTCAGAAAAAATATATACCCAATGACGACTGGTTATTGCTCGACCTCGAACATGAATTTGAGGAGCATAACGAAGATTACAAATAATGACGTCGGCCAAACTAATCGAGCTCTGCTCAGGTGTCGCACGATAAATCTAAAATCAACGTTTGCAAATCAGCAGGTACCCGGTTACAGTTGATCTGCTCATTCAATCGTTTATTGACCTGCGATCTGCCTCGACACTTTCAAACCAGTTCTCCAATTCAATCTCCATACGATGCACGATTTCCGGGTGCTCGTCCGCAGCATTGTACTTTTCAAGCGGGTCCTGTTCGATGTTATACAGCTCGGGCTTTGGCTGGGGCGGCAATTCTATCTGGGGCTCCGGGTCGGTAACAATTCCATTTTCAATAAAATATTCCGGGTTATACATCGAAACCTCAAGCCAGTGAATATCCGGCACTTCGATTACCTCCGGCACCGAAGGCCTGACCAGTTTCCACGGCCCGTCACGCATTGCCGCGTTAAAACTAACAACAGGCGTATACCGGTTCCACTGCCAGAATCTTTTGGTTACCGTATCAAGGCTCTCTCCGCGCAGCAGCGGCAAAATGTTCTGCCCGTCAATATCAAGCTCGCAAGGACAATCCACTCCCGCAGCAGCAAGCAGGGTAGGGAAAAGGTCGCAAAAATGCACCATCGAATCTATTTGTTGTCCTCGCTGAAAACCATCCGGCCAGCGTATCATCAACGGTACCCGAATCCCGCCTTCATAAACATTTCCCTTACAGCCGTTGAAGTGGCAGTTAAACCTGTCCAGTTTTTCGTCGCCCTCGCCGCCGAACTGCGGGCCGTTATCACTTGTGAATATAAAAATGGTATTGTCCTCAATCCCGCATCTGTTGATAGTCTCCAGTACACGGCCCACCCCCGTATCCATCCGGTGGATCATCCCGTAAAGCGTGCTGACACCCCGGTTAAAAAGGCCCTTTTCAAGGAAAGGCTCAACTTCATCCTGCGGCGCCTGGAGGGGCGTGTGCGGGGCGTTATATGTTAAATGCAGGAAAAAGCTGCTGTCCTTGTTCCGCTCGATAAATTGACATGCCTGCTCAGTGAACAGGTCCGTCAAATAGGTTCCGTCCGATTTGACCACTTGCTCATTGAACTCCAGCCGCCAGTCGTAATAGTCATGCATTCCCCCTCGAAAACAAACCGCCTCATCAAAGCCGCGGCTGTTAGGATGATAACGTTTGTCAAACGCCCCCAGGTGCCACTTTCCAACGAGACCCGTCCTGTACCCGTTTCGTTTCAATACGTCCGCAAGCGTAGTCTCCCGAAGCGCGAGCCTTTCAAGACCACGCCATTCAAGCGTATCAATCGAACCTGTCCGATGCGGATACCTGCCCGTCAATATACAAGCACGTGAAGGATTGCAAACCGGCGAAGCGGTGTACTGCTGTGTCATACATACCGACTCGTCGATAAGCCCATCAAGGACAGGCGTGCTTGACAACCCGCCGTTAAACCTGCCGAAATCGCCGTAACCAAGATCATCGGCAAGGACAAATACAATATTCGGCTTTTTCATCGTCATAAAAATCCGCCTGTTATCATTAGTATTCAGTTTGTTATTATAAACAGCCGGTGACGATATGTCTAACCCTTATGTGCAAATTGAACTTGTGGACATTTTCTTATACGTTTGAAAGCATTCTTCTTTTCCTTATCATTTAATTGCTCAAAACCTCCTGAAAGTGTTCCAATATTTTTCTGGCATTTTTTTCAGTTTTCTATATACTGGTCTCTGGATAGCTTTATCACCATAATAGAACATAATCGCTGAGTCGGATATCCATTGGTCCTAAGCGTTTCGTTTTTTCTTATTGCTCCTGGTTTTGCTTCTTTGCATAGTATTTTAAAATGTTAACTTATTGAAAGGATTTACTGTTATGGCCGGAATAGCCGGATTGTTCACAGCCCAACCGAAAAAAGACACCTTAACTCAAATGCTCGAAACCATAAAACATCGCGGCCCGGACAGCCTCAACATCGCCGAAACGGCAGGCTTTTGCGGCGGGGCGGTCGCATCCGACCTTTCGCCTGAACACGGAAACGGAATTGCAAAACAAGACGACACCGTCATGCTCTTCGACGGCGAAATATACAACGACCGCACAAAAGGCGCCTCAGACGCAGAAACAGCTCTTGCCCTTTACAAAAAGCACGGTCGAGGCTTCGGCGGCTTCCTCAAGGGCGTTTTCGCCTGTGCAGTATTAGACGGCGATGACATCATTCTTGTCCGCGACACCGTCGGCGTGCGCCCGCTCTATTTCGGCACAACCGCCGACGGCGGCACCTGCTTTGCCTCCGAGCTCAAATCGCTTACCGGTGTGACAGACAACGTGCAGGAACTGCTGCCCGGGACATATTTTTCCGCCAAAACAGGCGTTGCCGGTTATATCCCGCATCTGCCCGAAGTGCGGATTTCCACCGACGTACAAAAAGCAGCCGACCAGCTTCGCGACTGCCTCATGGCATCGGTAAAAAGACGCATGGCCGACGGCGCAGTCGGTGCCTGTCTGCTAAGCGGCGGGCTCGACAGTTCCATAATCGCCTCCGTCGCACATAAGATCAACCCCGACCTGCCCATGATAACCGTCGGTGTCGAAGGCGGGCCGGACCTCGAAAACGCGGCCATAATGGCAAAATACCTCGGCGCAAATCACGAAACATTCCTGTTCGACAAGGAAGACATCCGCAAAATTATTCCCCGCGCAGTCTATACACTCGAATCTTTCGATGAGGACTGCGTAAGCGGAACCATCGCGAACCTCTTTGCCTCGCAAACCGCTGCAAAGCACACCAAGTGCATCCTCAGCGGCGAAGGAGGCGACGAACTGTTCGGCGGCTACCACCTGCTTAAGAAGCTGCCCACCGAATCGCAGCGCCTCAAAATGATGGAAAAACTCGTCGCAATCGCCTACAACACCGCCGTCCAGCGGCTCGACCGCGCGATGATGGGCAACTCCATAAACTACCGAACCCCGTTTATCGACACCGAGGTAATTGCCACGGCATTGCAAATTCCTGTCAGATGGAAAATTCACGACCCCGGCAATGGTGAGCTGATCGAAAAATGGATCCTCCGCGAGGCCTTCAAAGACATGCTGCCCGATGAGATATACAGACGCGTCAAGCTTCGTTTCTCGGGCGGTACAGGCACGGACGGCCTTATGGACGACCTTGCGTCAGGAGTAATAAAGGACACCGACTTCAATGAACAGACCCGCAGCACCCCGGGCGGATACTACCTAAACAGCCCCAAGGAGCTTTGGTACTACAACATATTCAAGGAAAAGTTCCCGCCCCTCGCGTTCGAAAAACTCGTGAGCCGCTGGGACCCGTTCAAGTGATCAGAGTCTTCGAATATTTATTTAAATACACCTCAAGGCGGCCCCCAGCAGGGCCGTCTTTTTTTATCTTTACACATGCAGCAGTCGTCGTATAACCATGCCTCGCAAAGCGTGCCAAAAACCGAAGCCGACATGCCCGCAGTTGCTACCCCTTTATGCACGCTATCGGAACGAGTCTTGCAACTTTCTTCGCAAGGCCGGCATTGTGCACGGTCTCTATCACCTCGCTTACGTCCTTGTACGCACCCGGTGCCTCCTCGGCAACCGACCGCATGGAGCTGCTGCGTATCAGTATCCCTGATTGCTCCAACTGCTTTACAAGGCTGCTTCCGTGCCATTGTTTTTTCGCCTGCCCGCGGCTCATAACCCTGCCCGCCCCGTGGCTTGCCGAACCAAAGGCCCCGCCTGGCGAACTGCCGGTGCCGACGAGTATATACGAGCACGTTCCCATTGACCCGCCGATCAGGACCGGCTGGCCCAGGTGCCTGTATTTTTCCGCCAGCCCCTCGCTGCCCGGGCCGGACGACCGCGTAGCGCCTTTGCGATGCACGAACAAGCTCTTCTTTTGTCCATCGATCACGTGTTGTTCATAAGTGCACGTGTTATGGCAAACGTCATACAGCATCTTTACCTCCGCAGTCGGGAAAACCCGTTCAAACGCCTGCCTTGTAAGATGCGTAAGTATCTGCCTGTTCGCAATCGCGCAGTTTATACCCGCCCGCATCGCCCCGAGGTATTTCCTGCCGACAGGCGAGTTGACCGGCGCACAGGCAAGCTCCTTTTCCGGCAGCGTTATGCCCGTCGCTTTGGCCGCCCCGGCCATAGCCTTTAAATAGTCCGTGCCGACCTGGTGGCCAAGGCCCCGCGACCCGCAGTGAATGCTAACCTTTATGTCACCGACTTCGATCCCGAAAGCCTTAGCCGCTTTATCGTCGTAGACCTCGGTAACCCTCTGTATCTCGAGATAGTGGTTCCCCGAACCCAGCGTGCCCATCTCATCCTGCTGACGCTTCTTGGCCCTGTCGCTTACATACCGGGGCTCGGCACCCTCCACGGCCCCGCCGGACTCAGTATACTCAAGGTCCTCGTAAATGCCGTACCCGTTCTCAACGCACCATTTCGCACCGCCGATCAGCAGCGCATCCATCCGCTTGATACCTACCCGAATATTGCCGGTACTTCCCAGCCCCGAAGGTATATGCCGGAAGATGCAGTCGGCCAGTTCAGCAATCGTGCCTCTCACCCGCTCGTATTTCATCCCGGTGTGCAGCGTCCGAACCCCGCACGCGATATCGAACCCAACTCCGCCTGCGGATATCACTCCGCCAGCATCCGGGTCAAACCCCGCGACACCGCCGATGCAGAACCCGTACCCCCAGTGGGCGTCGGGCATAGCGTAAGATGCCTCCACGATCCCCGGCAGGGCGGCAACGTTGGATACCTGCTCGTAAACCTTCTCGTCCATCTGTTCGACAAGCGCCCGCGAGCCGTAAATAATCCCCGGCACGCGCATAAAACCTTGCGGCTCGATCCGCCACCGGTAATTGTCAATTTGTTCAAGTTTCTTCAGGTTCATATCCCCCGGCCATCCAATAAAAAAGGCATCGCCGTTTTCGACAATGCCTTATTCAAATTCAAAATAAAACTCACCAGCCGCCCGTTTAATAGCGGTAGTGTTCCGGTTTATACGGCCCTTCGATATCGATGCCGAGATAATCAGCCTGCTTCCGGGTCAGCTTAGTCATCTTGGCGCCAAGCTTGACCGCGTGCAGCATAGCAACTTCTTCGTCGAGTTTCTTCGGCAGCGTGTAAACCTTGTTCTCCAGTTTTTCATTCGCCAGCATTATCTGCGCCAAACACTGGTTCGAGAAGCTGTTGCTCATAACGAAACTCGGGTGTCCCGTCGCACAGCCCAGGTTCACGAGCCTGCCCTCAGCCAGAACGATAATCGACCTGCCCGATTTAAGCGTCCACTGGTCCACCTGCGGCTTGATGTTCTCCTTTTTGCAATCCGGCGAGCTCTCAAGATAAATCATCTCGATCTCGCTGTCGAAGTGCCCGATGTTGCAGATAATAGCCTCGTTCTTCATCTGCTCCATGTGCTCACCGCGGATAACATCACAGCAGCCCGTCGCGGTGACGAATATGTCGCCCTTGGATGCCGCTTCTTCCATAGTTACAACTTCATACCCCGCCATAAGCGCCTGAAGTGCGCATATCGGGTCGATTTCCGTAATAAGCACCCGTGCGCCCAAACCACGCATCGAATCCGCACAGCCCTTGCCTACGTCACCGAATCCCGCGACCACTACAACCTTGCCCGCGACCATTACGTCCGTGGCCCGCTTGATGCCGTCGGCCAGCGACTCACGACAGCCGTAAAGGTTGTCAAACTTGGACTTGGTTACAGAGTCGTTCACGTTCACAGCCGGGAACGGAAGATCGCCGCTTCGCTGCAGGTGATACAGCCTGTGCACACCTGTCGTAGTCTCTTCCGATACGCCCTGAATATTTTCGACCACCTTTGTCCATCGAGTGTTATTTTCCTCGCAGCTTGCCTTTAGCCTGTTCATAATAAGCTGCATCTCGTGAACTTCCTGCTTCTTCTCAAGCAGCGACGGGTCCTTCTCGACTTTCATGCCCTGGTAAACGAACATTGTCGCGTCACCGCCGTCGTCAACGATAAGGTCCGGCCCCGATCCGTCCGGCCACGTCAGCGCCTGTTCGGTGCACCACCAGTATTCCTCCAGTGTCTCGCCTTTCCATGCGAACACATTGCAAGTGCCTTTCTCGGCAATTGCCGCTGCAGCGTGATCCTGAGTGGAGAATATATTGCACGAAGCCCAGCGAACATCCGCGCCAAGCTCTTCCAGTGTCTCGATAAGCATCGCCGTCTGGATCGTCATATGCAGCGATCCCATAATCTTCTTGCCCTTAAGCGGTTTTTCCTTGCCGTATTTCTCACGAATCGCCATAAGCCCCGGCATCTCGTTCTCGGCCAGGTCCATTTCCTTACGACCCCACTTCGCAAGCGATATGTCCGCCACCTTATAAGGCAGGTTCGGCTCAATTTTAGTCACATTTGCATTACTTTCCTGCGTAATCGCCATAACTTTCCTTTCTTTACCTGTTTACAGTTAGAAACAGCACTATATAGCAAAAAAGGCGACATATCAAATGAAAAATCGAAAACCCTCTTTCTTGACCACTGAAAACGCTGTTTGATCTGTGATTTCTATCTTCCGCTCTAAGGTATGTGTTTCAGTTCCCACGTATTTGGCCCGAACTCCAGCGGAGGGGGGTACGAGGTCCACGAAATAACGTTTGCCATATTCACCACAACCGCGCCCCTGTCCGAAGTCGCGTGAAAAGCCGAAAGCTCCGCGATAACCTTCGGCGCCTGCAGCTTGTCCATGCGTATAAGCGTCCTCGAGTTGACCTTAAAATAAAAATTCGTCCCCTCTTTCATGACAAGGTGCCAGTACAGACGAACGGGTTTTCCCTGCGAATCCGAGTTAAGATTTTCCACGATATCATCTATCTCGCCCGGCACGGCCTTGGTAAATTCCTCGCGTGTGATGATCTTCGCACCCGTCAAATGCGACGGGTAAGGCCAGCTTATCGACTCATGCGTCCGAAAGAAAATCCAACTGACCGAATCCGGCATTATACCGGTAAGATTGTTATACTCGGCGATATGGATCGTCTCGGTAAAAACCTTCTGCGGACGAACCTTCTTCAAAAACTCCCTCGCGTTTTCCCGGTCCGGCTCGATATACTTCAGTTTCTGTCCGTTGTTAAGCATGAACATGAGCTCGAGAGCCGCAGGTGTACTGTTCGCCATGGCATTTCTCCGTATTTTAGTTCTGTTATATACCCAAATTATACACAATCGCACAAATCCTGTCAATGAATTCAAACATCCCAAAAACGGCCAAACTCCCCAGCCGGGCCGTCAATTATGTTTGCATCGTATGTTAACAGCAAATAAGATAGAGTGTCCCGCAAAAGTATTGTTAATGGTTTTCGGAGTGACTTCTTTGGAATACAAATTTCAGGAAATGCAAATAAATGACATCGAACCCGCGGCACAGTTCATAACCGCCGCAATGAACCCCCAGCAGGGCCGATACAGCCGAAAATGTTTTCATAACCATTTTCAAGGCAAATCAGCGGGTCTCGACGACGGCCGTGTTTATTTACTGTTCCGCAGCGGCGACCAAATTATCGGCCTTTCCGGCCTTCACCATTACGAATGGGGCCCCGATGAAAATGTCTGGCTCGGCTGGTTCGCCGTCAGTCCCTCCTTCCGCGGTGCCGGGCTCGGCAGGGAAATGTTCGTTCAGTGCGAAAAAATGGCCCGAAAGCTCGGATATAAAAAAATATTTGTCGAGACCTATGACAGGCCCGATTTCGCAACTGCGGCAAAGTTTTACCGCTCAATGGGAATGACCCAGGCAGGAAGGGTGGATAATTACCTGCCGGATGATACTGATATGCTCGTGTTCAGGAAAAACCTTTGACAAAAAAGTGATATTCCGGATATGCAGCAATAACCAATTCCGTTAAGTTGAGAGTTATTTACTTATCAGACAAATTTAATCTGGTTCGATATATTAAGATAAATAGTGATAATGCCGATTAAACAGCGTATAATATCAGTTCGGACATTTTATTAAACGGAAAGTGATGCAGACAATGATAAGGACGTTTACAGTCAAGCCCAACCTGCCCGAGAAGCTCAGTGACCTCAAACTTATTGCCAAAAATGTATTCTGGGCGTGGGATTCCGAAGTGGTGGAGTTATTCAAACGCATAGATGTGGAACTGTGGGAAAAAAGCGAACACAATCCCGTCGCAATGCTCGGCATGGTCAGCCAGTCCCGGCTGATGGACCTTGCCGAAAACGACGGATTTTTATACCAGCTTGCCCAGGCTAAGGAAAAAATGCAGGAGTGCCTCAATGCCTACCGCTGGTTCGACACTACTTATGACAGGGAAAACACAGAAAACCAGCCTATGGTTGCGTACTTCAGTGCCGAGTTCGGCATCCACGAAAGCATACCGATCTACTCCGGCGGTCTGGGTGTTCTCGCCGGTGACCATTTGAAAAGTGCCTCGGACCTCGGTGTGCCCCTTGTCGGGGTTGGCCTGATGTACCAGAAAGGATATTTCAGGCAGTACCTCAACAGCGACGGCTGGCAGCAGGAGCACCTTAAGGAAAACGATTTTTACAGTATGCCGATCGAGCTGGTCCGCAAGAAAACCAAGCGTCCGCTCACTATCGGTGTCCAGTTTCCCTCGCGAATAGTCCGCGCACAAATATGGAAACTCAACGTTGGCCGCGTTTGTCTTTACCTGCTCGACACAAATATAGCAGACAACAGCCCGAAAGACAGGAGACTGACCGAGCAGCTTTACGGCGGCGATAACGAAACACGTATTTGCCAGGAGATAATCCTCGGCATAGGCGGGCTCAAGGCCTTGATAGCAATGGGCATCGAGCCCGGCGTCTGCCACATGAACGAAGGCCACGCCGCGTTTATGGCCCTGGAACGCGTAAGAAGGCTGCGTAACAAAAAGAATATGACCTTTGACGAAGCAGTCGAAGCGGCTCGCACGGGCAATATATTCACAGTCCACACCCCCGTCGCAGCCGGAAACGACGAATTCGAGATCGAGCTCATGGACAAGTATTTCGGTCATTATTACGGCAAGCTCGGCATCAACCGCAAGCAGTTTCTCGCGCTGGGCAGGGTCGACCCGGAAGACGAAAAAGAAAAATTCAAAATGCCTGTCCTCGCGATAAAAATGAGCGCGCATCGAAACGGAGTCAGTGAACTTCACGGCGACACGTCAAGGCGAATGTGGCATGGGCTCTGGACGGAACTTCCCCTCGATGAGGTCCCGATCAAATCCATTACCAACGGAATTCACATCAAAAGCTGGCTAAGCAGCGATATGAACGACCTCTTCGAGCGTTACCTCGGAAGCAACTGGGCCGAAGGAGTCGTCGACCAGTCCGTCTGGGACAGCATCGACCAGATACCGGACGAGGAACTCTGGCGCATCCACCAGCGATGCAAGGAAAGACTCGTTAACTTTACCCGCAAAAGACTCGTCATGCAGATGCAGAGGCGGGGAGCATTCAGACGCGACCTAAGCCGCGCCCAGGAAGCCCTCGACCCCGAAGCTTTGACAATCGGTTTCGCAAGACGGTTCGCGACATATAAACGCGGCAACCTTATCCTTCGCGATGCCCAGCGTCTCATACGCCTTTTAAGCGACAGCGAAAAACCGCTGCAGATTATATTCGCAGGAAAGGCACACCCCCGCGACAACGGCGGCAAGGACATCATTCGACAGATTGTCCACTTTGCGTCACAGGAGCCCGTTCGCGGCCGAATCGTCTTTCTCGAAGATTATGATATGAACGTCGCGAGGTATCTCGTCGAAGGGGTTGACGTCTGGCTGAACAACCCGCGCAGACCCCTCGAAGCAAGCGGAACAAGCGGAATGAAAGCTGCCGTAAACGGCATATTGAACCTCAGTACACTGGACGGCTGGTGGTGCGAAGGCTACGTCCCGGACGGCGGCTGGGTAATCGGTGCAGGCGAAAGCTACGAAGACAAGCAGTACCAGGACGCCGTCGAATCCGACGCTATGTTCAACCTGCTCGAAGAAGAAGTCATACCCCTTTATTACAACCTCGGCAGCGACGACCGAACCCCGCGCGAATGGATAGCGCGAATGAAAACAACCATAAAGTGGTGCTGTCCGCGATTCAACACAAACAGGATGGTCGCCGAGTATACGCGTAAGTTTTACATGCCCTCGGCCAGCAGGTGGCAGCAGCTTTGCACCGGCTCCATGGACCGCATACGCGAACTTTCGCACTGGAAAACAAAGGTCAAGAAAGCATGGAGCGAACTTTCCATCGAAGATGTCGAGGTTCTTATCGACGACGGAAAAGATGTCTACAACCTAAATGACAAGCAGCCGCAGCTTGAGGTCGGCTGCAGTCTTCGGGTCAATGCTAAGGTCAATCTCGGCAGTCTCGCCCCCGACGATGTCGCTGTTGAGATATTCTACGGGAAGGTCGATTCGGGCGAAAATATAATAGACGGCGATGTCCAGAGAATGGGCTTCGATCAGTCCGCAAGCGATGGTGTCTACAGTATATTTACAGGTGTTGTGCCCTGTGAGAAATCGGGTCATTACGGTTTCGCTCTGCGTATAATGCCTTCGCACCCTGATATGGTCGACCCCTACGAGCCGGGCCTTGTGCTGTGGGAAGGCAGACGCCAGCCCGAGCCGGAGCCTGAATACCAGACGGTTTAAGTGCTTTTAACAAATTTATCAAAACTAATTGTTTTAAGAAGAATCGCTTTATGGATAGAAGGGATTTTATCGGAGGCTGCACAGGGTTTGGCGGATTCTTATTGACTGCAAATTCAGCTTTGGCTATGGGCAAACCCGCGCCAAAACCAGTAAAGTCTCTTACGTCAGTACCTTCGTACGCCGAGAACTACAGCGAACTCTACAAAAACGACCCTCGTCTCGGCACTGTCAAGTGGTTCCACGAAGCGAAATTCGGCCTGTTTATGCACTACGGTTTATACAGTCAACTCGGCAGAGGTGAGTGGGTCCAGTACCGCGAACAGATACCCGTCGCCGAGTACAAAAAGCTGAAGGACACGTTCACCGCTGAAAAATTCGATGCCGACTTCATTACCGAACTTGCCTGTGAAGCGGGCATGAAATACATCAATATAACAAGCAAGCACCACGACGGCTTTTGTCTTTTCGGCACCGGTACGACCGACTATAACAGTGTAAACAGCCCAGCCAGGCGCGACCTGGTCGGCGAACTGTCCGATGCCTGCCATGAAAAAAAGCTCGGCCTGTTCCTTTACTACTCACTTGCCGCTGACTGGCAGCACCCGTATTTCTATCCGCGCAAATTCAACGACCGTGTTCAGCCTGATTACCCCGAACCCCAGCCCGGTTACAAATGGCAAAAGGACGAAGATTTTCAAATATATATGGAATACGCCGAAACGCACGTCCGGGAACTCCTGACCAATTACGGACATATCGCCGGAATATGGTTCGACCCGTTTATTGGTTATTTCGGCAGGCCGGACCTTTTCCCGATTAACCGTACTTACGGAATGATCAAGCAGCTAAGTCCCGGCACATTGATAAGCTTCAAGCAGGGCGTAACCGGAACAGAGGACTTCGCCGCACCGGAAAGAAAAGGCCACAGCATGGCCGAGATGATACGAAAATTATACGGCCCAACCCCTGGTCATATTGCCGAAATGGCATGGTCGGTCAATCAGCACAAATATAACGAAGTATGCGACACTCTCCAGCCGCGAATGTGGGGCTACGTCGAAGAGTCCGAACACAAGGGGCCCGATGAAGTAATGGAAATGCTCGGCTCAGCGGCAAAGCAGAACTCGAACCTGCTGCTGAACACGGGTCCGCTGCCCGACGGATCGATACATCCTCAGGACGTGGTCACCCTTCGCGAAGTCGGCAGGCGCATTAAAACAGAAGGCGTGCCCGCTTAATAAGATATGTCGTCGCTTTTCAGGACTCCGGAAAGTTTCGCCCGAAGCATTGAGATTTTTTCTGAGCAATGCAGGAGGGAACCGAGGAATACGCCCGCGTAAATCTCGCCCCTTCTTCCGCGAGCCGTTCAAGATTTGGCGTTTTGACCCATTTGTTTTCGTATGATACAGCATCGGCACGGTGCTGGTCGTCCATTAGAAACAGTATGTTCACCCGCTTTGACTTGCCGCCCTGCAGTCCGCTGATTTTCTTACGCGCACAAGATGCCCCGCCAAATGTAACAGACGCAGCCAACCCGATTCCCGATCGGGTCAAAGAACTTATAAATGCTCTCCTGTTCATAATTTATAATGTTCGATAGCACTGTCAATATGCTGTTCGTTTTCCTTCAGATACCGTTCAAGGTTCATCTTTCATATATAAATAATATTGGGCCTGTCCTGCGATCCGCTGCCTGCTGCGCCGGTCCTGACCCGGCCGCAACCAGCCAAAAGTGCGGCAAAGACAGCCGAACCCGTTCGCCTCAAAAAGCTTCGTCGGTCCATGAAGTTTGCCCCTTTACAAACACAAAAAAACCCGCTCAATGGCGGGCCGTGGTGCTACTCAGATTCTTTCGCGCTGATAAGCTCGTAAACATCTTCGGGCGAAGCTGCCTTTTCCAGTTTCTGCTTGAACTCCTCGTCGAGCATCATCCTGCTTATCCTCGCCAGTGCCTGGATATGCGGGCCCGTCCTGTCCGTCGGCGATGCAAGCAGAACGATTATCGTAACCGGCTTGCCGTCGATACTGTTAAAATCGACAGGCTCCTTCGCGATACCCACTGCCATCACGAGTTCCTTAACACCCGTGCACTTGCCGTGAGGAATCGCTATACCTGACCCAATGCCCGTGCTTCGGGTCTCCTCACGCATCAAAACCGCCTCAAGCACCGTGTCACGCTGATCGAGAAGATTGTTCGCCGCAAGAACGTCAACAAGCTCAGTTATCGCTGATTCCTTATCACCGCCCTCAAGAGGGCACTTAATACACGCAGGCTGCAAGATTTGTGTCAATATCATATTTTAATTACCGTTAATTTTTATCCACTTTTGTCATTATGCATAGATTCATAAATATACATACAAAAACAGAAATGGCAAATAAAAATAATCATTTTTTAGAACCACCTGCCAATTACCCGCTTGAGCAAAACATCACGTGATTATAACCCCAGTGCCGGGGCGGCTTTGCCGCTGTGGTATTGTGTACTTGTAATTATCCGGCGGTTTGGTACAATTGGCGAAATTTGTGAGATGATCGGAAAGGGCGCGATATGGGATTTGAGCTTGAGAAGCTGACGGATCAGAAGTGGCTGAACCTTTACAATGTTGTTTACGACCGGGCCGACAACCGCAGGCACACCTGGGTTATGTGTTCCCGCAAGTCCGAGCCGGTCAAAGCGGCAGGGCAGCCTGATGCGGTTTTCATAGTGCCCATCCTGCACACCCCCGATGGTGTCCGGCTGGTAATGACCAGGGAGTTTCGTGTGCCTATATGGGATTACGAGTACGGGTTCCCTGCCGGCCTGATCGACGAGGGAGAGACGGTCGAGACCACAACTGTGCGAGAGCTTAAGGAGGAGACCGGACTGGATGTCAGGCGGATACTGCATACTTCCATGCCGGTTTATTCGTCGGCGGGCATGTCCGACGAAAGCTGCGTGATGGTCCTGCTCGAGGCCGACGGCACGGCAAGCAACGATTACCTCCAGCCGCACGAGCAGATAGAGACGATACTTATGGATGTGGACGACATACAGAACCTGCTGAGGTCCGGGGCCAGAGTTGCAGCCAAGGCATGGGGTTTGCTGTATCATTTCGCCGCAACGGGCAAAATAGGTTTTGATTTCACATAGTCCGCCCAGCCCTTTGCGACCGTTTACATAACAACAATTCATTACATGGAGATACTATGAACAGGAGAAATTTCCTTAAAAGTGCGGCTTTGACGACTGCGGGGATTTCGCTAAGTGCGTTTGTTTCGGGCATGGGCAAGGAACTGCCGAAGCGTCCGAACTTTCTCGTGATAACGGTCGATGATATGAGCTTCGAAACGCCGGGCTGTTACGGCAATAAAACGCCGGATATCACCCCGAATATTGACCGGCTGGCGATCGAGGGCATGAAGTTTGAACAGGCATTTGTAACGGTTTCGATATGTCAGCCAAGCAGGTCGGTGTGGATAACCGGTTCGCTGCCTCATCATAACGGAACCATAGGCTTTAACCCCATTAGCCCGTTTGTACCGCGGCTGGGCGAGGTTTTGCGGAGCGGGGGTTATTATACCGGTATCGTCGGCAAGGTTTCGCATTACGCCCCTGCCGCGGAAAGCGACTGGGATTATATTGTTCATTCCCTTCCCGCCGGCGGCAGGGACCCGAAGCAATATCCCGCGATGGTCCGGGAGTTTACGGATAAAGCCAAAGAGACGGGCAACCCATTCTTCCTGCTTGTTAATATTACCGACCCGCACCGACCATTCGCAACCAGTGAGAAGGAGAAGAAAATCTGGGGCAAAAATGAGCCGCCGAGACCCTCAAGAGTCTATAAGCCTGATGAAATAGAAGTTCCCGGTTTCCTGCCGGACCTGCCGGATGTCAGGCGGGAAGTTTGCGAGTATCTTAACTCGTGCAAGCGGGCCGACGACAGCATAGGGATGATCCTCGATGCGCTGGAAGAGGCACGGCTGGATGACACCTGCGTTATCTTTATGTCGGATAACGGGGCCCCGCTGCCTTTTGCCAAAGGCGGGGTTTACAGGCAGTCAAACCAGACTCCGATGATAATCCGCCAACCCGGCCTGGTAAGGCCCGGCAGCGTTGATAAGGATAACTTTGTTAACGGTTACGACTTTATGCCTACTGTTCTCGATCTAGCCGGCATTGAACAGCCGAAAAAAATGGACGGCAGGTCCTTCGCCGCCGCGCTTTCTGGTCGCAAACTCGAAGGCTTTGACGCTGGATATTGTGTTTTTATAAGGGCCCACACACGGACCCTCAATCAGCGGGCGATTCACACGAAGAAGTGGACATATATTTATAATGAGTGGGTTGCATGGGAGGACAGCGATAATATTTTTATTGCAGATAACATGATCCCGATTATGTACGACGGGGCGGCAAAGGATGCCGAAATCGCAAAGCGTGTTGATTTTTACAAGCAGCGCACCCCGGAGGAGCTTTATGATATTGAGCGTGACCCGTGGGCGATGGACAACCTTGCATTTAAGCCAGGGCATTTTGACACGCTGAATATGATGCGGGAGAGGATGAAAAAGTGGCTGGACGAAAAGGGCGATCCGTGCCGAAATTCGATGTTTAAGTTTACGGCAAGAACGCCGAAACTTCCGCCGGCAGGGGGTAACTTGCTCGAAAATGGTGATTTTGAGAAAGTTAAGGGCTTGCGGCCTGATCGATGGCTTGCTGATAAGTCCGAGATTGTTGTTATCAAAGACGGCGGCGATCAAGGCAATGCAGCGGTATTAAGGCCGCTTTCGGACAATGATACGAGCAGTTTCGGTATGCATTCGGTGCCGATTGGGGCAAAGGGCGGCAAGCTTTATTCGGTATGGTTTACGGCGAAGACGGAAAATGTACAAAACGCAATGGGGTTTGTGCGTTTCTTTGATGCTGACAGCGAATTTATCGGCCAGGAGGGCGTCAATTTATCGACTGAAAGGGAAACTTACAGCGTGCATGAAATCGCCGGGGCAAAGGCTCCAGCCGATACAAAATATGCAGACTTTTTCATAAGCTGCACAAAGAAACCCGGGGCCGGGGTTTATCTTGCTTCTGTTGATCTGCGGGAAGTGAAAGGATAAGTGTTCAAGAACGAGTGCAAATATTGTACAAAATATCACTGGCAGGGTTTGACAATATGCACATTTTGAAGTATAATGCTATTATCAAATACATGTAATTGTTATTGGTTTTTGTGCAAAAAGGGCTATGAACGGATTGTTTTCAACACTTGCTGCGAATATCGAAAGCGAAAGAAAGCGTCTTAAAGGTAAACGGCTGTATGAGTATATCAATCAGCAGCTTGGCGAGATGATCTCATCTGGTCAAATACCGCCGGGCAGTACGCTTCCGGGGATATCGGCACTTGCTAAAGAGCTGAATGTTAATTACCGAACGCTGAAGTCGGCGTATGAGATGCTCGAGCATCAGGGTCTGATCAATTACCGCCCTAACAGGAAGGCGACCGTAAAAGGGGGCAAGAATTCAAATAGTCTTAGCGATAAACCGGTTATCGGTTTTATAAGGATGCACTGTGACGCTTTCTGTCTTGATCTAAGTGCTGGCATAAGACAGTATTGCGAGGAGACGGGCTCTGACTTTCTGCTCACAGACGCTATGTTCTCGCATGACAATTCGCTTGAGGCCTTGAAAAACATGTCCGACGAGGCCGATGGGGTCATTCTGCTTCCTTACGAAAGGCAGGATTATACCGAAGGTGTGAAAGACTTTCAAAAGGCCGGCAGGCACGTTGTTTTTGTCGACCGCCTGCTTCCGGGCGTTGAAGCCAGCACAGTTACAGCAGATAACTTCAGCGGGGCATACCTTGCGACCAAGCACCTTATCGAGCAGCACGGGCGGCCTGTATATCATTTCGGCACGGTATCCGAGCCCAGCTCGTGCAGAGAGAGGTCAAACGGATGGATAAGGGCGATGCATGACAATAACTTTCTTGATGTTGATAAGTATCTTGCCGGCCAGGACCTCTCGGAGTCTAACCTTGCCGAAATGAGAACAGAGCATCGCAAGTATAATTATAAAACCGCAATGGATTTTCTTGAAGCGCACCGCGGCGAACAATTGTCAGTTTTTGCGAGCAATGACTATAAAGCCGAGTCACTCTATGAAGCAGCCGAGATGATGGGTATGCTTGTCGGCAGGGATATTTTTATCGTGGGTTTTGGGAATTTGCCGATTTGTGAGAAACTCCCGGTCAAGCTCAGCTCCATCGAACAGCATACTTTTGAGGTGGGTTACAACGCGGCCCGCATATTGGGGCTTATGATCGACGGCTCGCTCAGGCACAGGGTCAACAGGGTCGTGCCGGTCGACCTTATTGTGCGTCAGAGCAGCTTGAAGGTATAGCAAAGACAGCGACAACCGGAATATGGTACGGGCAAATACGGCCGGGATTTTGTACTGTCCTCTTACGCCCGCTGAATATTTTTCTTGCACACCGTATCCTTTCGTCAAATAATTTGAATAAGTTGTCAGGACCCTGGTTAATATCAGGACCTTTCACAGCCGCAGTTAAGCTGTTGCCTTGATTTTATGAAGGATATATCGTGAAAAAAACAAATATGAAGAAAAGTTTATACCGGCGGTTTATAACGATAACTGTTTTGTTTTTTGTAACCGCTTCAAATGCTCTTGAGTTGAATGTGAAAGACTTTGGCGCGATCGGTGACGGCAAAGCCAACGACCAGAAAGCCATAAACTCAGCGATTAATGCCTGTTCGCAGTCAGGCGGGGGAAAGGTTGTTTTCCCTCGAGGAGTTTATAAAACCGCCACCATACGCCTGAAAAGCGGAGTCATTTTGCGACTTGAAGGCAACGCTGTAATTCTCGGCACAAGCGAAAATGTCTATGACGAACCGGAAACCACCGCCTGGCACAAATACCAGGATTTCGGTCACAGTCATTTTCAAAATGCCCTGATATTCGGCCGTGATATAGAAAATATTGGTATCGAGGGCCCCGGGCGGATCGATGGGGGCGGCCTTGAAACGAGCAATGATGTAAAACCTAAACAGGCCGACAAGGGCATTTCACTCGTGAGCTGCCGAAATGTCAAATTTCAGGACCTGACAATCACCCGATGCGGCCACTTCGGCATCCTGTTAAATGACTGCAACCAGGTCACTGTGACCCGCATGGTTGTCGAGCAGTATCACGATCGAGACGGTGTCAATATCGTCAGTTCGAAAAATATTCAAATCAGCAATTGCATATTCAACGGAGAAGATGATGCGCTTGCACTGAAAAGCGATTACGCTTTGGGCAGGAAAATCGATGTCGAAAATGTATTTGTAAAGAACTGCCAACTGAAGTCAAAAAGCTGTAACGCATTTCAGATCGGCTCTGAAACATCAGGTGATTTCAAAAATATCGACATACAAAACTGCCTTATCACTGAAGCCGGCAAAGCAGCCATCGGCATAACATCAAATGACGGGGGCGTTATTGAAAACCTTCGGGTTGAAAACATAAATATTTCAAAAGTCGCTGCGCCCTTTTATTTATCCGTCACCGACAGGCTTCGAACTCCGGAAGATGCAAAGACCGGACAAATACGAAATTGCACATTTAAGAACATTACCGTTTCGGATGTTTATAATGACTACGCCAGGACCGAGGCGAAATGCTGGGCTTCAACGATTAACGGCATGACGGACTCTGCAATTGAAAACCTGTTATTTGAAAATGTCCGGATTGAATATAAAGGCACCGGGCAATTGGAAGACCGCGCAAACCATCCTCCCGACCCGGCTGAAAGCTATCAGCCGCGCAAACTCGGTGTGCGACCGGCTTATGCATGGTATATCCGGCATGCAAAAAACATCCGTTTTCATAACTGTCATTTTTCTTACGAAAAACAGGACAGAAGGCCGGCGTTTTTTTTGGACAATGTTCATGGATTCTCACTGGACAGCACAAAAATACGACAATATACCGGCGACCCTTCGGTGACTTTGCTGCGTTGTGACGATATCCGAATACAGAACTGTATTTACTCTGACGCCCCGTTTGAATAAAAAGCTTTTGTACAGGATACAGAACGGATTGTAGAACTCACAAATGGATTGGATTTCATTTACAAATTTGCAAACCGGCTGCAGTATGGTATAATTTTTTTCAAAATATTAGATTAAACAGGAGTCATATTATGGCAGGCAAGGTGAATTCTTCAAAGGGCTTGGGGGTTTTGCGGATTTTTATTATCATTCTGCTGGCAGCGGTGTGCTGTGCGACTGTTTACGGTGACTGGCCGAACCCGGTCGCCAATGACGTCATTCCCCGGGCGTTGTCAAAACTTACGCACGGCCCGGTGCTCGGGGCAGTTACGAGCAATTCGGTTCGTGTCTGGGTGCGCACGCTTGAACCTGTGGACTTTGCCGTTGTTTACAGTGAGAACAAGCATCTTACCACCGACAGCCCGAAAGTTACGGGCAGGACGATATCCGCCGACGACAACACCGGGTACGTAGAGATAACCGGCCTTGCTGCGAACACGAGATATTACTACGGTGTGGTGCTTGAAGGTTCCGTGGTGGATATCCGTATGGATTATTACGACCCGTGGCCTTATTTTACGACGCTTCCGGACAGCAGCAGCTATTACGACAAGCAGAAAAATCCCGACGGCAGGTTCAATGTATGCTTTTCGATCGGCCACTGCTCCCGGCAGGGCGATTTGACCGTTCCGCAGCTCGAGTATACCGACCACGCGTGCTTCGATAACCTGCTTAAGCAGTACGGCCGGGAGGTCATGTTTCACATAATGAACGGGGACACGATCTACGAAGCCGCCCGCGACGGTACCATCGAGGGCATACGAGAGAACTACCGCAGGTACTGGACCAACGGAAGGGGGTTTTCGCGCCTTCGCAGGTATATCCCGATGATGTACACTTACGACGACCACGAGATCGGCGATAATCTTTTCGGCAGCGGTTATGTTCATTATAAGTCGACCTACGGCCGCCCCCTTATGCGGGACCTCGGGCTTAAGGGCTGGTCCGAATATTGCGACTGGGCGAACTATCCGAGCCAGGCACGGGGCAGACTGCATTTCGGCTATGCCGACGTTAAGAAAGGAAGCGATATAATTTACGACCCGCAGGCGGACTTTTCAAGTGTAACCCCTGAAACTGTCAGCACGGTTCACGTGGGCATTTACACCAAAGGCGGCGACGAAAAAGCCCATCGGCCTGCGACTGCGGGTGTGTACGGCCTCGCGGAGGTGGTGGACAGGCATAGGCTGCGCGTTCGGCCTGCGTTTATAGCAAGCGAGAGGGTCCGCTACAGCGTGGGCACACATTTTTATTACGACTGGAAAGTGGGCAACTGCCACTTTTTCGCCCTGGATATGCGCGGAGAACGCGGACCTTTCGATAAGGACCGCCCCGACGACCCGGATACGTTCATTCTCGGCCCGACGCAGCGCAAGTGGCTGCTTGAGGGTGTAAGGAAAACCGATGCGCAGTTCGTGTTCATTATCGCGCCCGATCCGTGGGTCATTCATCACAACGCCGCCCACATGATAATATTCAAGCAGCCCGAACTTGTGGACGATCCGCCGCCAGCGTATATGGTGCCCAAAGGCGACGGTTACGCTTCTTATCTTGCCGAGCGGGATATAATTCTCGACGCCCTGGACAAGATCGACAAACCCATAATTGTTATCACCGGCGATGTGCATAACGCGATGTCGATACGTATCACCGATAACATATGGGAAATGCTCGCAGGGCCAATGGGCTCGAACCGCCACCCTGTGCAGACGTGCGGCGGTATGCCGCTTGGCGGGCTGTGGGAGAGCAGGGGCAGGAAGGTGCAGGTCAACTGGGCCGCCGCTTCACCGAACAATATTCCGTATACTCATAACCGCAACGCCTATTATGTTATCGTACAGGTCAATAACGTAATGGAAACCGCTTCGCCGCAGGTGCCCGGAACCCAGTGGGTCGCCTATGACAAACCACACGCCCTGGTGCGGTTCCATGACGGCTATACCGGCAGGATTGTTTACGTTGAAAGCATCCCGCTTGCCCAGTTTGAAAAGAGATAAAAGCGTAAGTTCTGGAGGTGAAAATGATTGCAGGATTTGACAGGCGGGATTTTTTGAAGTATGCCGGAATCACGTTTATTGCAGGCTCGATTACCGGTTGTATTGGCGATTCCCGTAATAATTCTCGCCTCAGCAGTCAAAAGCCGAACGTGGTGATATGCATGATCGACCAGTTGCGGTCACATTCGGTCGGATGTTACGGCAGCGAGGTGGTTCGGACACCGAATATTGATAAGCTGGCCGGGCAGGGTATGAGATTCGAGCATGCCGTAACGAATAATCCCGTTTGCATGCCCGCAAGGTCCGCACTTATTTCCGGCCGGTTCAGCAGGACCTGCCAGGGCTTTCTCGATAACTACGGCGAACACAACGAAAAGGGCGAGCATGTACTTATCGATTATCCCGTGAATGTCAGGAACTGGCTCAAAGAGACGACACTGCCGGAAATTCTTGCCGAAAAGGGTTATGAAACCTGCCTCATAGGCAAGTGGCATATACATCCGGCGCCGCAGCTTTTGGGTTTTGATGAGTTTGTTTATCCGAAGGTCTCTCACAGGCACACAGGCCAGACATTCGTTGACCACAAAGGACGCAAGTTCGTCGCCGACAAATTCAGCCCTGAGTTTGAACTCGATGAGGTCCGGGAATATCTTTCACGGAAGCGTGAAAAACCGTTTTTCCTTTTCTACAATATTTCCCCCCCGCACATGCCTCTGGCTGACGCACCGAAAAAGTATACCCAAATGTACAAAAGGGACGAAGTGAAAGTGCGGCCCAACGTTTATGACAAGAATGGAAATATGTCACATAACGAGCAGTGGTTCAGGATATATTTGTGGGATTATCTGTATTACAGGGAACACCTTGAATATGCGGAGAATTTGCCGGAGGGGTTTGATCTGCGTGATCTTACAGCAGCCTATAACGGCCTGTCAACCTGGGCCGACGATCTTGTCGGCGGGCTGATGGAATCGCTCCGTGAAAATGGTTTGCAGGAAAACACGATAGTTGTGCTTCTTTCCGACCATGGTGATATGCTCGGAAGCCATGACAGGTATAACAAGCAGCTCTTGTATGAAGAGTCTATACGGATACCATTTATTATTCGCGGCCCCGGTGTAAAAAAAGCTGTTTGTTCGGACCTCGTTGCTCAGACGGTCGATGTGATGCCTTCGGTGCTCGGGCTCTGTGGAATCGACTCGCCGGATGACTTGCCGGGCAGAGATCTTTGCCCCGTACTTACAGGGAACGGAAACGTCCCCAAAAACAAAGAGGCCTATATTGAGATAACCGCCGGCAGGATAGGGATACGTACACTGACACACCTTTATGGTATACAGCTTGGCGAGGACCTTCGGACGATAGTCGACGACAGGTATTGTTTTTACGATCTTGAAAAGGACCCGTATCAGCTTAACAATCTCGCCGGGACCGGTGAGCAATCGGAACTTGCCGCTGAGTTGCGAAAGCGTTTGATAGACTGGCACCGCCGAACACCCTGGATGGACCAGCATGTTTGAGCAGGGGGGTTAAAGTCCCATCTGGATAGCCATGCCGCACAGGAAAATGGTAAAGCCCGCCAGGGCGTGGCTGAATCGAGCCAGTTTGTTCGTATGTATCGCACCCAGCCCGAAAGTGCCGGCCATTACAACAGCAAGCATTGTCAGTATTGTCGCCCCGGCAAAGGTGAGCGTAACGAGGACAACTCCTGCTATGCTGTTTTGCGCTGCAGGGTACATCAGTATAGGTATAAGCGGCTCGCAGGGCCCGAAGACGAAAATGGTAAATAGTATCCACGGTGTGAGCTGCTTATAGGATTTCTTCACGTGAATGTGCGCATCGCTGCCGTCATGGTCGTGGGTGTGTTCCTGCTTTGAGTCGTCTTCGTGAACATGAAAATGTGTATGCGTCTTATTGCGTATCGCTTTTTTGATTCCCCATATCATGTATGCAAGCCCAAAACCCGTAAGCAACCAGCCTGCGAGGTTGCCTCGGAACGCCTCGAAACCTTCCAGTTTGCCGACAACTATGCCGAGTCCTATACCAAGAAAACCAAGCACCACCGAGCTTCCCACATGCCCTAAACCGCAAATTAAAGTTATTATAAACGTCTTTAACGCCGACCAGCCGCGCGCCTTGCTGACAGCGATAAAGGGCAGGTAATGGTCCGGGCCCATAAGTGTATGACCGAAACCGATAGTTGCTGCGGTTATTGTAAGTGCAATTATTTCAGAGTTCATAAATACCCCTTTTCATCTCAGTATTGTCTTATTTGTATTCTCACAGGAATGGTAACCTTATGCCCGGCGTTGTTCAAGTAAATATTTGCACCAGGCTGGCTTTTCATTCCCATTGCCCAAAAAATTGTATGAATATCCCGTCTATGCCGAAAAAAGTATTAAATAAGGACTTTCTATTCAGCAAAAGGTGTATGCAATGAACAAGCTTTTCGACATTCGTGCCCGGGCCAGCGCGCCAAAAACAGAGACCTTGGCGGGAATTACCACGTTTTTGACAATGGCGTATATTATCTTTGTGAATCCGGACATTCTTTCATCTGCGGGAATGGATAAAAATGCGCTTATCGTAGTTACATGTCTTGTTACCGCTGTTTCAAGCATTGCCGTGGGCCTGATCGCGAACGCACCGATAGCGATGGCTCCGGGTATGGGCCTTAACGCCTTCTTTGCTTTTACGCTTGTGATCGGTGAAAAGATACCCTGGCAGACCGCGCTTGGTGTGGTGTTTCTTTCAGGGCTGTTTTTCCTTGTTCTAACTGCCGCCGGGCTTCGCAAAAAACTGGTCCATGCCATCCCCGGTTCGCTTATCGCCGGGATCTCCGTCGGGATTGGTTTGTTCATAACCTTCATCGGTTTGCAGAATCTCGGTATTATAATTGACAGCCCCGCCACCCTCGTCCAGGCAGCGGACATTGACCGGCCGATTATAATAGGCCTGGCGGGTCTTATTGTGATGATACTTTTGGAAATGAAGCGTTTCAAGGGCTCGCTCCTGGCGGGGATTGCCTTTTCAACTGTCCTTGCCCTGATGTTTAAGGAGGTTTCACCGCCCGAAAAGGTGATGTCATTGTCGGGGCTGAATATTTTACCGGTAGCCTTTAAGCTCGATATAACTGGTGCATTGAAGTTCAGCCTTATCGGGCCGATCTTTACGCTTATGTTCATAGACATGTTCGACAGTGTGGGAACCCTGATCGCCTGCTCAAACTCCGCCGGGCTTGTAGACGGCAAGGGCGAGATAAAATCGCTCGACAGGCTGTTGGGGATCGACGCCGCCGCTACAATGTTCGGCGCTCTTTGCGGTACCTCGACGACGACATCTTACATTGAATCAGCAGCTGGGATCGAGCAGGGCGGCAGGACTGGGCTGACCTCTGTGGTAACGGGCGTGCTGTTTCTTTTTGCAGCTCTCTTTGTGCCGCTTATCGCGGTCGTTCCTTCTTATGCGACGGCGCCTGCGCTGATAATGGTCGGGCTGTTCATGATGAAAGAGGTGCACCGGATAGACTTTTCGGATATACGCAACTCGCTGCCTGCTTTTATAATTATGGTCATGATCGCGCTTAGCTACTCGATCAGCACGGGCCTTGCGCTCGGTTTTATTTCTTTTACGATAATAAAGCTGATCAGCGGCAGAGTTCGCGACGTTAAACCCGCGATGTGGATAATAACTGCACTTTCGGTGGCGTACTTTCTTGTTTGATAATATTGGAATTTTAAAAAACCCTTGTTTTTTTTAAGGATTCACTTATGATACTTAAGTCGAGTATCTGGGAATTGTTAACTAAAAAGAGGTAACCAAGATGCATACTAAAGCACTTGTTCTGACCATTATTCTCACTTTCGCCTTTGCCTGCCCGGCTCGTGACTATTACGTCAGTCCTAAAGGCTCGGATGCCAACCCTGGCACTGCCGCTAAACCTTTCCGGACCATCCACCGCGCTCAGCGATCCGTCCGCAAAATAAATAAATCCATGACAGATAACATAACTGTTCACATTGCCGCCGGCGATTACATTCTCGACAAGACCATCACTTTCACCAACGAGGATAGCGGCGCCAACGGCTGCAAAGTCATCTACCGCAGCTCCGAAGGCCCCGGCAAAGCCCGGCTGCTTGGCGGCAAACGACTTACGGGCTGGACTAAAGTCGATTCCAAAACATGGAAAATCCACCTGCCCGAAAACCGGACCTGCCACACGCTCTACGAAACCGGCAAACGTATCCGCAAGGCCAGATATCCCAATTATGTGTATGAACGCGAGTTCCCCACCGCCGCGGGCGCATATCTCAGTTCAATAACTGGATCAACTAAGAAACAAGCCACCCCGACAGAGAGCTGGATTATCGCCCGGCAAGAGGATCTCGCCAAGGTGCCCTCCGAATTCGCAACCATGAAGATCAACATCTTTCCCTGGGGTAAATGCGACTGGCACCGCTGGATCTGCTCAATCACCAGGATTGATCGGTCAACCGGAAGAATAACCTTTAACAATGACAGAGACGACACGCCGATGGTTCCCTCCTACGGGGAAGCAAAAGGGGACAGGGCCAGGGCCCGATATTTCCTGGAGGAGCACCGTGCATTTCTGGATGCTCCCGGCGAGTTTTATTTCGATACCACCGAAAAAGCCCTCTATCTGGTCCCGCAATCAAAAGGACACCCCGACGATTTGGACATCGTGCTGCCTGTGTTGGAGGACATACTTCGCTTCGAAGGTGCTTCGTTTGATGATCCCGTGCATGATATTGAAGTTGACGGACTGGCTCTTGAATACACAAAAGCCATCTCACCCACACGTTTCTGGTGGGCACAGGAATGGGGTTACACGGACCATGCCCTGGTCTGGATGAACAACGCCGGGCGCATCACGATTCGCAACTGTCATCTTAAGAACTCCGGGCGCAATGGAATCATGATGGTGGGGCAGAACAGGCATCACTTGGTTTACGGATGCTGGATCGAGCAGATGGGCGTCAACGGGATCACACTTAGCAACTGGTCGGCTCCGGTAATGGAGCAGTCGGGGGACGCGGCGCGCGTTGAGCATAACATATTGAGCAATAACAAAATCCATGATGTCGGCCAGCTCTCAATCTATTGCGCCTGTATTAACATGTACAGTGCAAGCGATAATGAAATTTCCCATTTTGAACTTTTCCGCTCCCCACGCTATGCGATCACCCTGCGCGGTAATTCCGTCCCGGAGAGCTTCACATCTCAGACCCCAACGAACACGGCAACGAACCGTCCGCCCTCCGGGGGGAACCTGTTTAAGTATCTACGGATTTACGATTGCTCCCAAGACAGCGGGGACTGTGCTCCGATTCATGCTGCGTTGGTCAACAAGGAGAATGGTCCCTATACCAATTCGTATCGGCAGATCACCATAGACAACACTCGGGCCGCCCCGCACATGAAGGACATCCCGCCGGACGGCATATTCCTCGATTGGCCCGGTCAGACTATGCATCAACGTTTTGTAGACTTCCAGATCACGAACGTGCACAATAAACAGTTCCGCTCCAACGGCAAAGAGAATGAACAGTCAGCTGTTACCGAAAACGTTAGCTGGAGGCCTGGATTCGATAAGTCCCGCATGCAATATGATAAGATTGGTCTAAAATCAGATTTCCCAACAGAGTACCGGTAGCGCCTGTCAGGTATTTGGGTTAAATTCTTGATCTGGGGCATACCCATGAGGCATAAGGGGTGAATGGGTTGACAGGCAAAAGATAACAGATAATGGCAGTTCAGATGTACTGCAATACAGCCGCGATATGCGTTGACAGCACTATCAAGTAATCAAGGTCACTTACGTCGTAATGCTCGTGTTCGAGCGAGTTGTCGGCGTATAAAACACCGAAGCATTTTTTGCCTGCCATGACCGGCACTATTACCGCCGAGCGGACCTTCGGGTCGCCTTCCTGTTTCCAAACCTGCGGAAACAACAGGTATTCATGCTTTTCAATGGCTTCCGGTATCGCGTCGTTTAGGGCCAGCCCGTCCTGTTCAACGCGCCTTGTGTCGATCCTCCTGCCGCCCTGGACCTGCATCGGTCCGTCGGCAGCTTTTCTAAGCCCTGCCCATGCCTCATTCGCCCTTAGCTGGTTCAAAAGCAATTCGATAACCACACCGTGAAGTTCCGTCGGGTCCATACTCCTGCATATACGTTCGCAGGCCTCGGCAAAGTCCTTCAGCCGGCGGGTCGTAATCTTCAGCGGCGCGTCTTTCGATGAAACATTCCTTACCAGCCGGTCATGACGCACCTCGTGGCTGGCAGTTGCCAGGCTCTGCTCAAGCAGTGAGTCGCCTGAAATAGTCTCCCCCATAACCGTTTCGCCAATCTTGCCCGAAAACCGAGGATCCCTGCCGTCATTATCAAAGAGAACTTTCATGTTGTAATCGGAAATACGTATTTCGTCGCCTTGCTGAAGCTGCGACTTATGTATAGCCTGATCATTAAGGTATGTCTTGTTTGATGAATCAAGGTCCTCAACCATCCAGACCTGGTTCTTGGCCTGGTAAATAACCGCATGCTGACGTGAAACCTGTCTTTCGGGCAGAAATACCTGGCTGCCCATCTGCCTTCCGATGTATATGGGGCCCTTTTCAAAGAGCAGCTCATTTACCGTTTTGCCTTCTTTGCTTATCGACAGCCGCATAAGACTCTCCGCTGACAAAACAATTTTTTCCTCTTTTATTTAATTATCGGACATTCAGGGTAGATTGTCAATAAATAAAATTATGTAAAAAGCAGCTTGCTGGGGACATTAATCCACAATATTAAAGATTTTTGTAAAATATAAAAAAACAGTTGACATAATTAAACGATTGTTTTATTCTATCGTTTGAAACAGATGTTTGTCAATGAGCAAAAATGAACGATTTAAATAGTAAACAAAATATGGACATAAACGAAACCGGTATCACCGTTTGCGACCGTCTGCTTTGGGCGGCGGAGTCTCTTTTTGGTGAAAAGGGGTTTGACGGCACTTCCGTGCGGGAGATAACCCAAAAAGCCGGCTGCAACGTAGCTGCGGTCAATTACCATTTCGGCTCCAAGGAAAAGCTCTACCAGGCACTCTTCATCAGCCGGCTAAAACTGATTCGAGACATACGCGTCGCCAGTATCGACTCTGTTATGTCAGCGGTCGAAGATCAAAGGACCCTGGAAAAGCTGCTGAATTCATTCGCAGCGGCATTTCTCGAACCTTTCGGCACAGATGAAAAAAGTATCGCCCTTATGAAACTCATAACATGGGAAATGCTGGTTCCGCGGCTGGAAAGAACGGTTTTCTATGACTACGCAATAGGCCCGGTCATGGAAAAGTTCATCCCCGCCGTCCGAGAGTTCTGCCCGAATTTAAGCGAGGAAAAAATCATGCTTTGCATCCATTCTTACATTGGCCAGCTTATTCACATTTTAAGGGTTGAGGTCATGCTCTCAAATGCCGGCCAGAAAAAAATACTCGAACGAAAAAAGTTTGTAGAGCATATTGTTGAATTTACTGCAGCGGCAATCAGGTCAATTGAAAGGAAGTCCTGACAATGCCTCACAAAAAGCAAAAATTTTTCAATAAGGTTTTGCAGTTTAATATTCTTGCGATTTGCTTCGCATTTTTTCTGCTGTCTGTTTCCGGCTGCATGGTCGGTCCGGATTATACAAGGCCCGACACCATCGCAGACGACATTTCGAAATTCGAGAACCTCCCCGAGCAGTGGTACGACCCGAACCTCCCTTTGAGTTCGGGCAAGTGGTGGGCCGATCTCGGCGACCCGTGCATCCCGGTCCTGGTGGACGCGGCGCTGCAAAACAACCGTTCGCTTATTGCGGCAACGGCAAATCTTGAAAGGTCGCAGGCACTTCTCGAAAGGGCAAAGGGCTTGCGTCTTCCGGATATTTCATACAGCGCGGGCAGGACGCGTGCGCTGTCCTCATTCGCGGGCCTGGGCAGCAGGCGGATAAATTCAACCACCACTACGTATTCACAGGACCTTAACATTAGTTATGTGTTCGACGTTTTCGGAAAGCTCAAACGCGGTGAAGCAGCCGCATTTAACGACCTGTTCGCAACCGGGTATTCGCGGCTGGCCCTTGCACATACGTTAATCGCGCAGGTCGTTAAGACACGGATAACAATTTCAACACAGCATCGGCTGCTGCGGATCGCAAACTATAATATTGAGAACTGGCAGCGAAGCCTCGAGATTATAGAACGCCGCTACGAAAACGGTCTTGTAAGCCCGGTGGATGTTTACCTCGCGAGGGAGAACCTTGCCTCGTCAAAGGCGACGCTTTTAGAGATAGAAAAATCGCTCTCGGATGCAAGGCACGCTCTGGATGTGCTTCTCGGCCGTCGCCCGGGCGCAGCAGCTATGCCCGGATTGACACTGCCCGCCATGCCGGCCCCGGAAGCTGTCCCAGCAGGGCTTGCCGCTTCGCTTCTTGACAGGCGTCCTGATTTACTCGCCGCGGAACATCAGCTTATTGCCGCCACCGAACGGGTTGGTGTAAGCGTTGCATCACTTTACCCGGACCTTACCCTTACCGCATCGGGCGGGACACGCTCGGACGATATCGAACACGTATTCGATGTCGAGAACAAAGTGTGGTCGCTTATAACCGGCATAAGTGCGCCTCTATGGCGTGGCGGAACGCTGCGGGCAGATGTCAGGGCCTCAAAGGCAGCGGTCCGGGCAGCAGCGGCACAATATTCCCAGCAGATATTGACCGCATTTGCAGAGGTGGAGGACGCGCTGGTCGCAGAACAATTGCTCAGGCAGCGAATAGGGCATCTTGTCGACAGACTTGACCAGGCACAGCAAGCCGAAAAGCTTGCGCGGGAAAGATACAGCAGGGGGGTCGGTTCGGTTATAGAGGTCCTCGAGACGGAACGCCGCCGCCGACTGGCGGAAAACGAACTTGCCGTCGCCAGGGGCGGCTTGTGGAGCACGCGGGTCGATCTGCATCTTGCACTCGGCGGTGACTGGGGGCTTGTCGGGCACGGGCAAACCCGGAATGAAAATACAGTGGAAATCGAATATTGGCAGGAGAATTAAATGGCCGGGAAATTCGCAAAATATAGAAAAGCGGCAATACAGCTTCTCATTGTAGTGGTGATATTGTTTTTCGGGGTCTGGATGGTAAAGTTTCTCACCGCCCTGAAGAAGCCGCCCCAAAAGCAGAAGTTCGAGGCACAGGCTCCGCTGGTCAACGCGATCAAGGTTAACTCGCAGGATATAAACATGACGGTGACCGGCTATGGAACCGTAAGACCCAAACAGCAGGTCCAGATAGTGCCCCAGGTTTCGGGCAGAATTGTTCAAACGCACAGCGAGTTTTATGACGGAGGTTTTTTCAAAGCCGGCGAAACGCTTTTACAGATCGAACGTGCCGATTATGAACTCGCGGTTCAAAGCGCACGGGCTCAAGTGGCACGAGCGGAGGTAGCCCTTGACAGGGAGCTTTCCGAGGCCGAGGTCGCAAAGAGGGAATGGCAGCAGCTTAACCCGGGCAAAGCGCCTACTTCCGAGCTCGTATTGCGCAAGCCGCAGATCGCCCAGGCACAGGCCGAGCTTGCAGCCGCAATGGCAAGCCTGGAGACTGCGAAGCTTAACCTTGCCAGGACAACAATTACGCTTGATTTCGACGGGAGGGTGTCATCCGAATCGGTCGATGTCGGTCAGTACATTACACCCGGTCAGCCGATCGGTACGGCATACTCAACTGAAGCGGTGGAAATAGTTGTCCCCCTTGAGGACGAGCAGTTTGAATGGCTTGAAATGCCTTTGCTTGTCGGAAATATCGGCAGGGATGATATGCCCCGTGCAGTTGTCAAAGCGAACTTTGCCGGAAGGCACGTCACCTGGGACGGTTACGTTACCCGCACCCAGGGCCAGATCGATCCGGTTTCACGGGTTGTAAACGTTGTCGTGGAAGTGCCCGAACCTTTCGAGCGGGCAAATTCAAAGCCGCCTCTAACACCGGGCATGTTCGCGGAGGTTGAAATTCAGGGCAGGCATGTCCGGAATGTTACCAGGGTCCCGCGCCATGCCGTGCATGAAGGAAATGTTCTATGGGTTGTAAACGACTCGAAGCTGCACATTCAGCCCGTCCGGGTCATACGCAAGGACCGTGAAACTGCATTTATAACCACGGGGATAAGCGGGGGTGATATAATTGTTACCACACCGCTCGAGGCGGTCGTTGACAAAATGGACATACGTGTCGCGATAGAACAGACGAATACAAAAACTGTTATACAGGAAACTGGAGCCGGCGACTGATGAAAGAGATACTCAAGCAAAAAGGCCCGCTTTCATGGTTTGCCGCCAACCACGTCGCAGCAAATCTGCTGATGATACTTATCATCGCTGGCGGCATTATCAGCCTGCTTAGTGTAACGATCGAGATTTTTCCCGATACGAGCGTTGACATAATCACCGTGCAGGTCGAATATCTTGGTGCCTCGCCGGAGGAGGTTGAAGAGGGCGTCGTCGTCCGGGTTGAAGAAGCAGTCGCCGGAATCGAGGGCATTAAAAGGCTTACTTCGACGTCTATGGAGAACTGGGGCACGGTCGTTATCGAGGTCGAAGACGGCTACGATCCGAAAGAGGTTCTTGACGATGTCGAAGCCGAGGTCAACCGTATAACAACATTCCCCGGCGAGACCGAAAAACCGATCATAAACGAGGTCACTACCCGCAGGCAGGTGGTGAATATCGCTATTTACGGCGATGTTTCCGAGAAGACGCTTAAGGCCCTTGCAGAAAGGATGCGCGACGACCTGACCGCAAAGGACATTATCTCGCAGGTGGAGATAAGCGGTGCACGGGAATATGAAATATCAATAGAGGTCTCGGAACAGGCCCTGCGGAAGTACAATCTTTCATTTGATGACGTATCGCGTGCGGTCGCCCGCTCGTCGCTCGACCTGCCCGGCGGATACGTTAAAACACGCGGCGGAGAGATACTTATTCGCACCAAGGGCCAGCGATATACCGGCAGAGAATATGAGCGGATTGTCGTGGTAACCGCGCCGGACGGAACGGAGATAAGACTTGGCGATATAGCAGCGGTTATCGACGGCTTTGAGGATTCGGATCTTATATCGCGATACGATTCAATGCCTTCGACCGGGCTGATGGTTTACAGGATCGGTGACCAGAACCTGCTTGAGCTTACAGATGAGGTGATGGATTATCTCGAATATCAGCGCCGGGTACTTCCAGAGGGCGTGTATATTTCGACATGGTTTGACCGCTCGGAGCTGCTTAAGTCACGGCTGCACCTGCTCGAAAAAAACGCGGCACTTGGGCTTATCTTTGTGTTCCTTATCCTTTCACTGTTTTTGGATTTGCGGCTCGCCTTCTGGACCACGCTGGGCATACCGATCTCCTTTATGGGCGCTTTCTGGCTTATGCCCGTGATGGACGTATCGATCAATATGATCTCGCTTTTCGGTTTCATCCTCGCGCTTGGTATCGTCGTTGACGATGCGATCGTCGTCGGTGAAAACGTCTATTCATATATGCAGGCCGGCTACAAGCCCATACAGGCTGCAATCCTCGGGGCCCGCGAGATGGCCGCCCCGGTTACCATGGCGGTGCTGACGACAATATTCGCCTTTACTCCGCTGCTGTTTTTGTACGGTGTCTGGGGAAAGTTCATCGGTGTCATACCTAAAATCGTGATAGGCATACTTGCGTTTTCACTGGTAGAGGCTCTTTTGATACTCCCTGCCCACCTTTCCGGCCGTAATCGCTCGGTAGTAGGCAGGCCGCTGTTCAGGCCCCTCGGTTTTGTAAGGACCCGCATTCAGAACGGGCTGAAAGGTTTCGTGGAAAACATTTTCGCGCCCTTTGTTCAGCGATGTGTTAAATGGAGGTATATAACTCTTGCAGTCGGTGTCTTTGTTTTAATGCTGGCTGTGGGTTTTGTCAAAGGCGGATTTATACAGTTCCTTTTCATGCCAAAAGTCGACGCCGACAACGTTTGGGCAGCCCTTTCTATGCCGCAGGGCACAACTATCGACCAGACAGTAAAAGTCGTCGAGCGTATTGAAGAAGCGGCCCTCAGGGTACAGCAGAGGATCGATGCCAAGAGGCCCGAAAGCGCTCCATCGATTGTCAAGCATTTCTCAACCACAATCGGCGAGCAGCCGTTCACAAGAGATGCAGGTGCCGGTCCGCCTCGGGATTCGGGGACCGGCTCGAATGTCGCAGAGGTTAATATTGAGCTTCTCGCAGGTGAAAAACGAGGGGAAGGATTTCCCTCTTCAATGGTGGCGAACATGTGGCGAGAGGAAGTGGGCGAGATACCGGGCATTTCCTCGCTGACTTTCCAGTCCAGCCTCTTCAGTGCCGGTGAGGCGATTAACATCGAGCTTACACATCAGAATTTTGATAAGCTGCTCACTGCCGTGGAAGATTTTAAACTTGCCCTTAAAAACTACGCAGGAGTTACAGATATTAAGGACAGCTTCGAGCCGGGTAAACTCGAGATAAAGCTCGAACTTACCGACCTCGGCAGGTCGATGGGCCTTACACTTGCGGACCTGGCCCGCCAGGTCAGGCAGGGATTTTACGGCGACGAGGTCCAGCGAATACAGCGCGGCCGCAACGATATCCGTGTGATGATTCGATATCCTGAAAAATGGAGAACAAGTCTCGGTGATATCGAAGAAATGCGGATAAGGCTTAACGATGGAACGGAGGTTCCTTTTAAAACTGTCGCCGATGTGCGTCTTGGTCGGGGCTACGCAGCTATAGACCGCTCCAACCGGCGCAGGGTCGTAAGCGTAACTGCCGATGTGGAGGAATCCGAGGCAAACGCCAACGAGATAAACGCAGAACTTTTCGCAAAGGTGCTGCCTGAACTCCAAAGCAGATACCCGGGACTCAACTACGACATAGAGGGGGAGCAGAAGGAACAGAAAGAAGTGCAAAAGAGCCTTTTGTCCAGCGCTTCGGTTGCGCTTATGGCGATATTCGCGATTCTGGCGATCCAGTTCAGGAGCTATATCCAGCCGGTTATTATTATGTCGGCGATACCGTTCGGCCTTGTCGGTGCTCTTATAGGCCATCTCATAATGGGCTACAACCTTACAATGCTCTCAATCTTCGGCATCGTTGCACTGACAGGGATCGTAGTTAACGACTCACTTATAATGATCGACCTGATCAACCGTGAACGACAGGACAAGGAACTTAAACTGCAACGTATAATAAGGGATTCGGTAACGCGAAGGTTCAGACCGATACTGCTTACAACGCTGACCACATTCTGCGGCCTTGTTCCTATGATGCTCGAAAAATCACTTCAGGCGCGTTTTCTTATACCCATGGCTGTAAGCCTCGCCTTCGGGGTGCTTTTCGCTACGATGATAACGCTGATTCTCGTGCCATCGCTTTACATGATAATCGAGGACGTAAAGAATCTGTTCGGAATCAAACAGGCTGTCTTCGACACCGAAGTCATCATCGATCCCGATTCTGCGCCCGAAACAAAGCCTGAGGATATGTAACGTCGATTCAAATTTGCCTGTGTTCACAAGCACCCGCTTAGCAAATGCGCATAACCTATCGCAGAATTGTTAATGCGAATAATCCAATTCCGAGAAAATGCGATTTGATCAGGCATAAGTGAAGAGGGGATTGGCGTGCATTTATCCGGGCAAAGCCGCAAAAAGGCGCGCTTAATCCCCTTTGAACCGAAACAAACACTTGAAACAACTACAGAAATGTCTTACTTTCGCCAGACGCTCTTAATTTCACCGCTTTTGTATCAGTTGTTACTCTTACACTTGGCCTCTCGGCCGTCTTTCGTCAGGTTGTTAGCTTACAGAGGTTTTACTTCTGTCGCTTCCATGCCCTTTTTGCCCTGGGCGGCTACGTACTCAACGGATTGACCGTCGCGCAGCGTCCTGAAACCGCCGGTAGAGATGTTGGAATGGTGGATAAACAAATCAGAACCACCTTCGTCAGGAGTAATAAAACCAAAACCCTTTTGCTCGTTGAACCACTTAACTTTACCTGTTGCCAAAATAACTCTCCTAATGACCACTTAAGGTCTGATAACTTCCCCAATAATTAATAATGGCCAGCTTTTCGGGGAACAAAAGCTGCCCTTAACACTGACATTATTATCGTACAGCAGCGTGTTAAAAGTCAACAAAAAAATATAAAAGTCCATAAAAATGGTAATATTAAGGGATTATTTCAAGCCAATATAGTAATTGTTACTAACTGGACTCGCCAAAATCACCGGTTCGCAGCTTTTTATAATCGATTTTGCCGGTGCCGAGTTGGGGCAGTTCTTCGAGTTTTACCAGCCTGCGGATGTTGTGCAGCCCCGAAAGGCCGGCATCTTTTATGGCCTGGTTGCATTGGTCACGTTTTATGTCCAGCGTTGTAAAGACCGTTAGCTCAGGGGGGTCTGTGTTGGGTGCCGACTCCACCGCAATGGTCGGCCCCTCTGCGTCGTCAGGGGCAAGGGCCTCGGTGAGTACGGACTCGATAGCAGGAAGTGATATCATCTCGCCGCCGAGCTTGACGAACCTCTTGAGTCTTGCCTTGAAATAAAATACATCATCTTCGTCAACTCTGACAACGTCGCCCGTGTCGTACCACTGTTTGCCGTCATATTCAACGAAAGGCGACTTGCCTTTATACCCTGTATAGCCGTTGAACACGCATGGGCCGCGAACCGCCAGCAGCCCCTCGCCGTGCCTGGGTTGTGGTTCTTTCGTCTCCGGGTCTATCAAAAGGTATTCGTAAGAGGGCAGTATTTTGCCTATGCTGAATTTTACCGGCTTGTCCCTGTCGTTTAACGTGATAACCGGCGAGCACTCGGTTACACCGTACCCTTCAAGAACGACAGCCTCGGGGCATTGTTTTTCCAGAAGTTCGTATACCTGTCGCGAACATTTTTCGGCGCCGGTGAAACAAATTTTTACACTTTCAAGTTTGCCGAAATTTTCTCGCTGCTCGGATACCTGCATTATACCGGAAACAAAACTCGGCGTGCCCGGCACGACTGTCAGCTTGTATTCTTTGATTAGCTTCGCTATCACGTTCGCTTCGACGGGGTTGGCGTGATATACCGATCTGGCCCCGGCAAGCAGCGGTATAAGCACCGTTACCGTCAGGCCGAACGAGTGAAAAGGCGGCAGGAAACCCATTAGCTTGTCATTGTTGCTGGCAGAAATTGCACCAAGCCCCTCACGAACATTCGTCAGCAGGTTCGTGTGCGTCAGGGGGACGGCTTTGGGTTCGCTTTCCGATCCGGACGTAAACAGCACAACAGCTGTGTCGTCGGCAGAGGCGGTAATTTTAGGCATCAAAAAACGCGGCGCGACAAGCGACCTAGCAAGGGCCAGCAGCTTGGTGCCCGTGGGCATGTCCTTGCGCACGTCCTCAAGGTAGATGAATGCTTCCTCGATGTCGCCGAGGTCGGTTCCCTGGCTTTTGAGTCTTTCGACCAGTGCGCGCGAGGTGATAACTTTTTGTACGCCGAGCTTTTCAAGACCGATTCGCATGGCCCGTGTTCCGACGGTCCAGTTGAGCATTACGGCTTTTTTATTCGCGGTCAAAACCGCCATAAAAGCAAGGTCAGCCGCCACAGAAGCCGGCAGCATTATCGCTGCATACTCGCTTTTTATCCCCCGGAAAAACGAGCCAAGCGCCAGGACACCGCGCATCGTTTTACCCCGCGACAGCATGCCGGATCGCTCGTCGGATATACTCGCCGCAGCCCTGTTCCTGCAAAAGCAGTTGAAAAAAACTTCCGCGATGGTGTGCCCTTCGGCAATCTTCAGCACGCCTTGCTTTTGCTGCCTGAACCATTTTTTAGGCGCCGGCTTTATGTTTACGTCCTCGGTCGCGGCAAAATTTCCCGCTGCTGCTGCCATTACGTCCGCGACGCTTCGAAGCGAACCTGCGTCCGGCTGCATATACCCGAACTGCTCGCTGACCCATATCCCCACGTCCACTCGCGACAGGCTGTCCATGCCGAGATCCGCCGCGAGGTCCTGTTCGGGCCTGATCTCCTCCACACCGGTCATTTCGCTCAGATACTCCCGGACCTCGTTAGCGGTCTTTTCCGGAACCTCGGCGGTGTTCTGGTTTTGGTGTGAAAAGTCCGGATCGGGGATGGTATGCACCCTGCCGCCGCGCAGCTTTTCCCAGGGCGTATAGGGGACATAAGTATTCGGCTGGGGGTTATCGTTGTAATAATTTTCGATGTACTCGTTAAGTTCGCTTCGTGAACCTTCTCTGGGCAGGTCGTCAGGTTCAAAAAGTTCGATATCAACATGACGGCGGGGTGCGAAAAAAATACCGCTCACCAGAAGCCTCCATACCGCTTTTTGCAGCGTTTGGCCCACTTTAGGCTCGCTGCCCTGTCCCCAGCTGAATTCACTGCCCCAGATGCCGCTGCTTTTGACAAGCACGACCCGCGTATCGGGAGCCCGGTTCAGAATCGTCTCTACCGAGCTGTTGGCGCCGAGTTTTTCATATTTTGACCGGGCCAGTTGTCCCGATGGCCATAGTATCACGTTTCTGCCGGCATTAAGATCGTCGGCGATCTCTTCCATCTTTTCCTTGATCTTTTCTTTAGCCACTGCTCCGTGTGTCGAAACCACCGGGGAGGTTTTTACACCCCATCTTCGTGCGAAAAATCCTATCACAGGCCGATTGACCTGCTGCTCGTCACCAAAGGCCTCGAGTGAGAACCACGACCGAAGATGTGAAAAAAGTATCACCGGGTCGATGAACGCCGGGTGATTGGCGAGAAACAATATGCCTTTTTCGCCCCTCGATTTGACCTTTTCCACACCGCTGAATTTTACGCGGTATCGCAGGAATAGCAGAAGCTTCGTTAAGAACATACCGAACATATCAATCATTACCTGTCCTTTCAAATATGAATATCAGGCAAATTCCTACTGTTGTTGCCGTGGCCCCGACAATTCCGAACGAGTTGCTGGGTGACAGGCCCGCCTTGGCCATTCCGTAGTATACAGGGCCCGAAACAAGCATTGCGACGAAATCCGTGAAGTTCGAGACGGCGATTATCTTGCCTCGCTCTCCAGGTGCGGGATGGACCTGTATAAAGCTTGCCATAGGTATAATGAAAACTCCGCCTGCGATCCCGGTTATTCCCATCGCTGCTGTCATTGCAGCCGGCCTTAAGCTCTCATTCAGTCCGGGAACAAAAACGACCCCAGCCATAGACAGGCCCATCAAAGCACATGCAGGGCCCAAAGGGCGGTGCCATTTTTCAAAACTGCTCAGCTTCGTGCTGAGTATAGCCCCTATAGCGACCCCCGCAAGGGCTACTACGATAAGAAGGCTTGTAAAGGTATTGCTCCAGCCGAACTGATTTTTGCCGAGCGGATTTATTATCATTATCTGTATCGAACCGGAGAACCAGAAAAAGGCTTTGGCCGCCACGTTTATGGCAAGCAAACGGTCTCGGCGTATCTGCCATAACAGCCTCAGAGAAAAGAAAGGCCCGGACCAGGGGAACTTCGCATTCGGGTCTGCGCTGGCGTATCTCGGCACCCAAAGGCTCGTTATAAACCCTGCCGCCGCGATCATCACAAGCCCTGCCGAAAGTGTTCCGCGTCCTGCGGGTTTTCCGAAAATTGTTCCTTTAATGTCCAGCACAGCGCCGGCTGCGGCAATACCGCCAAGTATCGCGCAAGTGCTGACCATGCGTATTATGGAGTTGGCTTTGAGTACATGCCTCGCCGGGAAAAGTTCAGGTATCGTGCCGTTCATCGCCGGGCTGAAAAGGGCAGATTGTGTCGCCATTATCGCCAGCGTCGTGAACATAAGAGGCCAGTTGAGCGTGAAAACCCCCACTCCCGCCACGCACATGGCAGTTAGCTCCAGGGCCTTGGACGTTATCACCACGGTCCGCTTTGAAAACCTGTCGGCGAACCAGCCCGCCCAGGCACCGAAAAGGATAAAGGGCATAGTGAAAATGAGCATCGCCTGGCCCTGCATTGCACTTTTACCCGCCGAAACTGCCAGCAGCAGTGCTCCCTGCCTGAAAAAGTTGTCGTTGAAGACCCCGGCGAAATATGTCCCAGCCATGGCAGTGAACTTACCGGCGGTGCCTTTAGGTATAAAAAACAGCCCTTTTTCACCGCTGCCGGGCTTTTGGTGCGGCGCTGCCTTAGTCAAATTGTCAATTTCATTCGATGTCATATTTCACTCTGAAATTTAACTGCCGTTATAATACCGACTGCTTACGATTCCCGCAATAGGGAATTTCTCTGCATAGACATACATATAAAGTATATATATTAACAAAATAGTGTTTTGTAAAAAATAAAATCACCAAAAATCATAAAAAATATTAATTCCATTATTTTGGTCTTATGGTATAATTTTGAACAGGTTGTTTTTTTACTGGAAAATTTTTTAAAGGATATCAATATGAAATGTCCGGCATGTGACAATGAGTTGATAAAGCAAAAAGCTGGGGAGATAATGGTCGATAAGTGCACTTCGTGCGGCGGGGTCTGGTATGAGCAGGAGGAGCTGCGGCTCGCCAAGGACCAGGCCGACGAGCAGCTCAACTGGCTGGACTTTGACATCTGGAAAGATCGTGAGAAGCTGACTACCCTTTCCCGGAACAGGTCGTGCCCGTCTTGCGGCAAGCCGCTTGTCGTTCTTAAGTATGCCGATACTCAAGTGGAGATCGACTGCTGCCCGACTTGCAAAGGCGTATGGCTCGACAAGGGCGAATTCGAGAGGATAATAACCGCACTTGAGCAAGAGGTCAACAGCAAAAGCTTCAGCGAGTACCTAAAGGCCAGCCTCAGCGAGGCGCGGGAGATACTCGACGGGCCCGAGCCGATCCATTCGGAATGGAAAGATTTCATGAGCGTTCTTAAAATGATGGAGTACCGGTTCTTCGCCGAACACGACAATTTTCTTCGCGAGCTTATGAACTTCCAGCAGTCACTACCGCATTAAAGTGTGTCTTGTTTGCGAGTTAATTGTATGGGCTGTTTCAGCGCGACCTGATTAGCATTTCCCTCTTGACGTTCAGACGTTTTATGTGCGGCCCTATGTCTTTAATGAACCTCTGCCCGTCCGTCCAGTAACCTGCGGTGGGCTTTATCTCAGGGATGTATTTTATGAAATAGCCATTGATCGCGCCGATGAGCAGTTCGCGGACGTATTTCGCAGTCATCGATGCCAGCGCGACGGGCATATGCCGATCGTCGGCCTTGACACAGAAATGCACCTTTGTCATTCTGTCGTTCATAGTCAGCTCGTAACTGCTGATTTTTTCGTTTTCAACAACCGCCTTGAAACGCCCAGCCGGGAACATCTTTTCCAGCGAAGGTATATACTTTGTCCTGCCTCCCTGCCTGTCTATAACGATATGAAGCTGTTCGTTTCGCGGCGATGAGCGGACAATCGTGTCGATCATTTCACAAACGCCTGTGAAAAGCACCGCCGACTTGTTCCGAACACTTTCAACCATGCGGTTGTAATGGCCGACATCGAAACACTTCGCTCCCAAATCATGCACCCTGACACTCTCGGCCTTGCAGGCCTTTAGCAGCACCGCCGAGGCGAGCGTGATATCACCGTGATCGCAATCAAGTTTCGTATCCACAAGTTCTGTGTACCACGGATAAGCGTCGAGTCTGGCGCGGCATTTTGGACAAAGCGATTTAATAACCGCAGCCGCATCGGCAAAACCGTCCGGGTGGGTATCGGCAAGACTGTAAGCACAGCAGAGCACACTCCGTTCGAGCTGGCTTATACCGAGGGTTTTATTATAAACTTTTTTGCTGTCGGCGATCAGCAGCCTTCCCTTTTGACCCGTGCGGGTTTTGCAGACCGCCGCTGCAAGAGTTTTCCAAAGGTCCCCCCGCACATTCGAGTCAGGTACCTGGAACACGCTTCGAGCTACAACCATAGGCCCGAGTATAGGCCCGTATCCCGCTTCGTCTATGCCCGCAATTATCGCCAATTCAACTGCCCCGTAAAAAATATTGTCAGAATTATTATAATATTGAGCGTCCACCCGGGCAATGCAAATACTCAAACCTTCTCTGCCTGTAGGCCATTTTTAATACTAATACCCGCCAATCCTGCCTTGCAGCTATATAATATATAAAACATCTCCAATAGGTAAGGGATTTCCTGAATATCATAAATGACCTTGAAAATAGGGGATTGTCGTTGATTTGGGTCCCATTTTTTTATAAAATTCTATAGTCACATTTATCGGGGTCCGATACTAATTGGGCAGACAAAATGATAATATGAGGGAAAGGTGATAATAAAACCCAAACATCTTATTCTCTTTTTAGGGTTATGTTCATTCTACGCGAACATAAGCGGTGCGGTCTTTGCGTGGCACAGCCATACCGAAAGTGATTGCGAGGACCACGACTGCGAGCATTGCCACATCTGCCAGACAAGTTTCATCAATTCCGCTAAAGTTATCATCGACGCACCGTTGGTGAATATCTTCTCTGCCATTAATAATTATCAGGTTGACATTATCAAAGATGCTCCTGTAATAACTGAGCATCCTACCAGCAGCATACCCCGCGCCCCTCCGGCATAACACTTTCGGAGCTTTTGATAAGCTCAAGACATAATTAGTGTTATACACAGGTTTTAAATTCTAATAATTTACGGAGGGTTACTATGTATTCTCATATTACTTATGTACTTCTTGCGCTTTGTTTACTGAATTGTTCCAATGTTTTTGCCGATGAGGATCACCGCTTTGCTCATACACACATCGGCGTTAACCCGACATGGCGGCCTGACTGGTCCGACCCCGGAAATCCTGATAAGGCAGCGGATCCCGATGATACGGACGATAACAAGCTGTGGTTCTTTTCTGTGCCGCCTGTGCATCCGGCAGCTCCGACACCCGGCTGGCCGAACTGGCAGACAGCCGACGGCGGGATATTCCTGAAACTTACTCCCCAACTTAACGGAGGCAGCACTATACCTAGAGGCGATGGCTCAGGAAAAATACTCTGGGAATGCAATTTCATGTACGGCAAAAACTCAGGCTACGGCGACCCGACCGGCTTCCAGCACCTGGACGGCTGGCATAGTGCCCACGGCCCGCAAGGTGCCTGGGATCTCGAAAGCATTGATGAGACGACGGAACCTTTGTGGAATATTGGCATTAAACGCGAAGGTGCATCTATCGCTGAAGACGACTTTTTCATGGCCGATGAGGATGGAGGCGGCGTTCTTCTAAATGACGGCGATACTTATATGCTCGGAAAACATTGGCTTGACGATAAAACAGCGTGGGGCTTCCATGAGCACATGAGCTTCCATTTCTGGCTGACCCCCGACCCGGGGCAGACTGTCACCACGAGTTTTACCGCATTCGATACCGGGGGCATGTATGAAACTTCCGATGTATTTGATATTGAGTTTGTTACCGTGCCGGAACCGGCGTCGATACTCCTTTGTGCAGTCGGCTCGGCGGTACTGATAAGGAAAAGAGTAACCGTTCACAGTTTTTAACAGATTAATGATGGATATTTTTTAGTGCTCCAAT